>CAYPAA010000009.1:6258-55767 GCA_964408625.1 uncultured Roseburia sp. | reverse complement strand
CCGAAAAGCCTTGATTTTACTGGCTTTTTTGGTCGATGGGCTTCATTGTCGGGAATATTTCCGAAATCTCATATATGTTCTTATAACTTCTTAAAAGTGCCGTATTTACGCGGTTTTTACGACTTTGTCTTGTTATATATTCTCATATCTTTTTATAACTTCGCGGTCATTTGTCGTAAATTTTGTCGTAAATTACTATGAGATTCGGAAAGCTCCTTCGAGAGATGCAAACGTCTGCATCTTTTTCTCTTTTGTCGCCTCGTTGTAGACATCCATAGTGGTTCCTATGTCTCGATGCCCCATGATTTCTTGGATAATTTTGATATTAGATTCGTTCTCGCAGAGTCTTGTACAGAACGTGTGCCGTAGGTGATGGCAGCTAAAGTGTGGTAGCAGCACAGGCTCACGGTGTTCCTCTCTCGCTTTCTTCTGTTCTTCAAGATTGGCATCTCTTATCACCCTCTCAATCGCTCTGTTTATGGCGTGAGGGTTTAACGCCTCGTTGAATCGATTGCGGAAGATAAAGTTTGTATAGCCGTCAATTACAAACGTGTTGAAGCCATCTTTTTGCTGGCGAGCATACTCTGCAAGTAGTGCCTCTTTCACCTCACTGAACATCGGGATAATACGAGTACCAGCCTTCGTCTTCGGCGTTGTAATATGGAACTCACAGACTCGGCTGTCATCCTGCACGCGATAGATGAGATTGTGATTGATGTCTATGATGTTGTTTTCAAAGTCACAGTCATCCCAACGCAGCCCCACGATTTCACCGACACGAGCCCCAGTACCAAGCATCACCGTGAAAAGCGTCATCCAATGCTTGTACACCTTATTTCCAGAAACAAACTCTACAAACCGTTCTTGCTGCGGTATCGTCAATGCGTGGCGCTTTGGCTTCTCCCAATTGTGACTGCGCTTAATTTCAGCAATTACACCGTCTGTTGGATTTATCCGAATGTATCCGTCTCTAACAGCCATGTTAAATACAGGATGCAAAATTGTTTGTATAATCTCAACGGAGTTCGGCTTAAAGCCTACATCCTTTATGAGATGGATATAAAACTTTTTGACATCGCTATACTTGATGCTTGCAATTTTCTTGGTGCCAAGTCCATCACGCACATATTTCTTATACATATATTTGTAGTTTGTGCGCGTTGATGGCTTCAGCTCATACTTCGTACTGATGTAATCATCGTAGAAATCGTTTAGGCTTGTCTTCGTACCAAAGTGCGTATCAATACCGTCATCAGTGTCTCGCGACAGGCGCTTTTCAATGTCTCTCAAAGGTTCGCATTGTCGTTTACCTTTTGGAAGTTTATCTGTCGATACAAGTTTCCAACTATACACGCTCCTGCGCACACCTTTTGCGTCTGTGTACTTGAACTCGTACTTTCCGTCTGGTCGTTGGCTCTCGCTGTTTCGCAAAACTCTGCCTTTATTGTCTCTTCTCTTTTCGTTCATATTGGCTCCTCTCTGAAAAGAGATGACAGGCATAATTATTATACTATCTCGATATGGAAAAGTCAAATTGCATTTATGCTGTCAATCATCTTTCCGAACATTATTCTTTTTATCTGCGGTCTGTTACCATTCCACAGTATGTATTCTGCATCTGGATGCTCGTTAACTATTTGCCTTAGCTTGTTCCCTCCTATTCTAAAATAGGCGGCAGCTTCATCAATAGTCAGCGTATACTTCTCCCAAATCGGTACTTGAATATGTTGCGGAGACACTGATTGGGGCGGGTATTGCACCCACCCCGACGCAGTGTTAGAACAAGCGGAGTTATTCATAATAGTCTATCTTTCCTGTGGCAAGCGAACTCGTCCCCGTACTACCAAATCCATCTGCTCCCCGTACAGTCTCACAGAGTTCACCAACCTCACACAACTCGACCGGAATATGCGGCATAATCACAAGCTGCGCGATTCTGTCTCCGGTGCAAATCGTCTCGGTTTTATCTGAATCGTTATGTAATGCGACGATAACCTCGCCACGATAGTCTGCATCAATCACGCCGACACAGTTGGCCGGTCTCAAGCCTCGTTTCGTCGCAAGACCGCTTCTTGCGAATACAGCACCAAAGTATCCATCTGGAATTTCTACGGCAATGCCTGTCCCAATTTTGACCGTTGCACCTGTAGCAACATCAACCGTATTACTATCGATGCAAGCGCACAAATCGAGTCCAGCTGCGTAATCAGAGCCTTTCACCGGTTCAATGGCTGCTTGGTTAAGTTTCTTGTATCTCATATTCATAACTGAATCTCCTTTATTTAATGTCGTGGTCTCCACCACAAATTAAGGTATGTGATGAACATACACATCACCGCGAAATTAGTCCTTCTCCTTGATATACAGACCGCAGTGGCAGATGCCTTCTTCCTGTTCGCGAAACTCCTTGCACATGCATTTTGTATCTGGGGTTCTTTCAAGTTTGCACGGACAAAACCCACCGTTTTCTTTTATCTGTTTGCAAACTTCATTCGCATATTCCTTATCTGGATTTTGCTTGATAGCCATTATGTATCCTCTCTTTCCTGTTTCTGCTTTTCTCTGTATTCGTCGAGGAAGCACGACAATGCGTCATATTCATCTTCTGTAATGTCTTCCATAAAGATGAGGTCGTTTTGTCTTGCATACCCAGCCTGCCTTAAAAAATCGTTAAATTTGATTCCAACCTCGTCAATCTCACTGTAGCTAACGTCGTCATAAATGGTGAATTTTGACGTAGCTTCAAATCTTTCTCCGAATTCATTCTTAAAACGAAATCCGATTTCAATTTTGTGTTCGTCCATATCAGCTTATTCCTCCTCATCTTTATCCATCATCGTTGCCATTACACCGGCTAAAACTAACAGCACCACCAAAAGTACCCACGAAAAGAATATCGGAGACATTATCCAGAACCAACTCCAATGAATGATTCCACAAGCTCTGAGCGCGCAAAATAATATAGTTAAAAAGTTACCGGTGCTTCCTACTGCGGAGCCGAGTTCTGCTCCACCTGATTTTTCTTTCTTATGCTTCATGTTTTTCTCCTTATGAAATCCTTTCTGCGTATTGATTCGGAGAAGAAAGCGTAATACCGAGTATGTCATCATATCTCTTCTCCTTGTCCGGAACAAATCGCCCAAACTTGACGATAATATTTTTAAACTCCCGGAGCTTTTCAAGCTCGTCTAAAATCTCGTCTTTATTAAATCCGGTGTAAATTACCACATCGTCGCTGCACTTGTACTCTCTGCGCAACTTATCAAGGAACCGGCAGAGCTCACCGAACTGCTCCACTGGCTCAAGCCCACCAAACACGATTGACTGTGAGATGGGGTTGTTCAGGTATCTCCGGATAATGATATCATCTGATACGTTCGTAGCCGGTTGCTTTGCGAGGGAGCTGTTTTGACAACAGCTTACCCCGCTTTCAATGTCGCACTTAAAGGTACAGAAGCTCGTTACGACGAACATACACGGGAGCTTGTAGTTTACAAAGTCTTCGTCCTTTAAGCCTTTAATCAGCATTACTGCATTACCTCGTCGTTCTATAGGACGTTCATCCAACGTCTGCAATCAAACTCTTTCTTGCGGATTTTCTGATAGCTACTCGTTGGGGTGTAGAAGCCAACCACACGAGCATAAGTGTCGGCAATCGGCTCGCCACACACAGGGCATCGAGGCTCGCCGATAAAAGCGTGCTTGTGCCTACAGACGCTAATCTTTGTGGTGAATGCAAAGTAGATAACGCCCTGAGACGCAACATAGTTCAGCATCTCCCACGCCGTCTCCTCATTCGGGAAGCGGTTCTCAATGTCGATGTGGGCGATGCAACCGCCTCCGCACTTCTTATCGAACAAAGAACCGAGGCGGCACTTCTCCTGAATGGTGCATTTCTCCATGAGGGGAATCCACTGGTTTGAGTAGATGAAGTATTTGTCCTGCTCGTATAGGAGATTGTCAGCCTGACAAATCACACCGGCGCAGTTCTCAGCCGGAATCATCTCAATATTGAATGTAAAGTCACATTCAAAATTGTCCTTAACTTCGTTCATGGTATCGAGGATTTCGGTGGCGAACTCGACAGCCTCGTCAGAATAGCTCTTGCATCCAATCTCGTCGGTGTTGATAAGGCCGAACAAATCCATAACCTCGTACATTCCAATGCCGCCGATTGTACAGAATTGTTTATCGAGTTCAACCGCTCCATCGCGGTAGTTCGGGAGCAAGCCCTTCTCGATATTTCTCTGGATGATGTGCCGCATCGAAGTAAGCGCCTTGCAATCGAGGAGCACTCTGTCGCGCAAAATCTTAATGTACTTCTTCTTGTTAAATCCGCTCTCATAAGCGATGCGGACGAGGTTGATTGTGCTTACACGGCAGGAGCCGACGGACAAAGCCGTCCCGCCGATAGAGTTGATAAACGCATCGAGCTTTTGGGTGTCGCTCAAAAGTCTGCAACAATTCGAGAGGACACCGACATTATCACTGACGAAGAAGTTACTGTCGCTCCAACGAATGTTGTGGTTTGAGCACCATCTTGCGAATGACTCGTCCACGAACTTTCCGTTCTGATAAAGCAGAGAATATGTCAGCACCGGGTACGTAAACATATTCGTCTCACGAATATCGCTTACAACTTCCATGAATGTCTTTTGGCACTCAATAAGGTCGTCAATGTGGTCAATCGCCAACGTACCATCCGGGAACTCCAATCCACCGAATAGAGATTCCAGATATGGATGGTCAAAAATGCTCACATTTGTGAATGCGCTCTGGTCGATGCGTAGGAACGGCTGGTTCAGACGGTAAACAAGTTTCTGGAACTGCTGGCGCAGGTAGTAGTCCGGGTCTTTCATGTAATATCCGTCCTCTACGTCTTTCTTCCAAAAATACCAAGCCCAAATCAGAACATTGGGCATACCGACAGCGCCTGACTGACGGTTGGAGAGGAAGGAAACGAACTCAATCACATCGTCGAAGTACGTCGTGAGGTGTTTTGGGGCTTGGTTGTTATAATTGTCGAGGAAAAACAAGCCCTCTGTTGCGAGTCGTGTGAAATCATTAGCCCAACAATAGGGGAAATAACTTGCGGTTGTGCTATCATTAAGATAAAATGCTCTGCTAAACTCACACTCTAACCATTGTTTAGCTGTACGAAGACCCCACTGCTTTTTGATTTCCATGAAAATCTTATTGAGGCCGAAGAGCTTGTCTTCACTCTTGCCCTTTTCTGTCATAAAACTGCGTATGTCCTTGTGGTTGGCGTTCGCATTTGGGTCAATACTGGAGTCCGCAAGCGTGTCTTTATCCACAAAGTTGTCAATAAACTCTGAAAAGTCGAGCTGACTCGGGTGAACGCCGTTGATGGATTCAAAGTCCTCTCCATATTTCTTTTTTAATTCCTCAAGGCACCGTTCAAAGTCCTTAGAAAGTTTTAACTGAATTTCCATATTCTTTCTCCTATACGTATCACTGATTATTTACCCACTGGACAGCCTGCGAGAAGTTCAATCGCTCGCCGTCAACCTGTAAAACCGGGACTTCTATAATCCCAAGTTTAAGCATTTCTTCGACAGAGTTATTCTCTGTGAAGCTGACGCCCTTCTCTGTAAGTTTCTTTTCAAGAATCTTGCATCGCGGGCACTCCGTTGAATACAAGATGATTTTCATCATTGTTACTCCTTTGCCATTTGATTGATTATGTTATATACATCATCCCAATCATTTACTCGAACAAGTCCATTCGATAATCACATTGGCATATCCACGCAGTTGAGTGTGAGCCGTTTTTATTGATGATATCTTCGCCTCTTGACATAACGACGAGTGAACCGAACCTGCGGTTAATTAAGTTGCGAGTCTTACGAGGCATTAAATTACCGAGTCCATATCGCAATCAATACCAATGATATAATCGACCATGCCATACTTCTTAGCTTCATCAGCGAATAAATACCATTCCTGTCTTAAATGCGTATCGTATTCTGCGTCTGTGACATTCGTCCGACTGATTACATAACGCTTGATTCTCTTTTCGATTTTATCTTGGAACTCCATCTGGTCTTTGACTTTTGCGCCGGAATTGACGAGTACATTTGTGCCATCGTGGTGTAAAAACTTTGCATTCTGCGTCGCAAATCTTTTTGCGCCTGCAAGACCGATAAGGAACCCCATGCTATATTGATATCCGAGGTTAATTGTATAGACAGGCGTCTTGCTGTTTTGGATAATATCAATCAGCTCAAACCCAGAATCTACATCGCCGCCGTTCGATGTGATGTAGAGTAAGATTGGCTTGCGGTCACTAACTTCAATCCCTTTATCCTCTGTGTTGTATTGCATAATGTGCTTGACGATATCGCAAACGGATGCCTGCTCAATGTCCATATTTAAGAACAGCTTCCTCTGTTTTAGGTCTTGTAGATAGAAAATCTCATCGACCATGCTGCCTTCGAGCAGCGCCTTATCAATCTCAATGTCGATATCGTAGTACCCTTTAGTTTTTGTCTGCATAGAAGTTCTCCTTAATTAAGTTTTTGATGGACTGCTCTAAGTCGTCCAGCGTACCGCTATTGTGCAAGTAAATATCTGGCTCTACATCATCCAAAGCGGTTTCTGACGGATGCTTCTGCTGTTCATCAGTCAACGGTGACTTAAATCCATCTCTTACAACTCTGACATGAACCGTATCAAATCCGTTTTCAATCATAGTTGAGACTTCGTTCGGGAAACGGCAGTCCGGGATAATCACATAGTCCCAATTTTCGTGGAAGTATTTAAGCATCAGCGCCACAAAGTCAACCCACAATGACGGGTTCTGCCTGCGTATCACATCTGTGCCGACATACTGCAACATTCTACGACCGTTATCATCTTTTATACCATTCCATCCAAAGTAGTTCGTACAGATGTACTTGAGTAGGTCTGCGTAGTGTGTAATAAGCACTCTGTCTCCGTGCTCTTTGAACTGAGTCTGCATAAATCCTGCTGTCGTGTCTTTTCCGTTCTGTGCTTTACCCGAGATTAAAATAACTTTCAAATTTTCACCTCCAATCCGTATGGATTTCAACAATATTCCGGCAGATTTGCTCTAACCAATGCTGTGGCAACCGGCGGCGTTACTGCGTTACCGCACCGTGCAACCTGTTTTGTTTTGGAGTAGCTACGCCCCTTGTAGTCCTTGTCGATTATGTAATCATGCGGAAATCCTTGAGCATTGAATAACTCTCTTGGTTGCAACATTCTCATTTTGATATCTGTGATTATGTATTCCTCGCCGTGAATTGTCACAAGCGCAAATCTGTCCTTGGTTGTTATCGTATCAAGCGGTTCGTTTAATGACTTTGCTGTTTCAGACGAGAAGTATTTGACGAGAAATGTCTGTACTTCTGCGTGATGTGCGCCGCTGGTTGAGATTGTCGTTAGCGGTTCATCAACTCTCTGCCCGTCCATATGGTTTCGCATTGTCATGATATGGGCTGTCACAAGGCTGTTGTGGTCTTTAGCTGTTACTGTGCTGAGAGGGGCGTCTGCGGCACTTCCTGCACCCTTATATCCACCAGCGTAGTTCTTCATAATGTGAGCGCACGACAGTGCGTACCGAGGACTTGCATCTATTGTCATGATAGGCTCGGTTAATTCCTGTCCTCTAACCTCATCTGTTGATGTTTCGCTGTGATACTGAATGAGCGTCGGCGCTACGACATAGTGACTGTTGACTGCTGTAATCGTCGATAATGGTTCTTCAATATCCTCTGGAGGATTTTCAAACTTATAGTTCACAATGAACGGCTCTGGATTGTCGATAACGAATTTCTTAATTCCTCGTGCTATTCTGCGTAGTGTTTTCTCTGCAAGAGGTTTGTCTCGCTCGAATATGCTTTGTGCCGGAATACTCCAATCGATACATTCTGCAGCCGTGTGGTATGGTAGTAGCTTGCCGGACTTTACTTCTTCGCTGTCTTTCGGAGCGTGAGTCGCCTTTGCCCATACAATGTCCTTGCCGTCGCTCCGTGCAACCATATAGAACCGAGTTCGGGTTGTTGGAGCGCCAAAATCGCAAGACGAAAGCTCCTTGAACTCAACATGGTATCCAAGACCTCTCGACAGCGTATCAGCCTCTTTGCTATTGATGTCGATATTTAATGCCTTGCAACATTCGATAAATGCAGGGTGGTCTTTACGAAGTCCTGTTGACAATATCTGAACGAACCCTCTGAATGTTTCGCCGGAACGCTCCTTGATTGGTTTGTTATCCTCTCCGAGAGGACACCAAGTTTGGATTTCCGGGACATTCTCTAACATTATCACTCTTGGTCTGACAAGCAATGCCCATCTGACAGCAACCCAAGCAAGTCCACGAATGTTCTTATCGACAGGCTTGCCGCCTTTAGCTCTTGAGAAGTGTTTGCAGTCTGGAGAAAACCAAGCCAAAGCGACTGGATGTCCGTCACAAGCCTCTACTGGGTCAACATCCCAAACATCTTCGCAATAATGCTTTGTGTTTGGATGATTGACTTTGTGCATTGCTATCGCGTCTGGGTCGTGGTTAATGGCGATGTCTACATTTCTTCCGATTGCAACCTCAATACCAGTTGACGTCCCACCACCGCCTGCAAAATTGTCTACAAATAACTCACTCTTCAACTGTTTCATTCTCCTTTTTGTCTGACTTAAGCTTTAGCTTGGAATACTTCTGAAAACTGTTTACAGCCTCACGAACAGTTATCTCAACCTCTGGAGCTCTCCACTGTTTTTCTTTGCCATAATAAATCTCTCTCACCTTACACCAAGCTGCAACGACAGGCGTGTTGGCATCGCGTACAGTGTGCTCACATATAAACGCCACTGCTTGTTTACCAACCTTTGTGAAGTCGTCCACCATTCTTTGGATTGCAAGCTTCTGACCGAACGATACCTCTGCGTTGCCGTATTTAACTTCAAAAATTATGTATTCAGAGTCTTTATATTCAATAAGACCGTCTATATCAGTTGGATAAATATAACCGTCAACATCGAGACCCTTGAAGTCAATCAGTTGTTTCATCCTGTATGGATTGTTAATTCTGCTCTCCACTCGGTTATACATTTTCTGCACCGGTGATAAGCTCGCTCATTGGGAGCGTCTCAATCCATTTGCAAAACTCACACCACTCTGGGAGCCTGTGATTCTTACGCTGGGCGTATATTGTCTTTAGCTGTCTGTAGTTTGTTGTCATACCGGCAGTCAACTTAAAGCCAGCAGGGTTGTTGTACAGTACCTCGAGATAGAGGCGAGCCTTGGTTTCGTTGATTTGCTTCATACACTCAACGCTTTGCGGAACCAGCCCCGTGTCAATCGACTCCACATAGTCGTTATAGGCTTTGGTCTTTTCTTTAATGACTTCGATGATTCGCGGGTCTACATAGTCGTTATATGTCTCATCAAGGTCAAATTTAGTGATACGGTGCATCGTGCTCTGTGAGCTCACAAAGTCGAAGAAATGGTAGCGTTCTACCTCAGTCCACCCCTTATTGGAGAATGTAAAGTCGAACTGGACAATAACTCCTGTGAGCCACTGGTCGTGACCTTCGCCACGACCACTCTGCGCGAGCGCCTTAATGCCTTTTGTGAGGTCTTTGTTTAAGGCGTTTGGGTCAACCGCCATTGGAAACTTCGCTCGTCTTATACTGTCCTCAAGACCAAAGACCTTTGCATTGGAAACACAACTGCAACCATCTACAATGTGTACTCCTGCGTCAGCAAGTCCGGCGGCGTATCCATTTTTGTACGCCTGCTCAAACACATCCACTATATACATTTGCGCTCCTTTCGTAAGCAGGTTATCAAGTTATCTTGATGTGTTAAAAATTATGTATTATTCAAAATCGGAGATATACCGCACCCATCAATGAGCCTCTCCATACAATCACAGCACAGATGGATGTCTAAATCGTCACCATCATATTTTGTGCCATACCCGAGTTTACGCTTAATCGAGAAATCCTCTTGCATATCCCATAAGTCAAGTTTCTTTCCGCATTTGTTGCAGACAATAGCTTCTGCCATTTCATCAACTCCATCCAAACTATTTGTTTGACTATGCCTCAAATGTTTCCATTATAATTTGCTTGGGTAAAAACTTATAACAAAAATAGCTGCTACTAAATGTAATTTTGTCATCAATTATACCGTTATTGGAAAATTTCATTCGTTTTTCAAACATCAGAAGTTGCAAGTCTTTATCCTTAAATAATTGCTTTGGGGCAGAATCATTAAGCCAAGTGTTGCTCATTATCAACGCAAAAGGCTTATCGAAGCTTAATGCTCTTTCAAATATTTTTCTCTTATTTGTGAATGGTGGGTTACTGACCAAACAATCCCAATGGCACTTGGGTTCGTATGTATAAAAATCTTCGCCATTATCTATATGGGTGGCAATTACTTTATTCCCATTTGCCGTTAGCTGTTTTACAAACTCACTATCATTTTTATCAAACGGGCACCAAACAACCGCTCCTTTGGGAACATATTTAATTATGGGTTTAACGCCATAATCTAAAGTTAAGCATTCGTCATTATGACCCCTACTGAATAAGATTTCATTACTATTTATTATCCTCACCTCGTTTATATATCAAAGTGCGGTTTTATTCACACTTTTATTGACCGAAAAGCTGTCCAGAAACGCATTGAGTGCTTCAGACGGTTCGGTATCGATTTCAATCTGCGGGGCTTCGTCCGAAATATCCCAAGCGGTTTGCTGTCGAGAGCGGAGACCAAATAGCGCAGCGTCGAAAATGCTTTCTGCACCATATTCAGCAGACCTATATGGAACCGTCATTCTTGTAAGTCTGCTTTGTACTTCTTGGTCGAAACCGCCAGCGGCAATAAGCTGATTGCATTTCTTTCCACGAATGTTTGCCTCTGTCGCCGGTAAGATTTCAAGCACACTGCCATTGAAGAACTCAAGACTACCATAGTCTGTTCTATGAGTAACTGCTTGTCGCACATTTGGGATGTTCCCAATCTCTCTAAGTTCGGCGATAAATTCAATCATCGCATTTCTGTCCCAAAAAACAACGCACGTTTTATAGTGGCTGTTCTCACTACATAATGTCATTGCTTCTGTGAAAGTTTCTGGTGTTAGAATCTGCATTGCCTTTCTCCTTTAATAGACTTTCGTATATCCAGTAAGTCTGAAATACTGACCGTTCTTCTCGTATGACTTACAGTAAATGATATCGCCTTTATGTATAGGGTCTTCGTCGTAAACCTTGTTCACGACTGTAAACCTGCTCTCCTTGCCACTTCCGATTGACTTTGTGACAACGGAGTAACCAAACTGCTTTCCGTCACTCTTTCGCACAAGCTGATAGACATCAAGCACATACAACTTTCGTCTGTCCTCGTCTTTGCCGGACACATATCCGACATACCCCATGACATCGACGAAGTTTCTAACCTTGAGCAAATCTCCGAGGTCGTCCATATGAACCGCTTTGACCGCATCCTCGGACTCTCTCATAATGGAGACAATATCCAGTATCGTGTAACTCTTTGCAATTCCGCCAGATTTTGTGACGCCAACAGCGTACTTATTGACGATTGGCTCTAACGGTGTACCGTCAACCTTATCCTTGCTGAGCTTCTTTGCTTGCCCCCTGTTGAACAGATTGTAAAACATATCTGCAATTCTCAAAAGTTCTCGCTGGTTTCCATAGTCGGAGAAGAAGTCAAGTTTAATAAGGATATCAAGCTGTCGCGAGTTCAAAGAAGTGGAGTAATCAATATCAGTCAAGATGTCTACAAATCTGTCGTGTCGTTTCTCTTTGGCTAAGCTGTAAAGTTCCTCGGCAATTCCGTCGCTCATATACTTGATGGATGTTAATCCTTTAGCTATGACATTCTTTTCTTTGTCGAAGAAATACTCACTCTTTGAAAGCCCCCATTTTGGCATCGTTATTTTAATGCCAACTCTATTCGCATACGCCGTTCCGTTTCTAATGTCATCCTCATTGGCTGCGTTATTTAGGAACGATGTAATAAACTCAATAGGGTAATAGTAGCGATAGTACGCACACAGATACCCGAGTAAACAGTATGCGATTGAATGATTATACCCAAATTGGTAGGACGCACTGTCCTCAATAACCTGTAGAAACTCTTTTGCTTCTTTCTCCGCAACCTCTCTTGGCTTAGAAGATTTGTTACAATACCCGTCCAAGATAGACGGCATTGCCTTGTCAAGTCTGTCTTTCTGTTTACGACCGATTGCTCGTCTGATGTTATCAGCTTCGCTACCGGACAAACCACATATCTCTTGCAGGAATTTAATTGTGTCTTCTTGGTAGATAAGATATCCGAGGTTGTCTTTTAGAAGTTGGTCGATAAGTTCCGACGGGTTCTTGCGTACTTGTCTTGCGAGTAGCACATCTCTGTACGACGAACCAGACGGTCTGATACAAGCTGTCACGATAGACATATCGAAGATACTCTTTGGGGCGAACTTCTTTAAGCTCTCAAAAGCAAACGCTCCTTCAAACTGGAAGATGCCCGACGGATTACGAATCATATCTGCCCACACCTCTTGGTCATTCCAGTCGATTTCGTGTGTCTTCGGATATGGTCTGTTTAGATATGTGCAGGTATCTCGAATAACCTGTACCGTCTTTAAGATAAGAAAGTCATATTTTGCAAGACCGGTGAAGTCGTGGATGTTCTCCATATCCAAAAGCAAACAGTTATCACCGTCCTTATCAAACACACCGAAGTTATCAACGAGAGTGATTGGGCTGATTACCATACCGGCTGGATGAACAGACTGTGAAATCTTCGTATCGATGAGCCCGTCATAGTAGTAGAACATCTCTGGATATTTCCGTTTTGTTTTCTCCGGGTCAGACACAAACTCATCTTTAATCTTCTTCACAATCGGCAGCGACCAAGGGTTTTCTGTTTCCTTGCAGTTTTGATGTTCATCACGCCACTTCTTTGCGAGATGCCTACCAACATCATCAATCAGACCTCTGTCTTGCATGGTTCCAAACGATGCGACACGAGCTGTCTTATCCTTGCCGAACCTACTTGTGATGTGATTGAAGATTGCTGGTCTGTCAGACTCAACGCAGTCAATATCGATGTCGCCAATCTCAACACGGTCTTCGTTACAGAATCTTGAGAACACCGTTTGCCACGTTTCTGGGTTGAGGTCAATGATGTCAGTTACATAAGCCACTCTTGACCCGCCAACAGAGCCTCTCGCAGTTCCTATTGCCATGCCTTGAGATTTGCACCAACAAATAAGCTCCGACATTGACAACATAAACCCGTCCATCTTTAGCTTTCGGAAGACTCTCATCTCTTCATCAATTGCTTTTCGGAATGCAGCTTCTTGACTCGCCGGTATGATACCGTTTGCAAGTTTCTCCAAAAACATTCTTTCAACGGTTTCCGTAAACTTCTGTGAGTCTGCTTCTCTTGAACCGTAAAGGATGGGGTATTTGATAGAAGTGTCAAGCTCAATGTCCTCTGTCATGTCGTAAAGTAGATTGGTGTTCTCAATCGCTGTCATGTATTCGTCTTCTGTGAGAGCGCCTTGTACTCTAAACATTTCAACGAGTTCATCGTATGTTTTGTATGACAAATCAAATGCGTCCTCGTCTCCATAAGACTTGTGCTTTGCCGATAGAAGAACCGCTCTGCACTCCGCCTTATACTTTGACGAGCTATGAGTATCCGTTCCGGCAATAAGTGGTTTCCCAAGTTGTTTTGCGAGTTTCGCCAGTCGCTTGTTAAACTCAATTTGCTCTGGATGATTATGAGCTTGTACCTCAAAGAAGTCGTACTTCTGTGCAAGCTCCATATATCGTGGGTGCGTGTCCGGCAACTTGTTTAGTGGAGAGGCGAGACAGGCGCTCGTTGTGATAATGTTATTAGAAATCCTCAAAAACTCATCGAATGTCAGTCTGTTCGTATAGTAGAAGTGGTCTTTATCACACGACAGGCTAACTAATGCGTTCAGTTCTTTGACACCATCCATATTTTTCGCCATTAGAATTGTGTGATAATTGTCTCTCACTCGTTCATCCAATGATTCTGTCAGATATATCTCAACCGAGTGAATATATCTAAGTCCCGCTTGTTTGCAAGCGTTCCATTTTTCTGTCCAGTTGAGCGGCTTTCCATGCTCCGAGATTGATAAAGCTTTTGAGCCGTTCTTCACAGCTAAGTCTACATAGTCTTGGTACTTCGTACAGCTATCAAGTAAGCTCAACTCTGTGTGACAGTGATACATAATGTAGCTATTGATTTCTAATATACCTCCTGTTCTGTTGTAACTTTGAAGCAAGATAAGAATTCATCAAGTTCCAATGAATTTTCTTCGGTAATAGAGTCGTATATAGCCTCATCTCCATCGGCAATGCAACTGACATCAATGAAATCATTGAATAACTCTCCGCCTTGAATACGCTCCGCAACGAGTATTCCATCATTTAAGAGCTGAAAAGCATACGCAAGGGCATCCAATCTACCAGTTAGCTCTCTACATGACACTCCAAACCGTTGTATGGCGTCTGCAACTCTTACCATTGGCTCTATCGCATCGGTTCTACCTGCATCTAAGTCGTTGTTCATACAGTTCTACGAACACCTCCCGACCTTTATCAACCGGCGCGTCCTTATCATCCAACAAATCTGCTTTATCCCACAGATATTCGACATTGACATACTGCTTTAACTTGTTGATGTTGTGGTCATCTCTTATCCGCACCTCTTTATCGAGGGCAAAAACCACTCTAACACCGAGTTTTGCAAGTAATTTCATCTGTTGTGGGTTCAAATGTGATGTGAGCAACGCTCCACAGCTGTGGATTCCCCAAGTATCTGCAAGCAAAACCGATTTACACCCCTCAAAAATGATGATTTCGTGCTTTTTAATGATTTCCTCATAGTTTTCAAACAGTCCATAGATGACATTCATCTCTCCCCAGTTGGAAAAGTATGTATATTTACGAAGCTTTTTCTCTTTCCATTGCTTATCTAAGGTTCTACCGCCTATATTGACTATCTTGCCGTCCAAATTTCGTATTGGATAGACCAGCCTGTCTGAAAAACTGTCATAATATACTTGAAACTTGTCAAGAGAAGCTCTTCCTATGCCTTCGGACTCCCAGACTGCAAGCTTGTCAGCTCTTTTTTCGTACTTCTCCATACAGTTTTCTTGAAAAACCGATGTAGACTGCGATTTTTTATGCGAAACAGGCGGCTTGAACCTTTTGCAAACGACTGTAGCAGCCAATTTCTTTCTTGGAACTACGTTTATACCGTCACAACCGGCAAATTTGCTCAAAATCTCGACCGCTTCTCTTGCCGAGCACTTGTTATAGTGCTTTACAAAAGTAAAAACATTTCCGCCAATACCACTTGAGAAGTCATAGAAGCTATTTGTCTCTCTGCGTATAGAAAATGATGGCGTGTTTTCATCCTTGAAAGGACTTAGTCCCCAAAATTCGCCGTTCTTTTCTTCGAGTTCGACAAATTGCGATATGTATTCAACAATATCGATGGATTCTATCAAATCCTCAAGCTCCACGCCATCATCTCCTTAGTGCAGATTATCAAGTTATCTTGATTTGCGATGCTTTATTCGTACTGGTTCGGTCAAGGCGCGTTTAATATCCCATTTCATATTTACGAGCCTGCAATATAGTGCTGGATACGATATATTATATATCTTGCTCCACTCTCTGATGCAATGTGTCTCTCCATTATAATCATATAGTCTTCCAATATGATTTGTCTCGTTCACATCTGTGGTTAGCGCCGTTAGAACATCCCAGCCGTACTTATTTACACGATTTTCAACAACAGATGTTGGTATGTCGTAATACTCACACCATTGTGCGAATGTTCTTGTCTCATCACCGATTGTGATATACCTATTTGAGCAGTTATTGTTGTTCTGCTCTTTTACAGTAGCCCACCGACAGTTTTCAGGGCAATAATTCCCGTTAGAATCTATCCTATCTATCGTTAATGAGTCATTGTATCCGTGAGATAGTGCCCAACTCTCGAACGAGCTAAAGCTTTTATCCCATTCTTCACAAACCTTGATGCCCTTACCACCATAATACTTGTTATTCTTGTCGTTGCATCTTTGGCGTATGTTATACCATATCGTTTTTAGTCTATATCTTTTCCGAGCCATTCATTCACCTCAAAACGGAGTTTGTGGTATGTGCTGTTTAGCTTCTTGGTATAGAATATGATTGCCGTCAAAAAACAGGTCAATATATTCGTTCTGAGCGTGTTGCATACCATTCCGATTTAGTATTACTCGAAGCTTTTTATTGCCACAATCGGCTCCATCAGCCTCAACTTCTTCCGGTGTCTTATCTTGGATAAGAGCAATCGTGCTTGCGTTTCGTCCAATCTTTGCAGAATCCGCTACTTTCCCGTTTACAGTAGCTTGGGCAGCTCCAATACCGCAAATCCCCATCTCTCCGCAGATTTGGTTCTTAACCATATCAACGAACCGTCCGAGTTCTTGATAGGAATCAAACGCATCACCGTCTCCAGAGCCTTTGAAGTAGTCTACGATTAAAACATCAAGACCCTGTGTGTGCTTGACCTTTTTTACTGCCGTATAAATGCTCTGTTGGTCAAACATAGGTATGTATATATGTGTGAATTTCCGCGTTTTCAGCCATGCACGGGCTTCATCAATCCTTTTGGCTTCTTCCTCGTTGTAATTTCCAGAAGTGAGCCGCTTGTACTCAATCCCAGACAGGTGTGCAAGCACCCTCGCTGTGAAAAGCCTCGTGTTCAATTCGCTGTCGAGATATAAGACTGCGAGGTCTCGCTTTAGCAGGTCAATAGCACAATTCAGAAGCATCATTGACTTGCCTTGCTTGGCTTCTGCCGCGAAAATGAACAGTTCTCCGGGCTCAATGGTTGCATATTCATTGAGTGTCTTGAATTTGAATGGAATACCGGCAAATCCATTCTTCTGTCTTGTCTGAATTTCTTCCCAACAATCATCAACTACATCTTTGTATGGCGGAATGTCGTTGGCTGTAGAAAACTCCGTCATTACACCGTCTACAAGGTTATAAATCCGTTGCTCAACATTCTCTACGGTTCTGTCATAGCATAATGCTTGCCCTTCGCGCATCATGGCGAACATATCTCTGCGAAACGCTGCGTCCATTACATTCGATACAAGCATCTTGTATTCTTCGACCGTACTTCTCGCCAGAACATCGCTCATCTCTACGAGTTCTTGTAACTTCTCGACTGACAAATCGTCTGCGAACTTCCTCGTTGCTTCCGATGAGCTCAAATCCTCGATGATGTTATACGGGTCAATCGTCATAATACCCTTGCGAACAAGGTCACAGATTGCTGTGTAGATACACCTGTTTTCCTTATTGGTGAAGTGGTTAGGGAGGAGATATTCAGAGTAGAATGAAAACTCTGGGTTATGTATTAACGATGCAATAATTCCAGACTCACTCTCAATGCTATTGATGTCTTCAGCTTTCATCATACGCGAACTCTCCTTTCTTCTCGTGCCATTCTGTCGTAGCAACAATCGTCACTGACGCCACAAATATAGTAGCACGAGAAAAATTCTCGGTTGGGATAAAAATCATCTGCGTTCTTAATCTCTTCAACCTGTTTCTTAGCCCATTCAATGGCTTCGTTATAGGCATCTTCGTTAAATAGCTCTTCGATAAATATCCCCGTCCTAAAGCAGTTGAAACATAACAACTTAGGGAACTTTCCGTATTCTTGTTTAACGGCTGCTGAGTATATGTATAATTGTTTGAGCATAGAGTCGAGCTCTTTGTCCTTGACTGTTGGCTTTCCTCTGTTGCTTCTCGGTTTCAGGTCTCTGGACTTGTTATCTACAATGATGTAGTCTCCATTTTCCTCTCCAAGATAATCAATGAAACCTATAAATGGTATACCGTCGATGTCAAACTTCACTTGTTTCTCAACATCAATCATGTTGAAACGAAACGGTTTGAAACTTCTAAGGTACTCCGAACCACATTGGATATACTTCGTTACTGTGCTCTCCTGTGGTCTGGTTCCACGAACTTCTTTGGAGAAATCTGTCAGAAACTTGGTAAGCATTTCATCTTTTGTAAGAGCTCCTTTGTAATAGCCCTCGATAAGTTTGTGCATAAACGAACCGAATGACGCATAGAACTTATCTGTTTCCTTGCAATGCTTAATGTACTTCAAAAACCAGCTATCGATAGGGGCAGTCTTTGTAAGCTTCAATCCTTGAGTACGACCAAACCATATCTTCGATTAAAGGTCTGTATGATACTTCCCCTATATTAACCACCTCCTCTCAATATCTCTTCTGGAGGCAGCCCTCTATGATAACGGCTAACTATAGTGGAGTAGCTGATGCCGGTTTCATTAGCCCATTGTTTAGCGTTCATGCTTTTACCATAGGCTGTAATGATTAGGTGGTTACTCTTATTGTTATTTTGTATAACTCTGTCTACCCATCTGCAATTTGACGGTGTATATGGCCCGTCGTTATCTATTCTGTCAATACTCAACGAATCATCATAGCCGTTATCAAGTGCCCACCTCTTAAATTCTTCGTAACTTTTCTCCCATTCCGGGCACAGTTTAATTCCTTTTGCACCATAATCTTTATAACCTGGAACTCCTTTGTTATAACAACGACTCTTCATGTTATGGTAAATACTAAAAAACCGTGAACGTATTTTACCTCGTGAGTCTCCATGTTTTGTTTTCTTACGTAGACATCCGCAACTCTTTGTAACTCCGCCGGTTAGCGAGCAGCCTTTGACAGTTGTCATATTCCCACAATCACATTGGCACAACCAGTATGGTCTGTTATATGTAGTAACCTCGCTGCGCTGTAAAACAACAAGGCTCCCAAATCTACACCCGGTTAGGTCGTTAAGCTTCATTTAGAACGGCAGGCGGTCATCGTCTACCTCACCATCATCGACATGAGACTGCGGCTCCGTTGCACTTTTGGACTGCTGCGTCTGAGTGCTGTCCGCCATATCGAAGGAGAAAACCTTAAAATTGGTATACGTCACTCCCTTCTCTTTGTCATAGCGGTTTGTAACATCCACATCGCCAAGACGGATGCGGTCTTTCTCCTTGAGTTTAGCGGCTTTCTTAGCTACTGCTGTGCCAACAAAGCTTACAAACCCACTGAAGTCCGTCTCGTATTCACCAGTCTGCTTGCTCTTTCGGCTGATTGAGATGCGAGCCTTTGTGTAAGTATCTGAAACAGCCTCGACAGTCCAGATTGTTGCGTAAGATTCTTTACGAAATCCCATATGTATTATTCTCCTTTACCATATTTTGCATTAAAGTCTGCAAGTAATTTGGATGCGAGAGCGGGTTCCTTGATAAGATAATAGTTGCCGCCCTTTGCGTACTTGCTGATGAACTTCTTAACTTCCTCACTCTTGTCTGGATTGTCAGCCAAGAATTGTTTGACCAAAACATCGAAGTTCTGGATAATCTGTTCTGCGATTGCTCTATCCTCAGATGCCTCAGCCGCTTTCTGCTTACTACGATATGCGTCCGCATCCGTTTCCGGTTGAGCGATTTGGAAGTAGCTCGTTAGAAAGTAACGTGTACAGTATGTCAATCCAGAACCGAGTGCCTGTGATGGGTCTGACTGTGAGCCTGTGACGAACCACGGGACTTCGATGAAGTCGTTCGGGTCTTCGTCATTTACCCACTTGAAAACCATATCAGCCTTGAAAATCATCTCTGTTACTGTCTGCTCGTACTGTTTGCCGGTTTTATCGAACTTGGTGTTGACAACTACATTCTGTGCAACCTCGGCAGACTGCGGGACGATGCTCGGGATGAGGGAAACCCCGTACTTTTTCATACCAGCCGTCACATTGGCGAGGATTGCCGTGATGTCTGTATATGTGTAGTTGAATCCCTTTTTGTTTTTCTGCGCAACATCGCTAATTGCGCGGATTTTGGCAAGCTTTTGAATTAGATTTAACTTGTCTTCAGCCATACTTAAATTCCTTCCTTTATGTAAGTCGCAGACTCATCTGCCACGTGTAGTAACCACGCAAATGGATGCTGTTCAAAGGCTGACCCAACCATTTTCGCGGCTCCGTCTTCCCAGCTTGACATATGACAGTTAATCGCCACGGCTTCTTCTGGCGTCAAATCAATGAAATGCTGGGTAAGAAATACCGACTTACTTCCATGACCGCCGAAACGAAACTTTTCCTTAATCGTGTACGCATCATAGCTTTCCCACTGCCCGGACTCGTTCTTTCGGTTTCGCTTCTCTGTGGTATACATATTAACCTTGCACAAGTCGTGGAACAGAGCTGAGATAACTACACTTTCATCGGAAACTTTGATTTCCGGGTAAACACTCAGAAGCCGTTTCAGTTCGTCATAGACATTCAGCGAGTGTTCTAACAACCCGCCGGGATACGCGCCGTGAAATCTGCTACTCGCAGGGCAAGTGTAGAAATCATTGTTCTCAAGCCAGTTCAAAAGCTCGTCCATACCGTCACGGTTAACCGTTTTGCACAGAGAGATAAATCGTTCTTTGTTGTCCATCATGTTCCCCTTTCTTTAGTAATAATATATAAAAGGCTTTCGCCTTGGCTGGGATATCCGGGCTCGAACCAGAAATGCAGGAGTCAAAGTCCTGTGTGTTACCATTACACCATATCCCAATATATGCAGATTATCAAATTATGTTGATATATGTAATGAGAAGCCTGCATCGCAGGCAATCTCTTAAAAATTATATTTTGAAGGCGAGCTTCCAGCGTTGATAGTCTTCCAAGTAGTCCTTAACAACCTTACGTTTCTTAGCTTCTTGTGTATTACGACCACTCTCAAGCTTATAAACTTTGCCTTCCATCTTAGCTGAGGCTACTGCTGAAAAATCCGGCGTTTCTCCGATGAGCTCACGCTCGTATGCCCTATAAAACACACCGGAAATCCAAGTCCTGAAGTAGCTGAGCCTAAGTCCCGTTTTCTCTTCGTTCGCCTTTGCTCTTCTGGAGATTTCTACCCTCATTGAATAGAGAGAAATGCTTGAGCGAACGCCTCGAACCAGTGTATCTCCCTCGACTCGTTCTTTCCAAACTGTTTTAGTGTAGTTTGGGTGGTTGTATACAAACTGAGTCAGCTCTGCACAATTCTTAAATGCTGCAAGAGCTTCTCGATATATCGGAATCTCGGTTCCGTTGTAATGAACCACCATATTTCCGAGGTCTACATCAGAACACTTGATTTTGAGTATATCTTCTTCCGGCACACCACCGTAAGCCAACCAGTAATAGCATCTGTATATACTATCCGTCGCTTTATCAGAATCTGGAGAGCAAATAGCATCGAGATACTTCTGTAGATGCAGCGGGCTTGCTACTGTCTGATGCCGCATTTTATCCAAACCAACTGTTGTGATTTGCAACATACCGTCACAAGCATTTGGCACATTCGCAACACCGATACACCACTTTACATAGTCCTTGAGCATTATCAGTCTGCTAAACCTGCTTCTTGCACGCAATCCAACGATTGAATCGACTATCGGTTGCAAATCCTCTGCGCTTCTTGTGCATAGGTCTGCGTTCCAGGTACATTCATACGGTTCAAACAGATTGAAAACCGACTCGCACACTTTTGCAGTATTGATACTCGTCGTATAAGACCTCACAAATTGCGTTTTAAGCTCTTCATTATACATAGCCATACCTCCTTCTATGTATATCAGGCTACAGTGTTTAACACAAGCGCCTTTTGCCAGACAGACAGTAAAACATCTGGGTCTATGAAGGAAATCGCAGAAGAAGCGAGCAGATTAGCCACCGCAACTTTGCTCATGTATTCTGCCGGGAGAGTGGTGAGGTAGTTTCCTAATCGTTCCTTAGACATACGCTCTGGATTTTCACACAAAACTATGCTGTCTTTTACAAGACCAGTGCCGTCTGCCGGAACGAATACGTGCGTTGGCATATCAACTTTTTTGATAGAGCTTGTTAAGGGGAGAACAATAATATTAGGGCTATGACGATTTCCCAGATTGTTTTGGAATACCAATCCGGGTCTCCATCCTTTCTGTTCATTGCCGCTGCCGCCAAAGTGCATTAAATAAATATCGCCAATCTTCGGTTGACGTTCATTTGTATTCTGGATACTCAAGTGCCTCGTCCTTTCGCCATAAATTCATCTTACGGCAATAGTATAGCACACCCTTTTCAGAATGTCAACCTAATTTGATGATTTACTTGAAAAGTTTTTTTAACTTTCTATACGACAATAATCGTGTATGATTTGTCATTTTTGTTTGTTGAAGAATCGCCGCATACAATGTTAAAAACCGCTCCAAGCATAGACGGCTCACACATTTCTATATGTTTCACCCGTTCAAATATTAACTCGTAGAGAGAGGAGCAGAGATGCACTGTATTCGAATTGAAGCTAATTATTAAGTTATCAAACACGGCTTTTATCTTCATTGTTTCTCCGACCGTACACCAACCTTGGTTAACCGAGTCGAATATAAATCTGCAATGCGACAGTTTGTCACAGAAATTTTTGAATTCTCGGATGGATAATTTTTGCATTTTGTAGCTTTCCTCCATTGATTTTTTCAAATGGTTATGGTATACTACAAAACGAGTAGGCGGTTTGTGGTTATTCCGCCTTCTCGGGTTGTAGCAATACAACCAGTGGTTTGCTGCCGTAATTTGTGGTTATCTTGCGGCGCATGGTGTTTCGGAGCAGTCCATCCTTACGGGTGGGCTGCTTTCTTTTCTCTTGAACTATTATACAAAAATGGCTCAAGCCTCTTGACAACAACTATTGTTTGTGTTATCATAATTGCAGAAACAAAAGTTATGGTCTAAGAATACCATAAAACCTCTTGCGTGTCAACACTCAGAAAAAATTTTTGGAGAAAAAGTTATGAATCTTGGAGAAAGGATTAAAGCACTGCGTCTTGATAAACCTATGACTCAAAAAGAGCTATGTAAATATCTCGGAGTCAGCGAGGTAAGTGTAAGATGTTGGGAAAGCGGGACGAAAAGCCCGTCAATGAGTGCAATCATTGCACTTGCAAATCTATTTCACGTCACAACTGATTATCTACTTGGAGTATCAGTTGACGAGAAACGAGATAATCATCTGCTGAGCAAGCAGGAAACTGTGCTGCTTTCAAACTACCGTATTTTGGATAGGCACGGTAAGAAAGCTGTTGATACGCTCTGTGCATTGGAGAAATCTCGTGTAGAATCAGAGGCTGCTAAACTCAAAGCACCTGCGAGGACTGCTATAACTATATCCAAGAAATCTCCAAGCAGATATATTCCTCGATATTCCACACCGTCTGCTGCCGGATATTCCACACCGCTCGATGGTGATGACTTTGAGATGATACTTGTTGACGAATCTGTGCCAGACGATGCGGATTTCGCAGTCGGCATCCAAGGCAATAGTATGTATCCGTATATTCATGACGGAGATACGGTGTATGTCAAAAAAGATTGCGAACTATCCATCGGAGATGTCGGCATCTTTTGCGTCGATGGCGCAATGTACTGCAAACAATACTACGTGGATGAAGAACGCAATCTCATTCTTGTTTCAGCAAACCCGAGACTTAAGCACACCAATGTATATGTTGGCGCAGGAAGCGGGTCTGAGGTAAGATGTTATGGGAAAGTTATTTTGGGTTATAGGTTAGAGTTGCCCGACTACTTATTGAAGTAAGTCGCCTTTGCAGACAGCTACATACGGTATGCTGATTGAGTTGTAAATTCGTATGGTATCATTCATACTTGTACCGAACGCCTCGATGACATTAAAGTCTTAGCTGTATATCCACCGCTAAACAGCAAACCAAAAAGCTACCTATTAAGCCCATAACATACCTCTTATTCTGAAGCCGCGTCTATACTCTCCTTTGCCTCGTCGATTGATTCAGAGGCACTTTCAAGGCTGTCAATTGCAGCTTCCATTTTTTGATATCTTTCACTATCCTGCAGGTTCTCAGGCATATTATCCAAACAATCCTGTTCTTCGTCTAATGCCTGTGATACGAGCTCGGATGCTTGGTCAAGCAATGACTCTGCTCGACTCAAAAGTTCACGACGAGCTTTATTCATCCAAGCCTCCTAAATTAAGCCTTATCCCACACACTCGGAAACACGAACTTCATACAGAGAAGTCCACTTTCTGACACCGAGAATCCAAATGCAAGCGTACGTTGTGCGAGGCTATAATATTTATGGTTCTGCGATTCTATGGTAACATCGTGGCATTCCATTTTAATTGTAATCGTCATGTTAACATCATCTACTTCAACATCAAACGACTCCCCATCAAATTCGGCAGCGAGCGCGTCAAGAACATCGCAATACTGCTTGAGTATTCTGTACTTATCCTTGTTAATGCTCCAAAGAGGAGCGAACTGCGCGGTTGCCTCATCAACAACCATTGAAACCACATCAAAACAATTTACAAAACTGCTCATTATCATTCACCTCGTTTTTATTCAATCGGTCGGGTTAATCCATGGAACGTGAAGTTCATCTGAATTGTGCCGTCCGTTTTGGGATAAACCTCAAAATTGCTGGCAAGTTCCACAGCCTTCATAAACCATTCTGGTTTTCTAAAAGCCAAGTTTTTGCCAACCACGCTCACGCTTCCCATACTTATAAATGGCTTATAAAGTTCGTAAGACACCTTGACACCACGTGTCCCTTTCGTAAGATACTTAAGAACCTTGTAAGTATATATTACCTGCTGGATTTTATATGGATTGATGATTGATGTCTTGCTATCGTCTACTGCTACTTCCTCTGCGACAGTGGTTACAATAGAATCCAGCATCTGCTCAACCTCATCATCTGTCATAAATTCTGTGTCAAATCCGAAATCTTCGTTGTCCATATTGTCCACACTCCTATTACTTATTATGCTATAGTACAGTTCCTATTACTTATTATGCTATAGTACAGTTTTTAATCACTCTACGCACGCATTCGTGACCAAACATCAAAATTTTCCTTCGATTCAGTCGGGCTGCGTGCTTTTTTTAACTTAGCCGAGTTTCCATTAGATTTTACCTCTCATAACATTGTCGTTGTTACGTTCTTCCTGCCACGTCTAAAGCCAATGGGATTGCAATAACCTTATTTGATAATCTGTATTTTACCATAAATTTCTATGCTTTTCAATACATATTTAGCGAAGGGCGACTACACAATTCACAATAATTTCTGATGCCTGTGCAACCTCTTCGTCCGTGTTCATTCTTGATAATGAAAGTCTTATAGAATTTCTTGCATCTTCTTCATCAATTCCCATTGCTACAAGAACGTGACTTGGTTCGGACTCATGACTTCTACATGCAGAACCCGCAGAAACACATACTCCTTTTGCATCAAGGAGCAACAGCAATGTTTCACCATCTACATTATCAAAGCGGAGATTCAACACCTTGCCTTTTTGGATAGGGGAACTTCCGTTAAGGTGCATTATATCTGAAAGTCCATGTCTTTCCAGTCCCTTTTTTATATCATTATAGAGGCGCTGCTTCAGTATCATGATTTTGGTTTCGTCCTCGTGCAACTGATTCTTTAAAATCTTACACGCTTCGCCGAAACCTACGATTCCAGCCACATTCTCAGTTCCACCGCGAAGACCAAACTCCTGTGACGCGCCACCAAAAATAAGCGGAGACAATTTTGACGTATCCTTAACGTACAATGCGCCAACCCCTTTTGGTGCGTGAACCTTATGTGCTGACAACGACAAAAAATCGCAATCTATTTTACCGACATCAATTTTCTGACACCCCACCGCCTGTACGCAGTCTGTATGAAATAATATGCCATTTTCCCTGCATATAGATGCAATCTCATTTACTGGATTTTCCACACCGGTTTCGTTATTAGTATGCATAACAGATACAATGCCGGTTTCCCTTGTGATACTATCCAGCACAGTCCTTGGATGTACAACCCCATCACAACATGGCGCAACAAAAGTTGCATCAAAGTTATTTTGGGTGAGGTTTTTTATCGCCTTTAAAACGGAGTCATGCTCAATTTGGGAGGCAACAATGTGGCACTTGTCGCTACGAGACATGTAATCTCGGAGTCCTGCAAAAACCATATTGTTTGCCTCGCTGCCACCGGATGTAAATACAATTTGTTCAGGCATAGCTCCGATAAGTTCGGCAACCTGCCTGCGTGCTTTTGCGATAGCTTGAGCTGCATTTTTCCCTATGCTATACAAAGTTCCGGCATTTCCGTATGATTCTGTGAGATACGGCATCATCGCTTCTAAAACTCGTGCATCTATCTTTGTTGTAGATGCGTTATCAAGGTAAATCATTTCCACCCTCCTCATCTATTTCATCGAACGAAACCCTGTCTCTAAGTGCTTCTGCACAGGAATTGCACCAAGGACTAATCCACCCTCTTGAAATTTTAGTGGCAGGCGCACCACATTTGATGCAGGTGCGTTCACTTATTTTTTCGTATTTACTTATAACTTTGTTTACTCCGTCAGGTGCGCCGTTATCATACCAATGTAAAAACCCCCACTTTTCTTTTATTTGGAGGATTCTGTATTCGTTCAAATAATTTTCTCTGCGAAGAACCTCCGCAATTTCCTCACACATCTGTTCCCCAAAAGCTTTACGCCAACCATCCGGCATTGCATCAAGTTCTGTAAAACTATAATCATAGTCATCTAATGCGTCGTTTGTCCACAGATTTATGGGTAGCAAAAATGGATACTTGCGCACCAACTCCTTGTTTTTTCTAATTACTTCGTCCTGATTCAAAAAAATCACCTCCGTCTTAGCAGATTCCTATTATAATAGCAAACAAAAAGAAAACAATGATGGCAATCAAATAATCCCAGTTGCATTCTTCCCATCCCACTCTTATAGCTAATCCAAGCAAGCATAATATGAATAATACAAGTGACATCGCACACCTCCATTTTTTACTTTGTATTGACTATCGGTGATAAGCCCGGGAGCGAAGCTGTAGAATGAATATATATTTGTCGGTTTGGTATTCAACGCTACCAACCAACGTAAACATCAATAACATTCGATGGGCAACCTGTATCGTATACCCGCCCCTGCTTCCCGAACGGCGTATCAATTACCGTGCCTTTGCTAAGCACCGAGGATGACAAACAGATATAATCATTTTCGTCACAAACATATCCGTTATCATCATTATGACGACCGGGAATGTCTAAACCACCGCCGGAAAGAACTTTCTCGCTGTACCAAGTCCATTTCCAACCATCCCACCAAATAACACCCTGTGTCTTGAACTCATTTGCGGAATACAGCTCTTCTAACTCTTGTATTTGTTCTTCGGTCGTTGTCTCTTCTGATACCTGCTCCTGCAGCGTCTCGCCTGTAGTTGTATCAGCATCCGAGTCTTCCAAAAGTTCTGAACGTTTTGGTTTGTGCTGGATTATTGGCCTTTGTCCTTGCCCTGTTGCTTCTGCGGAAAACACCGTGTCTTCCAATACTTCTGATTCCATTGCGTTTTCAGACATCTGCTCCGTTTCAGTTTCTTTGGCAGTCTCAACTTCAACTGAACCTATGTCGTTAGTGTATGTATTGCCAGAAATGTGCCGCACCATCATCGTCAGCCCTATAATTGCCAATACAGTAGTTGTACAAATCAGTGCTCTGAGAAACCTCTTCTGCACAGTTTGCCTCCTTTCCGTTGTGTTGTGAGATTTAGTGCTCGTTAAATACGACTTGCTCTCCGTTCTTCAAAGTCCAGCATCCGCCGTCTGTAATCGCACATTCCGTACAGTTGTTTCCACACTCTTTCGCATTGTCGCTTGCCGTTGTGTACCCGTCACGATACCTGACGTGTGCTTCAGGTAGGAGATAGGGGTTATCAACCTTCAAACCTTTCCATCCACTAAAGATGATGTGTAGGTTTGCCGGGATTGTACCACCCATATCCAAGTGCTGGTTAACGATGTCAAACTTCTTTGTAAAACAGAGTATCTCACAATGTTTATTCCGTTCGGCAACATCAATCATGTGTGCAAAGTACACACTGTCTGGAATGTCGCCGGACACATGAAATCTAAAAAATCGAGACATCATTATTGACGCCTCGACTTCTCTCCAATATGTATCTGGGTCTGTATTAAGTAACTCGTAGTTGTGCTGGTAAGCATCTCGTACTGTTTTTCGTAGACGCTCCAGTTTCTTTGCGTAGCATTTCTTTTGACACTCACAGTCGCACCGGCAAGTAGTTCCTGCCGGAAGCGAGATGCTTGGAATACTACCGAGCTTTGCATTGCCGTTTGAAATCTTAATATTCATTGCACAATCCTCTCTGCAATCTGCTCGTAAGTACAGTAAACCTGTCATCTGTCTTTGTTGTAGACGCATTGTTAAGGTACATCATTTCCCCTCCTCAATCTATTTAATCGAACGAAACCATAAAATTAGCAAATAAACCGCTTTGATATTCCTTTATCATCAGTGATGACAACAATTGACCCGGGCATAAAGAAGTACTTCTGGCTTGCCCAAATCGTATCAATCGTTGTATCCTTGCTCCCAATTACTGTATATGTACGATTGTTATGTGTAACCGTGAAATACCTTTCCGTTATATTAAGCATATTTATTTCTCCTTAACTTTTGAGCCATAATTCCAACAGTAATTTACAAATGCATCCCAGTTCATCTGTAATTGGTCAAACACATCAATCTTAGCTTCCTCACTACCATCTCCGCCACACCAAGCAGAAATGATAATCTCCCATTCGGCTTTGCTCCAATAGTAGTACATCATCTCGCTTCGCAACATCTTGGAAAATTCCTCTATAGAATTGCTCTTCTTTTTGAATTTTCTAATGGCGTCTTTTCTCCCCCGCAGGGCATTATACTTTCGCATTGTTCGGCTGTTGATGTCGTAAATGTAGACATACCACTCCATTGTTTATCTCCCCTTTTGGTCGCAGCTATACAGCCCAAGAACTTTTCTCCTGAACATCCTGTGCTCCTCTTCATGCCAGCACCAGTCACCTTCCCAATCGTGGGTTTGGAAGTATTTCTTCAGCTCTCCTAAACTGTCAAACCATTTAATGTCATTAAACAGGCTTACTTGCAATTCTTCCAAATCATCATGATTGGAACAAGCAAGTAAAGCATCACATCCTGAACAGCTTCCCCGCCCAAATTCAAGATAACCGTATCTCTCGCCGTCTTTCAAAATATAAAAAGTATCTCCTTGATAAGAACCAGCATCGACGGATAAAACTGTTTCAAATTCAAAAGTATCTATCAAGTCGTGGTAATTCCCCCAATCCCACGTATCAAGACTCTTAAACTGGTCACACTCTCGTACATTCTTCATAGTCACACCTCTAC
Organism: uncultured Roseburia sp.; assembly: GCA_964408625.1. Classification (GTDB taxonomy): domain Bacteria; phylum Bacillota; class Clostridia; order Lachnospirales; family Lachnospiraceae; genus Pararoseburia. Next base: position 26,338 of record CAYPAA010000009.1, on the reverse strand, counting down.
TTTTCTTGAAGATTCATTCTCTTTCCACTACTGTAAAACTTAACTTTTATTCACACTTCGCTGCCCCAACAGTCCCACCCATCTCGCTGCTTTCTTGCAAACAGCTCTAATTTTCTTGCAGATGGGAACATATCTTCAATCATTTCATATCCACATAAGGGTTTTTTGCTGTGTTTGGTTGATGGTTCTCTAAGTACGGTTGTATATTTACCCCTAACATTTTCTGCTGGCATTAGGATGTTGCCTTTTTTATAAAACCATAAAAGATATTCGTGTGAGAATCGTACTGTAAACGCAGGGGCAATACCATTCTCTTTATCCCAAACAAATCTGGCGTGTAAATTATATCCGAGTTCTTTCATCATTGACTCAGCTTTATGAAGATACTTATCTATAGTCCACATGAAAACATTATGCTTGTCTGAACAATGCTCCAATGCCTTTTTATGTATATCTAATATCTCGTTTAATTCACAGGTATTATAGTCAAACTGTTTACCTTGATTCGGTCTACATTTTCTTGCATTTCCCTTCGTTTGCTTCCAAGGTGGGTCTGTGTAAAAAATATCGTAAACATTAGCCGTATTATAAATATTAATAACACCCATTTTATCCACTCACTCCCTTTAATAAAACTAATCTTCTACATAAATGCCACCAGAAATATCAAGCTCATTAAGTGTCTTAATTCCGAAGAGCTTAATGAACTTTTTGCCTTCCCACCAGTCATAAAAAATTCGATGTCGTCAAAATTCATTGGAGTGGCAACTTCTTTATGTAGGTCGTAAGTATGTCCGTCGTAAGAGATACCAATAGAAACAATAACTGTGTCTACAATATTACGCTTCCAGTATCTTCGGATATATTCACCCACCGCGTCATATCCAGACTGTCCTTCTTTGAGTACAATATCAATCATAAAATTAACCTTTCATCTTATCTGTAATGAGCGCATTGCCACAGGTAATTCTGTCGCTGTCTTCCTCTTTACTGGGAACAAACACAATTACATCCCATCCAGCTTCTACAAGCGGTCTTTCAAATTCTCTATATACATCATAATCCGTATAAGACGTTGTAACATCAAATCCGTTTTGAACCGCCGAATTTGTTTCATGAATCGGAGTAATCTTAACGATAAACTTATCTTTATCAAACAACTCAGATAGCCTGTCTGCGTTAAGAATTGTTTTCGCTGTTACTGCAAAATTGAGTGTGTATTTTCTTCCAATTGGCAGAGGTAAAAGCTTTGCGAGATGAGAGATACTCTCCAAATCCATACTCATGCCAGCGAACTGCTCATTTCTTTGTTTATCATCCGTACTATTGATACTGAACTGTAATCCAGCCTCGCCTCTATATAACTCGTTCTTAATCCAACACCACTCCAGAATAAAATTCTGCAAGTCTTTGTTGAACTTTGGTAACATCGTGGAAACAACCGGATGTATTGTCTCTGCCGCTATGTAATTCGATACGATTTTTCGCAGATGATTTTTCGTAAAATCCAACACATTGCGATTAAATGTTGGCTCGTCCATACGAGCAAAGTGAACATTCAATCGTTTTGTAGTTGTCGTATCTTCATGTTTAAGGATAGTTTCAATCTCGTAAATTAAATCATCAAGACTAATATTCCCCTTAAATCCATACTTTGGGCAATCGCAAAACCTACACTTCATCGGGCAACCTTTCTGTGTGCTGATAGTAGCTACCCATTTATCTTTAAGGTCTACATTGTGATGCTTTACGCCGTTGATTTCATTATGTAAGCCAAGAAAATCAGCTTTAATATTATTCTCTTTACCGTAATCCCCAACAGTCAGGAATTCGAGCTGACGTTCTCTATCTACATAAATTTTACCTGTATGTGTATTAAAAACCTCTACCATAAAATCATCCTTTCATCAATATACCATATGTATTTCACGCCGAATTACTTCCCCGGTTGAATCTATTACCCACGAATATAATTCTGCCTTTACTATGTCGCCTTCATTATATCCATACTGCGATGGACAGCCAAATACACCTGAACCCTTGAATGTATCTGTATAAGTCAATTGGTATTCCTCACTCTCAACAGAAATTTTTACCTCATACCAATGTGTGGATGCGTACCAATGTCTCTTATCTACGCTTGTCACAACAACATCAATATCTTTCCAGTAAAGGTGAGGTTGCTCTTTTCTATCTAACTGCATATTTTCTGACTGTTGGCTATCGCATCCAGACAGTAAAATCAGCAATAAAAGCAAAATCGGGAATATTTTTTCATGATTCCGCCTCACTATCTTTCTATCATCTTAATACCAATGATTGTTGATTTCTTGACTCTAAAAGTATCAAAGATAAGCATATTTGATGTCTCTTTGACAAATCTTCCAACCTCATCGTATGTGACAGTTCTTAGCGGTGATGTATGCGTCTTAATCTTTCGAGTAACCTGATAAGTACCACCATATCTCATTGTTGTCTTATTCATCCTAATCATATCCTTTATGCAAATCTATCTTCGACCTCATCAATACTACTATCAATCAAATAATTATAGTTCATACTACCAAGGTTTAACTTTTTGTATGCCTCATCAATTTCCTCTGTCGTTATCCCTATATAGTCAAGAGTCTGAGCAGGGGAAGAGTGGTTAAGCATTTTTTGTAAAAGCAAAAGCTTCCTGCTATCATTATGGCTCATAACCATTTGATGATAACAGAAAGTCTTGCGCAACGTATGTGTTGACATCTTGACGTTCAAATCTAAATCATTTGCAATACCCTTGAGGATTCTGTCGATTGACTTGATAGTCAGAGGTTCATTCCTGTTGCCGCCTCGATTGGACTCGCTTCGGAACATATAGTCACTCAAACAAACATTGTCTGTGTGCTCCAGATACATTGTGACTGCCTCTACAACAGCGTGGTTAATCGTAATGTACCTGTTCTTCTTTCTCTTGCGAGTGTTCCGTGTCTTCTTTTCAAACACAGCGAAACTATCCTTGAATGTCAAATTGTCATTTATTAAATTGGAAAATCGCAGCACTCGCAAGTCACTGACTCGTAAACCGAAGTTGATTCCAACAATGAACAACATATTATCTCTGTACCGATTGTTTGCAATTAAGTATTTAGATATTCTAAAGATATCGTCCATACTTTTGATTGGTTCTGCGGCGTGTTCCGGTGCGAGTTCACAAGTTACTTCCTCTTTTGCCGGAGCAATAACGCCGTATTCTAACTTACGAGTGTTCTTCTTTAGCTCGTTGATAAGAATGATGCTATTTTTATCAAAACCCGCGATGCTCATCATATCACCACCTCGTTGTGCTAAATCTATATTTACATTCGGCTCCCTGCTTTAGACAGAAACCAGCAGGGTTAAAATTGTCATGGAATGGTGCCGTATTTACGGCAAGAAATAATTATTTCTAATTTCTTGTTATTAAGTAATTTACTTTTATTTGAGTAGAATTCTCAATATCCAGCATTCAGCCGGTGGTGGGCTTGTGTCGGTTAGGTACAATAGCGTTTCGTGTATGCCCGCGCAGCGTCTGTCGCAATCACAAATAACGAAGAACAAAATAACATCTCACGGTTTGAAAAGCGCATAACGATTAAAACCTTCTTCTTAAGTAGGTCTTCTTAAGTAGATGGAACCGCAGTCCCAATAGAGCTCATTCATTATGAGCACTTTTATTTTCTTATATATTATCAATCCGCGAGCGGAGAATACATATTTGAAACAAAACCGATATCGCTATCGGCTAACAGTTACGTACTGTCAAACGCCACAGCAAAATTAACTTCGCAAATCCCTGCCTAAAGCAGAGAGCCGAATGGCTCTTGCTTATTCGGCTGGTGTTTCAATGAACTCAGCCATTACATCCTCGAATGACTCATTGACATCGAATCTCGGAACATAATCCACTACCGAGTTAATCATCGCAGAGTCGATATCAGCGGAAACCTTATCCGCATCAGAGATAACGGAGCGCATAAACTCTTTAGCGTCTGCTTTGTTGTAAGCCTCTGCACTTGTGACTTCAATTTCATAGTAGTAAGGCATCTGATTGTCCTCTGCATTGAACTTATAGTCCTGACCACGCTCGGTACGCTTTGTTCCACGGAGCCCAAGCATACGCTTTACCGCTAAGTTTGCCGATTGTCTGAACTTGTTTGTCTCGACTGCGGCATCAATGTCAAACCCGACTGCGACCTTTGCGGCGCTGATTGCCTTGGTGAGTTTCTCACGCTCCCCAATGAGCCACTGCATGAAGCGAATGACATCGTCATTTGGAACGAACTCATCGACCTCAACGACCTCACTCAAGTCTGTTGCATCTGGGTTCGCCTTATTCTTGTTATGAACCTTCGTGACAATAAAAGCGTGTTCGCTGTTCTGGATGCTGTAACAGGCGTCACGCATCATCTTGTCAAGAAAGTTCTGATAGCGGAAAGATTCCTTCAAATTCATAAATTTACCTCCCTATTCGTTTGCATCTCAAACTCTCCACAAATATTATGTAAATGCTTTTTGCAGTATCTGCCGGATTTTTCATTCACCCAAGACGAGCCGTACTTGTGTCTCTGAAGATATTTTACTTTCCCATATCCAATATGTTTGCAGTCATCACACCACGCTCCAACCTGACAATCTGGTGTCTTATCGGTGATTTGCTCAGCTAATTCTGCAACTTCTTTCTCAAAAGCATCTACTTTTCGTTGTAAATTATCGTTCTCAATAGATAACTCCTGAACTCTATCTTTTAGCTGTGCAATAATGGTTTTTTTACGCATACAATCCTCCTTATCCTTTTACGAAATTTTGACCTACATCAGAGGCAAAGAAAAGATTTCTTAGAGTGCAAATATCCTTTGGCACGGACTCTAAATCATCAGCATCGTGTAGAGTTTTTTACCCAACCATAAAACTGATTTGCAAGCGGGGTCGTAAGTGCCGATGTTCTCTTGCTGTCAATGTATCCTTTTCTAATTGCCTCGTGTGCAATAGAACGCATGAATTTCCAGAAGTTATAGTATGTAAGCTTGAGCTTTACCATATAACCGTCTGTTCCTTCAATCACAAAGCCCTCGATATTTCTTCCGTTGTACTTATAGTCCTCGGAAGTTACTTCGTAATACCAGTCAAAGAACTCCTGCCAGCTTTCAAGCACATAGTTCCTTTAACGCCCAACGACATCAGATTTGACGCCGTCCCCTTAGAATCCGACTTCTCTCGTAGCCGTAGCGTATCTCGCTTGGCACTTATATTTAAGCTAATGCGTGACCAAACAGTTCCTTTTCTGTTTTACGCATGGCTTTTCGCACTTCTTTATCCGATGCGGAAGCAAGCCATCGTATCATTTCTGCTTCTTCCTCGGTCATGTTTTCTTGTTCATCGTCTGGGTAGCACGATTTACACACCTGTCTTCCTTCTGGAACATAAGCACCACAGCAAACGCAAGTATCATTCTTCATTGGTTTCACCTCTCAGTAAATTTAACTAAACCTGTAATCTATTACAGAATAAAAGCCCTTTAGAGTGCGGTCTCCAGTTACTAATTTAGTTCTGATTGGAGTTCATTGAACTGATATTGAGCTGGATGATGTTGTGTGACAACAGATTGTTAATGTTCATTCAATTTGTCACAGTCTGGTCGTTAGGGTTGCATCCTTGAATGCCGGATGAGATTCTCTGGTGGCTCCATCTTTCTACTTATCTTTGTGAAACTTCCGCTAACAGCGAGAAGCACTGTAAAAACAGTCATATCATTACAGGTTAAAACATTATACAGTCATGAACAATTCGTTCCTTTTCGATTTCATCACCGAAATCCAGCCACGGTTTCCAGTCGTACTTATAGGTGACATCTCCAGTGATATCGTACACTTTGCCAAAAACTTTCGTTCCAAAGTGGTTGTCTATACTGGCGTACATCACAACGGCTCCGTCACGAATAAATCTTCTGTATAGGATGTAGGCAAACCAGTAGCAGCACCCGGAAGTGAAAACTGTATCTACTTTGTTATCATCAATATGAAATCGCTTGAGAAATTTATTTACCTCATCCACTTGCAATATCTCCTTTGTCAAGAACTCTGTATCTGTATGTACGAGTCTTCATTCGTTCTTCAATCTTGCGGGTTTTGCCAAGTGTTTCTCGCATAAGGTTCATCATTCCACGACCCTTTTCGCTATCCAGAAAAGTGATGAGCGGCTCAAGAACCTCAACGGTGTCTTTGCTTATCCTTCGTAGCTGTCGGCATCTCGATAACTGCGTTGCAACTTTTGCTCTCTCGCTATAATCAAGTCCGTCGAGTTCAAGCTGATGGAGATAGTCTTGCGTGAGTTTATCGAGCCTATTTACTTCTTCTCGATTCTATGTGTAATCGTCATGGGCGTCATCCACCATCCTACAGAAATCACTTATGCAATTTGAAAACTGCGGGGTTGTCACTTTCTTTACTGTCACTTAACCACCTCCAACAATGCACAGCTTTAGCCATAGCTTACCTCCGTCTTATCATTTCGCAACTGAACAAACACCGGGAACTGTAAGCTCTCAAGACCGGTGTTCTTGTCGCTTGAAATTTCTTTATACTTCACTTCACACAGACATCCTTCGCTGACTATGTTATCTCTGTTATTCCAGAAATCCACACGCTGTTCATCTGTGAAGCCGGAGCCGACTTTGACTTCGTTGCCTTTGTAGTTCAAAACAAAAGCACCAAGCATACCTTCAAGCCTGCCGGTGCCTTCCTCATATCCGATGATTGGCAAGTCCATTGTATAAAACCGCTTGATTTTGAGAATACCTCTGTGTCTTGTGCGTCTATACGGACAGTTTGTATTCAGCATTAAGCCTTCCTTATCTTCTGCCACCATACGCTCAAGGAGCTCATCGATTTTGCTTTGGTCTTTACCGTGATATAAGACAGGGAGAAGCCGTGTGTATTCGGTATTGAGGTTGCCGCTCATCGACTCCATAATAAACCTGCGCTCTTCGTAGTTGAGTTTTGGATTCGCACTCTCGAAGTCTTGAATAGGAATGAGGTCAAATATCGTATAGCAAATGGTCGTTTTATTCTCATCATCTGAGTTCAAAATTCCAGTCGCCATGCGGAAAGCCTCGTTATCGCTGAGGCTTCCTTTTTCTTTGAGTGTTAACTCTCCATCCAAAACATAGCCAAGCTCATCAGCCCACGCAAGGATGTTTGTGATATGCTCGACGCCTTTATACGGAACACCGCTGCGAGCGAATAATTTACCGTGGTAAAATGTAGCTCTGACGCCGTTGAGTTTCTGTGTCAGCCAAAATTCCGTGTTCTTTGCAATAGGATACTTGTCCAACGGGAATGCCTGCTGGATTTCCCATTCAGGAATGAGGTTCGGAATCACTTTATTGACGGTCTTCGCTGTGACGCCAAGCCGCAATGTCTTTGATATGAGTTTAATGAAAAGCTCTCGTTCATCTGTCTCGCAGTTTGTGAGAAGGAGCAACTGAACCTGCCGTAGAGTTGCGTCATCAACACCACGAAGCCTTGATAAATACTCGCAGCATTCAAAAATATCGTTGAAAAACACAAGTCTTTCGTTTGATGCCGGAGTATCGACCAACTTCCGCAACGTCTTTTCGGAAATGTTATATGTAAGAACAGGGTTCAAGGCATAGTACAAAAATCGTTTGAACCACTCATCACCCGAGTGGTCTTCAATGAATTTCTGTTTCGCATTTGCGCCGTTCAGCGACTGTAAATCATATATATCGGAATATCCCATATCATGTTTCCTCTTCTTCGTATTCATACCAGAAGTCATCCAGAGCCTCGTCGAGTGCTTCGCTCCAACTCATGTCATACTTGTCCATATTTCGGCGCTTGCCATAAGCGATTTCATTAACCAGACCCTCGACCTGCTCCCTTGTCAGCCCGTGTTCCTCGAACTCATCATCTTCCATTGCGTCAAGACGGTTCATTACATCTTGCACATCGTACTTGTGTTCCTGTTCGTGATATGCGTCACTTAATTCGCGGTCAGAGAGTGTAAATTCAAGGTCTACACCATCAACTGTGCGTTTAATTACCATTCTTCACAACCTCCTCGGATTTGTTTTTCTTTTCGCTGTTTCTATCGTAAGCCTTTGGATTTTTAGGCTTACGAGTCACAGGATTTAACGAACCCCAGTCTTTACGGCGTTTCTTATCCTGTTCTTTCTTCTCTTTCTTTGAAAGCTTCTCATACGGTATGAACTTGTCCATATCAACACCGCCTTATCCGTAATATGTTCCGACGATGTGACGCAGGCAACTCCTATATTGAAAATTGTTTGGCAGATATTTGCCAACCTTAGTCTTGAACTCATTGATTACTTCATCAACATTACTGTATGCCGCCTTGAATAAGGTTGAGCAGTTTGAAAGACCGAGGTAAATGATTGAATCGGCACTAAAGCAGTTCACATCGTCCCATCTTGATGTGCCATCGTCGTTGACATACATTGCTTCGCCAGTGAATTCACTAATGTATTCAAGACCAAGCTCATCGACTAACCCCTCAATGTATTCGTACTTATGTTCAGAGTAGTCTTGCTCTGTATAATCATCAAACAGTTTTGCGGCAAGCACCTCTAAGTGATTACTATTGAAAACTAAGCCGTAATCATCTACTGCATAATCACGCATACTCATATCAATTACCTCCTAATTCAATATGTGGAGCTGGCGACAGGACTCGAACCTGCAACCGACTGATTACAAATCAGTCGCGCTACCGATTGCGCCACGCCAGCATATGTTGGACTTAAGGTCGCCCAAACCCGCACATCCTTTTACGATGCATACCTAAAACCGGTCGATATACATCTCTGACCCAAAAGTATTTGCTCAAAACGGCACATGGTATCCTAAGGCGGAGTCAAACCGCCACCTAATTGGATTTATCATCCGTTGTTCTGTCGTTGAACTATTAGGACATATTTAGCAAACAACCTCTCACAATCCGTATCCCGAGCGGCAAGTCCACTTAGCGAGGGATATGCCACAGCGCCGCCGAAAACCCTGATAAGTTGGCTAACTTTAATTTAACAAGGTTAAATTAAAGTTAGACGATTTTCAGAGGTTCGCAGGCGCAGGAACCGTTGTCGAACTCTCACTGACAGTAAAGAGTGATTGTCTTGTATGTATACCTGTTGGTTATAAAAACAACCCATATTCATTGTGAGAGGTTGATTGCTTATATTAAAGTGCGATGCACTTAATATCGAATTATTTGACCTTATATTTATTTATTAGAATGATTAGAATTGCTTGAATTGCGAGAGACATTGTGTTAGTCACAAGATACATTACGCCGCTTCCATTGCGAACCAAATCGATGGCGTAAAGCTCCATTAGAAATATTCCGATGAAAACCATAGTAAATGTTTTCAGGTTAAAGTCACCAGATGATTTTGTCTTAACAAGTTTTACAATCTGCGGTATGTATCCGACAGATAAAATAATGCCACCAGCTAATTGCAAAATCCCGTACATCATATCACCTCGAAAACATGAAACGCATAGTAGTTATCGAGAATGTATGTATCTACATATCTCGCGTTTTGCATATTCACAATTCCGCCGGTTGGGATGACAAGAAACTTATGTGTTTCCTTTTTCTCATCGAATAAAATATCTACATCCGATGGGACAAGTGCGTACAGAAATACACCGTCTTCTTTTCTGACAAGATTTATAATTTTCGAGCCCACAGGAAGTTCTACCGTCTCGTTTAGACTGTATTTGAAAACCCTGTACTCCTGTGTGCTCTGGGTTACTTCTTCATTCATTCGATACACCACCTGTATTTTTAATTGCAAACCATAAATACTGGATATTATTTCCGTCAACCATTTCACCGCACATATCGCAGTCAAACAGTTCAGACAATACAATTCCTGCAGTGTCGTGCGAGATTTTCAAATTATGGTTCACGTCATATATTAGGCAAGCAACACATTCAACCTCGAAGAAATCACTTGCATCATTGTCGCCACATTCTAAATAAAAGTATCGACCCGTCGATATTTCGCCGTAGATTTGGAAGTCATCGTAGTCGAGGATGAGTTGGAATCTATCATCTATATCCTCGCTCAATAACAATGTAAATTCAGAATATGTCATTTCGGCAATATCTTTCATACCGTCCACCTCTTTAATTACAAAGTAATTATCCCGCCTACTTCCGTAGTCGGGATAAACTTGATACATAGATTAGATTATGAAAGCCGAGGCGACGCCACGCAAATAGTACGCGTAGAAATTGCTGGCGCTGCCGTCGGTGTAGACATAACAGAAAGTGCTGCTGTGGTTGTAATAAGGAGAGCGCTCCCACCAATAATGTGTCATTCCATCTTCCATACATTTTACCCGCTTCTTTTCTGTATCGAAAATCGGGAAGTGAACATCTCCAAAGTCAATATCTTTGTACTCATCTGTTGCGCCGAACACTTCCGTTCTTGACGGAAGCCACAACTTATCGACAGATTCGTATCTTGTACCGCCGATAACCTGTACAATTTTTCGCTCGCTAATCACAGAAGCCAAATCGTCAGGCAACAGCGGGAGAACCTCGTCTCTCAGGAAACTGCGTGCTTTACATCTGCTCCAACCGCCAGCGTTCGTATCTCTCTCATTCATTACTGTCCCCCAGTGTAGGTTTGAGAACACAAAAGCCACGCTGTTATCAGAATACGGATTCATTGCAGCCACATCAATCTTAACTGTCTTTCCGTTCTTAAGAGTTGTCGAAATAGTATCTCCAACATTGAATAGCCTGTATGCGTAACCGTCTTTGATAATTCTGGCGATTTCCTCCCACGAGCTATACTCTGAAACCGCTCTGGAAATCGTTAATGTTGGATTCAAAATCTCCTCGAGAGGTTCGGTAGTAAACTCTCTGTTGCAATGCGGGCATTTAATAATTGAACTCATATACATCAAACCTCCGATGAAGTTATTTTTAGCAGAGGTTTTCAAGACCGGTTCCTTAAGCCGCTCGGACACCTCATTGCTAACACAAGCACCTCAAGCTTGCCTGCCAGCAGATTCCAGCATACTCACATTTATTACCATTTACTACGTTTGTGGTAGTAAAACATGAAAATAACCGTTGCCGCACAACGCATTACAGGCGGCTCTTTAAAAGACAATTCTTTGTCTTTAATACAAGGCTAACTGACTTCTTCAATACCGACATAGATGTGGTCTTTGACATATTCGCCGTCTTCTCCAGAGTCAAAACATATGTCGCTATCCTCGTATATCGTGTACCCATATTCTTCAGCCAAAAGCCTATCATCTGAGTTCACTCTATTCTTGAATACCTCTACCGCTTCTTCTTTGGAATGATAAACACCAATGATTTCGTGTCCACCCTCATAATCAACGCACCATTCTGCGTAAACAACATAGTGCCTTGGAGATACTTTACCGGCGTAACATCCGCCGTCCAGTTCATCTCTCTGCGAACAACCTTTATCCGTGCAAACGGAACAATGAACCATACCTTCGCCGCAGATAGAGTTTATTTGGTTCAACAAATTTTCTTTATTCATTTGGAAATACCTCAACATTCGTCGTTAAACAGCTCAATAGATGTGGAGTTGTCTATGATTTCTATTTTTGAACCACCAGCAGTGCCAAACCCAGCGTCAAATGTACAATAGATTTCAACCTCTGCATTAGGATTAAGCTTCCCAAGTTCCACTATTAACTCTTTCACTGTCATATTACATATCACCTCTTATTCTGCATCTGTCATCCGATAGTCTTTGTTTGTCATGCACAGTCACCTCAACTGTTATTCCTGTATTATGTCTCCCAAAACTTTGTTTTTGCAACATGGACAATAACACCACGCACGATAAACAGTCTCAAACGGATATCCAACATCATCCAGTTTGCATTCTGTTTCGTTTGCAATGAATTCACATCCACATTTTGAGCAGAAAAACTTTTGTAGGTGTTTTAGTTTACTACAATCTCCACTCTTAAGTATTTCCATACCATAATACTCCTGTTATAAGGTTAAGTTTTATATACATCCGCCACAACATCCGTATCTGACATTACTGTTAAATACATCATCTATTTCTGTAGCGTATTTTCTAAATTGTTCTGGAATATCTCTGATATCAATTTCCCATTCACCGGCAAAAGCTCCTGAATAATCAGGGTAAATACCTCCTCCTGAGCACCAAAATGGCGGGAAAATTGTTTTGTTATCATAATCCCAGTATCGGAATTTATATTCAACGCCGTCGATTTCCAAAACAAGTGTCCCGCTACACAAATTAGGATACTCGCCATCATACGACACAAACTTAATATGTTCTTGCTTGTTTAATATTAACGCCATCGTATACCCCCATAAAACTAATATTTTATATTGTCCAAAAGAAGAGCGTTTGCAATCTGTAATACAAAGGAGGCAGGCAGAGGAGAGCTTATCGATATTGCGTCTTCTTACGTTCCGCCATCTGTTTTGGCGGTGTCGCATTGGAGGACTGCCGTTGTGTGACAATGATTGTGGGCTGAATGATGCTCTTGATTACCTGTAAGATTGCCGTCTTGTCGGTGCTCAGAGTCGTCGAGAAGGTTACTGCAGACTCGTTCACACGGGGTTCTCTCTTTTGCCTATCAAGTTGTTACTCCTGCTAACAGCGAAGAGCATATTCTAAAGAATATCATTTCATTGTGTTACGCTCTTCTTTTGGACGATGTTCTGTAATCTATCTCGTTGTTACTTCCACTAACAGTAAGAAGCACCGAATAACGGTTATGCATTACAGAACGAGGGCGATGTTACGCCCTCAAATCAGCCTTCATCAAAGCAACAATATCAACACCGAACTTATTGCTCAGATGAGCAACCATCTTATCAATGGTTTCACCCTCTACCATTCGGTAATAGTTTCTGTACCCCTCCATCGTCTGAATGTCGGACTTATTCCAGTCTTTACCGTTCTTTTTGTCCATCACATACGATGAAAGCATTGCTTGGAACTGACGCTTTTTCTGATGACCGACCGTGATTTTATTGTCTTTATTCAGCATCACGCCAAGGTTCCAGTTCCTACCGGCAGACGAACCGTACCGTGTCTTGGACTCGTTCAGCTTGAATGGTGCTGAAAACGACGCCAAAGTATCAACGATGAGTTTCTCTACCGTGCGGAAGTTGAAGTTGTACTTAGACGATACCTGAAAGTCATCAGCATATCTGGTGTATACAAATCTCTGTGACACTTCTTCGCCGTCTTTGTTGGTATACTTAAAATCACGCAAAGCGTTTGCGATTTTGAAGTCAACAGGAATCATCATAATGTTCGTGATTATCGGAGAAATCGGTGTCCCCTGCGGAAGACCGCCATCGAGAAACGCAAGGCTCAATGCCGTCTCCAAAGCCTCTTTGCCGCGATGATGACGAACGACCTCGGAGAACGGGAAAATTTGTGAAAACATATTCATTACAAACTCCAATGTCGTACTGCCAAAGAAGTTTGACAGGTCAAGTTTGCAGAACCACTTGCTTTCGTTCTGCTGATGTCTCTTCATGCAGTCAATGATGCTGCGTTTCTTGATGTATGCAAACGCCGATGTATGATACATAGCATGGAAATCTTCCTCAAAGATTGTTTTGAGGTGATATAGTGCATCTTTAAGCTCCGGCTCTGGAGCATCAATCTTACGCAGACCGCCGCTTTTCTTCGGAATGTGGAAAGTATAATACAAATCGTGCCTCGGCTTATTTCTGAGCTCCTGTGTTTCTGCATTAAACTTTTCCAGTTTTGAAATCAGCCCGTCCACGTCGATGCGATTTGAAAACCTTTCACTTACAACATCGACTTCATATGTGCGAGTGTTTGTAAGGTTAGGGTTAATCATCTGAGAGTGAGTGTCTTCTTGAACGCCAAACAAAAGCTCTTCCAAACTCATTTGGCGATACTGCGGAGACTGTTTTACAGTGATATAAACCATATTGCTACCTCGCTTTCTATGAATACTGTAATCTACAAGAGAAGTGCTGCTCTGAAAGCGCCGCGACTGGGATGTAGCCATCGAGTTTTTTTTAACCATTTGGCTGACCTTTAGCCTGATTGTGAGGAATGACATTCCGTTGGTGGTTGCCGCACAATAATCTAACCTCCTTGACACAGATGGGTTTTGATGGTTTTTTTTTGATTATTGCGAGCTGTAAGGGAGTGAGCTAAGTTCCGTTAACTGAGTGTGGTCATCAGGGCTCTCCTTATTTCCTCATCAAGTTGTTACTTCCACTAACAGTAAGAAGCTACCTCATACGAGATACATATCATTACAAGTATTCAAAATTTAATTTTTGGATTTTTGAGCCCGTAAACAGCTCAATATATATTCGCCGGTGAAATTACCACCGATTGCGGACAGCAGAAAGTTGCACCACTCGCTTGTGAAGAACCTTGCGATTTCATTCTTCGAGTAGGCACCGCACTTATCCTTTCTGGACACAAGACCACGCTTATTTAGGTCTTGATAATCCAGAACTGCTTGGATTAAAATGGCGGTACAGAGCGCGGTTACGCCACCGCCTGTACCGCCTTGGATTGCATCTGAACGAGTCTTATACATCTCGACCACCTCTTATTAGAAGCAGTCGAGAATGCCGCTGAAGCCGTCAATCTGAACGAACTTCCAAATTTTCTCGCCCTTTGTATATCGGATGTAATTGTTCACGCATAATGCGCTGATGAGCCTGACAGTCGTTGCGACTCCGAGTGTCACGCCGCAAGCCGAGACGGGTGTCTCTTCCGCAGCTTCATCGTGAGAGAACTGCATCGATGCAAGAAAGTCCTTTTTCATCTTGAGGTCATCCCAAGCCGCCGCATAATGCTGAGCACCGGTGAGCAGAGTTCGTACATCAAACATAGCTTTTACATACGGACTGTCCATGTGTTGCTCGACAATCTGTCTGCGAAGCTCGATGCTGTCAACCGCAAGGACGATGTACCCGCTCATGAGCCTGCCTTTCCATCCGTCGGGCTTAAGCTCAATGTGGTCAGCGATTTCCGGGTTGATGTCTGTGAGAATATCCTTTAATGCATCGACCTTGAGCTTGCCGACATCCTGCTGTCTGAACATCTGATTGGCGATGTTGTGCGGCTCAACCTTGTCAAAATCCCACAGCGTCATTTTGGTGACGCCACATCTTGCAAGGTTCTCGGCTACAGTAGAGCCGACGGAACCACATCCGACGATGTGGATTCTTGCATCGTCCTTTTCCGGCTGAAAGAACTCATAGCTTTTCGATAAATCCATCATAGTTAATTACCCCTTCCTACTGCTACCGAAATTCCGACAGATACACACAGCTCATCAAAGGCTGTTTCCTCTGCCGCCTCTTCTGCGGCAGCGTCAGCTACCGCTTTGCTCTTGATTTTCTGGACTTTACTGTTACAGGTTGAGAACAATTCTGCGAATGACACATCTTCGTCCTCTACGTGACCTTCATCTTCGGCGTCTGTGTATTCGTCGAGTGGTTCTTCTTCCTCCTCTTCGTCATCGTCCCACCACTCGCCATCATCCATATACTCAAGGACATCACTTTTAATTGAATCGAAATCATCATCGTCAGCTCTGTGCCACAAATTCCTCAATGTCGCTCAAATCGTCCTTCGGTCTTACAGGAAGAATTAATCCGGTATATCCGTTGTCTCCCTTGAAAAACCATGGTGTGAATTTGTTATTCAAATCCGCTTCGATAACGATATTGTCCTTTTCAAAGATTTCAAGAACGTCTTTGACATACATCGGATTCATGGCGTATCTCAAATTTTCCGGAATATCGTGCATATTTTCAGCTTCCAATACATCGGAAGTCTTGTAATGACTGCTCATTGCTGCCGTAACAAGTTTCCCGTTGATATAGCATACATACATTGGAATCTGCGTACCTTTCAGAAAACTACTATATTCCTTTGCGATAGAAAAGAGAATGTTTGCCGGAATTTCAAATCCATAAGTAGAATATCCGATTTCAAAATTCTTATCAATGTCAAAGTATTTTCCTTCAAGAAGTCTGGTAGTATATGTAAAGTCAGTTCCGACAAACCACGCAAATTTATCATTGTAGAGAACATCAACATTTTCCTTGCGCTTATTTGCCGATACTTTTGAAAGTTCCTTAACGATATATCCGGGAATAGTAATGTTAAGAACCGGATTGAAGTTCCATTCAACCTTTCTCATAACTGCCCTATAACCATCACAAGATGCAATTCTGTCTACTCTGTCTACCCCCGAATTATTCACGGCTACATTAAATCCCGTGAAAATCGGTCTGGATTCGTCTCCGGAAAGGCAACAAGATAACTTTGAAAATGTTTCAAGCATTTCATCCTTATCCGCCGAAAATGCTTTGTCAGATACGATTTTCGGGAATGCAATTTCATCAAGGTCTGCAAAGGCATACACTTCGCCCTGCTTCTTATTGCTTCGTACCTTAATAAAATTGTTTGTAGCTTCAACTGTGATTTCTCCGACAACATTATAAAGACGTTTTACATTTTCCAACTCGACAAAAATTTTCCCTCCTTCCTCAACTCTTACATCGTCTGTATAAATTTCAGCATAAGAATTCATATTTGCCGCTTTAATAATTACTCTCTGGTTTTCCTTATCCGCAATAATCAAAAGACTTGTAACGGAAGGTGAACCTTTCTTCAAACATACAACTGCCGCACGCTCCGTAATGTTCTTAAATTCTGTTGAATAGATAGTAAATTTCATTTTTCTTTATTCTCCTTGTGTATTAGTAATAGCAAAAATAATAATCATTTTCAATCGGTTAATAATCACATTTGCAACCAGCAATTGAATTTCATCTGTTTCACCTCCTGCTTCCGGTGTCGGTGAATTAGTATTTGAGTTGTGTAGTTGGCGGTTAAGCCAATTCTTTGGCTTAGCCGGGTGTTTGCCGAGAACTCGTTTTTATTCATCTTTTTTTTCGTCTATCCTCTTGACTTTTCACCATAGGACTTTCGTTACCAACCTCTTGTGTAAAACTGGTCGGTATCATCTTTCCAGTAGTCGTCATCGGACTGACCACCGAACAATGTTATCTGCGAACCGCACGCATTGTTAAACCCGTTGTTATTCTTACGCTTGCCCTTTCGCTTACCGTTTTTACCGGACTTTGTGTCAATCTTTTTATTTTCCGGCTTTTCATCCTTCGCTGTCTGAGAACCGCCGCCGTAAGCACCACCATATGGCGAGCCGTACTGACCGCCTCTGTAATATGAACCGTATCCACCGTACCCGCCATACAAACCGTGTCCGGTGGTTGGTTTGTACACTTTATCTTTGACCATATCTTTTGCGTTCTTGATAAACGACTCGGTCTGCTTATTCTCACGGTACTTCGTGAGAAACTCTGCGACGGCTTTCTGCTCTTCCTCGGACAGATTGCTCATATTGAGTGTGTCATCATTGCCCGGAAGCTGTTCGACTGTCACATCAGCCGTATCAAACAGGATGTTCTTTTTGAGGTCATAAATCTTTACCGTCTTATCCTTTTTCTTGTTCCATATCATAAAGATATAGAACATCGCATCGTCGAGCTGTTCGAGAATTCTGTCGTAGAATGCTGTGTCAACGCTGGACGGGGTGACACCCATATTGACGTGGGAATGTCCCTGCATACGAATGTTGTTGAACACGTCATCATCGTGGCTCATCAGCCACATTTCATATTTCTCTTGGTCGGTGTTTACCGTTGCGCCGGTAACCTCTTGAGGATATACGAGAATATCCGTGATGAAGTATTCATCCTTGCTCTCATCTTCACCTCTGGTTGCAACGCCGTGCCAAGCAACCTCTTTATCGAAGTTGCTCACGAGCGCCTGCATTTTACTCCAAGCTTCCCGAGTGAAGAAAACCGTGGCCTTCCGATTGACGGTTCCGATTGTCTTTGTGAAGGTAATCTTCCCGTCCGAGAATTTGCCGCTCTGCAAAGCCTCTTCAAAATCCTTGCGAAATTCGTCCAGATACTCCGGCGTCACCTTGATAATTTTACTCATCCGACTCCACCTCAGCTTTCAAAAATTCGATTGCCTCTTTGGGCTTCGCAACCCTGCCGTCCGGCAATTCCACGCAGCGAATGTTCACGGAACTATCGCTTATCTCGTACAAACGGCTCATAAATTCCTGCATTACGGGAAGGTCTCCAAAATTCAAGCTCTTACAGGAAGCAATGCACTGCTCCAAAGCCATAATGTAATTATTCTCTGCGAGCAATGTGTTGATTGCTCTTATGTAGTTGCCCATGCAACTATACCTATCTGTATGCGGGTTAGGAGTGCATTCCATACATTCCGACCCATATTTGTATCCACTGATTGCGGTTACTCTGCCGCCGAATGTAAACTGATATGCTGCGCAGAATTTAATTCTGACTTTTTGCTCAACAACCGCTTTCATAAACAGCTCCATATCATCTTCCGGTATAATGCGATTACATCTTCTGCCTCTCGGCATATAGATATAGCTGTCGTGGTTGTTAATTGAAGTCATTGCCATTTCTTCATCGAAGAATGTGAGATAATCCTTTGCAACGAATGTCATTGTGGAGTCGTTTACATCGCACAGAATGAGTTTGTCATTGGACAGGAAGTATTCCATAATCTCAGACTCACCGCTTCCTGCGGCAATCTTGGTTTCCAGTCCAAGAAGCCTTATCTCATATTCTCGCTTAGCTTTGAGAGCCGATGCAATTTGGTCGTTGTATCTCTCTACATTGTTGATACAGTTCTGAATCTCATCCTGCATTCTCTGACATTCGAGACGCTCATACCTCGTCTCAAATCCCTCAAGCAGTTTACGAATCTTTGCTTTCTTGAAGTCGTACTTTTCAGCCATTTTCAGCAAGCAAGCATCGTACTTTTCGGAAGACTTTTCTCGGAGAGATTGAATAAGCTCCATTTCTTCCGGCGATACGCCTTTCTGCGGGTCAAAATACCACGGCAGGAATGCGAAGATACTGCACTGCAGATAATGGAACTTTCTGACATCCATATTATCGGCGAAGATAATAACCTGCTTATTCTCCGGGTTGACGAAGCACAGCACATAGAATGTTTTGCGGAAGAAATCAGTCACCTTATCAAGCCTGTGCCATCCGGGGTATACTCTGCACAATGTAGACTTCATCAGCTCCAGATTAGCAAAATTGTCATCTTGGATTCTGCTGACAAAATTGTGAATGCGTATCGTTTCGTTATTCATATATTCGATGTTGCAAATATCCTTGACCGCAGATGCCGCAGAAACGTCGGAAATTTCTCTTGCCGTGTAGTCGGTACTCGTCACCTTAAAACGCAACGATTCTCCTTCCTGCATTCTCGGAGCGACCAGAGCACGAAGTGTTGCGACAAACGAAATGTCTCTGTTAAAATTATCGCCGACAATATTCTGGAAGAAGTCATTGGCTACATCAGATGTGAACGGTGTTGAACTGATAATCGCTCTAAACATATTTAACTTCTCCTTTGCAATTCATTTTGGTGGGAGATATCGGACTCGAACCGATACGGGATTGCTCCCATTGGATTTTAAGTCCAATGCGTCTGCCAATTCCGCCAATCTCCCATGTAGAAACCCCGCCAACCCGCAGAAGCGGGCGGCGGGGCTGACAGCCGTTTATGTATTAGGCGTTGTCCGCCTTAACGACATTAAGCAGGAAGCACTTGTCGTGGTTGGGTTCGCCGGTGTAACCGAACTCCGCAAGGGTCTTGTTGAGGTCGCCGGGGTTGAGCGAAGAACCGTCGAGGTGCATCACGCCGCGAGTGTAGTCGATATTCACATCTTCCAGTACCGCACGCAGCGTAGTGCTGCTGTCAACGATAACGGACTCTCTCTTAAGATTGTTTCCAACTGTAACTTTTACCATAGTTCAAATCTCCTTTAATTCAAATATTTTTTGTTTGACTTTGATTAAATTTGTGGCTCCCGCATTTCAGCGGGAGCCGTGCGGCTTACTGCACAACAGTGATGTTGCTGCGGATGTTCGCCTT
>CAYPAA010000009.1:0-6158 GCA_964408625.1 uncultured Roseburia sp. | reverse complement strand
GCGGGAGCCGTGCGGCTTACTGCACAACAGTGATGTTGCTGCGGATGTTCGCCTTTTCTGCCTCAATTTCCTCAAGTACAGTAGGAAGCGTAGCTTCGAGCTTGTTGAGGTTGACGATTGCCGTGCCGAGACTGTCGGACACAAAACCCTCGATATCGTCACCGTCGTAGTCGGTGGTTATAGTGAGGGTCGCCTTCTTTGCCTCATCACGAGTTTCCTCGCAGAAGGAAGCACCAACGGCGCTGATTTTGCCGTTGCCTACGCCGAGAGCGAAGATGGGTTCCTTGCCGTCCTCGCCGCCTTTGAGGATGAGGGCATCGGGACGATACTTCTTAATGGTCTTGATGTCCTCAAGAGCCACATCGGAAGTGACGACGATTGCCTGTCCTGCGATTACGATTTTTGCCATAAGTATGAACTCCTTTTGTTCGATGTACTCTGTTGGTTGGTTATCCACCCGCACCACGTGGAGGTCGAGCCATAGTGGGCTTGCCCGCCGATGGAGGGAAAATCCGGCGGGCTATTATATATAAAAATCGATGCAGTCGATTTTTACGGTTGATAAATTGGATTGTCTTCGTCGTCAAATTCCATACACTCATACGGATATTCCTCGAAGAAATCCTCTCCGTCCTCGTCCTCAAGAATCATCGGACGATAGATAGCAAGCCCATGCTTGCGAGCTAAGTATTCGAGGAAGTGCTCTTTACAATCCTCGACGATTTCATCGAGGTCGTTGCCGTCAAAGTACGCATCTCCGCCAAGAACATCCATGATGAAATTCATCGTAAACTCTGTGAGGTCATCCTCTCTGAGTTCCATTTCATCTTCGGCTTCCATACCAAGAACATCGTTATCATCTTCCATACTGGATATGATGTTGATAACCTTGTCGGTCAGGTAGTTTTCATAAACTCTGTCGCAGGTACGCTGTGCATCGTCAGCACTGTACACGCATTCATTGAAAATCTCGGACTCGTCTGCCTCTACCACGATGCAATATCTGCCTTTCTCGTCCTTTGAGATATAAACCGCGATGCCGTACTCTTCGTTGCTGGCAATCTCATACATTGTCGTGTCGAGCTGCCCGTTTTTGTCCTGCTGCTTGATGTATTCCCACAGCTTATATGGCTCAATAATGATGTGTTGCATACCTGCACCTCCGTTTATTTCATCGGCTTGATAACCGCCGCCTTAAGATGTTTACCTGCTCTGAAGTATGGAACTACACGGGCAGGAATGGGAACTTCCGTGTTTGTGTGAGGATTTCTGCCGGTTCTTGCCGCGCATTTCTTTGGTTCAAATGTACCAAACCCGGCAAACTGAACCTTTTCACCATTGGCAAGGCTTTCGGTTACCGTATCAAGTACGGCGTCCAAAACGCTTTCGACCATAGCCCTGCTGTAAAATGATTTACGGCAGACTCTTGTGATGACCTCTTCCTTAATCATGGATTACCTCGCCGCCTTTCTTTTCGTTCAGCTTACCGTCTTCTTCGTACACAATGGCACGCTTTGCCGTCGTAGCACCGCACTGCGGACATTTCCACTGCTGATAGGGTTGCGTTTCGCCAAAAGCGTATACCTTGTCCATTTCTGCATTGCACTTTTTACATTTAACCATGTTTAATTCCTCCTGTTTTTCCATTGATTACGGTTATTGGGCTGGCGACGGGAGTTGAACCCGCATCTTACTCACCTTATTGAGCATGATTTACCATCCGCAAGGGACTACCGTATGGTCGGCTCTTTCTTGCGACTTAAACTACGCCAACAGATTTTCGCTATCGTGCAATAGCTTAGCACTTGCCCCACGGAATCGTACCGTGCCAAGGCTGCGCCGATGGGAGGTCATATCGGCGTCAGCCTATCGAACCTCGCTATATGTAAATCGCCGTTCTCGAGAACCCCGCTCGGCGAACAAGTGGCATTGATGCTATGCCTTGTTAAGCAAAAATTCCCGGTCTGATTTTCCGGGAGCTGTCGAAACCTCGATGGGACTGGGTGCGCTAATTACACCCAGTCCCGGAGATGGAAAGGAGGAAAACCAAAAGGAGACACACAGCCTTTTTCATACTCGGAACCTCACTTAATCGTTGCAACAACGAGAAAGCGGATTGCCTTAAGGAACCACGCAGGAGCGTAGAAGATGTTAGCAAATACCACGCCGACGGTACACTGACCCTCGACAAACGATTCCCGCATTTCCTTAGCACTCATGAGCTTTGCGGTCAAGATGTTGAAAGCCGCGTAGATGCACGCGACAACGATAAGAATAATTTTTACTGCCATTGTAAAATCCCTCCAGAATTTTTTATTATTTGAATAGCGGATACGAAACCAAGGTACACCGTTTGGAATACCTCAGCTTATTGACGAACTTGTACGCCAGATACTCGGAGTCAAAGCTCCGTGTCAACTTTTCCCGTGTGGCGTTCACGATGAAAGTCACTTTGTAATACCCTGTGCCTTGGTCGTGGTCGGCATAGTATGTTTGTCCTCTTGGCATAGAAAGCCCCCTTTACCAAAAACCAGTTCATTCAGCCTCGTTAAAAGGCATAGAAAAAAGCACCACTGATTTCTCAGTGGTGCTTGTTTGATATGTATTCTATTTAATCCGCGTAGACGAAACGATATTTTCCAGAACCGGCAGTTTGTGCTTTCCCGTTGCAGCAAGCGTTAACGCTGCTGTAATTGATGCCAAGAACATTCGCCGCTTCATACATACTTGCCCAAGTGTAAATTACCTTGCCGTTTTCATTGAGTTGATTTACCTTGCGGCGGCGATTGTTTCCACGAGTTTGTTTGCTGTTACTCGCTTCGGCATACGGGCAAACCACAGTGGTTACAGGCTCTGCTTCAATTTCAGAAAACCAAGGTATCTTTTTGTTGAGATACCCTTTATTGCGATACTCGTTGCTGTGCAGTACATCATAGATTTTCTTCGCAACCTCACTGTCATCCTTGAGGATTACTGCGAAGTGGAGCAAAGCCCTGTAATTGAAAATCATATTTGTCGTATAAGAAACCTGAACAACGACGCCGTTGTCAAACTCGCACAGATACCCATAGTGAACGCCCAAGCTTTTGACGTCGTTTACATAGTGCAGCATTTGACTGCCTGTGACCTGCGTACTGTCATTTGCGAAGATATGCCTGTTGGTATTGTAGGCATTCCTCAGACGCTTTTCTGTGAGTCCGAAATACCTCGCCAGCAATGAGAAGGTAAATGCCTCATAGTGCGGGATTACCGGCGGAGTCTTGATAAGCTCGGCGATGCGAGCACAAGAAACCAACGATTGATTGCTGATGTTTGTGTGAATAGTGTCTTCGATTTGTTTTAGGTACATAATAAAAACCTCCAGTTATAAAACTCGTTTTAGATGGACGATACCATATGTGTTTTACGTTTCCCACGCATCTCTATCGCCTGTAAGTTTCAGCGATAATGCTCGTAAAGCCCTTTTTGCTGGGTAGAACATAAAACCAGTTTCTATTCCGTTTTCCTTGTCACTTAATTTTTGCGAATAGATTTCTCTCATAATATCAAAAACCATACTTTCATCTATTGTAATAGGTTGTGACTGCAAAGTTTTAATACGCTCTACAAATTCCGGCACTGTCATCCAATAAGATAAAAGTGTATGTGTAATTCCTATTTTTTTGAAGAGAAACCCTATTCCATTGTGGTCATCACTTGGAAATCCGGCTTGGTTGCCTTGTGGTTTTTCGTTTTCCATCTTAAATACCGCCCTTTCGTGGTTATCTGGCGATATTTTAGCATAAATTCTCCGAAAAATCAATCTCGGCAGTGTGGTTATATTATGTGGTTTTTGCAGGTTCATTTACCCCCGTTCCTTTATTCCGTAGCGATTTCAAATTCCGCCAAAGCACGGCAGATGAAATCCATTTCGTATGTGCCAAACCCTGCGACATTCAGAGCCTCACGAACCCTGTCAAGCCTGATGGGATAATCGTCAGTCACATCACGAACCGCTACAATGTCGCCGTTACGGGCACAAAAAGCCTTTGCAGCATCTTCTGACACCGCTGCAACGGCGACTTTGTAGACATTCCTCCCATCGTCGATATAGACGAAATATTTCTGATACATCAAACCACCCCTCACTTCACTATCTTAAACAGAAACCTGAGAACGAAAACCAAGATAGCGACCATAACAGTCACATAAACCCACTGCATTTCATTCCTCCTAAATCGCGGAAATTGCCTGATGCCCGGAACCCCAGCGAACCTCGACACGCTTGCAGCTTTCATTGCCGATAATCGTGGTGCCATCGGAGCAGTTTGCGTAATGTTTTCCATTTTCCGGGTCGGTGGAAAACCGTACTCTAATTCCACCGCCTGTGCGGTCGATAAGAGCATTTACCCTACGTTGAAAAACTTCGTAGCTCATACCAAAAACCTCCATTATGTATGCTGTGAAATATATTTTTCAAATTCCGCTATTTCTGTCTCAAGAGAATAGTTTTCTTTCTCTGTATCTGCGATATGCCACAAGATACTATACCCTTGAGAAATATAGGCATCGAGAGTTTCCTCGATAACCGGGTCGTTTGCTGATTTGGCAAATACATATGCCTCAAATCTTTTTCCTGTTTTCCTATCCATCGCGAGAATGAGAAAAACCCTGCTTGTTTCCATCGAAATCCTCCCGATTCTTCATATTTGCACACATTCTGCCGGTGATAAACCGTTGCCCATCCTCACGAACGTGGACGCCTGTGCTTTGAGGATTACCCGCAAATTATGGGATTTTCCCTGCGGGTATTTGGCTTGTTGCGGACAATCAGCCCCAAAACCGCCATACCCATTGTCAAGCGATATGGTACTTGCCGATGTTCATCGGATACCCGAAAAGACCGGGTGTCAAAAACCCAGCCTTATCGGGCAAATCAAAAACCAAGCCTTATTTCTTGTTTTTCTTGTAGTCCAATGCATAGGACTTTCCGAGAACGATGCGATGGCAGATTTCCGCCATATACTGACGCATATACTTGTGATTTGCACAGGTTACCGTCAATGCCGCACGGTTCTTACGGGAATAGACCGACATCAGGAAGTTCACATCGTGCGATGTTGCCTTATATTCCTCGCCAACCATAGCCGTGACGATAGCCTGCAAGGTCTTGAGAATGTTGGTCTTGCTGGTGGGAGTTTTGCCGAGGTCGATTTCCCGGCTGATTTCCGACATAGCGTAACTTTCGTTGACGCTCTTTGGGTCGATACCCAAGTCAACCGCCTTTTGTGCGGTCATAAGGAAATTGAGCTTTTCCACCATATACGCCCAATTCTTGTCCTTGCCGATACCGTCACCACCGACATCCTTATGGAGCTTGAGAAGGTCGATGGGCTTTTCCGCATCCTCGATGGACGATACGGGAGTCTTCTGCTTATCCTCGCCGACCTTTTTGTCAACGATACGGATAGTAGCAAAGGTCAACTGCTTGACGGCTTCGAGCATAGGGTCATCAGTCGCTTTGAGTGCCGCAAAGCACTCAGCACGAGCGATAGCGGTATGCTCATTGACAAGCTGCTCGACAAGCTCTCTGATGAGCACATTTTCCGTGTCGGTAGTCGGATTAGCGGATGCGTCCGCTTTCGGAACCTCGATAGTAGGAGCAAAATTCCCGTCCTGTACAGCTTCGTTGTAGAGCTTGATAAGCTCCTCAGCCTTTTCACGAAGTCCCATTTTTGTGGTGATACCAAATCTGTTTGCCATTGCCATTTCGATTACCTCATTTCGGCTATTATTTATGGGTTTGGGATAAGCCCATAAGAAAGCACACCAGCGGGCATCTCATAACTACCGGCTGATGTGCTTGATTTATAGGTTTATCAAAACCGCCGTAAAACGGCGGAAATTTTTGCAATTTTCGCATTACTCACACGATAGACCGATTACAAACGATTTGCGATTGCCGATGTTCGGGTCATTCCTCGGAATAATCCCGATAAATGCAACTCCCTCGGGAATTGCGATACACCGAAAACCGCCATTTATAACCGATTTCTCATGCTTTGGTGTATAGCCCCATTGTTGACGCATTGAGACGATATGCGACCTGATTTCACATCTAACTCGGTTTAACTCTGAGGGTTTTCACTATCCGAACCATAGGCTTAATTCCTACGCAC
>CAYPAA010000008.1:0-63844 GCA_964408625.1 uncultured Roseburia sp. | reverse complement strand
AAGAGGTATTTTACTTCTTCCCTTTATTTTTGCCAATTAATATTTTACACTAACGGATAATTCCATATATTATATGCTAAGATAATACTATTACAAAAAATAAAGGAAATTGTTTTTATGAACGAATTGGAAGAAAAAAGAGAATCCGCCATCCTGGTCGGTTTACAATTAGATCGAAGCGACTCGTTTGACCATGCGATGGAAGAATTGGAAAGTCTGTGTGAAGCCTGTGATATCGAAATCGTCTTTACCACAACACAGGCGCTCGATGCACCACATCAGGCACTTTATATCGGGAAGGGAAAGGTTGATGAGGTAAGGCAAGCCGCCGTAAATCTCGATGCAGATTACATTGTCTTTGATGACAGTTTGTCCCCGTCACAGGCAAGAAA
The DNA here is from genome assembly GCA_964408625.1 of uncultured Roseburia sp. GTDB lineage: Bacteria > Bacillota > Clostridia > Lachnospirales > Lachnospiraceae > Pararoseburia. The sequence goes on along the minus strand of CAYPAA010000008.1, from coordinate 63,452 downwards.
TCTAAACATGGAGATTGGTTTGCCAATCTTGGATCGAACTGCCTTGATTTTGGAAATTTTCAGTTCCCGAGCAAAGACGAAAGAGGCAAAGTTGCAGGTAGAACTCGCCAGACTTCAGTATTTGTTGCCGAGACTTGCCGGCATGGGTACTGCCATGTCCCGACAGGGCGGCGGTTCCGGCTCCCGATCCAACAAGGGTGCCGGTGAGAAAAAACTCGAACTTGACCGTCGATATATCAGCCATCGCATCACCGAGTGCAAGCATGAGCTTTCCGATATCAAAAAGCATCGTGCCGTACAGCGAAAGAGCCGTCAGGCATCTGCCATTCCACAGGTTGCCCTCGTCGGCTATACCAATGCCGGCAAATCGACGGTTATGAATCAGATGCTTTCCATTTACGGCAATTCTGAAATTGCAGACAATGAACATAAAAAGGTATTGCAACAAGATATGCTATTTGCCACACTTGACACTACCGTTCGCAAGATTACACCTGCCGGCAAACCTGCCTTTTATCTTTCTGACACGGTAGGGTTTATTGACAAACTCCCGCATCATCTCGTGGATGCATTTCGCTCCACCCTTGAGGAAGCATGCGAAGCAGATTTACTGTTGCAGGTGGTGGATGCGTCCGACCCCTATTATCGTGAACATATGCGTGTGACAGAGGAGACCTTGCGCGACTTGGGTGCCGGAGACATTCCAATGATTATCGCCTACAACAAAGCAGACCGCGTCGCATCATTTGCAGATGACCTTCCGCTCGTCACGAGCAATCATATTCATATGTCCGCAAAAAAGGGGATAGGAATGGAAGAGTTGCTGGATATGATTCTCGCACAGCTTTTTGCGCCAGCCATAGAAAAGAAACTCCTTCTGCCATACAGCGAGGGTAGTCTCCTCCATGAACTGAACGCAATCGGCGAAATCTCAAATCAGGAATATCGGAACGAGGGAACCTATGTGGAGGTTCGGCTCACACCGTCGAAGAAAGATGCACTCCTACTGAAACGTATAGCGCAATATGAGATATAAAAAAAGCAAGAGTAAAACTCTTGCTTTACATCCCTTTCTTCATCCTGTCTAATTCAAGTTGCGTGCAAGATGTCAGTTGCATAATCCTTTCATCGGATGCACCCTCACTCAGTAGTTGTGTGATTACAGTGAATAATACAGCCTCGCGACCTTCCTCGCGACCTTCTTCGCGTTCCCGTTTCATTTCCAAATCAAATCCCATTACTTTGCTCCCATTTCACGATCCATCTTTATTCGCTTAATACATTCCTGCAATCTGCTCACATATGAATCCTTATAATCATTATTTTCATCGTCAAGACCGGCATGCACAAACTCGCAAAACTTTACAAGTGTCGGTGGCACCTCTTCTTTATTGTTCCCAAGTGTATTGATGAGTACCGTGTGCACCCCATCTTTGTATGTAAACTGTGGTGCCTCAACACAATAACGATCTATCGTATATTTGTATTTACCTAACCCCAACGGATCAAAATCGCAAACAAATATCACATAACTCTCCGGCAGTTTCTCATATTCGGCCCCTGCCAAAAGCAATTCCATATCCATCTGACTGTGATAATATCGACTTCTCAACTCAGTCGCAGATGTTGTCGCCTGCATTTCTATATTATATCGCGTATTATTCCCATCCTTCGCATACACATCCAATCGAACACCATGATACTCCGGATGATATACAATGCTCTTTTCTGTGCTAACCTCTATATGCTCTACTTCAATTCCCAGCACCAGTTCCAACAATCCTTTACAGTTTTCCTCATCAAGCATAACTGCTCCAAATAGAAAATTGTGTTTAATAATATGCTTTTCGATATTTTAACATCATATTTATCTACTTTCAAGAGTCTTTATCACAAAAACCCAGGCAATCACGCCTGGGTCTAATAAACAAAAATGAATCTATCAATTATCCTCTTATGCCGGTATCTCTACCTGTTCCGGTTCGATGTAAATCTGATACCATACAAGGAATACATAAATCGCCCAAATCTTTCGGCTGTTATCGGCCTTGTCGGCTCTGTGATCAGACAGCATTTTCATCAGCATCTCCTCATCAAAGTACTGTTTTGCAACATCCGAAGAGAAAGCCTGTGCAATCTTGTCAAAGTACTTGTCCTCTTTGAGCCAAACACGAATCGGCACCGGGAATCCCAGTTTCTTCTTGTTCGCCGTAAACTCCGGCAAATGACGTTTTGCCGCAATACGGAATGCTCTCTTTGTTGCCTCATCCGTCACACGATAGTCGATTGGCAGATTCTTTATGTATTCGAATACCTTGATATCAAGGTAAGGAACACGCGCCTCCAAAGAATGAGCCATACTCATCTTATCTGCCTTCAGCAGGATATCTCCCTGAAGCCAGAAATTCATATCAATATATTGCATCTTTGCAATGTCGCTTAAGCCTTCACACTTCTTATAGTATGGGGCACAAAGTTCTGCCGGTGTCACATGTGTGAGTTCTGATTTCAAAATGCGTTCTCTCTCCTCAACCGAGAACAGATTAGCATTTCCTATGAAACGCTCCTCCACTGATTTGCTTCCGCGAATAATAAAATTCTTTCCCTTAAAGTTTGGAAGCTTCTGTACAAACTTCGCCAATCCCTTGCGCAGTCCAAGTGGCAGTTTCTGATATCCCGCCAAAGACAATGGCTCATGATAAATATTATACCCTCCAAAAAACTCGTCCGCGCCCTCGCCGGAAAGCACTACCTTGATGTCCTTTGCCGCCAACTCATCCACAAAATAAAGTGCGATACATGATGGGTCTGCCAATGGCTCGTCCATGTAATACATTACCTTTGGGATGCTGTCGAAGTATTCATCACTGCTAATCGTTTTGCTGATGTTTTTCTTTCCCAATTCCTCCGTCAAATGCTCCGCATAACGTATCTCGTTATACTTACTCTCTTTATCCAAAAATCCAACCGTATATGTCTTCTCTCCCGGAAACTCCGATACCAGATAGCTGGAATCGACACCACTTGAAAGACTGGCACCCACCTCCACATCGGCAATCATATGCGCCATCGTGGACTCGTGTACTACCTCCTCGATTTCATCAACCGTCTTATCCAGAGAATCCGGCTCTTTCGCCGGTGCAAACAGCGGATCGTAATACTGTTCAACCGTAATCTCGCCATCGTGCATCAACATATAATGCCCTGCAGGCAAACGATAAATTCCCTTGAAAAATGTCTCCGGCAAAACAGAGTACTGGAATGACAAATACTGTTCCAACGCCGCTTCATTCACTTCTCGCTTGATTCCCGGGAACTCAATAATACTCTTAATCTCGGATGAAAAAATAAACTTTCCATCTAAATTTGTATAATAAAAAGGCTTAATACCAAAGAAGTCTCTCGCTGCAAAAATCAAGTCGTTTTTCATGTCATATATCACGAACGCAAACATTCCACGGACTCTTTTTAGGATGTCAACACCATACTCCTCGTACCCGTGAATCAAACTCTCCGTGTCAGCATTATTCGAGAATACATGACCCTTCGCAATCAAATCTTCCCTTAACTCCAAATGATTATAAATCTCACCATTAAAAACAATGACAATATCCTGTGTTTCGTTGAACATCGGCTGCATTCCATGATCCAAATCGATGATACTCAAGCGACGAAATCCAAGTGCAACCTTGTCGTCCACAAACATACCTTCCTGATCCGGACCACGATGTTCAATCTTGTCCATCATCTCTTTTAGAATAGCTTTTCTATCAATACTTCCGTCGGTTCTTCCTATAAATCCACTAACTCCACACATAACTGTCTTCCTTCTTGTTATATTCTTCCAAATAATCTCCTAGATTATACTTGTTTATTCTATAGAAATCAAGATGACGTTTTTTGGGGCTTACATATTCTTACCTTTTTGTTTTTCAAAGAAACGATCCACCTCCGCAATAATCATCGCCGGTTCCATTGTCTTAAGCAAATACCCCTCCGGTTTTAGTTTCATAACTTCCATCACACTTTCACGGTCGTCCTTGCTTGTCAAAAAAATAACCGGCACATCTGAGAATTCGGTCTCTGTACGAATCATCTCCAACACCTGCTTGCCATCTACAACCGGCATCTCATAATCTAAAAGCACCAAATCCGGGCGATTTGTCGCCAAATATTTGATTGCCATGGCTCCGGAATTCGCAAGGATCACTTGATAGTGATCCTCCAGCCATCCCTTCACATTTCGAAGCATCGCGCCGGAATCGTCAACCACAAGAATCTTTTTCTTTCGGTCGACCCCAAACATTTCTATATATTCATCCAACGCTTCCGCCAATTCATTCACATTAATTGGTCTCTCAAAGAAACGGTGTATCAAATGCTCCGGAATCAAGGTTACAATTGCCTCTTTTTCTTCCTTGCTTCCAATGACAAAAATCGGGACATTCTGTTCTGCCGACTGGTCTTTCAAGTAAATCAACGCCTGCTGCTTTTCCGAGATGCTCTCATCCCCATAAATCAAATAGACTCCGATTTTCCCTTCGATTTTGCTGAGTGCACTGACATTTGCCTCAGAGACCACCACTTCATATCCGGCCTCAGAAATCTTGTCTTTCAAAGACATAATCATATATCCCTGAATCTCTGACACAATAACAATCTTGTATTCTTTGCTCATAACCATACCTCTTCTATAGTAATGCTGCCATCTCACCGCATACACGAATCACATCTTCCATCGCCACATCAGCAACCAGCGCACGAAGTTCGTCCATCTTGTCACTGCATGTCTCCGGCAAGCGATACCCTTCCAGTTCCTCCATAGCCTTGTCAACACCATCCAGGTCAAAACCATCCATCGCTTCCGCCATCGTCTGTAACAATTCTTTGATAACAGAAGCATCAACCTCGACCAATTGACTTTCATCCAGTGCCCCATATGGACGAAGAATCTCTTTGTAACTACGATATAATTCTAATACTTCCGGTGTCTTTTCTTCAAGTGCTTTTCTCTCCTCCTGATTCCCCAGCATTTCCAGTTCCAAAAACATCTCGGATAGTTCCGTTGCGCCAATCATGCGCGCTGTGTTTTTCAGCGCATGCACCTCGATGGTAAAGTCGTGAATCATGCCATCTGCCAAGCATTTTTCTATCTTGTTTGACTTGCTGTCAATCAACTTATAAAAGTCACCGAGAAGGCTGACAAACATCTTTCGGCTGCCGGAATACTTCACGCCATCTGCCACATGCAGACCTGCAATCTCCGGTAACTCCTCTGTTTCACCCTCGATATTCACAGGCTCTTTCATCTTAATAATTTTTTCCATCGGCAAATACTGTTTTAATTTGGAAGAAATCTCTTTCATCTCTATCGGTTTCGCCACAAAGTCATTCATCCCCGCGGCCAAAAACTCTGCCTTAGCACCGGACATCGCATCCGCTGTCAACGCGATAATCGGAAGCTGTCTGTAGTAATCATCTTCCAGTTCTCGTATACACCTCGTCGCCTCAACGCCATCCATAATTGGCATCATATGGTCCATAAACACCAAATCGTATTGCGTCTTCTGCACTTTATCTACAGCTTCTTTGCCATTCTCCGCCGTCTCAATTTGCATATCCAGTGGGGAGAGCAGACCTATTACCACCTTCAGGTTCATTTTATTGTCATCTACAATGAGAACCTTCGCATCCGGCGCCTTGAAATCGAGGGCATCCGATGCATGGACATATCCGACCTGATGTTCCCGCTTTAAGACCTGACAGAAATTCAGTGAATATAATGGCTTGTTCACCACTGTCACCTTTTCATCTCGCAGGGACTCAAACATCGGATTGTGAAGGACACAAATCTGGTTTTCTTCCAGTGTCTTCGACAACATTTCCTCCGTGTATTTTTCATAGCTCGCCAAATCCGTAAAGAAGAAGTCTGCACTCTTCTCGCCCCGATAAAGCACCTCCGCCGGAATAACATCCACCTCGTAAACCTGCGCCAACTTCATGAAGTTTTCCATCAACAACGGATTTGCAAAGTACGCGCCCACTTTCACGCGATGTCTCTCATCCTTTCCTTGAATTCCCTTTGTCCACAAGACTTCGTCCGGGAGAAATGCTGCCAGCTCATCCGATACGACTTTCTGCTTTATGTTAAAGTAAAATGTACTTCCTTCCCCATAGGTACTTTCTACGCCAATCGAGCCACCCATCATTTGAACGAGTTGCTTACAAATGGATAAGCCCAGTCCCGTTCCTTCCTTGGAATGGTTTCTTCGGCTGTCTACCTGTGAAAATGACGCGAACAGTTTTCCTAAATCTTCTTCCTTGATTCCCTGTCCCGAATCCGAAACACGAACCGCCAGCTCCATTTGGTCTCCGAATTGCTCTACAACAGAAACCTGCAATTTGACATAGCCTTCCTCCGTAAACTTCACTGCATTATTTAAAATATTGATCAGCACCTGACGCACGCGAAGACAATCACCATACAGTTTATTCGGAAGTTTAGGGTCTATGTCAAACAACAACTCCACCGGCTTTTCACCGATACGCGTCAAAAACATCATTCCCAAATCGCTGAGCATTGACATCGGCGCGTATTCTTCCTCCACCAATTCCATACGGCCTGACTCAATCTTAGAAAAATCCAGAATGTCGTTGATGATGGTAAGTAAGGCTTCTCCTGAGTTTTTGATGTTAAAAAGATATCCCTGCTGTTCCTCTGTCAAATCACTTCGCAACATCATCTCCGTCATCCCGACAATCGCATTCATCGGTGTGCGAATCTCATGTGACATATTTGACAAAAATGCCGACTTTGATTCATTCGCCGCCTCTGCTTCTTCCACCAACTGATATTGCTTCGTCATATCAATCAAAATCAGACTATAGCCCGCCACTTTCTTCTTTCGCTTTTCTTTTTGATAGAGTGTTGCAACCTTCCGATTGTAATAACGGTCGCCAATCACCACCTCATCGTCTGCTCTCAAAAACAAATGCAAGACCTCGCCGGGCAGAATCTGATTTTTATGATAATGCCGCAACTGCGGGAACAATTCTTTCGCGTAGGTATTTGCGTCCAAATAGCCATACTGGTCATCTGCAATCAAAAACACATCGTCGATATGTTCAAATACCCAATCTCTTCCGCGGTCCGTCACGGTAAAGAACTCACCAACCATAACGCTCAGTGTCATTGCACATATAACAAGCGCTGATGCGATTGGAACGATATCATAGGCATTCCTTGTCTTAAAACTGAATACAAGCACAAAAAGCAGAATACTCTGCGCGCCAATCAGGTGCCCAAGATTATGCCGCTCCGTCTTATTTTCCATCTTTATGAACCGGCAAATCGTGATAATCAACAGTACCAGAAGGACTACAGACAAACCTCCCATACGAATCTGAAACAAGATACCGCCTTCCATATTGACTTGGTACAGTCCCAGATCGCTGTCTATGGACGCGTACATATCACCCATCCAACTCTCACTAAGTTCACCGAACTTTCTCACGCCTTCCATCTTATCTTGCGCCGTCTTCTCCAGTTCCTGTGCGACAAACACGACATCCTTCATCCACATCTGTGGAATCTCAACAAGTTCAAAAACTGGCCATCCGATAGCAAAGATGCGCGAAAACGGCAATTGTTGATACTCCATAATAAACAGGATAAAAAAATAGAAAAACAGGGAGACTGAAATATATTCCATCTTGTAGGCAGAACTCAGCCCCTCATAACTCCCGGCCTCGAGGAGTATCAAATAAGCACAGTTGAGATTCGCACAGGCAGCGTTTGACATCATAAGATAGGTTGCCGCCTTGCTTTGTTCCTTCTGCAAAATCACAATAATGCCGATGATTGACACAGAGATTCCGACAATTTGCAATGCGTGCAACAAAATATTGAATTGCTCCGGTGTCAGTTCAACTAAAAAGAGGTTGATTTTTTCCATAGTACATTTCTCCCATACGATACCTGTCTGAGGCTTAATCTATTGCAAGTGTGCCCAGCACATAATTGATGAACTGCTGCGCTGTTCGTCCCGATATGCCTCCATGGCTGAGTTCCCATTTGTTTGCCTCGGCCTTCAATTCCTCATCGCTCATCTGCTCCGGTGAGACGCCCTGTTTACGCGCCAACGAAACCACAATATGGAAGTACTCTTTCTGACTCGGTTTCGAATAATTGATTGTCACACCGAAACGGTTTACCAGTGAAAGTTTCTCCTCCATCGTATCCGAACGATGCATACCATTGCTGACCTCAACATCATTTCGATCGCTCCAAGTCTCTTTGATCAAATGGCGTCGATTGCTTGTCGCATAAATCAAAATATTATCCGGTTTTGTCTCAACACCGCCCTCAATGACAGCTTTTAAGAATTTATACTCAATCTCAAACTCCTCAAAAGATAAATCATCCATATAGATAATAAACTTATAGTTGCGATTTTTAATCTGCGCTATCACGTTCGACAAATCTTTAAACTGATGTTTATAAATCTCAATCATGCGCAGTCCCTGTGGATAGAATTCGTTCACAATCGCTTTGATGCTTGTCGATTTCCCGGTACCACTATCGCCAAAAAGTAATACATTATTCGCAGCACGCCCCTCCACAAATGCCTTTGTGTTTGCAACCAGTTTTTCTTTTTGAATCTCATAACCAATCAAGTCGTCGAGCATCACCTTGTCCATATTGTTAATCGCAACAAATGACACCACATCCGATGTCTTCTCACAAATGCGAAATGCCTTGTTCAAACCAAACATGCCGACACCATAGTCTTTGTAGAAGTTTGTGACCGCGTCAAAGAAGTCTTCGACTCCCTTCGCCTTTTCCAACTCAGCGCTGAGTGCAATAATCTTCTCACTGACACTCTTGTTGTACATCAATTCCTTTTTTCCAATGGCTTTATAATCAGAGAGGTGTGAAAAGCAATCCGTCCCAAGATCTTTTTCAATTGGCTCAAAATCAAAATCAAACAGTTCCCGGAAAACTGCAAAATCATTCATCGCAAAATGATTGACACTTCCTTTGTTTGCCCCCACCTTCTCACAGGTAATGCTAAACGGGTTCTCGTTTGTCACCAGATAAAATGTCAGATAGTTATGCCAAATATTCTCATCAAATCCATAATCGGTAGCCACCAAGAGCATGCGCTTTACCAGACTATGCATATCCTGCAGCAATTCAGATTTGCTGCGGGTCTTCATCTCATAATTGCGAAAAACTTCACCGAGCTGATATAGAATGCTGTTGCCCTCCATATCTCCATACATAATCAACTTTGCTATCTCTCTGTACATGTCATTCTCCTTATTCGTATCTCAATGCGTCGATTGGGTTCAATTTCGCTGCTTTGTTTGCAGGGTAATATCCAAAGAACACTCCTATCGCCATTGAAAATCCCAGTGATATAACAATACTTTGGATTGATGGCGTTGCTTCCGCTCCAATAAATTTTGCCGCAGCAATACCGCCGACACAACCAAGTGCAATACCGATGACGCCGCCAATCACACAAATCACAATCGACTCAATAATAAACTGTATGCGAATCGAACTGTTCGGTGCGCCCAGCGCTTTTCTCGTGCCAATCTCCCTCGTTCTCTCGGTGATCGATACCAACATGATATTCATAACGCCGATACCGCCTACTATAAGTGCAATTCCGCCGATGATGGCAATCGCTGTCGTGATGGTATTCATCAGTTTTTCTGTGATAGAAACCATCGCAGACAAACTTTGCGCACTCACCTCAAAATTTGCATTATTGCGATAGATATTTTGAAAAAAAGATTCTATCTGCTTCGCGCAATCGTCCGGGTTTGCATCGGGTGACACGACTGCCGTGAGCATTTGATATCCTGATGTATGGGTGATTGCTTGTGCCGTGTGAAGCGGAATATAAAAGCTGGTCGCGTCTCCATTCAAGAGATATGTATACACGCTCATACTCGGGTCATCCTTCTCTTCATAGACACCCTCGATGATAAAGTTATAGTATTTTTTATCTACACAGACAGTGACATACTGACCGACTGCTGCTTCCGGATCGCCGTCAAACAGCTCATCAATCGCGTTCTCAGAAATCAATGCCACCATCGCTCCCTCTTGCAATTCCTTCTCACTAAAGAAAGCTCCCGCGAGAAGTTCGACATCATTCGCAAGGAAATAACCCAAAGATGCGCCATTTACATTGACCTTCTCGGTTATCTTTCCCTGTTGCACTTCGCCGGTTCCAACACTTTCCGTAATCGAAAATGCCGATATCAGTTCCGGGTATGTCGCCTGCAACTGGCGCAACATATCCGTCGTTATATAGTCCTCCGGTTTTGGCTGTTTTGCGTCCTCATCCTCGGCCCACATCAAGCCAAACTCAGAAGTCTCCTCCTCTTTTCGTTCCTGCACCATCACAGTAATGTTGTTGACACCCATAGAACTCATAGATTCCGTCACCGTGTATGTAATCGAATCACCAACTGTCATAATGGCGATAACCGATCCTATCCCGATGATGATCCCCAGCATCGTGAGCAGTGCTCGCATTTTGTTTGCACGCAAACTGAACAGAGCCAAACGAATATTTTCATATAACATCGTCATCGTCCTGCCCCCCTTCGTTCATCGATAATACAACCGTCCTTTATGGTAATGATGCGTTCTGTTTCTTCCGCCAATTCCGGCGAGTGTGTGATGAGTACAATTGTCTTTCCTTCCTCATCATGTAACTTGTGGAACAAATCCATAACCTTTCGACCGGTCTTGGAATCCAGAGCACCTGTCGGCTCATCCGCGAGAATAATCGCCGGGTTGTTTGCCATCGCGCGCGCAATCGCAACACGTTGCTTTTGTCCACCTGATAACTCTTCCGGCAAATGACGCATACGATCTTCCATCTCTACCAGTGTCAGCAATTTCTTTGCGCGTTCCACACGCTGCCTTCCGGTAATCCCCGCATACAGCATCGGCATCTCGACATTCTTCAGCGCTGTTGTCTTTGAAATCAGATTGTACGTTTGAAAAACAAATCCTATCTTGCGGTTACGAATGCCGGATAATTCTTTGTCTTTTGCCGCAATGACATCCACACCGTCTAAGATGTACTGTCCCTTCGTCGGTCTGTCCAATGCCCCGATGATGTTCATCAAGGTGGATTTGCCGGAACCGGATGCCCCGACTACGGATACAAATTCCCCCTCTGATACGGTCAGGGAAATGCCGTGCAGTACCTCAAGTTCATTCGGAGTGCCAATATAGAACCGCTTATAAATATCTTTAAGTTCTATGATTGTCTTTTCCATTATAAACCTCCCATAGAGGATGAGCTGTTAATCATATCCTCCAAACTGGTGCCTTTCTCTGCAGGTGGCAACAAAATTGTGTCGCCTATCTTAAGATCTGAATCTATAATCTCTGTATAGTAGTCACTCTCGATTCCCTTGACAACTTTGATTTTTTTCGTCTTGTACTTACCTTCCTCATCTATACCCGTCACCTTGCAGACAAAATATGTTTCATCATCCTCTGTCTGCACAGCATTGTATGGCAAGGAAAGCACGTCCTTATTCTCCTGCAGCACGATGTTTATTTTTGCGGTCATGCCAATCCGGAGTTTGTCACATGGTGTTTTCACGGAAATAGTAACCGTAAAGGTGACGTCATCAGACGCGCCTGTAAAACCGGATGCTCCGCTCTGTTCCAACATACTTTCCACATCGAGTCCAAACTCGCTGGCAATATCGCCTCCGCCTTGACCTGTCGCTATTGGCGAAACCTTCTTGACAACACCCTCCAGTTCATCGTCTCCTGTCGCATTGGTTTTGATGATGACCTTCTGTCCCACCTCAACATTGTTGATATCAAACTCGCCAATTTCGGTCGTAATGTCAAAAGATTCCACATTGTCAATCACAGCAATCACATTGCCATTGTAACGATCGCCGACTGCCACATTGACAGCGGTGACAAGTCCACCGCGCGGAGCACAGACAACCGCCCCTGCAATCTGGTCATTCAGTTGGTCGATGCGTTCCTGCTGACCATCCGCCATTGACTTTGTCGAATTCATCTGCTCGTAATAATTATCCTCCTGTGTTTTATAATTATCCTGAATTCGCTTTATATCATCATTGCGCTGTGCAAGCAGTTCCTCATAGCGCTCTTTGTACGCATCCGCTGTCCTGCGGTCCGCATCCATCTGTCGTTTTGCTGCAGTCACCTGTGCCTTTGCATTGACATAGGCATTGGATGTATGATCTGTGATTGCTTCCATATCTGCAACTGCATCATTATAAATAGCAGCCGATTCGTTGTAATCCATCTCTGCCGCATCCCAGTCAGCCTTCGCATCTGCTATGTCCTCATCCACTTTACGAATATCGGCATCCCGATCTGCCACTGCCTGGTCCAGATTTCGTTTTGCGCTGTCCTTTACCCTGCTTTCCTGTTCCTTTGTATCTTGCAAACTCTCCTCCGCATCTGCCAAACTTTCCTTCAAGTCCTCCGCATCCAAGACACAAATGACATCACCTTCTGCGACAGTATCTCCAATCTCCACATTGACAGCCAGCACCTCGACCCCCGTTGTCTCGGATGTCACCTTATCTTCGTCCGCAGCAACAAAATTACCGGTAGCGGAAATACTTCTCATCAATGTTCTCTTCTCTACTGTCGTCGTCTCCTGCTCTACCTTTTCCTCGTCTTTCTTTCCGGCAGCAACAAAAATAACAATCCCTGCCACAATAACAATCAGAACACCAATAAATATGCAGATTTTCTTATGTTTCTTCATCCAGTTCATTTCTCGTCTCCTCATCCCACAAATCTATAAAAGCACTGAAACTCTCAAAATATACTGTTTCTATCTTACCTCTTAAACGCTTTATTTACAAGGCATTTATTGTATTCCCATCCTCATTTTCAGAAGAATCTTTTTCTCCATTCGGGAGACCTGTACCTGTGTCATATCCAGAATCTTGCCGACCTCTGTCTGTGTCTTATTCTCATAAAAACGCATGCGTATCATTCTGCTCTCTTTGTCATCCAGTTTTGCAAATGCCTGCGCAAGCATTTCCTTTTCCATAACGGATTCCTCAATTGGTTTATCCTGTTGTTTTAACTGGTCCACCAGCAACACCCGGCTTCCCCCCGAATCATATATCGGCTCGTAAATCGACTCGACCGGTCGGTCACTTTCCATCGCCAAAATGATATCTTCTGTTTCCAGACCTGTCCTCTTTGCAATCTCCTCCACAGAAAGTCCCGGCGTCTCCTCCAAAAGTGCGCGTATATTTTTTCTATGTTCAACGATGGAGCGTGTTACCTTCACCAAACTGTCATCGCGCAAAAATCGTCTGATTTCTCCGATTATCATCGGCACCGCATACGTTGAAAACTGCACGCCATAACTCACATCAAAGCGGTCAACCGCCTGCATCAGTCCCACCATGCCAATTTGAAACAATTCGTCCTTATCACGGTTTGCATAGCGGAATCTACCCACCATACTCCATACAAGTGGTATATTGTCGAGAATCAGTTGATCCCTTGCTTCTTTATCTCCCTGGTGCGCCTGCGTGATTCTCTCTTCAAGTTGCATCATGTCAGACTTCCTTCAGGATTTTTTTCATTACAACAGTGGTCCCCTGTCCCGGGCGCGACGTCACTTCCAGTCCATCCATAAAGGTTTCCATAAAAACAAAGCCCAGCCCCGAGCGTTCCAATTCTGGCCTTGTTGTATAAAACGGTTCTCTTGCCTTATGTACGTCCTCCATTCCCCGTCCATAATCCTGAATAAAGATCGTCAGCGCAGAGTCCTCCATCGCGCATGTCATTGTCACGCTCCCCTTTGTGTTTTCGTATCCATGAATAATCGCATTTGTCACAGCCTCCGAGACGGCTGTCTTCACATCTGTCATCTCCTCTACCGTAGGGTTCGCCCCCACCATAAATGCCGACACCACCATCCTTGCAAACGCCTCATTCGATGAAATTGCGTCAAAAGTCACTGTAATATGATTCTCCATTTTTCTCCTCCTACTCTTCCGACTTCACGGTGATAATTTGATGTAAGCCCGACAAGCGAAAAATCTGTTCCACACGAGGGCTCAGATTTGTCGCAATCACTTGTCCACCGACCAAACCAAGATTCCGGCTGCGCCCAATCAAAACGCCAATACCGGAACTGTCCATAAATTCTGTATTTGAAAAATCAAACACCAATCGCTTTACATGATACGTATCAATCAGCAAATCTGCTTCCTCCTTTAACTGTGTCGCCATATGGTGATCCAACTCCCGCGGAACACAGACTCTCAGTTTTCCTTCTTGAATCTCAAAATTAAATTCCATCTTTACCTCCTTGCACATAAAAAGACGCATGGAGAATTTCTCTCATGCGTCTTTCGTAATCAATATTCTATTCTTCTGCGTTTTCACCATTCGGTTCTTCGCCCGCAGCCTCTCCTCCGGTGACATCCCCTTCATCAATGTCGTCTGTGGTCCCTGTTTCCGTCAGGCGTTGTCTCGCCTGTGTCGATAACGTTCCGCTTGGATGTAATTCAATCACGCGCTTGTAAGATTTGATTGCATCATCCCGCTTTGACAGTTTCCACTGGCACTCCGCCAGATTAAAGAGCGCTGCCCCCTCACCGTAATCTTCCTCGATATTGATAATCTGCGTATAAGACTCTATCGCTTTATCATATTCCTCGGCACCAAATGCCTGATTTGCCTCCTGCATCAAATTACCAAGAATTACGGTATATACTGCCTCGTGAATCATATCGTACTGTGCCTGCCCTTTTTCAGAGAGCAAATCACGATTCACTTTGTCGATGGCTTCCCCTGCTTTCTCCAAGTCCCCACTATCATGGGCTTCCTTCGCAACCATTAATTGTTCATAGGAATTCACGGCGTCTGCTTTCCCTGTATATTGGTCCAGTTCCGCCTGCAGGCTGTCTACTTTTTTCTTTAACTGACTCACATTGGAACTGCTGTTATTCAATTCTTCATTTGTGTCAATCAACGTAGCCGCCGCTTTCTCGGATGCGTTTTGTTTTACTGTCGGTACGATCAGGAAAAAGCAAATCAGCAGACCAAGCGCAAGACCCGTCAGTATATTTACAATACTAGTTCTCGAACTGTCTAACATATCACGGAATGAACTCGTTGGCATCATCACCGTATCGTTTCCATCCTGAAATGACACCATGTCATTCTTCTTTTTCTTTTTGCTCTGGCTTTGTTCTTTCAGTCGTTCACGCACTTCTTTTGAATAGCGAAGTGTCACAACATTTCTGACATCAATCCTGCCCGCAGCCGATAATTCTTTTCGCGCATCATTATACTTGCCATCCTGAATATAAAGAAGCGCCAAGAGTTGATGTCCCGCCACAAAATTAGAATTCATATTCAAGACTTTGCGCAACTGAATAACCGCCAAGTCCCGACTACCCTTTGTACAATACTGCAACGCCTGATTATATTTCTTTGTCGTTTGATTCAGTTTATCCAGCATACCCGGTGTATTCTGTATTTCACCCAGATATTTGTCTGCCAATTCATTCACAGGTTCGAGATTCTTGCTGATCACCCACTCACTGAGCGCCATCACAATCTCACCGATTTCAAAATAAACTAATCCGAGTAAGTTGCGGGCCTTTGTATTGTATTTGTTGTATCGAAGAGCTTCCTTCAAACTGGCAACCGCACCTGACAAGTCTCTGACCTGCGCCTGCTTCAAACCCTGATTGTATAAAAGGTCTGACTTGTCCAATATCTCACGGTATACTTTTATATTACTACCACAATGCGGACACACTGTCTCATTGTCCACAATCGTACCACATCTGTAACACTCCATACCTGCTCCTATCGTCTGTCGGTCTGCTGTGTCATCTGACGCAATATATCTGTCATATCTGTCAAATCTCTTCGTTGTATCTCAGTTTCTGCTTCTTCCACTTCCATACATGGTGTGAAGTTCTTTAATTCTTCTTCAAAATCTATCATAGTAACCTCCTATGTCTGACATATTTTAACATAGTCATTTCGTAAAATTCGTCGGAACGTGTCACGATTATTCTTCTGGAACCGACTCTTCCAAAACTTCCATACGAATACCCGTATCCGTCTTGATAAACTCTACTCTTTTCTGATAATCGGACATCTGGATATACTGCTCAGAAATACGCACTGATACCCCTGCATAAACGGTATCATATACTTTCACAGTGGCGTGTTTGCCCTTATCCACAATATTTTGTAACTCTTCTAATCGAACCCGATCTTCTGCCACCGCCGCTTCATCGCGAATCTTAATTCGCAACAACTGCATACGTCTCGGATTCTCCTTGTAGGAAGTCCCCTTCTTTGATGCAATGGCGTCAAAGTCCTCAATCCCTTTTTTGATTTTTGCTATATTTTTATCTATTGCCGCAATCTTGTCCGACAGTACAGAAATTTCTTTGTTGATATCGTCGTCAATTCCCACGATAACCTTTGTAACGGTTCCGAATTTGTTGCCTGCACTCAACGTCGACAACCCCTGCACCGCAGTAACACGACCACCAATAATTGCGGAATGCTTTCCCACAGTGGTGATAATTCGTGATTCACAATTAACCAGGCAGTTAAACAAAACATCTGCGCGCAAATTCCCTTTGCAGGATACAATCGCATATTCTATAAACTCGGCGGTAATCGATCCGTCTGCATGGATGCTGGTGCGCTCTCCGCCCTTGACACCGCTGAGTAAATAAATATCCTTTCCGGCCTTCATCTCGCAGTGTTCCACCAGACCATCGATGGTAATAGAACCCGTCGCATGAATATAAATACCGTGTTTGACACCGCCATGAATCACAACATCGCCCTTGAAATCAATGTTGCCCACGGTCATATCCGCATCATGGTCAATCTCATAAACCGGCGAGATAAGGATGCGACTGCCTTGCAAAGCAATCTTGCCATCCATATCTGCATAATAACTCAAATTATCTTCGCTGCGTCGGAATCCGCGGCCACCCATCGGAGGCATATCGCGAACCGGTCTCGGCTCTATGTCTGTTCCGCGCACACTCATCCCCGCCTGTCCCGGTACGGAAGGATGGTAAGTAGCAATCAGGTCATCCTCATGGACCACCTCAATCACCTTGATACTAAGGAAATCTGCAGAACCGTCAGGACGGATGGTAGGTTTGTTCGAAAACTCCTGTTCAAAATGATACTCGTAGTAACCGTTTGCGCCTTCAGTAGGCGCCTTCCCGGTAGCTATGACAACATCCGAATCAAATGTAGTGTCTGTGCACAACGAAGAAACCATGCTCTCATCAATACCATAAACAATGCCTGCTTGATTTATCAGTGCCATCATTTGTGATACTGTATAGTCTGGTCGTTCTTCTCCCGGTCCGGGGGACACAATACGGATTGTGGCAAACATTCCTCTTCCGTCAATCTTGAATTTTGGTATTTTCGAATAAGGTTTTAATTCGACAGCCATCCATTTGCCCTCTTAAAGTAATAGTATTATTTTCATTTTACTATTATTTTCAGAAAATTACCACCTTTTTCTGATATTGTTAATTTTTGCTGCAGCAATCACCTTGCTTGTACCCAATCTGCTTGCGCCAAGTTTCAGGAACTCCTCCGCATCTTCCAATGATTGAATTCCACCTGCTGCTTTGATCAATGTTCCCTCTGTCACATGTTCTGCCATAATCTTCACATCTGAGAATGTTGCTCCCGCTGTTGAAAATCCGGTAGATGTCTTGATATAGTCCGCATCTGAACGCGATACCACGTCACACAGGGCGATAATTTCTTCTTCTGTCAAAAGGCATGTCTCAATAATCACCTTGAGAAGTTGTCCTCTGCACGCTGTCTTCACTTCATTGATTTCCTCAAGAATATCCTCAAAACGACCTTCCTTTGCCCATCCGACATTGATCACCATATCAATCTCTGTCGCACCGTTATCTACTGCATCATTCGCCTCAAAGCACTTTGTCGCTGTTGTCGAATAACCTGTCGGAAAACCAATCACGGTACAGATTGGCAATTTCCCATCTACATACTCTGCTGCCTGTTTTACAAAAGAAGCGGGAATACAAGCAGACGCTGTATTGAATTTCATTGCATCGTCAAGAATCTCCTTGATTTCCTCCCAAGTGCTGTCAACGCGGAGCAGAGTGTGATCCACTTTACTCAAAATTTCATTTATTGTCTCTTGCTTCATAATCAATCTCCTCCCTATTTCATTTGCTCCAGGCGAGCTGTAACTTCGTCCATCATTTGCAGGTATTTCTCCATCTTAGTTCTCTCCTCTGCAACCTTTTCCACCGGTGCTTTGCTGAGGAATTTTTCATTTGAAAGCATCCCTCTGGAACGGCTCAATTCTTTCTCGAGTTTCTCTTTTTCTTTGGTAAGTCTCTCTTTTTCTTTTTCAAAATCTACCAAGTCTTCCAAAGGAATGTAGAGTACTGCATCCGGAATCACTACCGATACGGCATCTTCTGAAATTCCATCTTTTCCCGCCTGAACCACTACCTCGCTCGCACCGGCGAGTGCCTGGTACGTCTCACGGATGACGGCGAATGTCGTTCTGACATCCTCGGAATCCGAAGTAATAATAATCTTAGCCTTTCTGCTTGGTGGGACATCCATGTCGGTACGAAGGTTTCGCATTCCGCGTACCAAATCCTTTGCTCTCGCAATCTTATCCTCCGCCGCAGGGAAACTTCTCTTTTCCGTAAATACAGGCCACTGCGAAAGCATGATCGTCTCTTCCTCAGGATGAAGTGTGCAGAAAATCTCCTCCGTGATGAACGGCATAAACGGATGCAACAACTTGAGCGCATCTGTAAGCACTGTCTTCAATGTCCAAAGCGCTGCATTCGCAGACACCATGTCGTTCTCTTTATTGTACATGCGCGGTTTCACAATCTCGATGTACCAGTCGCAGAACTCATCCCAGATAAAGTCGTATACCTTCTGAACCGCAATACCGAGTTCGTATTTATCCATATTCTCCGTAACATCTTTTGCCAATGTATTTACCTGCGACAAAATCCACTTATCAGCAACCGCCAATTCCTCTTCCTTTGGAGCTGTCACATCGACGCCCTCAAGGTTCATCATGATGAAGCGGGAAGCGTTCCAAACCTTGTTTGCAAAATTGCGGCTATTTTCCACGCGTTCCCAATAAAAACGCATATCATTTCCTGGCGCATTTCCTGTGATGAGTGTGAGCCTGAGCGCATCTGCACCATATTTGTCAATCACCTCAAGCGGGTCAATGCCATTTCCAAGAGACTTGCTCATCTTGCGCCCCTTGTCATCACGCACCAAACCATGAATCAGTACCGTATGGAATGGTGACTTGTCTGTGTGCGCATAGCCGGAAAAAACCATACGAACAACCCAGAAGAAGATGATGTCATACCCTGTGACAAGGACATCTGTCGGATAGAAATAATCCAAATCTTCTGTATTGTCCGGCCAACCCAACGTAGAGAATGGCCAGAGCGCTGAGGAGAACCAGGTATCTAAGGTATCCTCATCCTGCTTCATATGTGTGCATCCACACTTAGGGCACTTTGTAGGAGCATCAGCCTCCCTTGCAACAACAGTCTCACCACATTCAGCACAATAATAAGCCGGAATGCGATGTCCCCACCATAACTGTCTCGAGATGCACCAGTCACGAATGTTCTCCAGCCAGTGTAAATAGGTCTTGTCGTAGTTCTTTGGCACAAACTTCAAATCACCGTTGTGAATAGCCTCGATGGCAGGCTTTGCCAATTCTTCCATTGCAACAAACCACTGTGGTTTTACCATCGGTTCTACTGTAGTCTTACAACGATCATGTGTACCAACGTTGTGCACATGATCTTCAATGCGAACAAGCAGCCCCAACTCATCCATCTTTTTGACAACCAGTTTACGGGCCTCATATCGATCCATTCCCTCAAACTCACCGCCGTTTGCATTGATGGTAGCATCATCATTCATAATGTTGATTATCGGCAAGTCATGTCTCTTTCCAACCTCAAAATCGTTCGGGTCATGCGCCGGTGTAATCTTTACAACACCGGTACCGAATTCCATGTCAACATACTCGTCTGCAATAATAGGAATCTCTCGATTTACAAATGGAAGCATCACTGTCTTTCCAATGATATCCTGATATCTCTCATCCGCCGGATTAACCGCCACCGCTGTATCGCCCATCATTGTCTCCGGACGTGTCGTAGCAAACTCAACATATCTTCCCGGCTCACCGACAATCTCGTACTTCATATGCCAGAAATGTCCTGCCTGCTCTACATGCACCACCTCAGCATCGGAAATCGATGTCTGGCAGATTGGACACCAGTTGATGATGCGATTTCCTTTGTAAATATATCCCTCATCAAAAAGTTTTACGAATACTTCCTCAACTGCCTTCGAGCAGCCTTCATCCATTGTAAATCGCTCTCTCTCCCAGTCAGCCGAAGAACCCATTCGCTTCAACTGCTTGATGATACGTCCACCGTATTCCTCTCTCCAATCCCAACATTTTTCCAGAAAACCTTCGCGGCCAAGCTCGTCCTTATCAATTCCCTGCTCTTTCAAATGCTCGATAACCTTTACTTCTGTCGCAATTGCGGCGTGGTCCGTACCCGGCTGCCAGAGTGCATTGTAGCCCTGCATTCTTTTATAACGAATCAAAATGTCCTGCATTGTATTGTCCAACGCGTGTCCCATATGCAACTGACCTGTAATGTTTGGAGGTGGCATTACAATCGTAAATGGTTTCTTGCTACGGTCTACTTCAGCATGGAAATATCCATTTTCCTCCCACTTCTGATAAAGTCTGTCTTCCAATCCACTTGGATCATAAGTTTTCGCTAATTCTCTACTCATTGTGTGCTTCCTTTCATTAAAAAACGCCCTGTGCAAATACATGCATAGGGCGAAATACGCGGTACCACCTTGCGGTTTTCTCATCTTATCCTTAACGCGGACGACACGGGCTTACACCGGCTCCAAAGCAACCTTCCACATATCGTATATCAAATGGTCTTTCAGCCTGCGAACCATTCTCTCTGAGACTCGTGTATGTGTACTCCTCTTCTTCATAGCTTTTTCTAATATCTTTATATTTTATAGACAAAGGCCTAAAAAGTCAACACATTACATTCATTAGAAACTCTTGTCATATTTCTTCCCAAAAAACTTCGCCTGCAAAAAAGCAGTCCCCTTTTTCCACCAGTTGATGGATTCCATATGCATAGTTGGCACTTCTTTGATACGAGGTGCATCGTTTTGTTCCAGCATATATCGAATCCACACATTAAACAAAATCTCACTGACGCGTCCATAGAGCCTGGCCTCAAAAGCAGATAATTTCTCCAGCTCGCCTATCGCCTTCAGTTCCTTCTCCAGCTCATCCAAAATAGTAAACAGCCATTCACAGTACGCATCCAAATACTCTTTTTTCATGATGCACATATTAAACATATATCCCCATGTGCAAGAATACGCTGCAACACAAGCCGGCAAATACTTTGGATACTTCTTCGCAATGATTTCGCGTGCTACATCCAAATGCTTCACATCAAATGTATGTCCATAGTGTGAGTACAGTGACTCAATATAATACTTCCTTTTGTTTGGAACAATGATGTCATTCTCCGAAAAAATATCCTGCGCCTCTTCCAGTGTGAGCACTTGCTGCATTTTCGTTTCGCCTTTCTGTCTTCCCTTGAAGTATCTGCGATAGTGCACCAGCCCAACAGCATCCGCCTGAAGATTTTTCCATGCCCAATACAGTCCTGTCAATTCACAGTACGACGCATTCTTATCTGAAATATGCTCCCCGCTGTTGTCCCCCTGTATATCACCGATTGGTTCTTTTCCTTCCGCGCCGACATGTAGTGGCAAATACATTTCATCCGTCGGAACCTCGTAAGGTTTATGCATTGCAACCATTACTTTTATTTTCATACTTTTTCCTTTTCTACACGAAATAAAAAAGCGAGCCCACAGGGAACTCACTTTCTTGCATTACACTTCTTCTTCGCTCTCCTCGTCGTCAACAATAGCAGCCGTCGCTCCGGATACTGCCGATACAACGGTCACGACTGCAACAATCACAACCAATAATATAATCAAAATAAAGAAAATCCAAAATCCTGTTTCTGTCATTTGCCATCCCTCTTTTCCTTCTTTACCTGTGCCGATTATAGCACAATTTGTCCGCATCTTTCAACTATATTCTATCGATTAAATCCATATGGTGTTTTTGAGCGAATTTTAAATATCGCGTTCGCTATAAAGATGTCCAAATTGCGACAGGTCGTCAAGAGTTTTGTACCTGCACCGCCATTCCGAAAATCATCCTTATACTTCGTCATCCGCTCCAAAGTTGCAACATCCTTTTTTGAAACCCCGGAACCCTCCTTCAGGTATTCTATGAATTCATAGGTTGAATTGTCCATTTTCTTCGTGTCAGAGGACAAATTCTCCCCCGTGTATTTATGAATATAAAGCGGTTCATCCAACATGGTAAACGGCACACAATCTGCCAGCAACAACAACCACAAATAGTAATCGTCCGCACCATTTTTCTTACAAATCTTTGTCTGCCAAATCGGCGGTATCATCTTTTTGGGCACCAGACACTGTCCCGGTGAAATGATCTGCACCCCCACCTTTAAATATGTCTTATAATCTACTACTTTATGCTTGTGATAATCACTGCGATACCACAAAACTTTGCTGCCGTCCGCCTGTTCTAAATATGCGTTGGAAACACTAACCGGATACAATACCAACTGTTCCAAATAAGTGCCTCGAACCATGGGACTGTTTGCATTCGCCATCGCCATCTGTTTTTTCCATAACTTGATTCTTTCGACATGCTTAGCGATAGCATCCTCCGCTATCAAATCGTCCTGATCAAGAAACATGACATATTCGCCTTTGCACTCCTGCAACCCTCGGACACGCGCACGGTGAATACCACCATTTTTCTTCTGTTCAAACACCCAGATATTGCAACTGCTTCCATCCACCGGCAACTGCACCGGCTCATCCGGACTGTCATTTACGATAACGGCTTCCAGTTCGTCCCCCAAATTCATATGCCGCTGATTTGCACGAATTGCGGCAACATACTGGTCCATATATGCATTTCCATGATAAAAAGTTGTGATGATACTTACTTTCACTGTTCTACTCCCTCTATCGGTTTTGCTTTAATTTTGCAAACAGCCCCGGAAAATGTCTCTGCACAAAGCAAATAAATTTTGCTCTCGTATATGCCACATTTATTCGCCCATCTGCTAATGGCCGATACAGAATCTTTGCAACCTTTCCCTCCTGTGACAATGACTTGCAAAGTTGCTGATAGAGTATCCCCTCCGTCTCTGCGTTTGCTTTCTGCATAATCTGCCGCTTCGGTGTACCATGGGCAATCTCCCTTACCATAAACGACTGAAACGCGCGAAAATATGCTCCTGCCATCGCTCCCATCAAGTCTTGCTCCCATGTTTGTATCCCTGTCTCGTCCATCTCACCGGGTCTCCGACGGCACACAGAAATCTTTTCCTGCTGCATTGATAAAAACTCTTCAAATCTGCGCTTTTGCAACTCAAAATACTGTGGCAAATACTTACCTGTCAACCGCACCTGTCCGCGATTGCAATAATGATAAAGCATATATGGGACTGTTTGCATTGACTGCATATTTTTTGCCACGCCAATATTAAACAGCACATCTTCAATATGTGTAACCGTATCAAAACGAAGGTTTTTTTCTTTCAAAAACTCCAATCGGTATGCCTTATTCCACGCGTATCCAAAGATTGTCTGCTGCTCCAGTTTTGTAATATACGGAAATGCTGCATAGAACCTTTCCTTTCTTTCCTGATTGGAAAAGAAATGACTCTCCGGCATCTTCTCAACACGATAAGTCAGACTTTCCTGCTTATAGTAATCTTCAAAAAAACCAAATATGAATACATCCGGTCTGTTTGTTCCAAGTGCTTTCTCAATGGTCTCAAACATGGTTGTCTCCAAAAGATCATCCGTATCGAAAAAGAAAACATACTCCCCTTTTGCATGATCCATACCTGTGTTTCGCGCCATACTAAGACCTTCATTCTCCGGCTTGTGAATCACGGTATAAGGTACACCCAACTGTTTAAAATTCATCTGATAATGGTCTGCAATCTGTCCGGTTGTATCTGTGGCACAATCATCAACCAGAATCACTTCAAAATCATGATAGGTCTGCTGCAGTAAGCACTGCAGTGTTTTCTCTATATAGTTTTCCACATTATAGGCTGACAAAACCACCGAAAATTTCATCATCTACTCCTAGAAAAAATTACCTGATACTTTTTACATCATACACAAAAACACCAGCACTGGCAAGAAACCATGCTGGTATTTTTGTATCATTTTATGTATTTAAGAAAAGAGATGTATCTTGTTATTTTTCAGTGGTGTTGCCGCATCCGCTGCATCCGCATGAGCAACTGCTGCATCCGGAACAACCCCCACCCATTTTTTTCTTTTTAATCAGGCTCTTAATAATCGCACTCACGATTACAATAAGAATGAGTAGTACAATAAATGTCCCCATGTTATCACCTCAAACAAATCACTATTTGTTTATCGCTGCATATCTATCCTTGCGGAACAAGAGGTAAAAGAAACCTATAATAAACGCAATCGCAACGACTGTTCCAAATCCAAAAGTACCTGCCACCAACAGTGTTCCCACTTGGTATACACACATCGCTACAATATATGCTAACACACATTGATATCCAATGGCAAACCAGAACCACTTCTTATTGTTCATTTCACGCTTAATAGCACCCATAGCTGCAAAACAAGGTGCACACAAGAGGTTGAATACCAAGAATCCGTAGGAAGCGATAGGTGTCATCACCGCCTGCAAACTTCCCCAGACTTCTGTTCCATCTTCTGCCACCTCTGCAAAGCCATACAACATACCAAAGGTCGCTACGACATTTTCCTTTGCAATCAAACCTGTAACGGCTGCAACTGCCATCTTCCATCCTTCACCAGCCTGTGTCCATCCAAGAGGTGTGAAAATCCAGGCAATCGCTGAACCAATCTTAGCCAGGACGCTGGCATTCAACTGCTCAGCTTCAAGCATTCCAAAGCCGCCATCTGTCCATCCGAAACTCATCAGGAACCACAACACGATTGTCGAAAGCAAAATGATGGTTCCCGCCTTTTTGATAAAAGACCAACCTCGCTCCCACATGCTGCGAAGTACACTTTCGAGTGTAGGCCAGTGGTATGCCGGAAGTTCCATAACGAACGGCGCCGGATCTCCCGCGAACGCCTTTGTCTTCTTAAGAATAATACCGGAACAGACAATTGCCGCAACACCGATGAAGTATGCACTCCATGAAACCCAACCTGCATTGTCAAAGAAAGCGCCTGCAATCAATGCAATGATTGGAAGTTTTGCACTACATGGAATAAATGTTGTCGTCATAATTGTCATCTTTCGGTCTCTGTCATTTTCGATGGTGCGGCTCGCCATAACACCCGGCACGCCACAACCGGTCCCAATCAACATGGGGATAAATGATTTTCCCGACAAGCCAAACTTGCGGAAAATACGGTCCATCACAAAAGCGACACGCGCCATGTAGCCGCATCCTTCCAATATGGCGAGAAGGATAAACAAGACTAAAATCTGTGGGACAAATCCGAGCACCGCTCCGACACCGGCAACAATACCGTCAAGAATCAATCCCTGTAACCAATCGGCACAGTTGATCGCCACCAAGAGCCTTTCAACTGCCGACGGAATGATGTCACCGAACAATACATCATTTGTCCAATCCGTCAAAAAGCCACCGACGGTCGTGATGGAGACATAATATACAAACCACATGACAGCCGCAAAAATCGGCAACCCAAGAATTCGGTTTGTGACAATTTGGTCAATCTTATCGGAAATAGTAAGTGCACCTGTATTTGCCTTCTTTATGCAATCTCCGATGATACTTCCTATGTAGTTATATCTCTCCCCGGTAATAATGGACTCTGCATCATCATCCATCTCTTCCTCACAGGATTTGATATCTTCTTCCATATGCGCTATCACATCTGCAGAAAGACCTAACTTTTCCTGTACTTTGGCATCTCTTTCAAACAATTTGATAGCGTACCATCTCTGCAGATTTTCATCAGCAATATGATGTAAGCAAAGTTCTTCGATATGCGCAAATGCATGTTCCACGCATCCTGCAAAAGAATGCTTTGCTTTCTGAACCTTCCCGCTCTCTGCTGCCGCAATCGCTCTTGCAGCCGCATCCTCGATACCGGTTCCTTTTAATGCTGAAATCTCAACAACTGTCACTCCGAGTTCTTCTGCAAGTTTCTTGGAGTTAATCTTATCGCCATTCTTCGCAACAACGTCAATCATATTAATTGCCACGACAACCGGAATTCCAAGCTCTACCAGTTGTGTCGTCAAATACAGATTCCTCTCCAAGTTTGTTCCATCCACAATGTTTAAAATGGCATCCGGTTTCTCATCGATAAGATAATTTCTGGCAACCACTTCCTCCAATGTATACGGTGACAAAGAGTAGATACCCGGCAAATCCGTGATTGTAACCTCTTTGTTCCCTCTGTATTTTCCTTCCTTCTTTTCTACTGTAACACCCGGCCAGTTACCAACAAACTGATTTGAACCAGTCAACGCGTTAAACAACGTCGTCTTACCGCAGTTCGGATTACCTGCTAAAGCAATACACACAGACATCTTCTCAATCCTCCTTCACATCAATCATGGCAGCATCTTCTTTGCGAAGTGACAACTCATATCCTCGTACAGTTATCTCAATCGGATCACCAAGTGGTGCGACTTTTCTCACATATATATTCACACCTTTTGTAATTCCCATATCCATGATTCTTCTCTTGGTAGCGCCTTCACCATTGAGTTTTGTTACAACAGCAGACTCACCAACTTTCACTTCTCTTAACGTCTTCATTGTTCTTCCTTTCCTCTCAAATCATAATCTTCAGCGCCATATCCTTCCCAATGGCAACACGTGATTCTTTGACATTAATAATGACATTTCCATCAACCTCTGAGATGACACTCACTTTGGAGCCGGGAACAAATCCGAGATTCTCAAGAAACAATCTTGTCTCTTCTTTTCCGCCAACCTTTTTGATTAATTGTTCCTCTCCTTTTGCAGCCATAGCTAACGGCATCATGATTTCCACCTTCCTTATCCATGTTAGACACACCACCCTCTGGTTAGATATTGCTAACCTCGGGGCAAAAAGATACGTGTTAGCCTTTCCTAACACGTATTTATGTTAGCACTATCTAACCTCCATGTCAATAGTCTTACTTTTGTTATTTTCAACAAATTTCTGTCGCCCTTCCAGATCAATTTGGTAATTATCTCTATAAATCAGTTCTGATATCGGCACAATCTCATATCCTTGTTCTTCAAGGTTGGTTAACATTTCATCCAGTGCTTCCGCTGTATACTTGGCACCATTGTGACAAAGAATGATGGAACCATTTCCCAAATGTTTGTGCTGAGTGACCGTTTTTATAATGGATGACACTCCATAGTCCTTCCAGTCCAAACTATCCACATCCCACTGAATTGGATAATATCCCATATCCCTCGCCGTCTTGATTACCTCATTGTCATAATCTCCATACGGAGGTCGGAACAAAAACATATCATACCCCGTCAGTTCCTTGACTTTGTCATGCACATCCTGCAGTTCCTTTCTGCATTCTTCCTCAGAAAGTTGTGACATGTTCTTATGGTTCTGACTGTGATTGCCCAAATCGTGCCCCGCCTCATATAGCATTTTTACATCATCCGGATATTCTTCTACCCAGCCACCTGTCATGAAAAATGTCACATGTACATCGTGTTTTTTTAGAATCTCCATGATTTTCGTCGTATCTTCATTTCCCCATGCCGCATCAAAACTGAGCGCCACCTGTTTCTTATCCGTTTGCACACAGTAAATGGGAAGTTCTCTCCCGCCGGCGCTGCCACTGGCAGAGAGGATATCTCCATTTACATATCCATACATTCCCAAGCCAAAACAAAGCAGACCTACCATAAGTAAGCCCGCCTTTATTCTTTTCTTTCTTTTTTCCAAATAATCAGCCACGCACATTCTCCGATAAATGATTATTACCATTGTATGATTGTGGTTGAAAAAAATGTGTCTTTCTTTTTTCTCAAACGACTTCCGCCTTAATCAGGTTGGTCGTGCCGGCAATTCCAAGTGGTACACCTGCTGTGAGCACAACCGTATCTCCTTCCTCGAGAAGATTCTCCTCCTTACAGCGAGTAAGCGCATGCTCAAACAACTCATCCGCATCCTGCTTCTCTTCAATCAAAAGCGGAATGACACCCCAGCACAGGTTCAACTGACGGCATACCTTCTCAGAAAGCGAGCCCCCAATAATTGGACTCTGCGGACGATATTTCGAAATCATGCGAGCTGTGCGGCCGGACTTTGTAACTGTCACAATCGATGTCGCGTCCAAATCACCTGCCATCATACATGCTGTATGTGAAATCGCGTCCGTGATACTTGGTTTTTCCGAAGAGTCACGCGATTTCAGTCTTGCCAGATAGTTGATGTCTCTCTCTGTGCGAAGTGCAATGCGTGCCATCGTCTCCACAGACTCCACAGGATAATCGCCCGCCGCTGTCTCACCAGAAAGCATGATAGCGCTCGTTCCATCATAAATCGCATTTGCCACATCGGTAGCCTCCGCTCTCGTAGGTCTCGGATGGCTCATCATAGAATCAAGCATCTGTGTCGCTGTAACAACGATTTTACCGGCATTGTACGCCTTCTTGATAATAATTTTCTGGATGACAGGCACTTCCTCCATTGGAATCTCTACACCCATATCACCACGCGCAACCATGATGCCATCTGCCGCCTCAATAATCTCGTCAATATGTTGAATCCCTTGATTGTTTTCAATCTTAGCAATGATCTTAATCGCATCTCCACCATGTTCATGTAAGATATCGCGCAACTCTCTCACATCCTCTGCGGTACGCACAAACGAAGCTGCAATATAGTCATAATCCTCTTTTACCGCAAATACAATATCTTTGTAATCTTTCGGGCTGACATACTCCATAGACAACTCTACATTCGGCACATTAACGCCCTTGCGATTTGAAACCTTGCCGCCATTAATCACTTTACAGTCAATATCCTTGCCTTCTACCTTGGTGACACACATCTCGATCAGACCGTCATCAATCAAAATATGAGTACCGACAGTCACATCTTTTGGCAGATTCTTATAACTGACAGAAACACGTTTCTCATCACCTACAACATCTTCTGTCGTAAGCGTAAAAGTCTGTCCTGCCTCAAGCATTACTTTGCCTTCTGCAAATTCTTTCAAACGAATCTCCGGACCTTTTGTATCCATCAACGCGGCAACCGGCAACCCCAGTCTCTTTCTCGTTTCTCTCAGTTCATTCAGTCGTCTTCGCTGTTCCTCATGATCTCCATGTGAAAAGTTAAAGCGGGCTACATTCATCCCTGCCAGCATCAATTTCTCAAGAATCCCCGGCTTTTCTGTCGATGGTCCCATTGTACAAATAATCTTTGTCTTCCTAATCTGTTCCATATACTTCCTTCATTCTCCTACACATTTTTAGGCGATTGCACAAACAACCGCCTAACATACTCTTATTTTCCTATCATCGTACCAATCTCGCCTCCGAGTATAACACTCTCAGCAGACAATCTGGTAATCAGTGTTTTTCGAATCGCAGAATCTCCAATAAAGTCAACTGCTGCACGAATCTTTGGAAGCATCGTTCCCTCCTCAAATTCGCCTCGCTCCATGTACTCTACCGCTTGCTTTGTCGTCAGGTAATCAATCGGTGTTTCTGCCTCTGTACCGTAACCTGTGCAAACCTTATCTACTCCAGTAAGGATAACCAGCATATCGGCATCCAGCAAATTTGCCAAATGTCCGGCAATTGTATCCTTCTCAATAACAGCACTCGCACCCTTGAGATGATGATCCTGCTGCAACACCGGTATACCGCCACCACCACAAGCGATAACGACCTGTCCCGCATCACAGAGTGTGCGAATTGCGTCAATTTCAATGATATCCATCGGCTTTGGTGTAGCCACAATTCGGCGATAACCGCCATCCACTTTTACGACATGATTTCCCTTTTTCTCTTCCTCTTTGGCTTCTTCCTCCGACATCACACGACCAATCACCTTGCTCGGTTTATAAAATGCCTCATCATATGGATCCACTGCCACTTGTGTAAGTACAGTAGAAACCGTCTTGTATATCCCACGGCTAAGAAGCTCGCTGCGAATCGCATTCTGCAAATCGTATCCAATATAGCCCTGACTCATTGCCGAACACACTGACATCGGCGTCGCCGTATACTCAGGATAGAGTCGGCAAAACTCCGCCATCGCTGTGTGAATCATGCTCACCTGTGGTCCATTACTATGTGTGATAACCACCTGATAATCCTGCCTTATAAATTCAGCAACCGCTTTGGCTGTCCTAACCAATGCCTTCTGCTGTTCCGGTAATGTCGTGCCTAACGCATCGTGACCTAAGGCAATGACGATTCTCTTCTTCTCCATTTCCATCCTCCATTGTTTTGACAACTTTCTTTATCCGTGTGCCCGTATGTTAATAATTCTACAATGATACTTTCTATTTGTAAAGATTGTTTGCATGTCATATTACGGCACAATGCGTCGTATCAACGGGATTTTTTGTAGCACCTTGACAACCAGCACGGATATCAAAAATATCACCAGTGAGCCCACCATGCGATACAACAGACAATTCGTATCCACTCGCACTACCTGTGAAGCAATTTCAATAAATCCGCGGTGAATCAGATACACACCGAATGTCGCTCCTGATAATGGCAATGCTATTTTCCCCATCACCTGCATCGCTTTTGTGTTTTCAAGTTGCTTAAATGCAAGGAAAATGGCTGACGCATACAAAATTGCCATTATCCCACCCGGATCCTTAAAACCTTTGTAATATTCACCGATAAGTTCTGACTGCACCAGCGTAACATATGCCAAATTCCATCCCCCATAGATTCCTAGCACATAGATTATCATGCGCCACATCATAGGGATGGCATAGTGGTCGATATAATAGCCAATCAGAATAAGAATCACACAATTTGTAATGACCGGAACAACAACACCATTATTATATGGTATCCCGTATTTTCCCGTCAGCCACGGAATCACATAATTCAATGCGAATCCAACAAGAATCAGGTAACCAAATACGCCTTTCTTCGGTTCTACTGCTGAAAACAAAGGCATCGCCAAGTACATCATAAACAACGGAGCAAAAAACCAAAATGTCCCGACATACTCAAAATTCAAGATGCCAAGCAGCAGATGAAAAACACTTCGTCCGCCCGTTCCGTTTGTGAATATATAATATAGCATTCCCACAAATGACCAAAACAAAAACGGAATCACTGCTTTAACAAAACGCTTCTTGAAAAATGTCTTTGTGTCATATCGTTTTCTGTAATCCAGCAAATTCGCCCCTGATATCATCAAAAAAACCGGCACCGCAAAATAGCACAGTCCATCAACAATAACCTTACTAGACCAATAGGGCCCCATAAAAATGGAGCCCCCCAAATCATTTACATGCATCATAACAACACTCAAACACGATATGACGCTTAATACAGAAATATATATCTTCTTTTCTGTTTTTACATTCATAGATTTATTTCTTCTTTCCCAATGTCACTTCTAATGTCGTCTCCTCGTAGTTATTTGATGCCTGTGCAACTACGACTTCAACCTTTGTACCCGCCGGAATATACTGCATAATGTCCGAAATCTCTTCCATTGATGTCACACTTCTGCCGTTAAAGCTTGTAATGATATCCCCTTTTTTGATTCCGGCATTGCTCGCCCCGCTCTTGGCAACAACCTTGGATACATATACCCCTGCCGGCATATCGTATTGTCGCGAAACTGCCTCCGTCACATCTACTCCTGCGATGCCAAAATAGGATGCATCCTTTTCAGATACCACTTCCTGATTAATCAGCGTTTCAATAATGTTCTTCGCAGACGAAATCGGAATTGCATATCCCATTCCTTCTACCTTTGTATCTGTATACTTTGCAGATACGATGCCAATCACTTCGCCCTTCATATTCAAAAGTGCTCCGCCACTATTCCCCGGATTTACGGCTGCATCTGTCTGTATCAACTTATTCTCAATCATTGTGCCGTACTCATCCTCAAGCTGTACTTCTCTCTCCAGTGCGCTGATAACACCGGTTGTAACCGACTGACCGTAACCAAGTGCGTTACCTATTACAACAGCGGAATCTCCCACGGTAAGATCCGCAGAATCTCCGATGGTTGCCGCCTTTATCTCATCTCTTGTTTGCTCCGGCACATCGGAAAGCGCAACTTCCACAACTGCCAAGTCCACCGATGAATCTGAACCCTTCACAATCGCCGGAACTGCTTCATCATCACAGAAGGTGATCGTAATGCTCTCAGCACCCGATACGACATGGTTGTTCGTCGCAATGTATAAACTGTCACTATCCTGACTGATGATAATACCCGACCCCGCAGATTCACTCTCATATGTCTGCGTACCGCCAAAGAAACTATGGTACTCCGTGTAGGATATATTTGTAACCGCCACAATCGACGGCATCACATTTTCTACAATATTAGACACGTCTGTAATTGTTGTCGCCGTAGAAACAGCCGTCGTCGCAATTTCTCCGCCCGATGTTGTCTTGGCATCTTCTGATGTCGTTTTGGCTGTTTTCGATCCCGTCAATTTATCCACAACATAAGAAGAACCCTGAAAAGCAGCTCCCGAAACCAATCCAAATACAAGCGCAATGGCTACCACCTTTATCAATTTTTTACCAAATGATTTCATTTGTAATGCTCTCCTTTCAACAATTGATGATTTTAGTCTATTGTTGAATTGTGACAATTCTGTGATGAATCTATGAAAAAAGAAGGTCAAACACACCGTCCAACCTCCCCACTTTCCATAAATAAAAACTACTCAACCGTAACCGACTTTGCAAGGTTTCTAGGCTTATCTACATCCAAGCCCTTGCCGACGGATACATAGTATCCAAACAACTGCAACGGAATGATTGCCAGTGAGTTGGTAAAGTACTGATTCGTCTGTGGTATGTAAACTACATAATCAGCAATCTTTTCGATTTCTGTGTTGTCCTCGTTTGTCACAGCCATGACAAAAGCGCCACGTGTTGTCAGCTCTTTGATATTGCTGATTGTTTTCGGATACAGATTCTTCTGTGTCACAACGGCTGCGACCAATGTGCCCTCCTCAATCAGAGAAATGGTTCCATGCTTTAACTCGCCGGCTGCATACGCCTCTGAGTGGATATATGAGATTTCTTTTAGTTTTAACGAACCCTCCAGAGAAATCGCATAATCAATGCCACGTCCTACGAAGAATACATCCTTTGCCGTCACATAACGATTTGCAAATTTCTGAATCTTCTTTTCGTTGCTGAGAAGCATCTCAATTTGCTCCGGCAATTTCTGCAAATCACGGACAAAAGAAATCATATCCTCTTTTGTAATCTGACCTCTTACATATGCAAACTTAATCGCCAGCAAATACTCTGCAATCAACTGTGCAGAATATGCCTTTGTCGTCGCAACAGCAATCTCCGGACCAGCCCATGTATAAATCACCTTATCTGCCTCACGTGCAATCGAACTGCCTACGACATTTACAATTGCAAGCGTAGTATTTCCATTTGCCTTCGCCAAGCGCAGTGCTTCCAGTGAATCTGCCGTCTCGCCGGACTGGCTGATGATAATCACCAACTCATTGGATTCTAAAATCGGATTGCGATAACGGAACTCCGATGCCACATCGACATCTACCGGAAGGCGCGCCATCTCCTCAAATACATACTTTGCAGTAACCCCTGTATGATATGCAGATCCACATGCCACAATGCGAATTCGGCTAATTGCCTTAATCTCCTCATCTGTCATACCAAGTTCTTCGATATAAATCTCGTTATTCTCATTGATGCGAGGATTCAAGGTATCGCGGACAGTCTTTGGCTGCTCATGCATCTCTTTCAGCATGAAATACTCATAGCCGCCCTTTTCCGCTGCATTCTCATCCCAATCAATATGCTTGGATTCTTTCTCAATTGGCTCTCCGTCCACACCAAAGAAAGAAATACTATCCTCTGTCAGTTCTGTGATTTCATTATTCCGGATAAAGTAGACATCTCTCGTATACCTCAAAACTGCCGGTACATCAGACGCAATCAGACTGCCGTCAGAAGCTTTGCCGACAATCAGCGGGCTGTCCTTTCGAACGGCAAATACTTTATCCGGCTGATCTGCAAAGATAATACCAAGTGCATAGGAACCCTCTACACGGTGAATAACCTTTGTGATTGCCTGCAATGAGTCCCCCTTGTAATAGTAATCCAACATATGCGCAATCACCTCGGTATCTGTCTCCGATACAAAGTGATATCCTCTTTTTGACATCTTTTCTCTCAGTGCCAAATAGTTTTCAATGATTCCGTTATGAACTACGGCAATCGTCTCATTCTCATTGAAGTGCGGATGTGCATTTGTCTCAGACGGTTCCCCATGGGTAGCCCAGCGTGTATGCCCGATACCAACAAAGCCCGGCATATTTGCACCGTTGTGTGTCAACTCCTCAAGCGCCTTGAGTTTTCCCATCGCCTTCTTCCCGACAATCTTATCTCCATCATATACGGCAATACCCGCAGAGTCATAGCCTCTGTACTCCAGTTTTGCCAATCCGTCTAAAAGAATCGGCGCGGCCTGTGATTTTCCAACATAACCTACAATTCCACACATAGAAAAACTCCTTCATTTTTAATAGCCATAATCCAAAGCAGAATCCTCCCCGTAGCCGGTGAAACTTTGAATCTCGTCACTAATTCGTGATACTTCCTTTGAAACTTCCATCTCCTCATTGCCGAACAAATCAGCGTGTAACTGTCTGACATTGCTCTCCAGCGTACAAGGCACAACCAAACTCCCCTGTTGTCCAAACACTCCTGTCTTCATGTCATATGGGAATCCGTGCGTTTCAACAATCTCGTAGTCTTTTACATTAACCGCCATCGCGATAATCTGCTTCAACTTTAAGTTCGTTCCGATGTCGTCGAAGACAGCATTTACCATGTCATTCATCTCGCCGATGCTCGCGCCATCTAATTCTGCCACCATACTCTGCAACACCTTGCGCTGTCTCTCTGCACGACCAAAGTCACCGCCTGCCGTCTGTCGGATTCGACAGTATGCCACTGCCTGCACACCGTTTACACGTTGCGATCCCACGGATACGTTTGCGGCATTTCCGCCAATATGACTCGCTGTCTCAGCAATATAACCCTGTGATCCATTCATATAATACGCTTCATCGCTCGTGATATCCAAATCAATTCCGCCGAGTGCATCAATCGCCTCCGCCAACGCATTGAAATCAACCGAAACATATTTCTGAATATTCAAATCCAAATTTCGATTTAGCATTTCGATGGCTTGCTCCGGACCACCATGGTTATATGCGTAATTGCACTTTCGCAAAGTACCGTCCCCATCGACATCCATGCATGTATCTCGGTAAACGGAAAGCAGTTTCACTTCTTTCGTCTCGTTATTGATACTGCAAACCATGATACTGTCACTATTTCCGCTCTCGTAATTTCCGGAAGAACGGTTATCTATACCAAACAAAGCGATATTCGTATAGCCATCCAGCAACTCTGCTGTCTCATCATCCAAATTGTTCATTCGCAGATTCTTCAAATCATCCCAACTGATTTTGCCAAGTTTTAACCAGATAAACAGGAAAATCAAGACGAAAATCAGTACGATCACCTCGATAATCAACATTCTCTTGCGCTTGCGTCTTCGCATCTGGCTACGCGTCATCTTTTTTCCTTTTCGTGAATTGTTTCTATTTGAACCTGCGCTTTTGTCCCTATTGGCGCCGGCGTTTCTACTACTTCTTTGTGTGCCTTCTGTTGGCAGCTCAATATTGTAGATTTCTTTTTTACTCATAATAATCTCCTTGTTTCTCTCAAGTAACATATGCTAAAGATTTATTATATGACATATGCATTTAAAAGTCAAAATCAGGACAATCGATAATTTTCAAGTCCCATCGCCATATTGGGATTGTAATAAGGATCGCCCAGCTTTAGAGTCTCGCCCCATTTTTCGACCAATGTCTCATTCGAGCGTTCCGAACTTTCAATCTGTCTTACTTTGCTGCGCACAATAATTGCCGGATCTACCACCACACGCAGCCCTGCCTGTTGGACTCGCAAGCAAAAATCAAGCATCACATCCCGCCCTGCAAGATGTGGGTCAAAACCTCCCAATTTGCGATATGCCTTTGCATCAATCATACAATAGTCTGCATCCACTACACTGACATCTCGCGGTATCGAGGCCAGTTGTTCATAGGTCGGTCGGTATATTTTCTGGTCATAGAACGCAGGATATGACATCCCATTTTCATCATAGATATAACCACAATTATCAATCGTAAATCCGCTTTTTACAAAGCGCGCTCCAACAACAGCCACATCCTTTTGGCGCAGATAACCATACATTCGCTCGATGTTATGTCTCGTCAGTAGTCTTACATCTTTGCTCCGCAAAATCATGTATTCCTTTTGATGTGCATATGCATCTGTTCCATCGTAGGTTACACTCCAGCAGGTGTCATCCGTTCCGGTTTCCACCACCGCTTCCAGTTCACGGCGGCGGAGAGATGCCTGTACAACCAGCATATGCTCTGCCACTTGCTTTTCCATCCACTTTCTATATGCTTTTTTGTCCGAAACAGACAACACGCGTCGATGATAAATAAGAGCCGGGACTCTCACAAATTTTAATTTTAATTCGACAGCACGCAGCAGATAATCGTAAACAACCGCATGCGTCAGTTTTTCTTGGAATTCTCCAATACGCCTTGCCGCACCATAGGACACCGCAATGAACTCGCCAATATAATTGCAATGCATGAGCAGTTCTTTATTCAAAGCCGGTTTGAAATGCGGATACATACGATCCACCCCCACCAGTTCATCATGATCTGTGTATATGATATCCGGTGAACTCTGTGCATTTTCTGCCATCACGGAAAGTGCACTCGGACTCAGTCTGTCATGCTGATCTGCCAGAATAATATAGTCATTCTCTCCGTCCCCGACACCCCTTCTCGCAGCGTCTACAAGCACAAAATGAAAGCCTATGTTATATGCATAGGCCTTCCCTTTATTTGTTTTTAATTTCCTATAATGGACCCTGTCATCCTCCGGAAAAAACTCTGCCACAATGGTAGAAATGCGATTGTCATTTCCCTCATCAATCACATACATTTCCCACGCATCATACGTCTGTGACACCATGGACTCCATAAAGTCCCGAAAAAATACTTCGTTGGTATCCTTTGTCCAGATGACGACAGAAAACTTTAACTTTTCCATTATTTTGAACCCTTTCCTGTCAGAACCACGCCAATCGTCTTAAACAAAAGCATCACATCAAGTCCCAATGTCCAATTGGATATATATTCCGTGTCAAGTGCAACCACTTCCTCAAAGTCAGTGATATCGCTTCGCCCACTCACCTGCCACATGCCGGTAAGTCCGGGACGAATGCCCAGACGCGCCTTATGATGATACTCATATTGTTCAAATTCATCCTCTGTCGGCGGTCTTGTCCCAACAAGACTCATATCACCTTTTAGGACATTCCAAAACTGTGGCAATTCATCAATCGAGTACTTCCTCATAAAACGACCAATCGGAATGATGCGCGGATCGTTTTCCATCTTGAACATATTTCCCTGCATCTCATTTTGTTCCATCAACTCAGCCTTGCGCTCCTCTGCATCGACATACATGGAACGGAATTTGTAGAAATTAAATCGGCGGCCGTTCCTGCCGATACGAACCTGTTTAAAGAAGACAGGCCCCGGTGATTGTATTTTGATGATTGGCGCAAAAATAATAAAGGCAATAAATGCAAGAACCAGTCCCACAAGTGCGCCGACAATATCTGCCAAGCGCTTTACAAATAATTGTCTTGCGTTTGCGATATGCATACTGGATGTCAAAACAATATAGTTGCCATAATTCTCAATCCGACGATTGGGAACCATCTGTTTTGTGAGAATCAGACTGATGTGTACTGTCACACCCATCTCAACCAACTGTGTAGCCAATGCTTCTGAGGAAGATCTGGTATTCCCATTAATATATACCTCATCCACTACATTCGTACGCAGATACTCCATAAAACTGTCGGCACTCGCCACAACAGGAACCCCCTGTATCTCCTGACCACGCATATCTTTGTCAATAACAACCACGCCATCCACCTTGAAGTCCGTGTATTTATTGTGCGCAATTTCATACAGACATTCTTCCACCAAAAAAGAATCAGACACCACAGTCATATGCGCCTTATTCTTATCCAGCAGTTTCTTTCTGCGAATACTTCGTTTTAAAAAAACGCGCCCTATATAGGAGAGTACCATAAAAAATGCCCAAAATGCAAAGAGCATTTGTCTTGAGTAATATACGGATGTCTTGGTCGCGTACAAGTAAACCAAAACACCGCCAAACACAATACTGCAATGTGCTATCGTATGGCGAAGCTCCTGATACTTGTTTCTCCGCAGGATGCCCGTATAAGATTCCGCAACAAAAGAAACACAGATGTCTATCAAAAGCGCTATTACCGCAATTCTTTGATAAATATCCTCATGAAAGAGCCACGCCATATCAAAACGCCATGCATAGGCAGCCAGCATCGCCACCTCCAACATGATAAAATCTAAAATCGTAAAATCGAGGTGTTTCATCCAACTTCGTTTTTCTTCCCGATACATGCAATCCCCCCTATACCATCAGACTTATCTGACCGTATTGTGTCCCGCAGAGTGCAAAAACATCCAACTCTCCACATAATCTTTTCTCTGTTGTTCACCCATTTTCGAATAATCCAGAAACGAAATCTTCGCCTGCATCATTTCCTGATTTTCACATTTATAACATTCCACCTGTTTTCTTCGCGAAACGGTACGAACCCATCCGCACTTCGGGCAGATAAATACTTTCATCATAACTGTACTCCATTCTCTGTCAATAACTCTCTTGCTGTGTCCAGTGAATCAACACCGTGCAGATTTTTAATCGGTGCAAACTCCTTTTCACGCACAACTTCATAAGGTAGATTATCATCCATCATGCGAATCATATCTACAACTAACGTTTCAAATTTGTATCCGTTTGGTTCGTCCGGCTTAACCGGCTTTCCGTCTTCCGTAATATATGGAATCTTTTTTTCCACCACGTGTACCGGCAGACGCTTCCCCACAATCTCTTCCAACTTATCAACACGGAACAGATAATTCAGAATGACACCAAACGCATACAATAGTTCTCCCTTATCGTCTGTAGCCTCCGCCATCTCCCGGCTCATCTCATAATATTCAACAACAGAAGGTCTTCCATCCTCCAGACAGAGCACCCCCATCTTCTCATAGGCGTCCACTTTTCGAACCACCTTACTGCTGCTCACTTTGCCACTGCATATTGTAGCTCCGATAAACGCAGGATCACAGATGCGCTGTAATACATTGTCCACCGAAAAAATGTTAATCCACTCCACACCGCGTCGATGCAAATCTTCTACATACCCTGCTTTTGCAAGCGATGAAAACCAACCACCATTACCATTTGGCGATGTTGCCAGACGTCCTGCCTCCTCAAGCAACAATTTGCCGTCAAAGTCAACTGCGGCAGCCATCTCCTGTACAAAGAATGCAACATCCGATTTTTCATAACCAAAGTAATCATGTTCTTCAAAAAAACGAATTGTCTCATCGTTATTCTTTTCACTTGTCATAATATATAATGGGATAGAAACGCCTGCCGCCTGTGTCACTTCCATCAGGTTATTGATCAGACACTGAAAGAGGTATCGTTCTTTCGTTACACCAACATTTAACTCACCCTTTGGCTTGTCAAAACCTAGGCGAGTTCCCATACCGCCCGCCAAAAGAAGCGCTGCCACTTTCCCCTCTCGAATCGCTGCAAAGCCGGCCTCCTCAAATTCTTCTTTGCGTCTTGCAATCTCATGGATATCAACTGCACCAAGTGGTGCCAAGTCTCCGACAGGCAGTTTGTCCTGCTTGCCTGCAAGCGCGATTTCATCCCAGTGCAGTTCCGCAATCTGTTGAAGCAGTTGCGACTGCTGTTCCGGTGACAATACATCAAATCCTCTCATCACATGTTCCTGATGATGTTCTCTTAAAATCTGTTCTGCTTGTTGTCTGGTCATAAACACCTCCTACCTTCTCCTGCGAAATACAATCCATTTGCTGATAATAAAATTGAGAATAACAACGATAATCTGTGAACAAAACTTTACCAGCATATTGGGAAAGCCTTGTCTCTCTATCATAAAATATAACATTGCTTCCTCAATCAACAATGTCAAAAGACGCCCCATGCAAAAACTTCCCAGTTGTAAAAAAAATGCTATTATGCCTATCGCGTGAGAAACAAAAACCCACCTTCTATTTGTAAAGAAAGCAAATAGTGTGGCAAAAATCCATGCAATCGCATTTGCAATCAAAACACCCAAATCAATCCATTCGGTAAAGAACGAATACACAAAAAAATTAATTAAAAAAGTACCTGCGCCAAAGAAGGCATACAACCACATTTCTCTATACCGTTTATAGTATGGTTGAAACCATCTCAGCCAAGACACAGATACGACTCGATCAAAAATATCTTCTTCTCTCATACTTCCCCTCCATATTGGAGAATTATCCATAAGAATGTAGAAATTGTATCACTTTTGTACGAGAGTGTCAAAATTACAATAAAAGAGCCAGACCAAAATGTCTGACCCATTCTTACCTAAATCTCGTATCCTAAGCGGATATGATCCGCAATCATCGCTATGTATTCTGAGTTTGTCGGTTTCCCTTTCGCCGTATCTATCGTATAGCCAAACATTCGATCAAACTCATCGACATTGCCTCGATTCCAAGACACCTCAATCGCATGACGAATTGCTCTCTCCACACTCGCACTCGAGACCTGATACTTGTCAGCTATCATCGGATATAAGTGTTTTGTTACAGCTGTCACTTCTTCCGGTTTGTCAACCACCAAGTGAATACCATCTCGTAAATAGCGATACCCGTTCAATCTGGCCGGCACACCTAGTACCAACAAGATTCGAGTGATCAATCTCTCCATTATCATTTGTTTTTCCATCGTATTTGCTTGTTCCTGCATTTCGATAAACCTCCTTAGATTCTTCCTTTTTTCTCCTTATGTTGACATTATACGATAGACAAAAGTATGAAATCTCTGCTAGATTTTTATAAGAATATGGATTATAATGCTTTTTTGGGAGAATTTTTATACTTCGCAAGATAAGGAATCGCAGAAAGGGCAGTTATGAACAAGCGAGATATTACAACTACATTCGCAATGAACATCGAACGCGAACGCGAGAAGATGGGCTTTACGCAAGCAGAAATGGCGAAAGAACTGGATATGACCACTGCGTCGTACAAATATCTGGTATCCGGAAATTCTGCCAACTCTCCACTGTACACTGCGTACAGAGCTTCCCAAACCACTGGAAAAACCATTCTGGAATTATGCGGTGTAGTTACTCCTGAGATAAACGCTATCGCTATGTTTCGCGATCTCCCGAAACATCGCCAGAAGGCTATCCTCACTCTGATCCAAATGGAGCATCAATTGGCCACAGATGTGGATTCCACAACACCATCAGAAGATGATATGGTGCCATTATACACTGCACTGGGCAATATGAAAGACGGTATGTTCTATATGGCATCTGACATCAATTATGTGAATATCTCTTCCTATCGAAAACAATATGGTTCCTTGATTGATTGCGCTGTCAGGATTACCTCCAACCATCTGCATCCGGCATTTCATATGGGTGATATGTTATTGGTAGCACAACAGCCGCCTAGAGATGGAGACATTGGCATTTTTATCAACAAGACAAATGGTAGGCTTTATATTCGAAAGTTTCTCCAAACGTCACCTTGCACATTGGAACCTATCACAAATTTCGGGTCACCAATTTATGTGGACAAATATGATTCAAACGAAATGAAACAATGGATTAAATTTGGTTATATCATAACAAAGGCACGCTAATGCGTGCCTTAATTTATACCCACAGATACATCCACTTTGTACCATGTAATCTATCAATATGATGCATTTTGTAAAAACGAATTCGCTGCCATTTTCTTTTGGAAGCTATATTTGCAAATTCGGACAAAAATCTTTTCTGTGTCTCCGGGACTTCTTTCACCAGAGATAATTGTTCCGCCAGATTTCTTGCCTGCCGGATAAAATTTCTTTTTCTTCGAAATACTTCTCCATCATAGATATCGGTAAGATTTCGGACAATCTTCTGCGCTGTATGTTCCGCAACTGCCCCCATCTCATTCTCATCATGTTGACGATAATACACCAATGGTTCCTTTATCACGCCGACATGACCCTCTCCATGGGTTGCCGCGAGTGCTAACAGCCAAATATCATGCATCTCAATATGATTGATATCATGTATTTGCAACGCCATATCCCTCAAACTGCGATTAAACATCATCGTGCAACCTGCTGCCGGATTATCTACAAGCAGTTGATTTAGTGACACTCTTTCCGGCGAGCGGTCAATATATCGAATGAATGACTCATCTATCACCTGCAACCTCTGATCCACAACGTACATATCTGTAAAAATACAATATGGTTTTGACTCTTCCGTCTCCATCGCACGCAGTTTCTCAAAACTTTTTTCTATCTTTTCCGGTAGCCAGACATCGTCCTGATCTGCAAACATATAGTACTTCGACTCCACCTGCGAAAGCATCCAAAGGAAATTCCTTTTTGCGGATCCCTGCGCCGGTCCTTCGATCATGTGATATTGATTTGGATGTCCCTTCATCCATTGCTGTAATTGTTCGACCGTACCATCCGTCGACCCATCATCATGGATATAGCATACAAATTCCTGACAACTCTGAGATTCAAGTGAATCAAGCATCTCCGGCAAATACTTTATTCCATTGTATGTTGCAAGTAAAACTGCAATTTGGCTCATAAATCTCCTCCCATTGCCTAGCCATTACTCATCTGCATTTTCACATCTAAGTACGCTGCTCTGAATTCAGCATATTTTCTTTTGCTCATATATGCAATGGATCTGTCCTTCATAATAATATCACGTTTGTCAAAATCCGCAACCTCGCTGATATTTATCAGAGACGATTTGTGTGTCCGAAAAAATCCATAAGGAATCAGTTTCTCCTCAAGTTCCAACATCCCTGCACTACATCTAAAATCCTTCGTCTTTGTATGAATCAATGTATTTCTTTTTTCCATCGTGATGGAAATGATATTCTTAATTTGAACAGGAACCTCACCTACACCGATGATATTTAGCACAATGGTCCTTGCCTTTTCCATGACGGTTTGATAATCCCGCATGGCTTCCGGAATTTTTATCTCCATCGTATCCTTATAGATGTATCGGAATGCACTCACCTCATAACCTTTCGTGACAAATTCTGTGTGTGTTGTCAAAAATATGATATAGACGTCCGGATACGTTTCTTTGTATTTTCTCGTTGTATAAAAACCGTCAATGCGATCCATCTCTATATCTAAAAAGACCAAATCATAGTACTCATTCGCATGTAGAAACGACTCGCCATTCACATATGCGTCTATGGCAGGTACATTAAATCCCATACACTTTTCTATAACTTTTTGCGCCTTTTCTCTCCAATATGGTTCATCATCTACGATTGCTATTCTCAATGTAAGCCTCCGTTTTTTTCAAATTTAATTTAACATCAAAAATTTGATTGTCTGTTGTAATATGTATTACACCATGATTGCGTTCGACGCTGTCATATACATTTTGTAATCCCAATCCATGGTTGGCACGATCTTTCTTTGTGGACATAAAGCGCTCACCATTGCGCTTCACTTCTGTGATATAATCATTTCTCACCTCAACAAACAATTCGTTATCCAGATTGCGCACCGTGAGTTTCACTTCATCCCCATTTGCGTCTTTCTCCGCACGAATGGCATTGCTTAGTAAGTTTGCAAAGACAGTACAAATATCGACAGCAGCGATATGACAATCCGGTGGAAAACG
The DNA here is from genome assembly GCA_964408625.1 of uncultured Roseburia sp. Classification (GTDB taxonomy): domain Bacteria; phylum Bacillota; class Clostridia; order Lachnospirales; family Lachnospiraceae; genus Pararoseburia. Next base: position 19,066 of record CAYPAA010000008.1, on the reverse strand, counting down.
GCCTTCCACACTCAATTTGATTCCCGCCTTCTCTGCCCCTTGTACATATTGATTGATAATAGCATCCGCAGTGTCATTCCCTACGCTAACATGTTTTGTAAATGTATTGATTCTATCACCAATAGAATCCAGAATTTCTTCAAATTGCTCTATTTTACCCTCACGATAGAGGGTTTTCATTAATGTCATTTGTTGATTGATATCATGACGAAACTTCCTTGTCTCAAGTTCACGATTTTTCAAGTATTCGTAATGATTCTTTTGTTCTTCCAGATACTTGGCATTCAGCGCCTCCTTTTCTTTGTGTTCGTCACGAGATAAGATCATTGCGATGAGAAGACCGAGTTGGACGAAAACACCGAGGACGGTGAAAATGTAAACCAATTCAATAATCCACTTACGATCAGCGCGTATCTCTTCCGCAATAAATCCACCCAAAAAACTTATGCAAACACTGTCTATCACAATTATTGTATTAAACAGAATATGATATCCAAACGAGACATTTTTTAACCCATGTCTAATGCCAAACATTTGCGAAACGCCAACAACAACCCCTATGATAATCGTAAGTGCTATAATCTCGCATAAATCATTCGGCAATATAACTCCAAACATATTGCCAACTGTTATAGCCAAATCTCTCAACATTTGCACTAGAACGCTTATCGATGTGAACATGGCAAGTGTATATAATAAGATAGTCTTCATGCTCTCTTTTGTCATCAACTGCAGAACAAGTATAATCGTAACTAAAAGAATTATAATAAGTGCATCTCTATTACCTACACTTTTTACTATATATGTCGCAAATACTGTAGCAATAACCGAAACCACTATTCTCCAATTGCTTTTTTGCATTTCCAACTTTAGAATATACTTCGAAACCAGCAAAATTGACATAATATACTCTATGTTGTTTACATATATCAGCATTTTTTCACCCCCTATATATTATATCAAAAATATATATAGGGGGCAAAATAGTAATTAATGCAATCCCACAAGATGTTTAAGCCATTCATAATATATTGATGCAAAGCTCATAACCTATCCCTCCTTTTTTCTATTTCTCAAGGAGAGATATTAATCGACTTTCTTCGACAAAAACCATTTTTCGCGCGAACGTACCCAAAATTTGCGCGAATGGTCATTTTTTTACAAAAAAAACAGCACATCACTGTGCTGCCCCCTTGGCATTATTCTCTCATCTCATTATACTCCGTCGAGCATTATTTGGCGAAATCCACCCATACGCTACATATTCTTTTCTCATGAAACTGGAATTGCTGTTCACGCCTCTCTAATTCTTTCATAAAACTTTCATACACTTCACGATCTTTCAATGCTTCTTTGCATCTTTCACAATAATGTCCGGCTTGCAGTTCTGCCCCACATTTTTCACAAAAAAGATGGTCAATACTTCCTCCCGGCATCTGAATTCGTTCTTCCCGAAGCCAGTCTTTTACACACGAAACCGGTATTTCAAATTCCATGGCGACTTCTACCAAAAACTTATCCGGATGCGTTTGTATATACTCCTTTATTCTGTCAAATTTGTCTTCAAAAGTATCATGACATTTGTCACAAAAATGTTTTGCCTTACGATTTCTTACAAGAACAGATCCACAATTTTTGCATGTCGTTGATGTTTGCATATTTTCACCTCCTATCATTATTCTTTTTTCACTTATAATAAACGACATGTGTAGAAAAATCAACTTGCATATATGTATGTTACCCAGATACGTTCACGCGATTTTTGTATACTTTCGCGCAGATAATGCGTTTTCCTGCTAACAAAGAGGTATTCTAATGACAGAAATACTTATATAGAGGAGGTTACATATGATAACTTTTGAACCATTTTGGCAGTTGATGAAAGATCGGAACATCACGGTCTATGATCTCGAGTATACCTACGGACTGAATCCTGCTGACATCAGCCGGTTAAAACACAACCACAATTACACTCTAAAATCCATTGATAACTTGTGTAACTTATTTGATTGTTACCCATCGGATATTATTGGATATAAAAAAGAACAGAAATCATAATAGCCGCTCCTTTTCCAATTAAATGAAACAGGGACTGTCGCACTAAGTAATTAGCGCGGCAGCCCTTACCTTCTTACCCACGATGTGCTTCCGGCGAGCAATGTTTGCAGCCATCTGCATACGGATAACCATTCTGCTTTGCATAGTGAACCGCATCTATTGCGTCTGCATGCCATCCCAATGTCTGCTGATTGTCATAACTTGGTTTGTATGCACATTCCGTCGTATGGACCTCATTATACTGCCCATCTGTTTTGTGGATGTTTATGATGTAATTTGGCATTTTCCTTACCTCCTTTCCGGTTGATAAGGTAATGATAAACTGTCTCCTATCCGACATGTGGTGCTGTCAGCACTGTTTTTATGAAAACATTTCAATCACAAGGACAACAAGAATTGCAAAGAGAAATGGAACAAGAATTCCCATCAACACCTTACCCCAACTTTTGTCCGTTAGAGGGACATACTTTTGCATCCCTCTATAGTCAAACCAATAGAAAATAGCAAAAACAAAACAAAGCAAGGCACCAATTCGATTTAGCCAGAGTTCTACACCGACTGCCGCAGAACCATCCGCATTTGTTATCTCCATAGATAGACAACACCAAAGCAGCATCAAATAACTCAAACCAGACACAAACATCTTCCACGGTGTTCTGGTGCGAAATCCCGGCGGCAACCAAGAATACGCCTGATCGTCATGATGATTTGTAACCTCTTCCCTTTCCTGTTTCTGATACCCACTTTCGGTCTTTAAAATACGCTGTAATTCCGTTCTCAATGCCATCACCGTTTGATATCGATGTTCGGGATCGAATGCCACACATTTTTCGATGACTCTTTGTAGCCCTTTGTCTTCGTCATAGACATGCTCCGATGGGTAGGTGCCTGAAAGCAGATAATTTAGCATAACACCAATTGCATAAATATCAGTTCTCGCATCTGATTGTTGAAATCCGTACTGTTCCGGTGCCGCATACTTTTTAGTGCCAATGATCACCGTATCTGATTCTCTATTGGCATCGTATTTTTTTGCTGTATTAAAATCGATGATTCGCAGGTATCCCCCATCTTGAATGATAATATTTTCCGGTTTCAAATCTCGATGTATGACCGGTTCCGGCAGATTATGTAATTCCTCCAGCACATCACAAACCGTTATCATGTATTGTACCACAAGTGTCTTAGATATCGTTCCCTGCTTCTCAATAATTTCCTGCAACGAATCACCTTGAATGAAGTCTTCAATAATGATTAACATATCGCCATCTTCAATACATTCATGGATTCGTGGTATATGCGGATTATTGCTTTTCATCAAATATTCATAGATGGATTTGTTGTAAACCTTTTGTTCTTTCCGCACAAATATCTTTTTATTTTCCACATTTTGAACCAAAGAAACATTTTTATGCGTGCTTATCTCTGCTATTTTTTGATAATATGATAATCGACATTGTTCTTCAAGCGTCATATGTTATCCCCTGTAAAACTGTGTTATACTATTTCCATAATGGAGGTAGGCAATCATGAAAAAGGAATCCAGAACCACATACATTCATCAAGAATTATGCAATGTTCCTATGAATAAAGAGCGTTATCAAGAATTTCTTGCAAACCACGAAAATGACATGCAAGAGCCAACATTAAGTTCCTTTTTCAACGATTTTCTGGCTGAACATCCTGAACTCACCGTACCGGAAATTATTCGTCGTTCCGGCATTAGCGGCGATTATGCCCGCCAAATTATCAATGGTCGCCGTCCGCATCCATCAAAGTACAAACTGGTTGCGTTATGCATTGGCGCCGGCATGAACATTATAGAAATCCGCCGTGCACTTCAATACGCCGGTTGTCCTGCTCTATATGATAAGCTTAACGTCGATGCAGGCATTATCATTTGCATTAACAATGGATGCAACAATGTGTCCGATGTGCAGGCATTTTTGCTCGATGCCGGTGAGGAAGATCCATTTGAATAATACATTGTATGCCCCTCACCTACTTATATTCACCAGTTCAATAGCCCATCTTGCTTCTCATGTCCTTCACGTAGGCATCTATACCATCAGATGTTTTCAAATCATAGATGCTGCTCATTCTCTTAAAATAATCTGCAATAAGGTCATCGTCTATGATATTGTTACTTACATCATTTTCATCAAGACCACAGCGCGCTTCAATCCAAGGTTCTTCACAATGCGTTAAATCCTTCAAAAACCATGCATTATAGATTCCAAATGTATCTAATACAAAATCTGTTATTCGCCTCTCCTCACTGGTAAGTAATCCACTGGTATAATCTGCTGACAAGTTGATAGATATTTCTTGTTTACCAAAACTTTTGTATTTCTCATATACAGTTGGAAAAACAGGTCCTAAGCGCCAAGCCTCACAAGATTCTGGTATCATAGGAACACCTTCTATCACAATGCTTATTGCCTTAACATAATACAATATTTTTTGTAACATCAAGTTTGTCATTTCTTTTCTGGAATTAACAATATAAAGAGCTATTCTTTCTGCAGTATTTTGCCAACTTTTTTCTCCCTCAATTCTTTGGATTGCCTGATATACCTTATTGAGAGTGACTTCTGATACCACTTTTTTATTTTTTTCAATGTATAGTTTTATGCTCTGTTCGTCATCCAAAATTTCGTATAGTATGTCTGAATATTTTCTAGATGGTATTTGTCCATCAAGATATCTGGTTATGGTTAATTCTCCAAAGCCAAGCAATTTCGATAATGGGCGTTTTTCAATATTATATTTCGTTAGTATTCTTTTAATCTCTGGCTTTGTTATTAGTTCCTTTTCCTTTCGATAAACCTCATCAATTTTTTCAATGTTTTTATCCTCAAGGCCCGGAACAAACACTTCCTCTTTGCACTCATCACATACGCCATAACGCTCTTCATAATAAATATCCAAGCCTTTAATTACAGTTTTTGCAGGTCGTTTATAAACATGATATGAGACTCTTTTACGACAATTACCGCATAAAAGTTTCTTGTTTCCCACATTCATTCTTTTTCTCCTTCATTACTCTATTGTTTGTTTTGGTTTTGGAAAGTTCCATGTATGTAGTATATCAACTATTGAAACTGCCATTCTGCAACTTCAAGAATCAATATTATTTTTCTAAGTTATCTTTTGAATTTCTATTGTCAACATCGCTACTCTTCGTCTTCATGAAATGAAATAATAAACATTGGTTCTTCACCATCCGGCCATGTTACCTTTATGTATATACATACGCATACACAATTACTCTCTTCTTCAAATCTCGGTATCAAATTCTCTCTAATTTTAAAAATATGCACCATGTCATTCAAATGTTCTCTGTTCGTACTCGGTTCGCTTTTTATAAAATGCGATTCTGTCAGTTCTAATAAAATGGCTTTCATCTTAGCGTCGTCCACGCAATACTCTGTACGAAGTTTTCTATTTTTATCACGGTTCTCTGCAAATGTGTAATCCAAACCAAGTTCCCCATTAGCTACAATTTCATGAAGTCTCTGAGCAATTACCTTGCCCATGGGGATCATATGCCTCCTCCCTTCTACTGTTTTAATTTTATTATAGCATGATACACTTTTCTGTCAAGTGTATCATTTTATCCAGTATCAAATATCAAGAAAAGCCAGAGAAATCTCTGGCAAAAGAATCTTTCACTCGATATAAAGAATATCCCAGATTCGGATAAGTGGTTATGCATTCACCCTCCCGGTCAATCTGATATTCTTGATCAAACAAAATCACATAGTCAACTTCATATGGTTCTTTGAAGGACTGTTCCACCTGCGTCATCATAGGTTCCAAACCCGTTCTGACATTATCACAATCAATCAAAAAGGTATCTATCATCTCACAGTAATTTGACGGTTCCAAAACAAGGAAGGTATCTTCTCTATGCTCCAAGACAAATGCTCGTAATAGTTCCGCCTCTGCGTATTCTTACTCAATTCACGATAGTCAATCCCCGGAAGCAAGACAGGAATCATGCAAAATCCGTTTCGCCAATCCATACACCGGAAAAACGCCGAGGGAAATCACCCCGGCGTTAATAAATGCTATTATTGTCCCACGCATCTTAACATCTGCAAATGCATATGCCGGCGAGATAAGTAGCGGATACATCACTTTCCGAAAACTCGATGCCACATTAAAACTTAAATGTATCCTTCAATCCAACCCACAGCTGATCCTTATCGCTGAGGTTTAACGGTGTGCCATCCGCCAAGGTATATCCTTCGCCTGATGCAGTACCCTTGTACTCACCTACGATCTGTGGCCATTCAATACCAATCTCCGGATCATTCCATGCCATTCCGCCTTCATCCCCCGGATGATAAAAGTCAGTACATTTATAGCAGAATTCTGCCAAGTCAGAAAGCACTAAGAATCCATGCGCAAACCCTTCCGGAATATAGAACTGCTTTTTGTTCTCTTCCGTGAGTTCCACCCCGAACCACTTTCCGTATGTCTCAGAGTCGCCACGCAAATCCACAGCCACGTCAAAGACGCTTCCCTTGACCACGCGAACTAACTTGCCCTGTGGAAATTCTTTCTGGAAATGAAGTCCACGGAGCACACCCTTTGTGGAAGAAGACTGATTATCCTGCACAAATTCCATTGTCAGTCCAACTTCTTCCATATCTCTCTTATTATAGGTTTCCATAAAATATCCTCTGGCATCTCCATGAACGGCTGGTTCAATCACGCACAAGCCTTCAATTCCACCAACATTTTTTTCAACTGTAATCTGTCCCATAATACGCCTCTTTCTAAAAAACTATGCCAAATGATCAAAATCAAGTTCCGTCAAATATCTTCGAACAGCATCCTGCCATGTAGGAAGTGGTGTAAATCCATTCGCCTCTAACTTCGATTTATCCAATCTGCTGTTGAATGGTCTTGCTGCTTTTGAAACCCCGTACTCCGCTGTCGTAACCGGAGAAACACTTACATGTTCCTCACTGTACTCCTCATGTCCGGCCTCGACTGCCAAGCGGAAGATTTCTTTTGTAAAGTCATACCAGCTAATATATCCCAATTTGCAACCATCAGCAGAATATCCTGTTGCTGCTTCCTCTTCATTCAAAGGCTCCAGTTCTGCGTTTGTCGCATGATAATAACCATATTTCTCCGTCACAATCATATCACACAAAAGCACAGACAAATCGAGCGTATATGTCGGTGTACCAATCTGATCACTTACAACTGTAAGTTTATCGTGCGTCTTCGCCACATTGAGCATCGTCTTGATAAAGTTCTTTCCATTTTTGCCAAACACCCAGGCGATACGCACTACAAAGTATTTATCAAGCGTCTCTGAAACCGCCAACTCTCCGGCAAACTTTGTCTCGCCATAAACATTGAGCGGCGCATAATCCTTACAATCCGGATTCCAAGGAGTTTCCCCCTGTCCATCAAACACATAATCTGTTGAAATATAGACCATCTTACAGTCACGTGCTTTTGCAGCTTTCGCAAAGTTCTCTGTGCCTACCACATTAACGTTGTGAACAAGTTCCTTCTTGTCATCGTCCTCTGCTGCATCCACTGCCGTCCATGCTGCGCAGTGAATAATGACATCCGGAGCAACCTCAGAAATAACGTTATCTACTGCCGCACCGTCTGTAATATCCAAAGACACATATTCTGCCTTGGTGACAGCAGTACCATCCTGTGCACCTGCATATTCCGGAGCCAAGTCAGAGCCAACACATTCGAATGCGCCCTGACCTGCTGCATCTCTTTTCATCAATTCATTCATCACGTCGTGGCCAAGTTGACCTGCCACACCTGTTACAAATACTTTCATAAACACCTCTTAACGATTGGAATACATCTTGTCATAGTAGTTCTGATATTCGCCGGAAATGATTTCCTCCCACCATTCCTTGTTATCCAGATACCACTGAATGGTCTTCTTGATACCATCTTCGAATTTTGTCTCCGGTAACCAGCCTAATTCATTGTGAATCTTTGTCGGGTCAATTGCATAACGCATATCATGTCCCTTGCGATCACCAACATGTGTAATCAGACTCTCCGGCTTTCCTAATTCTTTCAAAATAATCTTTACAATATCAATATTTGCTTTTTCATTGTGACCACCGACATTGTAAACCTCACCGACGCGACCATTGTGTATAATCAAATCGATTGCCTTACAGTGATCCTCCACATATAACCAGTCACGCACATTTAAACCTTCACCATATACAGGAAGTTCTTTGTCAGCAAGTGCATTTGCAATACAAAGTGGAATCAACTTCTCCGGGAAGTGGTATGGTCCGTAGTTATTAGAGCAACGGCTGATAGAAACCGGTAATCCATAGGTTCTGTGATATGCCATAACAAGCAAATCTGCAGAAGCCTTTGATGATGAATATGGGCTACTTGTGTGAATCGGTGTCTCCTCTGTAAAGAACAAGTCCGGGCGATCCAATGGAAGATCACCATATACCTCATCGGTAGATACCTGATGATAACGCTTGATACCATACTTTCTGCATGCGTCCATGAGCACTGCTGTACCGATAATGTTTGTATTCAGGAACACTTCCGGATTCTCGATTGAACGGTCCACGTGACTCTCTGCAGCAAAGTTAACCACAATATCCGGATGTTCTTCTTCAAAAAGCTTGTAGATTGCTTCACGGTCTGTGATATCAATCTTTGCAAATCTAAAATTAGGATTATCCATAACCGGCTTCAATGTTGAAAGATTACCCGCGTATGTCAGGCAATCCACACAGATAATACGATAATCCGGGTACTTGTTTAACATGTGAAATACAAAATTCGAACCGATAAATCCAGCCCCTCCAGTAACAATAATAGTCATAATAGAATCTCCTTTATGTGTTAGTTTTTCTCTCTATATTTAGTATAGGTTTTCCTGATATTTTCCATCCAATACATCTTTTAAGTACTGTCCGTATTGGTTTTTCTTGAGCATCTCATAGCGCTCCGTGATTTCTTCCTTTGAAATCCATCCGTTCAGGTATGCAATTTCTTCCAGACATGCAATCTTGCGGTGCTGGTGTGTCTCCACTGTCTTGACAAAGTTTGTTGCATCCACAAGACTCTCATGTGTCCCTGTATCGAGCCATGTAAATCCCTGACCGAGAAGTTCAACGTTCAAAGCATCATCCTCAAGATAAATACGATTCAAGTCGGTAATCTCCAACTCACCACGGGCACTAGGCGCCAAATTCTTTGCATACTCTACCACCTTGTTGTCATAAAAATAAAGCCCCGTCACGCAGTAGTTGCTCTTAGGATGCTCCGGCTTCTCCTCAATCGAAATCGCCTTACCGTTCTTATCAAACTCAACAATACCGAAACGCTCGGGATCGTCGACATAATATCCAAATACCGTTGCTCCTTTACCTGTCTGTGCGTTGTCCACAGCCGCTTTTAATCTCTTCTTTAAGCCGTGTCCTGCAAAAATATTATCTCCCAATACCATCGCCACTGAATCATCACCGATAAAATCAGCGCCAATGATAAACGCCTGCGCAAGTCCATCCGGACTCGGCTGAACGGCATAGGAAAGATGGACTCCAAACTGGCTTCCGTCCTTTAACAATTCCTCAAATCTAGGTGTATCCTGTGGCGTTGAGATAATCAAAATATCCCGGATTCCGGCATTCATCAAAACAGAAAGTGGATAATAAATCATCGGTTTGTCATAGATTGGCAACAACTGCTTTGATGTCACCATCGTCAGTGGATAAAGGCGTGTGCCCGAACCACCCGCAAGAATAATTCCCTTCATAATCAGGTCTCCTCTCAATACTTATAGACTACGAACTGTCTTCATTATATGATGTGCCCCTAGGGCACAGTCAAGAACTTTTTTACAAATGAATAAGCCTGCATCTTTTGTGTCTCCTTAAATTTTTTATATTTATTCACACTTGTCAGCGTATTCGCTGCTTACGCGATACAGTTGCATTTCAAAATCTTGACGATTCTTTTGACGAATGGTTCCCAACATCATTCCACTAAATAAGGATTGGACAGCAGCAAGTGCCACAAATCCACACGAAATTAGGGTAGGGAAACGATTCACCAGTCCCGTCTGCGCATAATCCGTCATCACTGGAATAAAGAAACCAACAGCTACTAAAATCAACAGTAAACTTAGCAAGCCAAAAAATTGCATCGGCTTATAAGTGCGGAACAGACGAATAATAGTACGAATCACCTTAAATCCATCCGAGTATGTATTTAGTTTACTTTCGCTTCCTTGTGGACGATCTCGATAATCGATAATTACGTTTTCAATAAACATATTCTTATCCACTGCATGGATGCTCATCTCTGTTTCAATCTCAAACCCCTTAGATAAAACAGGAAAAGTCTTAACAAATCGATAACTGAATGCACGATACCCCGTCATGATATCCTTAATATCGTTTTTGAACAAGAAGTTGATACTCCAACGAACAATACTATTTCCAAAGTTATGGAATGGTCTCTTATTCTCTTCAAAGTATGTAGAGGACAATCGATCTCCCACAACCATATCCGCCTTATGATCTAGCACACCCCTCACCATATCTCCTGCGAAGTCTGCTGGATAGGTATCATCACCATCCACCATAATGTAACACTGCGCATCAATTTCAGAGAACATTCTTCGAATAACATTCCCCTTACCTTGCTGATGTTCGTAACGTACAACTGCCCCTGCATTTCGTGCGATTTCGTCCGTCCCATCCGTAGAATTGTTGTCGTACACATAAATAACTGCGTCTGGTAATGCTACTTTGAAGTCCTTAACCACTTTCTCAATAGTCTTACTTTCATTATAACAAGGTATCAACACTGCAATCTTGTCCATTCTTTTCATCCTCCTATCGAACGAATACTTTTAGGTACACCATAGCCATAAAACATCTTAACTTTCTCATAAATACTGCACGCTTTATGTCTGCATCCGTAAGTTTCAAATCCTGTTGATTCTTCTTAAACAAACGATAATGTTCGTCCACGTAAATCTTTGTCTTTTCCTTGTCGTTTCCCATCACTTGACCCGTATTGGAATCGTCACGAACTCGAAAACTATTCAAGGGCTCGTGAATAATATACATCTTACCCAACTTGGCCACACTAACAAAGAAATCATAGTCCACAATATAATGAAACTCAGGTGAAAACCCCCCAACAGTTTCATATGCACTCCTACGAAATGTATTTGCTTGTGGTGCTCCAAAATAATCCTGACTAAAAAATCCCTTGCGGGCAACATAGGAACCTTCAATTAGTCCGCTATGTTTATATCTGCGATACCAGCCTTTCGATTTTCCTTGCAAGTCCACGAGTTTGGTGTCGCTATCCACCAAAATAACTTCTGGATACTTTTCAAATATCTCCAATTCGCGCTCAATCATATTTTCGGCCAGGAGATCATCGGCACATACTAATTTCATAAACTCGCCTGTACAAAGTTCCAAACATCTGTTCCAATTTCCAGACATCCCCAAATTTTTCTCGTTTTTGTATATTTTAACCCGGTCATCCTTCTCGGCAAATTCCTGCAACACCTCATAGGTGTTATCTGAAGAATTATCATCCACAATAACCAATTCAATATTCTTGTATGTCTGAGCCAAAATAGACTCGATGGTTTCTCCTATATATTCCCCATTATTGTAGGCGGGGATACCTATGCTCATTAATTTATCCATTTACAATTCCTTTACTAAATCAAATCTGCCTTTCAACATAACATGAACCAACACATTTATCTTACGCCTGTTGCCATAATACCATCGAAATGATTTACTCTTGTGGCACAAATCACAATAGCGTTGAAAGTCTTTTTTAAAAATCTGGTATCGCCGAATAACCGAATCCAAATGTTCAAAGGTACCGGCTGAAAAATCCTGTAAAATTTCTCCCTCCACAATACAAAACTTATTCTTTCCAAGAGCCTTTAAAGAATCCATCAACCAATAATCTACCATATCAACAAACAAACTTTCATCAAATCCGCCCAGTTGTTGTAACAAACCGATATCAATACAAACACCACTGTTGAAGCAGTAAATATCTTGATATATACCAGATTTCTTGACTGCATATTTGTCTCTTCCCAACCAATCATATGCTGTATTCGGAGACAAACACTTACCATTGCCATCGCGTATGATTCCAGAAAACAATTCTGCTTTTCCCGCCTGGCAGGCAGATACTATGTTTTCAAGAAAATCTATAGAGAATGACGTGTCATCATCTGCAATCAACATAAAGGCCTCTGATGTTTTTGACTTGATATAATCTAGTCCATGATTGTATGCCCGACTCAATCCCACATTGCCTCCGCAAGAAACATAGCTTACATCATCACAGATATCTGCGTATGCTTGGTTCTCGCCCACAAATTTCTCACTCGAATTATCGACAACCAAGAAATGCACATGATCATACTTCGTAGAAATCTCCACGAATGCCTGATAAGATCCTATCTCTGCTATTAATTTGTTATATAGTACACAAACAATATATATATCCTTCATTTTTCTTACCAATGATTTTTTAGTTTTCTTCTAATAATGATTGCCTGGACCAGTATTTGCGTCGCAAGGGTCGTATATTGAGCCCAAATTAGTCCATCCATTCCATAGGTCTTTACCAAAGTCAATGAAGCAACAACCGCTACGATAATAGCCGCAAGACCGATGGCATATTGTGACTTGATCTCGCGAACCAAAGTACAAATCCCATAAAGCACAGCATTCACAGCCAAGAGTACACTGACAATGATGGCCGGAACAAACAAATATACATAAGGTTCAATCTCAATTCCAAATAGGAAAACCAAGCCCCAATGAGCCAATAATTTGGAACCAATCAGACAAACAACGGTTAATCCTGTTGCCAATACAGAGAATCGCTTACAAATTCTCCAAAACGCCTGCTTATTCATACTCTGAAATGCCTCTGTCAAAGGTGTCATCAAAGGTGCAAAAATCGTCGTTGCAGCCAATTGCACTACCAAGGTCGGAGATGCCACTGACGAAAAATATCCCATAACTTCTGATCCATAGTATTGTTCCAAAGCCATTTTGGATATATTAACAGATAACGCATTTAAGAATGCAACAATTGCCAATGGATAGCAAGTGATAAGTAATCTTTTCACTTCATTCGTAATTTGTTTCTTAGACTGTGTGACTTCTTCCTCGCCCCAGCGACGGACTAATCGGACATCCCAGAGCAACAGAATAACTGCATTTATTGCAATAACCAAAAGCAAAGCCACTAATACATTGTCCCACAAATACAATCCTAACACAAATGGAACAATAATTCCAACGCCTCGAAGAATCATAGAAATACCACAATAGTCTAATCTCTCGTGCTTCTGTTCTACTCCATAATAAACATCCGCATATCCTTCGATCACTTTTAAAATCATAAATACCAAAATAGCTGCCGATTTTTGAGAATTATAACCTCCAACCAAAACAATTCCAATACAAATAACGAACGCTAACACATTAGAAAATGTTCGAGATTTGATATATGCATTTGTTGAATACTCATCCTTAATATCCGAAACTTGATATGATCGAACATTAAATAATGCCACCAATGCTGGCGCAGTCGTCGCAGACATCGCCAATGACAATACTCCAGCCGCATCATAGCCGGATATTCTCACTACCACTACAGACATCAACCACTGGCAAGCATAATATACAAGCGAGCCTACGGTATTATAAAGCATGTTCTTTCGTATCGATGACTCATTCTTATTATCTACTTCCTTCATCTTATCTTCCTTCTATTTGTTTTCAAGATACTTCTGCAACGCCTGCTCATCATAGCGAATAATGTATCCGATTCCATTCTCGTATACTCTATCCGCCTTCTCAAAATAATCTATATTATTTGCATATAATTCGTTATCTCTTAGCACAACGACATAGTCGGGTGTCTTATCACGTAGCGTCGAAAAATAGTTGTTATCATCCTGAAAATCCCAACCTTCCCAACGCAAATTTGTAAATGCCTGATACCAATAAGAATCGTACCAATATGCCGCTATAACAATTAAATCCACATCTTCCGATTCCATCATTCGATATGCCTGATGATATAAACCCTGCTTATCCAAGTTGTATACTGGCTGAACAATCGTTCTGACATTGTGTGTATAAATATCTGCGTAAGAAGGACTTTTCACATTCACATCATACAATGGATTTTTGCTCTGAATCCACGCACCCGTATTTAGTACTCCGTTTACCAATATTAGAATCCATACAGTCAATAACGCATTGTTAAGCACAAGTTCCTCTCTCGTTTGTATCATTGAAAGCGAATAAAATGCCATTCCAAAACAGAGCGCCCATTCAACAAAATACATTTTGTAGAAGTAGTATGCCGAAATCTTGCCGATCATCCCGCCTACAAACAACAGTATCATAAAAATGGTACTTCCCAAAAACATATAACATGTTCCGATATTTTGCTTGTTATGAAACGACTGATAGACTCCCATTATCGCCAAAATAATGACAAATATAAAATTGGAGAAGAAGTCCTTATATATTGCACCTTCTATAGCAATTTGAGTTCCTACTGATAGTTGTTCCCCAAAAGTCCCCATAAAGCTATAATAAAATCCAACGATACATGGAAGAAGAAAAATAGCCAAGCACATTTTAACAGTATCTACCGAAATCAGCTTTTTCTGAAGAAGTTGATGTCTAAAAACAAATAGGATAACACAGACATAGACTACTGGTACATACAAAGCGTAACATAATATCAGTCCCAACAAAGCAAGCATAACATATACTATGTTGATCTTTTCAGAGATTGCTTTCTTTTCATAGTTTGTCAACAAAAACGCTATCAATACAACAAGCGTCACTCCCATTCCCAGATAAACAAAGCCCTCTAAAATTGCATCAATCTGATATCCCAACACAAACATAAATGTGAAAAGAATTGCAACTACTCTTGAATAAATCTTCTTACTATATTCGCGCAGCAATCCATAGAACATTGTAGCCGCCAATGTAAAATCAATCAAATCACCCATCACAAAAACTTTATGAGAGTAGTCAATTGGAATCCAATTCAAAAAAATCTGAAACAACATACCGTTGAATAATTTAGAATAGAACATGCCGTCAATCTCTTGATTGCTATACACTTCCATTGCTGATTTCCAGTGCTGACTCGCATCAATTCCACTATAATTAGGCCAAAGATTTGTCCAGCCATAATGCTTATACAGAAATACACCCATAACCGCAATCAAGACGATAACAAAAACTGAGTCCCATCGATCCCAATTGTATTTCTGCAGGTCTTTTTTTCGAATACTTAAAACGAAAAAGGCTGTCATCAGCAATCCATTCCCCAGTCCCAGAGACCATGTGTTTATCGGAACGTGAATCACATTAATAAACGCAGCCACCAAACACTGATAACATGTAAGCAACAAAAATGTCGCAGGGAGCCACCCAGCCAACAGTAGTTTTTTATCTGATTTTTTATGTAACAGGGTACTTAAAAAAGCACCCAAAAACGTAATACTATAAAACAGCGCACCTATTACTGAAAAATTCAAAACGACACCTCTTTAGATTATAATTGACCAAATAAAATTACCATTCGCACAATAATTTCATCTGCCATTTTTTGTCTATATCGTTTGCAATAGAATAATTTCTTAAAGTAATTCAAAGGATGAAATCCCTCTAAAGACATCATATCCGCTTCTTTTTTATCTATTGCTGATAATTGATTTCCATAAAATCGATTGAATTCCACAATCTGATCATGTATCTTGCGGAAGTAGCCATTCAAGACAAAATACTTAAATCTCCAGATCATCAGGGATATAAAACTTTGTTCATTGCCACTTGTCGTCGCATTGTGTCGTCTGTACTTTACGGTCACCCTATCATCATATACCACCTGCCCCAATCCGGAACATAACATATACATCCACCAATCATGCCCCGTAGATTTTACAGGATGGACATCTTTTGTCATATCACGAGCACATTTGTTAAATAATATATTAAACCCTAATGGCAGACACTCCATCATGGCATTTCGAAAACTAATCTGTGGATTATCTTTTTTTCGATGGGAAATAAACTCCATTTTATCATCATAGAAATCAAAATTAGAGTAATATAATACTGGCAAATCTTTTACTGAGCCCTCAAGTTTTTCAATTGCCCAGGCAATTTTGTCCGGAAGCCACACATCGTCTTGATCGGCAAATGCATAGTAATCTGCATCATCTGACTTGTCAATCAATTCAAAGAAACTCTGAACAAATCCAACATTTTCTCCTTTAATCAGAGTAATATCTCCACGCTCTTGATATTCCTCTAAAATCTTAGATGTAGCGTCTTTCGATCCATCATCTCGCACTAAAATTTCTATATTTTCATATGTCTGTCCCAAAATACTGTCTAACTGTTCTTCAATGTATTTTTCACCATTATAAGCAGACATAAGGACTATTACTTTTTTACTCATAGTTTCCTGCCTCTAAAATGTAAAGCTGTTTATCAACGCAAAATAATTGACAAACATGACCAAAGCCGCCATCACCGGAAGATGTTTTTTCGATGTGTCCTCCACACGAATTCCTTTTAACCCTGACAGCACAATACAAATCAACAGTGCCCCCGGTATGAAATATCTTCCCTGAACTCCTTCGATAACCGCTGAGGTATTTGGTGTGTAGTCCAGCAATAAGCCGGCAGCACACAAACCAAATGTAACAATCGCCATCAACAGACCCAAAATGATTTCGCGAACTTGCAAAAAGTTATTTTCCGCCGTACTGTCACAACATATAGCAAATACCACAATCAGTAAATTCAAAACAAAGACATAAGTTGGCAAAGAAAACTCCAGCCATCCCATTTTGTCAGAAATCATACTTGTGAAGTAATAGTCAAATTGCTCCAAATACGTATTCACCAATATTCCCGCTAATCTCTTCGGATTATGCAGCAAATCTGACAGGGAGTAACTATAAGCGTCAGCCCACTCTAAGTAATTGCCTGCTCCACCGACGACACGCGCATCATTTGATACAAAGATTCCGGAAATCTGCCCCCAGAACATCATACAGACAATTGCGGCACAGCCTGCAACAATAAGCCAACGATATTTTTTCAGCAAAGCACGATAGTCTTTGTCTTGCCAATGAAACAATACCGGTATCAAAGCAAAAATCGCATATGTTCCGCCTTTCACACGGCAGGCGACTATAACCGCTAAGCAATATAAAATGACATCAGAAATTCGTATCTGTCTTTCCTTGCTGCACCAATACATACCAATGGCAAAAATCAAAACTGACGCGCACATGATGATATTATCATGGGAGTACGAATTCATCTGTTGCTGCACCATCGGCAAAAAAGAAACTGCAAAAATAACAGATTTACCCACCGGCGCTTTTTTTATGGCATACGTGGTGGCCATCAGAAAAACGAATGTATTGAAGACACGTCCCATCATCAGGGTCCAAAATGCATTCATGTGAAGTAATCTGGCTAAAACAATTCCAAGAGCCGGAATGACAGCTGTCCAATGAGGATTGTACAACTTGTCCGTGGTGTATTGACCATCCACATATGTGATTTCCTTTGGCACATCATCGAGCATACTGATATAATATTGGTTACTGTGTTTGCGGCTCATCACCGTTTTAATAACATAGTCTTCTTCATTCTCCCGACATTGCACCACATCATGGCCCTGTTGTTTTCCCATCAACACGCTGGCCACATAGTAAGACGAATAAATATGCTGTATGTCGTCCGGTGTCACTCCAATCGGAACAATAAAATCAAAAGAAAGTCCAACCGCTATACCTAGTACGAGAAACATCTTATATAAAGGCAAGTGTTCCTTTTGCATTTGCAACATCCATATCACATTAAAGACCATTAACAAAACAGAAAGCAGGAACTCTACCGCTATGATGTGCAGGTCCCAAAAACCATAGGCATATTGTCTGGCAAAAATGATAGCAAACAGGAACAACATCACCAGATGACAAATAGTCCACGCCAGACCGCTGTCCTCGTACTCTTTGCCCTTTTTTACGAAATATACACACAATGCCATATAGCCGGCAAAAATAAAAACATAAACAGTACATATAACTTTCAAAAACGGACGATATTTCGCGATTTCATAGCCCACAAACAACTGTGGTTTGAATACCAGATAATCATCATTTTGCTTTTCGGCTCCTTTGACCAAAACAGTATATCTATGGTTCTTTGATGACTTTATTGTATCAAAATCAATTTTAAAAAATGTGTGATTATAATTCTCGTCTGCGGTCAGTGTCTGTTTCCCCAAGATGTCACCCTTGTCGTCAATCACTGTCACTGCAACATCGTATTTGCCGGATATTCTTTCAAATACTAAATTCAGATGCACAGAGTCCATGTCATTCTTTGATGCCTGGAATTCCAACACAGATTCCTTTTCGTTGGATATAACATATCCTCTTTCAATATCATCATATCCTGTACTTTTACTGTCATCTACATTCTCTGTAGCAAAATCAGCAGTTGGTTTCACAGCGCACACATACATACACGCCACAAAACAAAAGCACGATACAATACCTGCCATCCAGAATCTGTGCTTTTTCATAAAGTTTTTTAACATCAAAAATACTCCTCTTTTTAACTACTCACTTACCTACGATCCATTCCGGTTTTCCTTTATGCCATATACAATATAGTGAGTATAATAATTCCTCAAATTATTTCCATACGCATTTTGCAAATCAGTGTATCTGGCCTTATATCTGTGTACATTGAATGTATTTTTTGCAACCCGGCCTTCGTTCATTCCATAAGTCACAAAATGCGCCAAAACCGCATTCTCATCATATCCATATGCCTTTAGGACATCTATATTGTTTTTCACATAATAGTTGAAATCATAGACAGGTGAATAGTCCACACCGTTA
>CAYPAA010000007.1:0-65169 GCA_964408625.1 uncultured Roseburia sp. | reverse complement strand
ACAGTTGCCTGATAATAATCTGGATGAATTCCCTGTCTCATTACTTACACCTCACTATAATTAAACTATCTATTATTGCATGTTTTATGTCAAACGACATACACGATACTATTTACATCCCGATAAACAGCTTACTTATTGTAGCATAGTTCATACATAATTTCAACAAAATTATCATAAAATATTGGAAATTTTAAAACATTCTCGCGCGAACAACTTTTGCAATATATTCTTTGTTGTTTTTTGTATGTGCAAATGTATTGATAATACTTTCGGCCGCATCATCCTTTCGCATGCCGTTCAAGCCGCGGCGCATCACTTCCATCGCCTCCTGCTCGTCCTTTTCCAGAAGCAAATCGTCTCTTCTTGTTCCGGATTTTGCAATGTCAATTGCAGGGAAAACACGTTTTTCTGAAAGTTTGCGATCCAAGATGACTTCCATATTACCGGTGCCCTTGAATTCCTCAAATACTACATCATCCATCTTACTGCCCGTATCCACAAGCGCCGTTGCAAGAATGGTAAGACTTCCGCCCTCACGCATGTTTCTGGCCGCACCAAAAAACTTCTTAGGCATATGAAGTGCTGCCGGGTCCAAACCACCGGAAAGTGTTCTACCACTTGGGGGTACGGTGAGGTTGTATGCGCGCGCTAATCTTGTAATGCTGTCGAGCAAAATCATAACATCCTTCCTGTGCTCAACCAATCTCTTCGCGCGTTCCATTACCATCTCCGACACGCGCTTATGGTGCTCAGGCAATTCATCAAACGTAGAATAGATGACCTCAACATTTTCTCCTTCAATCGCTTCACGAATATCAGTCACTTCCTCCGGTCGCTCATCAATCAATAAAATAATCAGATGCATATCCGGATAAGAAGTTGTAACTGATTTTGCAATCTCCTTTAGCAATGTCGTCTTGCCGGCCTTTGGTTGTGAGACAATCATACCACGCTGTCCCTTACCAATCGGGGAAACCAAATCCACAATACGCATCGCCACAGAGGAACCCGGCTGTTCCAGACGAATTCTCTTATTCGGGAAAATTGGTGTCATATCCTCAAAACTCTTGCGGTGCATCACATCTTCCAGTGTGAAGCCGTTGACATCCTCAATCAGCACGATTGCGCCAAACTTGTCCGTCGGATTATTGCGTCTCGTCTTACCCGTAACAATATCGCCCGTCTTCAGATTAAACTTTCGAATCTGCGCCGGCGAAACATAAACATCATTTTCGCCCGGAAGGTAATTTGCACTTCGGATAAAACCAAACCCATCCGGCATCACCTCCAAGATACCGCTACAATCCTTCGCGTCCTCCAGATTGACCTCCTGATGGTTTTCCGCATTACGTTCTGTTGTCTTTTCCTTTTCTTTTTCTGTTTTTGCTTCCTTTGGACTCTTTGCTGCTTCCTCCTCATCCTTGGCAAGCATAGCCTCTACCAATTCTGATTTTTTCATACCGGATACTCCGGCAATCTCTCGCGCTTTTGCCAAATCACGCAAAACCGATACCGATAAACTTTCATATTTTTCTCGCATATATTTCTCCTATCTAATACAAAATCATGGGTAATCTATGTCTGAATCGACCGTGACTTTATGATGTTCATAGTATAACCTATATTTTCCAAAAAAGAAAGTCCTAATTTTTGTATTTTATGCACAAACGGATTGTGATATAATTGCCATGGACAAAATTGACACATTACCATAAGAAAGGATTATCATTATGCAGATTAGCGAAAAAGCAGTATTTTTGCACAAGCAATGGAATGGAAAACTTGAAACCACATCGAAGGCACCTGTAAAGAGTCGTGAAGATTTAGCGATTGCTTACACTCCGGGTGTGGCTGCTCCATGTAGAATCATTGCCGAAGATAAGGAGGCTGCTTATACATATACATTAAAAGCAAACACTGTCGCTGTTGTCTCTGACGGCAGTGCCGTTTTGGGACTTGGAAATATCGGACCGGAGGCAGCTATGCCGGTTATGGAAGGCAAATGTGTGCTTTTCAAAGAATTTGGCAATGTCAACGCTTTCCCTATCTGTTTAAATACACAGAATACCGAAGAAATCATTACAGCGGTCAAAGCAATCGCACCAACCTTCGGCGGTATCAACTTGGAAGATATCTCTGCGCCACGTTGTTTTGAGATTGAAGAGCGTCTGAAGGCGGAGTTAGATATTCCGGTCTTCCATGATGACCAACATGGTACTGCGATTGTCGTTTTGGCAGGTATCATCAATGCACTCAAAGTCGTTGGAAAAGAAAAGGAGCATTGCCGCGTTGTTGTAAATGGCGCCGGTTCCGCTGGCATTGCCATCGCAAAACTTCTTTTGCGCTACGGATTCTTGCATGTTACGATGTGCGATCGCGAGGGAATCCTCAACAAGGATGATCCAAACTTAAATTGGATGCAGCGGCAGATGACGGAGGTCACAAATTTGGAAGGCAAAAGCGGCTCACTTGCAGATGCCTTGGTTGCTGCCGACATCTTTGTCGGCGTTTCTGCTCCTAACATCGTGACACCAGAAATGGTGGCAAGCATGAACAAAGACGCCATCATTTTTGCCATGGCAAACCCGACGCCGGAAATTATGCCGGACATCGCAAAAGCCGCCGGCGCGAGGGTTGTCGGTACAGGTCGCAGCGATTTTCCAAACCAAGTAAACAATGTTATCGCTTTCCCCGGCATTTTCAAAGGTGCCTTGGAAGGTCGCGCCTCTCAAATCACGGAAGAAATGAAATTGGCCGCCGCGACAGCGCTAGCCAACCTGGTTTCAAAAGACCAATTAAACGAAGACTTTATCCTGCCGGAAGCCTTTGACCCACGCGTAGCTCAGGTTGTTTCACAAGCTGTAAAAAGTCACATTTAAACGATACCAAAAAGAAAGGCGGACTACATATGGCCGAACCAAATATGATTTATAAAATAACAGTATTGCGTCTTCTCTCTAAAGTTGATGACACTCTGAGCAATGCGCAGTTGGCACAATTCTTTTTGGATAAGGAATACACAGACTATTTTACCATCCAGCAGGTAATCAATGATTTGGAAGACGCATCCCTGATTGAGGCAAGCACCTCACACAACAATACACGTTATGCACTGACTTCTGATGGTGCGCACACCTTGGCACTGATGCGCGACAAAATCACCGCCGCCATCGAGGATGACATTACGTCATATCTTTCACAGAATAAATTGACCATAAAAAATGAGAATGCACTGACTGCCAACTATGATAAATCAACGAGCGGAGGCTATGTTGTCCACTGTAAATACACGCAGGACAAACAGGTGATTTTGGACATCACATTGCACACCGCCACGGTTCAGCAAGCAAAGACCATCTGCAATAATTGGAAGGCACGCCACGAAGATGTATACATGAGTTTGATGGACACCCTAATATAGGTTCCGATATCACAAAAGACAGAACCCTCAAAAAGATAGTTCTGTCTTTTTTACTTCTTCTTTACCGAGTATCCGAATGTCCCCAGCTTTTCGCCAAGCGCAAAATATGTCCCATGGGAATACGCGATCGGCTCCGCCTTTTCCAGCAGAAAACGCCCCGTCTCGTCCATATAAGCTTCGTTTGCATGTACTGCAACTACATCCGCCAAAAACATATGGTGTGAACCCAATGCACGGATTTCACGCACCTTGCACTCTATATTCACCGGACTCTCTGCAATCATCGGCGCATCAATCTCTGTCGCTTCTTCTTTCGTCAGTCCACACGCAGCAAATTTATCAACATCCCTGCCGGATTTTACCCCACAAAAATCGGTTGCCCACGCCAGCGCTTTTGTCGTCAGATTGATCACAAAGCATTGTGATTCTTTCAGCATCTGATAGGAGTGCCGTTCGGGTCGCACCGAGATGTACGCCATCGGTGGATTGGTACAAACCGTACCGGTCCATGCAACCGTAATGATATTATCCTGACCGGATTTGTCGCGCACCGTCACCATAACCGCCGGTAACGGATACACCATATTCCCCGGTTTCCAATTTTGTTTTGCCATAGTATTCCTCAAAAACTTTATTCCTGCATCGCCTGCATCATCCGCGGAATCAGCTGTTTCTTTCTGGACACCACGTTCTTCAAAAGAAATCCGCCGTTCTCCTCCTCCACACCAAATGCCTGTTCCACAACCGATTTTGCTGTGGAGCCTGCATAAATCAGTTCTGTCTCCTCCTCGAAAATGTCTGTCAACATGACAAAGACCATCTTCAATCCTTTTTCTGCCAGAACTTTACGGGTAAATCCCTGTAATTGTGGTTTGATAGAATTCAATTGTTTGCGGCTTACAGCACTTACCTGCGCCACGCCAAACTGAATATCTTCCGCATCAAACACTTTGAAATCCTGATAGAAAATCTCTTCCGGTGTTTTCGAGTTGAAGTCAGAGCCGGCTTCAAACATCGCTGTTGCCAGTTCTTCCATCTCTACCTGCGCAATCTTTGCCAGTGCCTCCGCTGCCGCCTTATCAACAGGTGTACATGTCGGTGAGCGAAACATCAAGGTATCTGATAGAATGGCAGAACAAAGAAGCCCCGCAATCTGAGCGTCAATCGCTACGCCCTTCTCCTGATACATCTGATATACAATGGTAGCCGTACATCCGAGTGGTTGGTTGCGGAAGAAAATCGGAGATAATGTCTCCAAACTTCCCAATCTATGGTGATCAATGATTTCCAGAATATCTGCCTGCTCTATACCATCTACCGCCTGCATCTTCTCATTGTGATCGACAAGAATCAATTGTTTCTTCTGCATATCCAACAAATTTCTTCGAGACATCATACCAACCAGATGTCGCTGTTCGTCCAGAATCGGGAAATCACGATGTCGGATTTTTGACATCACTTCCTTCACATCATCCACATAATCATCCAATTCAAATGTAATCAGATTTTTTGTCGTCATGAAGTAACGAATCGGCATGCTCTGATGAATCAAACGCGCCACGGTAAAGCTGTCGTAATCTGTCGTAATCAGTACACACATGTGTTCTTCCGCCATTGCTTTCACCTCTGCGTCCACAGCGTCTTCACCACTGACAATAACACAGCTGGCATTCTGCTCTATCGCTATCATCTGGCGTTCTTTGATATTGCCAAGGATGACCAGATCATCCTCCTCGATTTCCTCGCGCATGGCAGCTCTGTTTCCGGATGCAACCACAACCTTGCCCTTTACAAAATAGGCATGTTCATTTCCGGTCACCATCGTACCGTTGATGGTCTCGATGATATTTTTGTATTGTGTCCTTGCACGGCCTAAAATACGATTGTCCAAGACATCCATATAGGAATAAGCAATATCTCCATTGACAATCAAACCGGATAGACGCTTATTATTTTCAACGATGGGAAGGGTGACAACATCCAGCTCTCTCATCAACTCCCATGCTTTTTTTAGGGAATAATGACCGCTGACTCCATCCGTGTGACGATAGTCAATATCTTTCAACTGTGCACCAACATATGTGATTGTCTCAGGTTCTTCCACACCGAACCGCTCTAAGACATACTTTGTCTCGCTGTTGAGATTTCCGGCTTTCTTTGGAATAAATGTCCCTTCCTCTGTTTTATTTTTTAGGTTTGCATACGATATCGCAGCACAGATGGAATCCGTGTCCGGATTCTTATGTCCTACGACCCATACTTTTCTTTCTATCTGTGACATATTCTCGTCTCCTGCTCATCAAGTAACTCATTTCAAAATTGGGAAACGAGGGTCAGACCTCTGTGATCTGACCCTCAAATGCAAAAACGATATCATCATAAAATGCCATACATCAAAAATACCAATGCTAAAGTAACAAATGAAACAAGTGTGTTAAAAATCGTCACTACCGTAATGAATGTTGTACGCTTTCTGAGTCCGGCAAACTTCTTTTCATTCGCTGCCGACTCCTCCTCGCTGTGATCCATCTCATTCATTAAGTCCTGAATATTGCGATACTGCAAAACACTTTCCGAATGTACCTTCTCCGACAAATCTGTCTTGATTGCGTCAAGCCCCGTTGTCATCTCCTCAAGTGTTTCCTTCACATGCTTCGTCTGTTCTGCGGCATGTTCCTGATTGCTTGCAATCTGGTCTTCCATCCGCTTCTCCAGATGATCCATATTGGTACGAAGCGTCTTCATCATGCGATCCACCTGTGTCTCTACGTCCGCCACTATGCCATCGGCCTCAACCTGCTTCCTTGCAAGTTCTTCCTGCAATTCAGCATTGAGTGATTCCTTTTCGCGAACCATCTCCTCCAGTTGTCTCACCCTGTTCTCTTTCGCACTGATCAAAGACTGTAATTGTTTTGCTTTATCTCGAAATGCATCAATCTGAGCAAGGAGCATATCTTCTCCGCTTTGCTCATTTGTTACATTGCTTTTCATCTCTTCTGTCTCTAACATCTCGTAAATCCTTTCCACACACTACCTATAATTTTATCATCGGCAGGTGTCTTTGTAAACACACAAGATGTAGGACGTCGCTGTATAAATATGGTATTTGCACCAAAAAGAGACGCCGCAAATGCGACGCCTCCTCCATCTAGCTACAAATACATTCTGTAATTAGTCTGCTTTGTACAGAGTAACTAACTTCTGTAAGTACTCGTATCTTTCCATAGCGTTCTGTTCAGACTTAGCGAACAACTCTGCTGCTCTCTCCGGATTGAACTTAGCAAGAGAAGCATATCTGTTTTCACCCTTCAAGAAATCCTGATATCCATCGAATACAGGAGCCTTTGAATCCAATGAGAATGCATCCTTACCTTCAAGCTTGAGAGCTGGGTTGTATCTGAAGTTGAACCAGTAACCTGATTCTACAGCCAACTTCTCCTCTGTCTGAGCCTTGCTCATACCCTTCTTGATACCATGGTTGATACATGGAGCGTAAGCAATGATCAGTGATGGACCCGGATAAGCCTCAGCCTCAGCGATCGCCTTCACACACTGGTTCATATCTGCACCCATTGAGATGTGTGCTACATATACATAACCATAACTCATTGCGATACCGGCAAGATCCTTCTTCTTTGTCTCCTTACCACCTGCAGCAAACTGTGCAATCGCACCAACCGGTGTAGACTTAGAAGACTGTCCACCTGTATTTGAATAAACCTCTGTATCGAATACCATAACGTTGATATCCTTACCAGATGCTAAGATATGGTCAACACCACCGAATCCGATGTCGTATGCCCATCCGTCACCACCGAATACCCACTGTGACTTCTTAGCAAGATAATCTTTCTCTTTCAAGATAGCCTTAGACTCATCACATCCACATGCCTCTAACGCAGCAACCAACTTGTCAGTTGCAACACCGTTTGTAGCACCACAGTTGAATGTATCCTTCCACTCTGCAATTGCAGCCTTAACATCAGCATTTGATGTCTTCTCTTCGATTGCTGTCAACTGATCGGCAAGTCGATCTCTGATTGCTCTCTGTGCAAGTAACATACCATAACCAAACTCAGCGGCATCCTCAAACAATGAGTTAGACCATGCAGGACCCTGGCCCTTTGCATTTACCGTATATGGTGTAGATGGTGAAGAGTTACCCCAGATAGAAGAACATCCGGTTGCATTTGCAATGTACATTCTATCACCAAACAACTGTGTAATTAACTTAGCATATGGTGTCTCGCCACAACCGCCACAAGCGCCTGAGAACTCAAGAAGCGGCTGACGGAACTGAGACCCCTTAACAGAGTTCAGTTTGAACTTCTCAATTGCATCTTCCTTATCTGCAACCTTAACACCATAATCAAAGAATACCTGCTCGCCTTCATTCTCTTCGAAGTTTGCCATTGTGATTGCCTGCACCTTATCCGGACAGACATTGACACAAGAGCCGCATCCTGTACAGTCATAAGCTGAAATAGTGATAGCGAACTTGTACTGTGGCATACCAGTCATATCCTTCATCTGCATTCCTTCCGGAGCTGCGGCAACTTCTGCGTCATTCATAACAACAGGTCTGATTACTGCATGAGGACATACATAAGAACACTGATTACACTGAATACACTTTGTAGAATCCCAAACAGGAACGTCTGTTGCTACACCACGCTTCTCAAATGCAGCTGTACCGGAAGGTGTGTTACCTGTCTCGTATGCCTTAACAACAGATACCGGAATGGTATTACCCATCTGTCCGTTAACCTTTGTCTGAATATTCTTAACGAATTCTACTGCATCTGCACGATCGCCTGTAACTTCCTTTGTGAAGTCGTCATCTGCGCAATCTTTCCAGCTTGCAGGAACTTCAACTTTAACATATGCGGTGGCACCGGCATCGATAGCATCGTGGTTCATCTTCACAACATCATCCCCCTTCTTAGAGTATGATCTTGTAGCGGCATCCTTCATCAACTTGATAACTTCTTCCTCCGGAATCAGCTTTGTCAATGAGAAGAATGCTGACTGAAGAACTGTGTTGATACGATTTCCAAGACCGATTTCCTTACCAATCTTAACACCGTCAATGATGTAGAAGTTGATATCGTTCTCAGCGATGTATCTCTTTACCTGTCCCGGTAATTTCTCATCTAATTCATCTACCGTCCACTGTGTATTGAAGAGGAAGGTACCGCCCGGAACCAAATCCTGCACCATGTTGTACTTGTAGATGTAAGCTGTACAGTGACATGCAACAAAGTTCGCCTGTGAAATCAAGTATGTAGAACGGATTGGTGTGTGGCCAAAACGAAGGTGTGAAATTGTAACACCACCTGATTTCTTTGAGTCGTAATCGAAGTATGCCTGTGCATACATGTCTGTGTTATCACCGATAATCTTGATTGAGTTCTTGTTTGCACCTACGGTACCATCAGCACCCAATCCCCAGAACTTACAGTTTGTCGTTCCTTCCGGAGTCGTAACGGGATTCTCCTTAACTTCAAGTGAAAGATTTGTCACATCATCGATGATACCGATTGTGAAACGATCCTTCTCCTCGTTTCTGAATACAGAAACAATCTGTCCAGGAGTCGTATCCTTAGAGCCCAAACCATAACGTCCGCTGCGTACAGGAATCTGATCAAACTTAGATCCCTTCAATGCTGCAACAACATCTAAGTATAATGGCTCACCGAGAGAACCCGGCTCTTTTGTTCTATCTAATACAGAAATTCTCTTTACAGAATCCGGAATTGCATCAATCAATGCTTCCTTAACAAATGGTCTGTACAAACGAACCTTAACAACACCGACCTTCTCGCCCTTAGTCATCAAATAGTCGATGGTCTCGTCGATGGTCTCGCATACAGAACCCATCGCAATGATAACGCTCTCTGCGTCCTCTGCTCCGTAGTAGTTGAATAACTTGTAATTTGTACCAATCTTCTCATTTACTTTGTCCATGTATTCCTGAACAACTGCCGGCAACTCATCGTATGCTGTGTTGCAAGCCTCTCTTGACTGGAAGAAAATATCAGGGTTCTGAGCAGAACCTAATTCACATGGATGATTTGGATTCAAAGCGTTAGCACGGAATGCATCGACTGCATCCATATCTACCATATCCTTAAGATCCTCATAATCCCAAGTCTCAATCTTCTGAATTTCATGTGATGTTCTAAATCCATCGAAGAAGTTGATAAATGGAACTCTACCCTTGATTGCTGCACAGTGAGCAACCGGTGTCAAGTCCATCACTTCCTGTACGGATGATTCACAAAGCATTGCCACACCGGTCTGACGACAAGCGTAAACATCAGAGTGGTCACCAAAAATGTTCAATGCATGTGTAGCTACACAACGAGCGGATACGTTGAACACACCCGGCAATCTCTCACCGGCTACTTTGTACAGGTTAGGAATCATAAGTAATAATCCCTGTGAGGCTGTAAATGTAGTTGTCAAAGCACCTGCTGTAAGTGAGCCATGAACCGTACCGGCAGCACCGGCCTCTGACTGCATCTCTGTGACCTGTACCGGCTGTCCAAAGATGTTTTTACGACCAGCCGTTGCCCATTCATCCGTAGCCTCAGCCATAACAGATGAAGGAGTGATAGGATAGATAGCCGCTACATCTGTAAACGCATAAGAAGCGTGTGCTGCAGCATGATTTCCATCCATAGTTTTCATAGATCTCTTCATGTTGTTTCCTCCTAAAGATACTCTTTTCTTATTATGTACATAAGCACTTACCACCCATTTTCTAATGCGATGGCACCAATGCGCGCCTTCTAAAAAAGGGCAGACTATGCACAATGTCTCTAATTAAATAATATAAGTATTTACTAGCAAAAAATCAATACTAAATCCTGTTTAAATTCAAGTACATTTTAACAGCCAGAAAATTTCCAGATGTGACTGTACAACAGATTTTGATATTAAAATGCATAAACACTTGCAAAATCAAAGATTTACGATAAAATAGAAAAGAATGTTTAAATAAGAAATGATGAGGTGGAAAAATGATTCAGGCAAGCAACATTACCCTTCGTTTAGGAAAGAAAGCCCTATTTGAAGATGTAAACATCAAGTTTACCGAAGGCAACTGTTATGGTCTTATCGGTGCAAACGGTGCCGGAAAGTCAACTTTTTTGAAAATTTTATCCGGTCAGTTAGAGCCGACAAGCGGTGAGATTATCATCACCCCCGGTCAGCGTCTTTCTTTCTTGGAACAGGATCACTTTAAATACGATGACTTTACCGTACTTGATACCGTCATCATGGGAAATCAGCGTCTCTATGATATCATGAAGGAAAAAGACGTCATCTATATGAAAGAAGATTTTTCTGACGAAGATGGTATTCGCGCCAGCGAATTGGAAGCCGAATTTGCTGACATGGATGGCTGGAATGCTGAGAGTGATGCCGCTACCCTGTTAAACGGTCTTGGTATCGAACCGGAGTTTCACTACATGGTGATGTCAGAACTCACAGGCGCACAGAAGGTCAAAGTACTTCTGGCGAAGGCTCTCTTTGGTAATCCTGACATCCTTCTTTTGGATGAGCCTACCAACCACTTGGATTTGGATGCCATCGCATGGTTGGAAGAATTTCTGATCAACTTTGACAATACAGTTATCGTGGTATCTCATGACAGATACTTCCTGAATAAGGTTTGTACCAACACTGCTGATATCGACTACGGCAAGATTCAGTTGTATGCCGGTAACTACGACTTCTGGTATGAGTCCAGTCAGCTTCTCATGAAGCAGATGAAGGAGGCAAATAAGAAGAAGGAAGAAAAGATAAAAGAATTGCAGGACTTTATCTCCCGCTTCTCCGCAAATGCTTCAAAGTCAAAACAGGCCACCTCCAGAAAACGTGCTTTGGAAAAAATCGAACTGGATGAAATCAAACCATCCAGCCGTAAATATCCATATATCGATTTCCGCCCACAGCGTGAAATCGGAAACGAAGTTTTGATGGTGGAAGACCTCACAAAGTCCATCGATGGTGAATTGGTATTAGACCACTTATCCTTCAACCTCGGTCGCGAGGACAAAGTAGCACTTGTCGGTGCAAACGAACATGCAAAAACCGTGTTATTTAAAATCCTTGCCGGTGAGATGGAGCCGGACGAAGGAAGTTATAAATGGGGTGTTACCACATCGCAGTCTTACTTCCCGAAGGACAATACGGAGATTTTTGATACCGATGACATTATTGTAGATTGGTTGACACAGTTCTCTGAAATTAAGGATGCAACTTATGTCCGCGGTTTCCTCGGCAGAATGCTCTTTGCCGGCGAAGACGGTATCAAAAAAATGAAGGTATTATCCGGTGGTGAAAAGGTGCGTGTACTTCTCTCTCGTATGATGATTGAGGCATCAAATGTATTGATGCTTGACGAACCTACTGACCACTTGGATATGGAATCTATCACAGCCTTAAACAACGGACTGATAAAATTCTCTGGTGTTGTTATCTTCTCTTCGCGAGATCACCAGTTTGTACAGACCACCGCAAACCGTATTATGGAAATCCTTCCAAACGGTCAGATGGTCGATAAAATCACCACTTACGATGAATATCTCGAGAGTGATGAAATGGCACGTAAGCGTCAAGTGTATGCTATGTCGGAAAATGACGCATTAGATAATTAATTATTAGTTGGGGAGGACCAAAAAATGGGAAGAAGAAACAGAAGAAGGGCAACGAATGCCCAAACAGAAGATTCTATCGTAATGACCGTGGACGAAATCTTGAAAGAGACAGAGGCTGATACGGAAGATGTCAGCGCAGCGTCTGTCGAGGACGACGATGCAGAAGTTGATACCGTGGAAGTTGATGATGCGGAGGATGAAAAAAAGAGAACCTTCTTCAAAAAAAAGAAGGACAAAGTTGCAAAAGGCACAGATGACATGGAAGAAGATGAAGATGACGATGATGAGTTGGATTTGGACGATCCGGTAAACATGGGTGAATGGGTGCTGTCTATTTTCCTTGCAGCAATTCCAATCATCAATATCATTTGCCTACTCGTCTGGGCATTTGGGCAAAACAACAAGCCATCAAAGAAAACATGGGCGAGAGCAAAACTCGTTTGGTTGCTGGTACAGGTTGTTCTGCTCGCCCTTGTGGTTGCTTTTTTTATCGGCATGCTTACCGGCGGTGCATTCTAACATACATAGTTTGATACATAAAAAACGGATAAGACGCCACGTCCCATCCGTTTTTTTGATTAAACAGTTAATTTTTAAAACTGTGAACCGGTGCCGGGATTCGTCCCAGACGATTCACAAACGCTTCACATGCATATTGATTTACCGGCATGATTGGGGCATATCCCAGCAAGCCGCCAAACTCTACCATCTCGCCGACACCCTTTCCAATGACCGGTATCAGGCGAACTGCCGTCGTCTTTTGGTTAATCATACCAATCGCCATCTCATCTGCGATAATACCGGAAATCGTTGTCGCCTTTGTTTCTCCCGGAATCGCGATCATATCAAGTCCTACGGAGCAAACACAGGTCATCGCCTCCAGTTTTTCCAGTGTCAGTGCATTTGCCTGTACCGCATCAATCATACCCTGATCTTCACTGACCGGAATAAAAGCGCCACTCAAGCCGCCAACATAGGAGGACGCCATGATACCACCCTTCTTCACCTGATCATTTAAAAGCGCAAGCGCTGCTGTCGTGCCGGGCGCACCTGCATATTCCAAACCGATTTCCTCCAAAATACCGGCTACACTATCCCCCACTGCCGGCGTCGGTGCCAGTGATAAATCAATGATACCAAATGGGATGCCGAGTCTCTTTGATGCTTCCTGTGCCACCAACTGACCGACACGCGTAATCTTAAATGCTGTCTTTTTGATTGTCTCACACAGAACTTCAAAACTTTCACCGCGCACCTTTTCGAGTGCTGTCTTTACAACACCGGGACCGCTGACACCGACATTGATAATGGCATCCGCCTCCGTCACTCCGTGGAACGCGCCTGCCATAAACGGATTGTCATCCGGCGCGTTGCAGAATACAACCAACTTCGCACATCCAAGTGAGTCGTTTTCTTTTGTAAGTTCTGCCGTCTCCTTGATCATCTCACCCATGAGACGAACAGCATCCATATCGATACCTGTCTTTGTCGAACCTACATTGACAGAGCTGCATACAAACTCTGTCGCGGCAAGTGCTTGCGGGATGGAACGAATCAAATTCTCGTCTGCCGTTGTCATTCCCTTTGATACCAGCGCGGAGTATCCTCCGATGAAATTCACACCGACTGTTTTTGCCGCTCTGTCCAACGTCTTTGCAATCTCCACATAATCCTCCGGGCATTGACAAGACGAAGAACCGACAAGTGAAATCGGCGTGACAGAAATACGTTTATTGACGATAGGAATGCAATAATCCCCCTC
Organism: uncultured Roseburia sp.; assembly: GCA_964408625.1. Classification (GTDB taxonomy): domain Bacteria; phylum Bacillota; class Clostridia; order Lachnospirales; family Lachnospiraceae; genus Pararoseburia. The sequence goes on along the minus strand of CAYPAA010000007.1, from coordinate 51,317 downwards.
GATTTCTTTACCAACCTTAACCAAATCCTTTGCCACTGTCGTAATCTTCTGATAGATATTATCGCACACCTTTTGCAAATCAGAATCCATACAGTCCAAAAGGCTGATGCCTATGGTGATGGTGCGGATATCTAAGTTTTCCTGCTCCACCATCTTATTTGTTTCATTTACTTCCCAAAAATTAATCATGAATTTCTCCCTCAGATTCTGTGCATTTTCTCGAAAATTTCTTCTCTCTGGCATTTGATATCAACACCAATATTCTCTCCGAGTTTCACCAAATCCTGTTGACAATCGGCAAATGGTTTCTTACTGCCATTAAGATCTACTATCATCATCATATTGAAATAGTCCTGCACAATGGTCTGTGAAATATCAAGAACATTGATTCCATTCTCTGCTAAATAGGTACACACCTTCGCGATGATACCGACGGTGTCTTTCCCAACAACCGTAATGATTGTTTTTTGACGCTTGTTTTCCATGCTATGTATTCCTCCTATACCAAAATCCGATTTGACGTTTGATTCCGTTTTGCAACCTCAATCGGAAAATCATTTCCGCGATATGGATTATCTCCCAACGAAATCTCCAATCGAACCGTCTCATATGCCAATTCCGGGTAATTGTTCTCTTTGCTCAAATGTCCTAATAAAATATACTTCATGTCATCATGAAGAAGTCTCCCCAAAAGCTGGCCACTTCGTTCATTTGACAAATGTCCTCGCTCCCCCAGAATGCGTTGTTTCAAAGGATATGGATAACTGCCAACCTGAAGCATATTGACATCATGGTTTGCTTCAAGCAAAATCGCATCTAATCCCTGTAATTTGTCTATCATCTCGTCATCATAAATCCCCAAATCGGTGACAACACCAATCCGGTTTTTGTCATTTGACACAAGGTAGGCAACCGGATCTGCCGCATCGTGTGAAATCGGCATCGGATAGATGGTGAGTCCATCCACCGTAAACTTCTCGCCCGCCTTTATGACATGAAACAGTCCCGGGTCAATTTTGCCAATGCCCCCGGATTTCCAAATCGCCTCCAACGTTCCTTGTGTCCCGTAAATCGGCAATCCGTATTTGCGTGCAACCACGCCAAGACCGCAAATATGGTCACTGTGTTCATGTGTCACCAGCACGCCCTTCATATCAGCAGTCGTATAGTCGAAGGAATTCATTCCCTCCTCAATCCGCTTGCCACTGATACCGGCATCTATCATCACATGGCAATGGTCGTCTCCCACGCAGACACAATTGCCACTGCTACCGCTCGCTATACTAAAAAGTTCCATTTTATGCTTCTTTCCAGTAGACATCTACACGATCGCCGTCATGAAGTTGATCCGTATAACCGCAACGCTGTCCATTGATGGTCGTCACAACGGCGCGTCCGGCGCTTGCATGTATATCAAAATCAATGACATTGAATATATCTACAAATATATAGTCTTTCCTGCCTGACAGTACCATACGCTCACCGTTGATGATGAGTTCAATACCATCCTCCGTTTTTTTCTCAGGCTCTTCGGATGTCACTTGCTCTGTCTTTTCCTGCAATGATGACTCCGGCTCTGAGGCGACGATGTCAATCTCTGCGCCTTCCGTATCATCCTCGCTCGTTTCCGATGCGCCACTCTCCTTTGTCTCGGCAGGATCTTCTATCGGCTGTGCCGTAACGGTATCGCTCGCACCATATCCCAACACATTCCAATCGACAGAGAAGTTTTCATAAATCAACGTGTCAAAGGTTGCCGGACGGTTGTTAACCAAAATCTCATAATCCTGATCGACCTCTACATCCATAAACTCAGCCAACTGTCCAACCGTATAGAAGCTTCTTGTCTCGATGACATCACCCTCCTGAATCTGGTAACTTCCCGGCTCCAGACTACCATTTACCTCGACAAATTTCGGACAGATAACATGCTTTCCATTGACCTCAAAACCTACGGTACTGGATGTGTATTCCTCCAACTCTTCGATAGTAGCTACCGCCTCATCTCCGGCAGTCGAAGGCTCTATCTCAATAAAGCAATTAAACTCCAGCGGCGTATTCATCCCCACCTGTACTCCATTCATTCTCACAATGGCAGACTCGCCCTCGCTACCTCTTACCATGCGAGGTGTTCCATTCACGGTGAAATGAACCTCGCGTCCGCGTCTTGGGAACAGTTCCTCCGTTGAAAGTCCCGCCTGCATTGCGGCATCCACAATTGTCAACTGTCCATTATCATAAAGTTTCATCATCTCACCATTAAAATGAATCATGATGAAATTGTTCTTTTGCTCATAGTAATTCAAACAGATACCAATCGGTGTGACAAGCAATGGATCCTTCTTGATGTCCGCCTGTTCAAACGTAATCTCCTTCATGACTTCCTCGCCACGAAGTGCCACACGTTCCGGTACAATATCCAGCTTCTTGGCAAGAGACTGCGTATAGCCGTGAATCTTTCCGCCACCGCCTACTACAAAGGCAGCGCTGACAGATTTCCCGCCATTTAGCTCTTTGATCTTCGAAGCCACTTCCGTCGTCATGTTTTCGCGAACCTTCTCTGTGAGATCCCAGACATCCTTGGCTTTCACCCGATGTGAAATCCCCATAATATCTTCGTATTCCACTTCCTCAAGCGAAGAGGAATCCAACTTAATCTGCTCTGCTGTCGCAAAATCAACCAGATACTCCTGCACGATAACCTCTGTCAACTCATCACCTGCAAATGGTATCATACCATACGCAATGATACTTCCATCCTTTGTGATACAGATATCGGATGTACCTGCACCGACATCGATAAGTGCTATATTTAACATGCGGAAGTTCTCAGGAATCGCAACATTGATTGCTGCAATCGGCTCCAAGGTAAGATTTGCCACCTGAAGACCGGCGCGTTCCACCGCCGAATACAGACCATCGACAACATCCTCCGGCAGAAAGGTAACAATGATGTCTTCCTCGATTTTCTCTGCCTTGTGACCTTCCAGACTGGAGAATAATTCTTCATTCAAGTAATATCGGACAACAGAATAACCAACGCAGTAAAACTTGTACTTCGTCTCTCCCTTATCCTTTAATTCCTGCTGTGCTTTATCAATTCCCAACAAATCTAATGTATGTAAATCCTCGCCGGAAACCACTGTCTCCTCCGGATATGTATACTCTACACGCGTTGTCACCGTCTGGAGCACACGACCGGCAGCCGCGATACATACTTGTGTCAATGGTGATTCCACCATGATTTCCAACTCTTCTTTTACTTCTTTGATGGTCTCACCAACGCGACCAATATCATGAATCTGACCATCCAGCATGGCGCGTGTCTGGTGTTCCCGATTGCACTGTGCAATTACATGAAATCCATCATCCGCCAGATAACCAACCGTACCAACCACATTTCTCGTCCCAATATCAAGACCAAATACCAAGTCTTCTGCCTGACTCAACATACTCATTTGTCTATTCTCCTAACATAATATCTTTCGAATATTTGCAAATGTTTCTTCAAAACATACTCTGGATTATTGTATCATTTTTATGGGTGAATGAAAATAGCAATTTGTTGAAATGCTTCCTCCGGTGTCCCATTGTTATCAATCACATGCTTTGCATGGCTGCGAAAAACATCCTCCGATAATTGGCTGGCAAATATGTGGTCGATTTTCTCATCCGAATACCCGCGATTCTTCCGCAGTCGCCTCCTGCGATTTTCTTCGCTTGTAAAAATATACCAAATCTCATCGCAGACTGCGTCGTAATGGTCCTCAATCAAAAGCGCCGATTCCAAAAAGAAATAATCGAGTTTGTCTTTTTTGCGTTCCTGTTCTGCCTCTGCAAGAACAAACGCCTTCACGGCAGGATGGACAATCGCATTCATCTGTGCGCGCTTTGCTTCATCTGAAAAAATGATACGTGCCATCGCATTTTTATCCATCATACCATCTGCATCGAATACATCCGCATCACCAAACGCTTCTACCAATTTCCGGTAGCATGTCGTGCCCGGTTGCATCAGGTCTTCGGCCACACGATCCGCCAGCAAAACCTTCGCATTATAACATTTCTGAATATGGAATAAAATAACGCTTTTTCCCGCGCCAACACCACCGGTAATTCCGATAAATTTCATATTTCCTCCACTATTTTGCATCATACCAGGTATATCCCGTATGTGTGTCAACTTCAAGCGGCACTGCCATATCGGACGCCTTTTGCATCTCTTCCTCGAGGATGTCTTTTACCAAATCCAGTTCGCTCTCCTTTGCCTCAATCAAAAGCTCATCATGTACCTGCAACAAAAGCTCGGACTCCAGACCTTCTTTCTGCAGACGGTCATGTACGCGAACCATCGCAATCTTTATAATGTCTGCTGCAGTTCCCTGAATCGGAGAATTCATTGCCACGCGCTCACCAAATTGTCTCTGCATAAAATTACTGGAAGACAACTCCGGAATCGGACGAATGCGTCCATACATCGTCGTGACATAGCCTGCCTCTTTGCCTTGTTCCACAAGCCCATCAATAAACTCTTTCATCTTTGGATATGCCACAAAATAATCATCAATATATTTTTGAGCTTCTTTCTTGCTGATACCCAAATCCTGCCCCAGTCCGAACGAACTGATACCATAGACAATACCAAAGTTTACCGCCTTTGCATTGCGTCGCTGCAACTCCGTCACCTCTTCAAAAGGCGTATGGAATACAAGCGATGCCGTAGAGCGGTGAATATCCTGCCCCTGCAAAAACGCCTGAATCAGATTCTCATCTCCCGACATATGTGACAGCACACGAAGTTCAATCTGCGAATAATCTGCATCCACAAATACAAATCCTTCCTTTGGATAAAATACCTTTCGAATCAATTTACCGAGTTCCATACGGATTGGAATATTCTGTAAATTCGGATCCGTACTGCTGATTCGCCCTGTCGCAGTAACCGTCTGTTGGAAGGAAGAACGAACGCGCCCATCCGCATCAATGCAATGAGACAGACCATCCGCATACGTAGACTTCAACTTCACCAATTGACGATACTCTAAAATATCGGCTACCATCGGATAATCTACTGCCAGTGACTCCAGCACATCCGCCGCTGTAGAGTATCCCGTCTTTGTCTTCTTGGCATACGGCATTCCCAGCTTTTCAAACAAAATAACGCCGAGCTGCTTCGGTGAATTGATATTGAACTCTTCTCCTGCCTGCTCATAAATCGATTTTTCTAATTCCGTGATGCGAACCGCCAACTGTTCACCATACTCCTGCAATGCCTCGCCATCAATCGCGATACCTGCCAACTCCATATCCGCAAGTGTAAATACCAGTGGCAGCTCTATCTCATAATACAAGTCTGCCATGCCAAGCGACTGTAATTCTTCTGCCTGTTTTGGCTGAACTTTCTGACAAATATAAGCCTGATAACAAGCATACTTTTCCATGGAGCCGGTGGTATCCTCCGCCGCTTCTGCAAGGGATTTCTTGCCAAATACTTCTGCAAATCCCGACACGGTCACCTGCAAATATTCGCTTGCCATATCCTCTGTCAAATACTCTTTGTTTAGCGGATGCAAAAGATACTCCGCCACGGCTACATCAAAGGTATTCTCATATGAAAATGCGCGGTCCTTTTGATTCGGTGCGCATATCTTAATCAATTCCTTGGCAGTCATTGTACAAATCAAAACATTTGCTTTGGCAATTCGGACCAACTGTTCACACAAAAGCTCCGCGGTGATGTTGGTTCGTTCTGTGCCATCGTTCCGTGCAGATATCCACACGCTCTCATCCCCGCAGGAAAGTGCCACACCATAAAACTCTTTTGTCTTTTTCACATCGAAGCACAAATAGACACCCACCGGTGTCTTTTGGTTTTGTCTGCATATATCATCCACAAATAATATCAGTGCATTCTCTTCTGTGATTGTCGCGAAGTGCTCCTCCGCATCATTTGTCGGCAGTGTCACATCAAATCGTCCCAAGAAATTCCGAAACTCCCACTCCTTACACAGCTCATAGGCCTGCGGCGTATAGAGATTTCCCAAAGCAGCATTCTCCGGCACATACTCGATATCCGCATGGACTTCGATTGTCGCAAGCGTCTTGGAAAGCACTGCCTGGTCATAAAACTCAGCCAGATTCTTCGATGCTCGCGGTGGCTTTAATTCGTCCACATGCGCATATGCTTCCTCGATGGAATGATACTTTGCAATGATGGCTGTCGCCGTCTTTTCTCCAATTCCCGGCACCCCCGGAATATTATCTGCGGTATCCCCCATCAGTGCCTTCACATCAATAAATTCAGAAGGCGTCACACCATATCGTGCAAGCACATCTTTAGCATAGTAATGCTCAATCTCGGTGCCTGTCTTTTTCGTCTTTGGTATGCTGATTTTAATATGCTCTGTGGCAAGCTGCAGTAAATCACGGTCACCAGAAACGATTGTGGCCTCAAACCCCTGCTCCTGGGCACGGCGCGCCATCGTACCTAGCAAATCATCCGCTTCCAACCCCGGTTTGGTAATCACCGTAACTCCCATGGCAAGCAACATCTGCTTCATCATCGGAACCTGCTGACGCAACTCATCCGCCATCGGCTTTCGCGTGCCTTTGTATGCCTCATACATCTCATGCCGAAATGTCGGCGCATGCTCATCAAATGCAACCGTCAAATAATCGGGCTGTTCCTCCTCTATAAACTTAAACATAATATTCAAAAAGCCATAGACTGCATTTGTATGAAGTCCGGCGGCATTCGTCAAATCCGGCAAGCCAAAAAAAGCCCGATTCAAAATACTATGTCCGTCAATGAATAAAATTTTTTTAGATTGCTCTTGTTTCATACTTTAACCATTCTTTCTCGTCTTCATCCAGATAAGGACTTATCTTTTCAAACACCTGTGCATGATATCGATTGAGCCACTCGCGCTCCTGCAAGGACATCTGTTCAGGAATCACAGCATCCAAATCAATCGGTGCAAATGTCAACTGTTGGAACTGCAGGAAACTGCCATACTCCGTCTTCTCTGCCGGCACGCATAGCAGTTCATTCTCAATACGAATCCCATAGCCGCCCTCTTCATAGTATCCCGGCTCATCCGTGGTAATCATGCCTGCCATCAATTCATGTGATGGTTTTCCATCGACCATGCGCCACTGGAAGGAATTCGGTCCTTCATGTACATTCAAAATATGTCCGACGCCGTGACCGGTTCCGCAACGGTAGTCGAGACCCATCGCCCACATTGGCTCCCGCGAAAGGACATCCAGATTGGTACCGCATACACCCTGTGGAAACTTCGCATACGCAAGGCGAAGATGTCCCTGCAATACCGCTGTGTATAGTTTTTTCACTTCATCAGAAATATATCCCAGTACAATCGTTCTCGTGATATCTGTCGTACCGCCCAGATAATGTCCGCCTGAGTCTACCAAGAGCATCCCCTCCGGTCGAAGCATCGCAAAGTCCTCCGGTGTGGCACTGTAATGCATCATTGCAGCGTTCGCACCGTATGCGCTGATCGTGTCAAAGCTCACATCCAAAAAATCCGGCTGTTCCTGACGGAAGCCCAACAGAATCTCCTCTGCATCCAGCTCTGAGAGTTCCTCCTCACCAATGTGTGTCTTGATATAGCGGATAAACTTTGTCACGGCAATACCGTCACGAATATGTGCCTCAATCGTGTTCGCAATCTCAGTATCATTTTTGATTGCGCGCATCAGTTCCGATGGGTCCTTGTCGTCGATAATCTCTGCCGTCTTTGGAATCTGCTGTATCAGCTTCGCATTGATGATTGTCTTATTCAAAAGAACCTTCACCTCATCTTCCCCAAGAATATCCGGCAGTTCCTGATAAATCGATTCGTATGGGTGCAGCGTGATCGATAACTCCTGCAAATACTGATGCACTTCATCAGACCATTCATCTGAAAACGCGTACAAATCTACACATTCCATGCCAAGCACGAGAAAGGATAAAAACACCGGCACATGACTGATATCATTACCGCGCAAATTCAGAATCCATGCGATGTCATAAAGACTGCCCACGATGTGATGGGTAGCACCTGCTTCTCTCATCTTTGCACGAATATCAGAAATCTTCTCCGCGGCACCAACACCGGCATACTGTGACTGCAACACCCAGACCGGCTCCTGTGGAAGTGCCGGTCTCTCCTTCCAAAGCAAATCGACCAGATCCTCCTGCATCCTGATACCACCGTTTACAGCCGATGCAATCTTTGTATATCGCTCCGCCTCCTTCGCATCCATACAACTGCCGTCAAAACCGATGATGCCACCCTCGGATAACTGTTTCTCTATAAACTCTGTAACCGTCGGAACATCCGGCTCCGCCATGCGATACAATACAACCTGTGTCCCTGCAATCTGTTTTGCTGCCTGCACAAAATAGCGACCGTCCGTCCACAGTCCCACGGTATCCATCGTCACCACCGCAGTACCTGCAGAGCCGGTAAATCCGGTCATAAACGATCTGCTCTTATAATGATCCCCCACATACTCCGATGCATGGTCATCTGAAGTAGGAATCACATAGATAGAAATCTGACGTTCGCGCATCAATGCACGCAATCCTTCAATCCTCTCATCAACACTACTCATACTTTGTTCCATAATCACTATGCCGCCTCTCTTATAAATTCATAATAATCGCATTCACTCGCGAATAACATATATGCTCCGTCTACATATCCCATATAACCTTCTGAAACCTCATAACCCTTCATGTTCATTACCTCCTTGTTTGCTTCATCACTTTTGTGATTACAGCATAACAAATCGGTTGGGTCTTTAATAGGACATCTGTTTGGAGTATTTATCTAAATATACATGCCGCTGAAAACGTGCATCCCACCATCCCAGTGGTTTTACTGCATTTTTCAATGACGCATACATCTCACACACGACATCCTTTTCCAATACCTGTCTGACTGCCTGTGCATCTTCCTTGGTGTGCGCCACGCATATCGCACCCACGCCCTGCAGTAACACTGCATTCTGTTTTCCCAATGCTTTTACGATTGCATCGACAGATGATGTTTGCGGGACGTTGGATATCTTCGTCCCGACAATCTGTGCCATGTCATCAATCATCGGCCGCATCGGCTCTGCCGTCAGGCTTCTGGATTTCAAAATGGGCGTGTCTGCCACGAGAATGGTTTGCCCCTCGAGTCGCTCCTCTAACTGCCGTTCCAAATCAGACACCGAAACCGGCTTCTCGTCATCGCTCCCCGGAACACCTTTTTTCTTTTCAAATACTCTCGCTAAATTTTTCGGTGTAAACACTTCGCCTCCGATGGCTTGTTCGATACATGCCGTGCTTATCTTTTCCATCGCCTCGCTAACCGCAAAGGCATGCGCATCATCGCTACCGAGACAAAGAGTTCCGTGATATTTCATATAAAATGCATTTACATCCCTGTTTTCCTGTATCGCTTTTGACATCCTTCGCATGAGCGTTTTCGTGGAAGAGATTCCGTACGCAGCGCACACAATCCGGTTTCCTATGATGTCGCGCATCTCCTTTGGAATCGCAGTCACATCCTCGCCCAAGGTACTGACTGCAGTCGCCATCGTCTGATGCGTGTGAATCACAAAATCGACATCCGGTCTGTATTTGTATGCTTCACCATGCACTCCCTTTTCACTGGAAGGGCGAACCTTCCCCTCATAGCTGCAATCCGCTATCTTCACAACCACCAGCTTCTCCGGTGTCAGAGAATCGTAAGCCTGTCCGCTGGGTGTAATCAAAAACTCTGTGTCTGAAAGCCTTGCGCTGATATTCCCCCAGGTACGGGCAATCAATCCTCGCGCGACCAGTTCCTTTCCCGCTTTTATAATGAGGTCTGCCGCTTCATTAAAAGAATATGCCATCCTCCGCCTCCAAATGTGATACAAAAATATATGGTGCAAATAGAAACAACACCATCTCTACCATATCACAAAATATATCCGATGTGGGGAAAATTTTTCTTTGCTCTACTCTTTTGTATCTGCTAGACTATGGTTATGGGAAAATATATTTTTATCATGATCGGAGTCCTGTTTTTTTTATGGTTTCTGGCTCCGTTTATTACAAAAAGAATTCTAAACGTCGGAAATGGAATCGGTCTCCTTTTCTCCATCCTACTGCTTTGCGTCGGCGTCTTTTATCAAAAGCTGACGGTACTCACACACGCACTCTGGCTGATACCTGCCGGAAAAGTCGCAATTTTGATTATCGCCGTCCTTTTAATCTGTGTCATCCTCTTTGTGCTATATACAACGGGCCGCATTCTTCTTGCCCTTCGCAAAAAGCCGGTGGATGGCAGCACACTCATCGTACTGGGTTGCAAAGTATATGGAACAAAACCCAGTCTGATGCTCGAGGAGCGCCTCAATGCTGCCTATACCTACTTGCGGAATCACCCCGCTTCCGATTGTGTTGTCTCCGGTGGGAAGGGTGAGGATGAGACAATGCCGGAGGCTGTTTGCATGTATCAGTATCTCGTAGACAGAGGAATCGCTGACTCCCGCATTTACCTTGAGGATCACTCAGAAAACACAAGACAGAATATTTCCTTTTCCTGTGCCATTATTGACAAGAAGAATCTGAATCCCAACATTGCCATCGTGTCAAACGAGTTTCACCTGTATCGTGCGCACAAGATTGCCGGCAAACTGGGAAGAAACGCCGGTTGTATTCCTGCCAGAACCACCTGGTGGCTTTTCCCCACCTATTTCGTCAGAGAGCAACTCTGCATCATCAATGAAAACATCAGGATGATATAATACCGGTAACAACAAAGGACGGACTTAGCGTCCGCCCTTTTCTTATCAGTCTTTTACTATTCTGTGATATGTCTTTGCGGTCACATGATAAATCCATACATAAATCAATGCGAATACCAGAAAACAACCTACCAGACATTTTACAAACAACACCTCATCCGTCAAGTTAAACATAGACAACAGCTGAGTCAGAAGCGGATAGGCAAAGGCAAGATGAATGCCTGCAACAATCAATGGCATAAAGAAGACAGTCAATACTTGAGAACGAATCGTTTCCGACACTTCCTTCTCCGTCATACCCACCTGCTGCATGATGGTAAATCTTCGCTTATCATCATACCCTTCTGAAATCTGCTTGTAATAAATAATCAACACGGTTGCCATCAAAAACAGACTTCCTAAGAACACTCCCACAAAGAATAACCCGCCATAAAGAGACTTGATGCTAATACGATCCGCCTCACGACACTCGATTTCCCAGTGCACATCCGCCGCTTGCGGTGTATAGGATGCCGCTATGTTATCATAAAAGGCAATCTCCTCCTGACGGCTGGACTTTGTGTTACATCCATAGTAACTCCTCAGTGGGCTGGCATTTTCACCGTACGCCTCCGCCTGTTTTTGGTAAATCTCCCAAAGAGCATCACTGTCGCGAACCACCACAAAAAATGTATCCACCATATCCGCCATCATCTTACCGTTCTTTGGTATTTTTTTCGAATCCAAAATCTCCTGTTTCACGGTAAACTCATAGTCCAAAACGCGCAGCTTATCTTTTCTGTAGGAATCTCTGCAGCCCGCCACAAGGATTTCATCTTCGCTGAGCGTATAGTTTTCTCCCATCATGGCATTGTAATCCTCCAATGGTAGGAAAACGAGATTTGCAATGTTGGAAACGGCACTACCTATCTCGACTACATCCGTGGAGAATGCTTCTCCTTTTTGCAAGGCACAAAATGAGAGAAACCGGTAGGACACTTCCTCCGAAACCTTCAGACCTGCCTCCTTTGGCTTCTGACGAATCTCCTTTGTCGTTGCTTCTATGTCCTCCTCTGAATTTCCGTAACAATAGATGCCAAGATCCATCGGATAGCGACTTCTGAGCACTCCTTCAAATCCAATCATCATGGTGGAGGTGAAGGATACCGTCACAAGCACCATGGTAGAAAGGATACAGATACTTGCCAAGCCGGCAGCATTCTGCTTCATCCGGTACAAAAGCCCGGAAACGCTGGCAAAATGCTTTGTTTTGTAGTAGTATTTTTTATTCTTCTTTAACAGTTTCAAGACCGCGATGCTGCCGGCGGTAAACAGACAGTAGGTTCCAAAAATGACAAGGAGCACGGCGACAAAAAACACATTCAGGGAAGCCAGCGGGTCCTTCGTGGTCAATGCCAGATAGTATCCTGCCGCAAGGCTGACGATGCCAATCAAGGCAAGCAGCCATTTTACCTTCGGTTCCTTTTCTCCCACTTCGCTTCCATGCAACAATTCCACCGGCTTAGCCGCATGAATCTGAATCACATCCATAAGAAATACAATGAAATAAATCCCCGCAAAAAGAATCATCGTACTGATAATGGTTTCGGATGAGACAAAAAAACCTACCGGAATTTCCAAGTCCAACATCCGAAGAATGATCATAAACATTAATTTGTCCATTGCAATTCCAAACAAAAGACCTGCTGCCAGTGTGATAAACAGGGTATAGAGCGTTTCCATAAATAGCACAAGGGAGAGATGCTTTTTTTCCATTCCCAGAATATGAAACACACCGAATTCTTTTTTTCTTCGCTTCACCAAAAAGCTGTTGGTATATAGAATAAAAATCACAATAAAGATGCGGGCGACCCAACATGCGTAGCCCATCGTCATTGTCATGGCTTCAAAACCTATCATCTCCTTAAATCCGGGGTTGATGGATAAGGATTTCAATAGATACGACATCATGACGCAAATCACGCCCGTCACCATATATGGAAAATAGACTTTTCCATTTTTGCTGATATTTGTTTTCGCCAGACGGCGATAGTAACCTCTACTCATCTTCATCACCACCTGTCGCAAGAAGTGTCAGCGTATCGGATATTCTATGATACATCTCCTCCTTTGTACTGTCACCCCGGTAGAGTTGATGGAATACCTCGCCATCCTTGATAAACAACACCCGGCTTGCATGGCTGGCAGCCTTTGTAGAGTGGGTTACCATAACAATCGTTTGCCCCGCCTTGTTGATTGTGTTAAAAATATCCAGCAAACCATCCGTGGACTTAGAATCGAGCGCTCCTGTCGGCTCGTCTGCAAGTATCAGTTCCGGTTTTGTAATCAGTGCTCTGGCTACCGCCGCTCTCTGCTTCTGTCCGCCGGACACCTCGTATGGATATTTGTTCAACAAATCAAAGATTTCCAACTGCCTTGCCAACTGTTCCACTTTGGGCATCATTTTCTCGTAAGATTCCCCTGCAAGCACAAGGGGCAGACAGATATTGTCCCGAAGGGAAAAGGTATCCAGCAGATTAAACTCCTGAAACACAAATCCCAGATGTTCCCGACGGAATTTCGAGATATTCTTTTCTTTTATGACTGTAATATCCTTACCGTTTAACAAAACCATTCCGCCGGTAGGCTTATCCAGTGCTGCCAAAATATTGAGTAGCGTTGTCTTTCCACTTCCGGATTCTCCCATGATTGCCACATATTCGCCTTTTTCCACGGAAAAAGAAACGTCCTGCAAGGCTTGCACACGGTTGCCGCCCAAACGGGTCGTATATACTTTTTCTAAACAACTGACTTCTAACATTGCCATATTTATTTCCTCCTAAATGACTTTTCTTTTCTGTCATAAATATAGCAAAGCCCTGGATGCGGCGACATCGAATGATGTGACATTCAAGGCTTTTCATGTGACAAAATTGTAAGATTCTTTTTTATTCCACCTGTAATGTGTCTCTCTCAATGCCGATGGCAACCGTCGTTCCCGTCCCGACCACAGAGGACAGCGTCAGGGGATGACCCAACTGCTCTGCTATTTTTTTACACAGATAAAGACCTATCCCGGTAGATTTCTGGTTTTCCCTGCCATTGTATCCCGTATATCCCTTTTCAAATACCCTGGGAATATCCTCCGGGGCAATCCCGATGCCGGTATCCGCAATGGTCAGCATGCCATCCTCTGAAAGGTCTATCGTAACGCCTCCGGACTTTGTGTATTTCACCGCATTGGACAATACCTGTTCCACCACAAAACAGAACCACTTTTTGTCCGTCAGAATTTCCCGGTGAATCCCTTCGTAATGCAAGTTCAATCGTCTCTGTACAAAGAGAGGCGCATATTTGTGAATACTTTTTCTCAGCAATTCATCCAAGTCATACTTGGCAAACACAAAATCCTGACCTCCTTCTTCCAAACGGGAATAGTGAAGTACCATCTCCACATACTCCTCTATCCGAAAAAGCTGCACGGTAAGGTCTCGATTTTTCTTGGTGTCTTCCTGCTGTAACAACATATTCATGGCGGCGATTGGTGTCTTAATCTGATGAACCCAGGTAGTGTAATACTCCTGTCGCATTTTCCGTTCTCTGGTCCTCTCGTCCTGAACCGCCAGATATTTGCCGGAGAGATTTTGTAGCATTTCCACATAGTCTTTCTGCACCGGGTCTCTCGTCACTATATATTCCACATCACCTGTACCCAGCGTCATTCCCATACGCTGACGTTTCCGCTTATGTTTTGCATAGTTTATTCCATCCCACAGAAGAAAACAGACGAAGAACAGCCCACATAACCCAAGGGCATAAAATACGCCCTCCATATTGCTGTGATACAAACAGCTCACTATGGATATGATGCCGCAATAAACAAAAAACCGCAGCACCGTCCCTTTTCGATACGCCATATATTCCATCATCATCTGATACTCCTCTACATTTGGATAAGATATCCGCATCCCACCTTAGTCTGTATAAAATCATGCAGTCCAATACCATCCAGTTTCCTGCGCAATCGGGTCACATTCACCGTCAGTGTATTTTCCTCCACATAACAGTCCAGCTGCCACAATTTTGTCATAAGCGTGTCCCGGCTCACAACCTTGCCCTTTTGTTCCATCAACGTCTGTAAAATCCGAAATTCATTTTTTGTTAACTCCAACCGATGCTCTTTGTAGGTAAGAGAAGTATCATTCAGATTTAGGATGGCTCCCTGATGCTCCAACACAGGAATCTGATTTCCCAAGTCGTAGGTGCGGCGCAACATGGCAGAAATCTTTGCCATCAACACATCCAAGTCCACCGGCTTGGAAATGAAATCGTCCCCGCCCATGTTCACCGCCATAACAATATTCATATTGTCTGCGGCAGAAGACAGAAAAATCACAGGAACATTAGAAATTTTGCGAATCTCCGTGCACCAGTGGTATCCATTGAAAAAAGGCAGCATAACATCCATCAACACCAAGTGAGGATCAAACTCCACAAACTCCGCCACTATATTTTTGAAATCGGAAACCACTTTTGCCTCTTGTCCCCAGGACTGCATTTGGTTACAAATGGTGGTCGCCATAGCCTCGTCATCTTCAACGATAAATATCCGATACATTTCTTACTCCTTTCGCAAGCCCTTCGGGTAATGGTTTTTCAGCGCCTCGCCAACCAATTTCCCCCACCCCAGACTGTAGCCGTCAACCGTCACCAGCTGCCAGCCCTTTTCCCCCTGTGAGGCGATGGTCTGTCCCTTGAGATACGCATTGGTGCGCTCCTCTGTGGCTGTCAGTGCGCAGAAACTCCTCACATCCTCAGGGACGAGAGCCAACGCCAGCGCATGGGATGGCTCAAAGCGATTCTTTTTTAAGGCGCCCAGATGAAGACCCGGGCGAAGCACCTTCAATCCCTTTAAGGAAGGCATATCCTTAGGAACCAGATAAAGCTGCTCGCCAAAGGTAATAAATCTCCCCTGCTCTAACCACTGCTGAGATACCAATGTGTCCCTGGCAAAGTTCTGTAAATCTTTAAACTCCTTGTAGGAAGTTGTCCTTTCTGTCTGATAGGATGGACATTCCTCGCCTGTCCCATTTTTTTGTAAAACTGCAACAAAATGACCTTCTCCCTGTAAGCGATGCGGCCAGAGACGAATCGTGTGCTCCAGTCCTTCTGCTGCCTTTACCCCATCATCATGTGTTGCAAATTCTGCAAACCACCCTGCATCGCCATCTCCCATACCGGGGTATTTTTCCACTTTTACAATGGACATATCCGAATGGTTAGAGAGCAATCGACTGACACTTCCCTCATTCTCATCCGGTGCAAAGGTGCAGGTCGAATACACCATATGCCCGCCCGGAAGTAACATGTGATATGCCTCCTCCAAAATCTCATCCTGGCGTCCGGCACACATCGCCACATTTTCCGGCGACCATTCCTGATATGCATCCTCCTGTTTTCGGAAAAGACCTTCCCCCGAACAGGGCGCATCCACCATAATACGATGAAAGAAGCAGCCAAACTTCCTGCGCAAACTCTGCGGCGTCTCATTGACAACAAGTGCATTGCGAATTCCCATACGTTCAATGTTTTCCGATAAAATCTTTGCTCTCGCCGGGTGAATCTCATTGGATACAAGGATTCCCCTCCCCATCAACGACGCTGCTATCTGTGTACTTTTCCCGCCCGGTGCCGCACAGAGATCTAAAACGTGCTCCCCCGGCCTCGCCTGCAAATATGCCGCCGGCGCCATCGCGCTCGGCTCCTGAATATAATACACGCCGGCCTCATGATACGGATGTTTCCCCGGGGCATCTTCCTTTTCATAATAAAAACCATTCGGCTCCCACAAAACAGGCTTCAGATGAAAAGACGAAGTCCGCAAAAAGGTATCACGGTTTACCTTTAACGGATTTATACGCAAACTCTGATATTTTTCTCTCTCATAGCTATGCATCAATGCCTCAAATTCGGTCGCATCCAGCATCTGTTGCATTCTGTTTTCAAATTCCTCCGGAATCATATGTTCTCCCTCATTTCATGACTGTCCTAACTATAGCATAATTTCTTCACAAATCAAAGAAGACCTCGGGGAAACAAACCCAAGGCCTTCAAACACACCAAAAGAAAAGGTTAAATTACATTGAGAAGTAATCGCTCTTTGTCCGCGTGCGCGAGCTGTTCGATACTATGTCTCGCTTTGCAATAAAGATTGCGATTGATTGAGAAAATGCATACCTCGGATGCTCCACGGTATGCTTCTCTTTTATAAAACGGAACGCGCTTCCAATTCTTGGTAAACGGAATCGCATCATTAATCAAAATCTGTGTCGTGTGATTGCTCACGCGATGATTTGTGGTACTGCAAAGAACTACATCTTTGTCCACATGCTTGTCCAGCTTTGGTGCTCTTTTCATCTTCTGCTCCCTCTCCTTCGTACTTTAAAAACCACTTAAATTTCAACCAAATCTAGTCAATATGAATGGATATCTGCTTGTCCATACTCTCCGCAACTTTCACCAAAAAGTCCAGCGTGGGATTGTAATTCCCACTCTCCATACGAGAGATATTCGACTTCTTCGTGCCTGCCCTCTCCGCAACAACCTCCTGTGTCAAATGCATCCCCAACCTGGCCGCCTTCATCTGTCTCGCCATATCCATACGAATATCCTGACTGTTCTTCGGAACAATACCGTCTTCGTATCTCTTTTTCATAACACACCACCAACTGTTTCTAAGTTATCATATATGATAACTTAAGTCAACAAAAAAATGGCGAATTTTTCGCCATTTTTGTTTTTTATAAAGATGCCAATGTCTCAATCGCGTGTTCTGCACAAATTGGTGTGCCATGCTCCAATAACAAATCGCCACCTTGATCCTGCGTAAAAATCTCCTGTGCATATTCTAATACAACCAAAATCGTACCCGCCACCTGATGTTCCTTTTGCAGGAAATGAAACTGCATATAATATGTATCGTCGTATTTATATACGGCGCTCTCAGGCTCGCTTTTCGATACCAACTGTTTGCTGATTGCAATACACTGTTCCAGAGTATTGACACGTGCCCAGATGGGAACATCTACGACTTCCTGATTACTCGACTGCGCCTCGTTTTCTGCTTCGTTATCGGAAACTTCTTCCTTCTTTTGGTCAAGCTTTTTCTTTGCCTCCTCCATGACTTCCTTAAAGTCCTGAAGGCGCTTGCCAAATTCTGCCAACGCACCACCAACATTTTCGGCATGCTCTCCCGTAATTACCAGGGAAACATCCCCCTCCGGCATCACTGACATCTGAACACTATAGAAGCATCCCATATCCTGCAGGTCGAGCTCATACTTAGCCTCAGCAAGTACTTCCCGTATAAACTCTTCTGTCTTTTCTCTATGGTCTAAAAAGTCGTCGATTTTGATTCCTTTTTCCGACATCTCCTCCAGTGATATCACGCATTGTATTTTTGTATCACTAATCTTGCGAAACTGCATTTGCTCACCTTCTTTCCTTCTATATCATAACACACTATTCTACATTAGATAACATATTTAATATCACTTGGTTGGAATTTCCTAATAAACGCTCATACGCTGTCTGAGCGTCTGATTTCTCTGCACCACTATCCTCCTCATTCAGCATCTGTTGCATTTGAGATAAGAACACCTGATAACTGGAATGTTGTGAAAACTCTGACAACATGGTCATCAACTTGGCTGCCATCTCCTCCTTCGACTCTTCCTCACCGGAAACGACTACATTCGGAACCTCGACACCTTCCTGGTAGTACTTTTGTACCTTTGCCACATAATTCTGGGTCTCCTCAAACGGAGGAACACCTCCGTATTTGGCAACATTACCACTTCCTGCATTATATGCAGCCAAAGCCAAGGTAATGTCCCCCTTATATTGTTTTAGCAGCTTGCTGATTAACTTGGCACCACCCATAATGTTCTCATAAGGGTCGTAAGCATCCGTCACACCGAGTTCTTCCGCTGTGGCCGGCATCAACTGCATTATGCCCTGTGCCCCACTGCAACTGGTGGCATCCTGCTTGAAATTCGACTCCTGCTTGGCAATCGCCTTGAGCAGGTTCACATCAACCTGATATGTCTGTGCAGCCTCCTGAAAAATGTCTTCTAAGGTTCTGCCGCCTGATGCGGATGTGGTATGATCCGCGGTTGTGTTAACCGCCTCTTCCATCACTGCTGAAAAGTCTTCCTTCTCTACTGCATTCTGTTGAATACTCTCTGTGTATATAATTGTTCCATCTCCATTCACAACAGATACTCTCATGGTAACACCTCATCACTTCTTGTCCTATGTATTGACTTATTCTATCATAAATTAATAAAAATAGAAACCCTCACTTTTTGTCCTCGGTGGCGAAAAAGTTATTCTTGACAGTGGTAGTGAGTTATAGTATAGTATTCGAGTCGGTGACAACAAGCTGGCGTGGCACAGTCGGTAGCGCACCTCATTGGTAGTGAGGAGGTCACGGGTTCGATTCCCGTCGCTAGCTTTTTCGAGCAATAGAAAAACACTGTAGTTTTAAAACTACAGTGTTTTTTGTTTGTCATGCACCATGAGGGAAGGTTTTTCATGGCACATCTCATTTTTTGCTTTCAAATTTTATAGCTGCAATGCCGTAGGAGAGTATCGCTGTCATGAAAATAACACAGATACAAATAATGGGGAAGCACCCGGTATCAAAAGCAAACATTGTGCATACCGCTATCACCCAAAGAATCATGCACGCCATCGTCACAGTTTGAAATGAGACATAAGCACATTTATATACGGTGAGCTTCTGCGCCTCATCACAACTGTCCAGCCACGTCTTCTGAAAATCTGTCTCAAATATACTTCCGCGCTTCTCAGGATTAATCTCCTTGACAAGTTTGATGACAGCGTTCTGTATCGCTATCGTCCATGCAAGACCGACAAAGAATAGAATAACCACAATGATTGCCGCACCGGACATCCAGTTTGAAAATTCTTCGACTTTATCAAACAGCCACAGGCATGTTGGAAACAATGCCATATTAAATACCATCGCAACATTGGTATAGATCAACGGAAAATCCAACCTGCTCTCCAATGTGTCGAGAAGTTCCTCGTCCTCACCATCCCAAGCTTTGTATTTTTTCTTACAAGATGCATAACCACCTACTGAGAGCAAAAAAAGAAAGATGTTTCCGGCGATATATCCAATCGGCAAAACATATGCCAACACCTGCCATACCGCCTGCTGATTGAACGTAATATCTCCAACCATTCCGAAAATGAAACCAAACACGCCACCGACAAATGCACTGCACACCATCATAATGACAAATTTAATTCCAGTTTTTGTACTTGATTTTTCTTTACTCATCCTCTTCCTCCTCATAACAAAAAATTTCTTCCACCTTCGCATTACATACTTTTGCAATCTTTAGTGCCAAAGTTACCGACGGCGAATAGTCACCGCGTTCAATCTGCGAGATTGTCTGCCTTGAAGTCCCAACTAAAGCCCCCATCTCCTGCTGATTGACGCCAAGACCGGCTCGATATTCTTTTAGCTTATTCAATAATGGCATCGCTCTCATCCTTTCCTTTTTGCTTTTGCCAATGACAACTTTTCTTGTCATTTATAGTATATTCATGACAACTTTCCTTGTCAATACTTTTTTGACAACTTTTCTTGTCATTCTCTTGTTAACGATTTAAATTTCCATTTTTTCAATTTATCCGGCCTTTCTAAGGACAATTCTTATCGATTTAGAATTATCCTTAATGTGTTCATTTTCCACATAAGGATATTTCCCAAAATTACAAAAAGTCCGCAGGTGCCCATCAAAACACCTACGAATTCTCAGTCAAAAAAATATATCCTTATTTTATATCCCAAAGCCACTGTTACTTGTCTATGTGTGGTCATATGTGGCAAAAATGGGGGCAAAAAATTTTACACTATTTTACACAAAAAACCTCGAACCCCTTGTATTTTCAAGGATTTCGAGGTTTTTCTTTACGTGGTTTTACAATAAAATACTGCCGGCGGTGGGACTTGAACCCACACGAAGTTGCCCCCGCAAGATTTTGAGTCTTGTGCGTCTGCCAATTCCGCCACACCGGCTGACCGTTAGTATTTGTCACCAACGAAAATTAGTATATAATAACTTTTATCTTTTGTCTAGTGTATATTTCAAATTTTTTGAATTTTAAAAATATTATACAAGTTCTTTGATAATGTCAAAGCAATCAAACGTTGCAAAATAGTCTTTTGGCTCCTCCGCGCGACGAATCAACTGAAATTCTCCATTCTCTTTCAAAAGAACTTCCGCGCTTTTCAGCTTACCATTGTAGCTATATCCCATCGAGTAACCGTGCGCGCCGGTATCATGAATGAAAAGAATATCTCCTTTTTCAATCTCAGGTAAGGCACGGTCAATTGCAAACTTATCATTGTTCTCACAAAGGGAGCCTGTCACATCATACTTGTGATCGCAAGGTGCATCCTCTTTTCCCAAAACGGTGATATGGTGATATGCCCCGTACATTGCCGGACGCATCAGGTTGACAGCACATGCATCCACGCCAATGTATTCCTTATATGTGTGCTTCTCATGGATGGCTGTCGTAACAAGCGCACCATAAGGTCCCATCATAAAACGTCCCATCTCCGTGAAGATAGCGACGTCACCCAAACCGGCAGGAACTAGAATCTCATCAAAGACTTTATGCACACCCTCACCAATAACTGCAATATCGTTTTTCGTCTGATCCGGTGTATAAGGAATACCAACGCCACCGGAAAGATTGATAAAGGAAATCGAAATTCCCATCTGTTCTTTTAATTCAACAACCAACTCAAACAATGTCTTTGCTAAACTTGGGTAGTAATCATTTGTCACGGTGTTGCTCACAAGAAACGCGTGCAAACCGAATCTCTTTGCACCCTTATCACGCAAAATCTGATATCCCTTGAAGAGCTGCTCCTTTGTCATGCCATACTTCGCATCACCGGGGTTGTCCATGATACCATTGGAAATCGTATAAACACCGCCCGGATTGTAGCGCAAACTGATTGTCTCAGGAATGTGACCTATCATCTCCTCCAGAAATGCAATGTGAGTAAAATCGTCCAGATTTATCGTTGCACCAATCTCATCTGCATAAACAAATTCTTCTGCCGGTGTATCATTGGAAGAAAACATAATCTGTTCTCCCTGAAATCCCAACGCATTGCTAAGCATCAATTCCGTCATAGAAGAACAGTCTGTACCGCATCCGTACTCTTTGAGAATGTTAATCAAGAACGGATTTGGATTTGCCTTTACCGCAAAATACTCACAAAATCCCTCATTCCATGCAAAAGCATCCTTCACTGCCTGCGCGTTTTCACGAATACCCTTCTCATCATATAAATGAAATGGTGTAGGAATCTCTTTTATAATTTCTTGTGCCTTCTCTTTTGAAACAAATGCTGTCTTTGCCATGACCGTCTCCTTTTTATCAATATGTAATGCATAATTATTTCAAAAAACATCCGTTTTGAATCATAACATGGTTTCCTTATCGTGTCAAAGAGTGAAAGTCGGCAGCTTTTTCAACAAAGTCTTTTGCAAATTCCGGGTTGGAACCATAGTACAAATGAGGAAATCCCCACCAATGATTCCCACCGCAGTGAACACACTCCCACGTTCTTCCTGTCAGCGGTTTTGTGGCAACACAATCGGTTCCATTCTCTTCGCTGTCAAAATAATGAAATTCATGTGCTCGGATTGTCCTTCCGCTTTTGTCCTCTATTTCAATGTAGCCAAATCTGCCAAGTTTTCCTTTGTATTCGCAGGTGGCCGGTATCACACCCACCATCGGATAGTACGCTTTCTCTGCCGTCTTCATCTGCGCATGCAGATATAAAAATCCGCCGCACTCCGCAACCGATGGCATGTCGGATGCGATTGCCTCTCGAATGGACGCCTTCATTCTTTCGTTTGCACTCAACTCTTTTGCGAATAGCTCCGGGTATCCTCCACCCAATAACACTCCCGATACCCCATCCGGTAATTTTTCATCATGAATCGGTGAAAAATCCACAAGTTCCGCCCCCGCCTCCTTCAAGATTCGCAGATTCTCATCATAATAAAAGCAAAATGCCTCATCTTTTGCGATTGCAATTTTTACTTTGGCTTTCTCTTTTTTTTCTGCACCCTCATCCGATGCACAATCTTCCATAGCAGAGGCTTGTTTTGCAATCTCCAAAATTTTGTCCATTGCTATCGTCTGATGCAAACCATCTGCAAAATTTTTCAATCGCGTCTGCAAATCTGCAATTTCGTCCGGCATAACAAGCCCCAGATGTCGATGCTCTAACACAGCTTCTTTTTGCGTGGGTACGCATCCCAGTACCATGATTTGCAATTCATCCTCTATCAGTGGCTTCAGCACATTGCAATAACTCTCGGATACCTGGTTTAGAATCACACCTTTGATTCTATGGTCGATGTCATATTCCAAGAAACCTGCGATAAGCGCAAGTACGGATCTGCCCATTCCTTTTGCGTTTACTACCAAAACAATCGGCGCATCCAAAATCTGCGCTATGTGATATGTGGAACCCTCCTGTGAAACGCCGCTCATTCCGTCATAGAGTCCCATGACACCTTCAATTATTGCGATGTCACTACTGGACTCGCAAAAATTCCGGCAAAACAGCGCGCGAAGTTTTTCACCCTCCAGAAAATACGAGTCGAGATTGCAAGAGTGTAGCGCAATCACATTCTTATGAAACATGGGATCAATATAGTCAGGGCCACACTTATATGCGCAAGGCATATGACCGATTTTTTTCATCGCCGCCAACAGACCGCTTGTTATCAGTGTTTTACCGCTCCCGCTACGTGGCGCAGCAATCACAATTCTTGGTATTTGCATCTTTTTCTCCTCTACCTGTAGACCGTTATATGCTGTCTTGAATGGTACAAAACCGAAACGAACAAATCGCGATTGGGTTTTCCCCTTTCATCAGGTGATAGCCCCCCGCTTTTTCCGCGCGGCTTACCTGCACCTGCACCAGCGAAAAATCCCTCACAGGAAATTGTTTTTCAATACCGATAAATTCCTGTATGGTTTCTAAGCTAATTCCATTTATCACAACATACATGGTTGGATTCATTTCATACAATCGGGTAAGTATTTCTGTCAATCTGCCTTTTGTCCCACCGATAAAACAGTGTGTCGGTATTGGCACAACATCCAAAATCTCCGGTGCCATCCCTTCTACCGGATAGATATTATCCCGTCCAAATTTTGCAATATTTTCCCTAAGCAGCGCACATGCCTTTGGATTTTTTTCCACCGCATAAACAGAAATGCCAGAAGAGAGCCCCGCCACCTCGATGGAAATGGCACCTGTTCCACTGCCAACATCGAGGAAGGTTGCACCTTCATACAGGTGTAATTTTGAAATGGAAATCTCCCGAATTTCCTCCTTTGTCATCGGCACGGCATCCCGAAGAAATTGGTTATCCCTTATGCCTTGTGTCAGTTTTTTTATTCCTGTTTTTTTATTAACTAAAAACGCCGCATAAAGCCCACGCGGCATCTCCTTTTCCATCTCTAACCATTTTGCAGCCGTGACGCCAATGATTCTTTCCCCCGCATACGAAAGCTGGTATCCGATATATACTTTCACATGTGAAAGTTTTCTCCCGACTAAGAGCGCGCACATTTCCGTCACTTGCTCCTTGTCAGAAAACAACACGAACACCTTGGGATTTAAAGAAATGAAATCGACCAATTCCGCTTCCCATTCACCATTCAATTTTCCATGCAGACTGCAAATCTTTGCATCCTGCCACGGCATAGGAATCGCTGCCGCCAAATACGCCATGGAGGAAATCCCCGGAATCATACGCACATTGTCATAGCCTGCCTTGTGCAGAATTTGGTAATGTCCTTCCGCTCCGCTAAAGAAACCGACATCACCGGAAACCAGAATCGCGACCGGGCGAAGGCCTCCATCGGTCGTTGTCAATTCTTCCAAATCTCTCTTGATGTCCTCCGGCAAATAATGCGAATTACACTGCTTTTTGCTCGCCACCGTCTCCACCATACGCTTTGCGCCGAAAACAACCTCCGCTTTTGCAATCGCATCCACTGCTTCCTGCGTAAGCGTATTGGGATTTCCCATACCGATTCCGACAATTGCTATCTCGCGTTGCAGACCCAAATCAACTTTCTTTCCGCGCGTGAGGGCATCCCAGACTTCCTCAAGGCTCATTCCTTTTTCCCTCTCCGGATTGCCAATCACAAATGTTTTCACACCGAGTTCACCTGCTGCCTGCATCTTTTCCGGAAATCCGCCAAAAGTTCCACTTTCCTTTGTCACCATAATGCGAATGTCAAACTGCTTCATCAGCGCAACATTGGTCTCTTTTGAAAAAGGCCCCTGCATCGCAATAATGCGACTTCCCGGTATATGACTCTTCTGACAGAGTTCGATACTTTCCAAGCCCGGCAGCACGCGAGCAAAAAGTCTCTCATGGAGTTCCTGCCTGTCTGCAAACACTGCCAATTCCTTGCTTCCTGTAGTGAGCAGGATATTGCCCTCTGTTTGACATAAAGCCTCACTGCATTCCGCCGCCGATGCAAAATACCGTACCCCCTCACACAAACTGTCCGCCTCATCGAAACTTGTATCTCTCTTAAGACGGTAATACGCAATGTCCAACCCCTCGATGCTCTCTTTGATATTTTTTGTAACATCCGTTGCAAAGGGGTGCGTAGCGTCAACAACCGCCTCATAGTCATTGTCTGAGACTAACCGGCGCATTTCTTCGACAGACAACCGTTTCTGACGCACAGAAATATACTTTGATGGTGTCATCACCTGCTGCCCATACTCTGTGGCAACACAAACTTCCACCGAAGACTTCTCCTTCGCCAAAAGTTCCGCCAGGCGTCTTCCCTCTGTTGTCCCTGAATAGATTAAAACTGTTTTCATAGTAAGTATCCTCTTTTTGTAACCAGTCTTCCCTCGATAATTTCCGACTGGGAGTTACCAATAAACACTGTCGTAAACATATTTACCTGTTTTTCTCGCAGTTCCTTTAGCGTCAGGCATTCATGTCTCGTATCCTTTCGCCCAATGTTTTCCACAACTCCGCAGACCCTATCCTGACTGCAACCGTTTGCCAGCAAAATATCACATGCCTTTTGCAGATAATCATGCCGCTTCTTGCTTGACGGATTGTACAAGACAATGGCGAAATCTCCCTGTGCTGCTGCCACAATTCGTTTTTCAATCATCTCCCACGGCGTCAACAAATCACTCAAGCTAATCACACAGAAGTCATGGTTAATTGGAGCCCCCAAAACAGCCGCCCCGCTGATTGCCGCTGTAATCCCCGGTACCACCGTGATATCACAATCCGGATATTCCGCCAACAGCGCAAGCATCGGTGCCGCCATGCCGTACACGCCGACATCACCGCTACAGATTATAGCAACCCGCTTTCCTTTTTTTGCTTCCTCAAAACACATGCGACATCGTTTGATTTCCTGCTTCATCGGCGTCGAACGTTTTTCTTTTCCGTCAAATCTTGCACCAAGCAATTCCAGATAGGTGCTATACCCCACAATCACATCACACGCATCCAGTGCCTGCAATGCCTCCCGGCTCATCATCTCTTCCTTTCCCGGTCCTATGCCAACGACAAAAATCATGTGTTTATTCATCTATATCCTCCAAGCACATTCCATAAACCTGCACCACTTCCAGTTCATCATCATGAATAATATCATACGGTGTGACAATCGGCGTATTATCCCAATCCAAATCATACCCTTGACTGTGATATGCGTACCAAATCAAATGCGAGCAATGTGTTCTGGAAATCGGTCCGTTTGATTTTTTCGATTTGAATGATAACAAATCATAGCGTATATTCTGTAAATCGGAGTACGCATAATCAATCACCGCCTGTTTTGTCTCAGGCGTCGCGTCCTTTAGCCGCAAGACAACAAACGAAGGATATTCACTCCAATGGGATATTTCCATTTGGCACGATGGCTCTCCATATGTGATAGCTTCCAAAACAATTCCCTTGTCCGCATCTAAAACCAGCCCACAATGTCCATATCGCCAGCCACCCAGATAACTGGAAAGCGACACGATAATATCGCCATCCTCGACAACAAATCTCGCTCTCGCCTCTGTCGGTTGTACAATCCATTCCTGACGACAGACAATATTTGCCCACACTGTCTCCATTTCGGGTTCCTCAAACAAACGATTTTGTAAGTCTTCTAACCAGTATGTCTGACGATTTGCAAGCAGCGTCTCCATACCGGCTTTTGTAATTCCCGTCTGATGGAATATTTTTTCATAGTCTTGCCCTGACAGTTCCGCGTCTTCTCTCAAGTATAAATACGATGACAAGTCTTCCTTTTGCACGTTTGGCATCTGATGTATCTGACTGCTGCAGGCTCCAACCCACAAGCCGTATACGCATAGCATCAGAATCACCACTTGCAACCCTTTTCGTTTTTTCATGCGATGATTCTCCATTATCCCCACGGCATCTGCACCACAGCACAGCTCATACCATTTTCTGCCTGTTTCGGTAATACAAGTATGCCATTGCCTTCTGTGTATTTCATTGCCGCTCTCTCACATACATTGTCCACGCCGACCTGCTGTTCTACAAACGCAGAGCTGGAAAATATGCCATCCACTTTCTTCAATTCTTCCGCAGAAAAAGTAACAAACGGTACACGCAACCAGGCAGATAACTCCCTAAGTCCCTGCTCCGCCTTCTTCACATCAATCGAACAAATTGCACGTATCTGCGTCAATGCAATGTCCAATCTCTCACATTGGTTCTCGCAGAACGATTTTAATTCTGCAAAGGACTTTCCCTTTTTACAGCCAACTCCAAAAACATACGCTTTCGTCTGCAAGACGATATCCGGTGTATTTTCTTCGCTGTGCGCAAACATGGAATAGGGCACAAAAACCAACTCGTCCGGTTTCTCCTCTCTCAAAGAGTCCGGTATCTCCTCCTTGCCGATAATGCCAACGCTCGCTGTCCTTTTTTCCAGCAGTTTTCCGGACACCGTCGCAATGCCCTCTCTGTTTACGATGTGAAGATGGTGTGCCTTTGCATATAAATCGATTGCAAACACACCATGACAATCCGTCGCGGTCGTCACAACAAAGGTCGCTCCCAACTCCTGTGCCAGTTCGCTTCCGATTTCGTTTGCTCCGCCAAGATGGCCGGACAAAAGCGGAATGACAAACTGTCCCATATCATCTATGACAAGTACCGGGCTGTCTGTAAACTTGTCAGATACATATGGTGCAATCATACGAACGGCAATGCCTGTCGCTCCGATAAAGAAAAGTGCATTCTTCTTCTGAAATTGCATCTGCACCCAATCACCGTTTTTTTGACCTCTGCCATCTCTGATATCGACTTGTTGTCCTGCTGCATTCCAATATGTTTTTATTCGTTCCGCCAGAGAATATCCGCACGCGGTAAAACAGATGATGCCAATCATCATATCTTTTTCCTCCGAAATTCTGTCTCAAAGTCCGGCGCGTACAATCTTGATTTTCCGTACTTCTGATGCGCAATCACATCCCCCACCAAAACAATGGCAGTCTTTTTTATCCCATTCTCCTCTGCAATCTGTGGCAAAGTCTCCACCGTGCATAGAAACGACTTTTCTTCCTGCCAGGTTGCTTTATAGACAAGCGCCGCCGGCGTATCTTTTTCGTAGCCGCCGGCAATCAGTCTCTGCGACAATTCTTCCAAAAGACCTGTACTCAAATAGATGGCCATGGATGCGCGATGTGACGCAAAACTTTCGATGCTTTCCCTTTCCGGTACAGATGTTTTTCCTTCCATACGGGTGATAATCAAGGACTGGCTCACCTCCGGCAATGTGTATTCCAGATTCAAACTGGATGCAGCTCCGAAGCAGGCGCTGACGCCCGGGCAGCTTTCATATGGAATATCCCACGCATCCAAAATGTCCATCTGTTCCCGAACCGCTCCGTAAATGCTCGGCTCTCCGGTGTGCAGACGCACAACATCCTGTTCCTTATCAGCCGCTTTTTTCATCACCTCCATCACCTCATCTAAGGTCATGGTTGCACTGTTATACACCTTGCAGGCATCCTTCGTATAATTTAACAATTCCGGGTTTACGAGCGACCCTGCATATATCACAACATCCGCCTTTGCCAAAAGCTGCAAGCCCCGAACGGTAATCAAATCCATCGCCCCCGGTCCTGCTCCCACAAATGAAACCATATTTTCCTCCTACGCACTCTCCGCCAATAATCCATAGTTTGAGGAAAACAAAATCACACGGATTGCAATCTTGTTTTTTCCTCGCTTGTTCAAATAATACTCTATTTTTTTCAGCAGGTCGTCCATCACCTGCTGTTTTAGGCTATTCTCCTCCAATATGCAAATCGCCTCCTCCGTTGTGACCGCCTCTAAAATCTGACGTACACATTCTACAGATGCACCCGCCTTTATCGCTGCAGCTCCTATAATCTCCATGCGGCAATCCCCTTCTTTGGAATGCGTATTCATCATGCCGCCTGCAACCTTTACCAATTTTCCGATATGTCCCACCAGAAGCATCTGGTTGAATCCTAATTCAACCGCTATGTCTATGGTAGCACCAACAAAATTACTGCACTTTACAAACGCCTCCAAGTCCATATCATACTTCTCTTTTACAAACTGCAATCCATAATTGCCCAGCGCGACCGGAAGCACCTCGCAGCCAAGCGCTTTCTTTTGCCGACACTCCACTTTTATCGTGTCTATCAATGCCTGTTCACTCATCGGCTCCACCACACCGGAAGTTCCCAAAATGGAGATGCCACCTTCAATTCCCAGCCGCGGGTTAAACGTCGATGACGCCAGTGCCTCCCCCTCCGGCACAGAAATCTCGACCAGTATCGTCCCATGAAAATCAAACACTTCCATCACTTCCGTCACTTCCGCTGTCATCATCTCCCTCGGCACATGGTTGATTGCTGCCTCCCCCACCGGTTGGTCCAATCCCGGCTTCGTCACTGTGCCGACGCCTTTGCCGCCTCGTATCATCACCGTGCGCGTCGCATCCTCTGTCCGGCTTCTCTCCACAATGGATACTGTCGCCCGAATCAACGCGCCCGTTGTGATATCCGGGTCATCTCCACCATCCTTTTCTACGCAGCATGATACCGCGTCTGTACCAAACTCTATTTCTAAAAGTTCTGCCTGAAAAGGAATTCCTTTTGGTGTTTCAATTGTGATACTCTCTTTTTTATTTCCGGAAAGAAGCATGTAGCATGCCGCTTTTGCCGCTGCCGCTGCACAACTCCCCGTCGTAAATCCATGTCTCATCTGTTATCCTTCTACAATTGATATAATAGCGCATTACAAATGGCTGCCGCCACATTGCTGCCACCTTTTCTACCGCGGTTGACAATGTAGGGAACCTCCCAGTCAAACACAGCCTCCTTTGCCTCCACCACATTTACAAATCCAACCGGCACACCAATCACAAAGGCCGGGTGATATCCCTTTTTCACCAGTTCCTGTAAACTGATCAGCGCCGTCGGCGCATTTCCTATCGCAAAAATCACTTGTTGCTTCAGTTTTGCCGCATGTTCCATGCTGACATACGCGCGCGTCAAATGTCGCTCCTGTGCCTCTTTTGCCACATCCTCATCTGCCATAAAGCAGTGAACCTCTCCACCGAGAGAAGCGAGTTTCTTCTTATTGATTCCCGCAAGTGCCATATTGGTATCCGTCACGATATGCGCACCGTGTTTTAACAAGTCCTTAGCAAGTTCCACCGCATGTTTTGAATAGGTCATTGTGTGAGCGTACTCAAAGTCGGCGCTCGTGTGAATCACACGCTTTGTCACAAGTTCCTGTTCCTTTGGCAACACGATTCCCATCGCAGCTAATTCCTCGCTGATAATCTCAAAACTTCTCTTCTCTATTTCGTTTGGCAATACATATTCCATTTCTCTCATAATATCTGTCTAAGCGCCTCCAACAACTTATCATTTTCTTCCGGCGACCTTATTGCTATACGATAATAACCCTCGCCAAGCCCCTCATAGTCACTACAGTCACGAATCAGAATCCGTTTATCAAGCAGCCGCTGCGCGATTGGCACATCCACATGAAAAAACAGATAGTTTGTCTGCGACGGAAAAACCCGACATCCCATCGCCACAAATTCTTTCGTCACGCGCTCGCGCTCCGCTTTTATCGCCGTGCGAATGTGGGAAAGATAGTTGCTGCTCATCAGGTCTTTTACTGCTGCCACTCCCGCATACTGTGCCATCACCGATATATTCCACTCCGGCAAATTTTGTCGAATTTTATGGCGCAATTTAGTGTTCTTACATATAGCATATCCAAGACGCACTCCCGGTATGGCACAAATCTTTGTAAATCCACGGACAACAATTCCCTTTGCATCCGCATTCAGATATTCTATCGCCGATTGACATTGCTCCGTCTCAACAAACTCGATAAAACTTTCATCTATTACAATTGTTATATTATTCTTCTCGGCGCATTCGAATATGTGCTGCAATTCACTGCTTTTTAGCACCGTGCCGGTCGGATTATTTGGATTTGTAACAAACATCAGATCAATGGATGCATCCATTTTTGCAGTCAACTCCTGTGATATGCAAAACCCCTCTTCCGATTTTCCATAAGCGTAAACAACCTCACAATTCGGCATCGCATTTGCCACCCACTCGTATCCCTGAAAAGATGGGGCGAACAGCAGGATTCGCTTTGGCAACACACCGTGTGCAATCGCCATAAATAGTTCCGATGCGCCGTTGCCCACGCAAACTTCCTCCGCTTCGCAATCAATATAATCACTGATTGCGTGTCGCAATTCTTCCGCCCGCAAGTCGGGATAGCACGAGGCCATCTCCAGACTTTTTTCCAGTGCTTCCCGCACTCCTCCGGAAACACCAAAGGGATTGCCGTTCACGGAAAAATCCAACGCTATGCCGTTACGGTAAATATCACCACCGTGCATCATACTCTCCTATCTAATGTCATTTTATATGTATCACCGAGAACAGTTCATTATGGGCTTCCGATGTATCCCTAATGACATAGCGCCAGCAATGCCGCACACAGCAGTTCGCTTAAGATAGCTGTGACATATAACAGGCGATTTGCCCGCTTAATGTCATCTGGCGCAATCGGGCGCATCGCATCACCGATATCAGGTTTCTCGTGAACTACGCCAAAGTATGTCGCATTCCCGGCTAATTGTATTCCCAGAGCACCGGCACAAGTACTCTCTGTCTGTGCCGCGTTCGGACTTGCATGTTTTCTTGCATCCCGCTTGTGGATGCAAAATGCTTTCTTCATATCAAACTCTTTTCCCAGAAAAATACACGCCACCATCATCAGATACGCGCTGATGCGAGATGGCAAAAAGTTGCATACATCATCCACCTTCGCAGCTGCTCTTCCAAAATACAGATATCTGTCATTTTTATATCCTACCATAGAATCCATTGTGTTCACAGCCTTATATAAGAATCCCAGCATCGGACCACCCAGCGCCGTATAAATCATCGGTGCAATCACCCCGTCTGATGTGTTTTCAGCGATTGTTTCAACCGTAGCCTTTATCACGCCCTCCTTGTCCAGACACTCCGTATCACGCCCGACAATCATGGAAACCGCTTTGCGCCCCTCTTCCAGACCACGCATGTTCAGCGCGTCATACACTTTCATGCTCTCGTCCTTTAAACACTTGGTCGCCAACAACTGGTATGTCATTATCGTCTCCAATGCGGCACCCAAAACCGGATGCAACAGATAAGCGCCAAGCAACATGCCGGCAGCCGCAACTGATGTGATCAAACAGACGATAAGCACAAGCCAGATACCACGTGCCGCTTTCCTTCTGTCTGAAATGGTATCTGCCTCATCACCGAGCAGCCTCTTTTCCAGTCCACCAATCAATCGCCCAATCCACCGTATCGGATGTGGAAAAACATAGGGATCTCCCACACAAAGATCTAAAATAAATCCCAGTACAAATGAAATCAAATGATACTTCATGTCAACTTCCTCAAATCAAATGCCTTCTCCTGTTCCAAATCAAAGGAAAAAGCGTATCCCTCCGTCGGCTTTACCTGATAGTCATAATAATCTGCGCAAAATAGATGGCCCAATACGGCCATGATTGTCCCACCATGGGCGACCACTCCTACAGACGAAACCTGTCGTTCCTCACGTTTTACCTTCACATCATGAAGAAACCATGAAAAACCTCGCAGTGTCCTCTCACAAAACGCGTCGCGGCTCTCACCACCTGGAAATGGAAGCCTGCCACCGCTTTCTACCCAAGTCCGGTAGTTCTCGTCATGCTCTAGTTCATAAAAAGTTTTCCCCTCTAAATCGCCAAAGTCGATCTCTTTCCAAAAGGGATTCTCCACCCGCACACAGTCAGGATAGAGCAAATCCGCACTCTGCCTGCATCGAAGCATCGGACTGGTATAACAGACATCCACATTGGGATATCTTCCTGCCTCCGCCTCACACAAAAGTCTTTTTATTCCAGCGTCCGCCAGGGCTTCATCCTGCCAACCGAGATATCTGCCCTCGTTGTTGGATTGCGTTTCACCATGCCGAATCATAACGACCGTTATTTGATTTTTTGTCCGATTCCACATATCACTCGCGTAACTCCTTTTGCTTCTTTTGCCAATAAAATCAACACTTGTCCCACCATATCTCGATATGTCCGCTCCTCCTGTTCCACCGGGACAAGTCCGTTTCCCACCTCGTCGCAAATGACTACAAGCGTTTTTCCCTTTTGCACTGCCAAATCGTTTCTACGAAGAACCTCCCTTGCACATGTTTCTGCGAGGGCTCCCGATTTTATCTGCTCCTGAATCCACAGATGCAAATCGTCCAAGATCTCAACATTTCTATTGGCATATCGCTCCTTAGCATATGCCCTTTTTCCCTGCTTATATCCGCCAATAATCAAATCCATTTTCCCTCTACCTCATAAGAATTCCCATAAAAGCACATCCCATGACAGACAATAACTCCGCCAGTGAGACAAAGAAACCTGCCAGATCTCCCGTCACGCCTCCAAACATCTTGTTACTATGTATATAGTAACACCAAAGATGGGTAAACTGTATTGTCAACATAATTACACCGGTTACTTTTCCAACAAAAATGATAAAAAATGCAGCCATCACGAACTCAATTCCCAACAAAACGGTCACAATCCATTTTTCTGAAGCTTTAGAAAAACAGGAAAGCATTCCGTTTTCTTTTGCGCAGGGAAACCACAGTACAGATATAGCACTTAGGATACGGCTGAGATAAAAGCATCCACAATAGCAAAGAAACACTTCCTCACCAAACAATTCTGAGTACCCTGCCACATAGAGCAATGCGTATACTACCACGGCAATCACAGCAAACGCACCAATATGAGGATCACTTAATATCTCAAGTTTCTTTTCCTTCGACTGATAGGAGGAAAGTGCATCCACCGTGTCCATAAATCCATCGATGTGTATCCCACCGGAAATCAAAATGGGGATTGCCGCTCCGACAAGCGCAAAGCATAATCTGCCAATTCCCACATGCGTAGATAGCAGATACCAGCCCCATTCTGCCAGTCCGATTACGGCACCCACAAACGGAAAAAAGATCATGCTATATTTCATATCCTCCTTTTCCCATGCAAACTGTGGCATGGGTATTTTTGAGTAGGTGGAGAATGCGATGCAAAATGATTTAAGTAATGTTATCATAATTTATCCTTTCAGAAAAACCGGAAGCCCGACGACAACCTCAATTACCTCGTCCGCCTGTTTTGCCAATTCCTGATGTAAACATCCCAGAGCGCTGCCATACAACTTCATGTCGCCCTCCTGCAATGTCCCATCTTCAAACACGTTGTTGCTCACTACATAAAGGCTGTGATACATGCGCTTCAGTTGCTGTAAATCCGATAGAATTTTTGCAGCAACCTTCTCCGGTTCTACCACAATGAAATCTTCATTTTTTTGTATAAACATTTCATTTGCTACCAGGTTTGAAACACATTCTAACAAAGCCACATCCCCTGTTGCGGAAATCCGTCCCACATCACGCGGACATTCCACCGTCATAAATCCTTTTCCCTCCCGCATGCTTCGGTGTTTTTCTACGCGCCTTCTCGCATCCGCATCACGGCACTCCATAGTGGCAATATAAATCTTACTGTCATGCAGACATCTCTCGCATATCAAGTCTTCCGCAAACGCAGACTTTCCGCTACCGCTTCCCCCTATTATTAACGTCATCATAGTAAAAACCTCCGATACGGCTCCATCGCCAAATCGTCAAACAAATACTTCTGCGAATATACGACCATCGCCATGTCCAAAAGCGAGAACATCATCGTCGCTCCACATCCCTCTCCGAGAGCCATATCGCCATATATAACGGCATCCAATCCCAATGCTTCCAGCACAAGGCGGGATGCCGGCTCCTTTCCCGCATGCGACGGAATCAAATACTCCAATACTTCTGTGTTTGTTTTGCTCGCCACGAGTGCCGCCACCTGACTGATCACACCGTCCAATACCACCGGCATATCATATTCTGCCGCGCCAAGACACACCCCTGCCATCGCCGCAATGTCAAAACCACCGACCGTCTGTAGCACCGTTAACGGATCAGCCTTCTTCAAGTGATAGGTATTGAGTGCCTCACGGATGACCTGCTGCTTCCTTGCCAAACCCGCATCCCCCAGACCAGCACCTCGTCCCGTCACCTCCTGCACGTCGACATCCAATAACGCCGCAGCGATTGCACTGCTTGTGGTCGTATTTCCAATGCCCATCTCTCCGAGACCTACCATCGCATATCCCTGTTCTTTCAGTTCCAAAACAAGCTGCTCTCCCACAGCAATCGCCTGCTTCATCTGATCTTCTGACATGGCTGGCTCTTTTGCAAAGTTCTTGGTACCCTTTGCAATCTTTTCATTTCGGACGCCGGCAAACACCTGATCCGAGTTTACACCGACATCCACCGTCAACACATCTGCACCGACCGCCTTTGCCATACGGCCAATGGACGTCTCACATCTGCCCATCTTTTCTGTAACAGCAGCGGTCACTTTCTGCCCCGATTGGCTGACGCCTTCTTCCACAACGCCATTGTCACTACAAAAAACAAGCATCGCCTTTTTTTCCAGTGTAAATTGGTCCGTTCCCAAAATAGCACCGATTTGACAAATCAGCGTCTCGAATTTTCCCATGGAATCGAGCGGCTTCGCAATGGAATCCCAATTATCCTTTATCTGTTTTATCAAAGACGAATTCATATATTGCCTCCATATCTATACTGCTTCGAAGGGTATCTGCCAACAAATCATACTGGCGCTCTTTGTATACACGGTACTCTATCGATGCTTGTCCGCTAAGGTCTG
Source organism: uncultured Roseburia sp. (assembly GCA_964408625.1). Classification (GTDB taxonomy): domain Bacteria; phylum Bacillota; class Clostridia; order Lachnospirales; family Lachnospiraceae; genus Pararoseburia. The sequence continues at coordinate 15,056 of CAYPAA010000007.1, read as the reverse complement.
CTCCCTTCTTTTCTCCGAGGTATGCTACCATCGCTGTCGCAATATCCCCTGCATCAAAAAAACCATGCAGATAGGTGCCATAGACATTTCCGCGGTAGGCACCGTCTGCTTTCTTTCTCTTACCCTGCGCATCTGCAAGTTCGCAGAATGTTGTCTTACCATCGTTCGTTGTCACACCCATATGTATCTCATATCCCAAAAGCTGCTTTCCGCTTAAAAATGAGAGTTCGCCCTGCAGTGGCTTAATCTCACCGTGTGACTGCGCACGAATCTTCTCATCTCCTAAGACCGTATGAATGGGCAATAACTGCATGCCATCTATCTGACCGCCTTCCTCGACAACATTCGGATCAGAGATATCCATTCCCAGCATTTGATACCCACCGCAAATGCCAAAAATGAGTGTGTCCTCACTCGCCTGTCTGATGGCGGCTTCCAAGCCATTTTCACGCATCCAAAGCAAATCTCCCATCGTATTCTTGCTGCCCGGCAGAAGAATCAAATCCGCCTGCCTTAATTCCTGCGGCTTCGTCACATAGCGAACAGACACTCCCTCCATCTGTTCAAAAACTGCAACATCCGTAAAATTTGAGATTCTGGGATACCTGATGACAGCGATGTGAACCCATCCCTCTTTTTTCTGAAAAAAGCGCTCCGTCAGACTATCCTCATCCTCAATGTCCACATCCATATACGGAACGACTCCAACCACCGGCTTCTCTGCTCGCTCTTCAAGCATGCTAATCCCCGGTGCCAAGATGCCGGCATCACCGCGAAACTTATTCACAATCAGTCCCTTCACGCGGTTATGTTCCTCCTCGGAAAGTAACATCATCGTGCCGAGCAGTTGCGCAAACACACCGCCCCGATCAATATCTCCGACAAGCAATACCGGTGCATCCACCGCTTCCGCCAATCCCATATTCACAATGTCATTCTCGCGAAGATTGATCTCCGCCGGACTTCCTGCGCCTTCTATCACAATGATATCCACCATTTTGTCCAATTTTGAAAAAGCTTCCAAAATCATTGGCATCAACTGTTTTTTATACGAAAAATATTCTGTCGCGTGCATATTTTTATATACTTCCCCTTGAATAATCACCTGAGAGCCCGTATGGTTCATCGGCTTTAACAATACAGGATTCATCAAAACGGAAGGCTCAATGCCCGCCGCTTCCGCCTGCATCACCTGCGCACGCCCCATCTCCAGTCCCTCTTTTGTAATATAAGAATTCAATGCCATATTTTGTGATTTAAATGGCGCCACGCGGTAGCCGTCCTGTTTGAAAATGCGACAAAGACCTGCCACAATCAAACTTTTGCCGGCACCCGACATTGTCCCCTGTACCATAATTACTTTTGCCATCTGTATTCCTCTTTATAATATCGTCTCCAGCAGGTCCTTCCACTGTAAGAAGTCTGTTCCACTCAAATCAATATCAAAAAGTTTTGCAAGATACGCTCCATCAAAGATTTCTTCCGGCTTTCCCATACGATGAATGCGCTCGCCTCTGATACATATAATGTAATCTGAAATCTTTCTTGCAAAATCCAACTCGTGTAATGACATCAAAACCGCAATTCTTTTTTCTGTGCACAATTTTCGTATCGTTGAGAGTATTTCTATCTTATATTTCAGGTCCAGATAGGAAGTTGGTTCGTCCATCAACAACACCTTTGGTTCCTGACAAAGTGCCTTTGCCAACAGCACTCTCTGGCGTTGTCCATCGCTGATTGCCATAAAATCGCGCAATGCTATCTCTCCCATATCGAGAGTTTCCATCGTTTCATCGACCATCTTCCAATCATCCTCCGACAACACCCCCATCGTACCAGTGTATGGAAATCTTCCCATCGCAACCACATCTCTGCAGCTCATATGTTCCGTTCTGATTCGATCCGTCATCACAAGCGACATTTCCCTTGCAATCTCTTTCTCTTTCAACTTTGCCATATCTTTTCCTGACAAAAAGACACTGCCTCCCAACGGTTCCAACTGTTTTGAAATCGTTTTTAAAATCGTGGACTTTCCGGCGCCGTTCGGACCAATCAGTGTGACAATCTTCCCGGGTTCCACATCAAAGGAAATATCATGAATCAAAACCTTCTTGTCATATCCGACCGATACTCCTCTTAATTCCAGACTCATCTTGCCACCCCTTCCTGCTTTCTCAGCATCATCCGTATCACAACAGGCACAAGGATAATTGCTGTCACCGAACTGATGCTAACCTCTGTCGGTGCAAATAATGTCCTCGCTATTCCATCACAGAACAATGTGATAATGGCACCACCCAGAAAGCAACCCGGAATCAACAAAAGCGGTTTTGAACTCTTCATTGCGCTCTTTACCAGATGTGGTACCGCCAGACCCACAAATGAAATCGGACCTGCAAAAGCCGTCACACATGCAGAGAGTAAGCTCGACATGATAATCAGCGCTACGCGAAGTGCCACGACATTCACACCAAGGTTTCTCGCGTAATTCTCACCCAACTGGTATGCGTTCATTGGCTTTGAGCAAAGGAAGGATGCCAGCATTGTGAAAAACACAAGTATGCTCATCACCAACACATTGTTCCATGTGATACCGGAAAAACTTCCGAGTGACCAATTGTGTAAGTTTACGATATTGGCATCATCTGCAAACGTAACCATCAAATCTGTAATCGCAGAGCAGATATATCCAATCATCACACCGCACACAACTAAAACCGACATCCGCCTCACGCGAAGGGATAGCAACAATACGATTCCCATCGCAAAAAGCGCCCCGATAAAGGCGGCGAGCATCATACCGATGGAACCCAATGCGATTCCTCTTTCCAAGAATACAATCATCGTGATAGCAACAACGAGTTTTGCTCCGGACGAAATGCCTAGAATATAGGGACCTGCAATCGGATTTGAAAAAAATGTCTGTAATAAAAACCCTGACACCGCAAGAGCTCCGCCGAGTATCACCGCTGCCAAGACGCGCGGGAGACGGATATCCCACAGAATGCGCATCGCCGTCTCATCCCCCTGATGATGAAATAACAGATTCCACACTTCTTCTCCGGCAAGCGACACACTTCCCATATTTATGTTTACTAAAACCAACGCCAGCAGCAATCCTACCATCGCCACAAAGGAGATCCAAATTCTTTTCATCTTTACCTCAATTTTATCAGATATGTTCCGTCGGTTTCCTCGCCGCATATAATCTGATGCAACTCCTTCATAAAAGTTCCCATCTCCATCGTTTCCTGAAAGAAATCCTTGTTTGCACAATAGGCATGTCCTTCTTTCACTGCCTTAAAATCCGCAAGCAGTGCATCTTTTGCTATCAGTTCATCCACGGAGGAAATCTCACCGTCAATCGTGCTATTATAAATCACAATGTCCGCATCCTTCGCCGTCGCATAGAAATCTTCCATCTGCATATTCATCGTAGACAATGCGTTCTCCTCAGCCCCCGGCAGGTCCTCATATATGTATGTGCCCCCGCAAAGAGAAATCATCTTCGCAATGTAGTCATTTGGCTTTCGCACATTTGCCGCCCCATTGCTATTGATGTAAAAAAATGCAACCGTCTTTCCTGTGGCATCCTGCCCCATAATAGGTTCTAACATCTGTAATTGTTTCTCAAAAATTTCCGTTGCCGCTTCTTCCTTTTCAAACAAAACACCATACAACTTTAACCACTCCAATCGCCCCAGCGGATGCTCCTCATAACTGGAGCGTTCCACGAGAACAGGTATCCCGAAACTTTCCAATTTTTCTTTTACTTCCGGCTTGTGATAAATCATCGTATTCTCGATTGCCAAATCACACGCCTCCTGTAAAATCAATTCATAATCGGGCGCACTATACTTACCTGCGTAAAGCAAATCTCCGTTTTCCATCGCCTCTTTTGCGCTCTCCACTGCCCAATCCGATTGTTTTGTTCCCGACAGACGAATGTTATCCACCGCGTCCAATTCTTCCACAAAGTCCATGACAGAAGTCGAGACAAGATAGCTGTGATCGAGTGGCTGCTGCAATACCACCACATCCTCCGGCAGGTTTTGCGGCACCGGCATTCCCTCTTTTACAAGCAAAAAACGACCGCTGTCAACGATCGTAATAAGACGATATGTATCATAATAATCAACAGAAAATTGCTTTGCGTAGTCAAGTTCCATCGAACCGCTACATGACATTTTTTCCCAATCAACACGTTTTGATGTATCGCCTTCTGTTCCCTTTGTGTTTGATGAGCTACAGCCCACCAAACACATAAGAACAAGCGCGGCAATCATCATCACCAAACACTTTTTACATTTCATTTATTCTGCCTTCTTAATAGAATCCTTTGCAAGATACAATGTGTACTCAATCTCGTGCGGTTCACTCATCGCCGTCGTATTTCCCACAATCGGTATACGGTGGTTAAAGTCCGTCACGGGAATCGTAAAGGTCGAATTGCCACCTTCATTTTCATTCATGTATTTCTCATTCCCGAAGCGCATGTAGTCGTAGTTCTTACTGCTCCATACTAAAACAATCGTTGCCTGGTCATCCTTCACCGTCATCCTTGCCGGCGATTCCACAGAACTCTTCCCGGATCCGCCTTCCAGTTTCACATCAACTGTATATTCTCCATCTTCCAATGCCAAATCACGTAATGTGATGATCTGACCTTCTGCATATGCCTCTGTAGGCAACGCGTCCGCACGGAAAACGAGCGTACGGTCATACCACATTTCTTTTTTCTTACTAAATGCAGCACAAGCAATCTCCTTGTCTAATGCTGCAACCGGCACCGTAAATATGTGTTCTCCGGATGATGCTTCCTCAAATGGTATGTAATCCGCTTCATCCGCAGCTGCGGCTTCCTCACCGGTTCCCATATATACATAGCGATAGCCGGTTCCACCCATTGTCATCCGAGCTGTCATCTTGCCGTTTTCTACCGTAAGTTCACAGTTTGTAATTTGAAACATGGAAGAACTCGAATCGACCGAAATCGTATAAACACCATCGCACAACTGATCCGCTGTAATGGCTTCCATATCCTCTGTTCCAACTTTCTGACTGTCAGCCATATCTTCTTTCGTTGCAACTTGTTTTGTCTCTTCTTGCTTTGTTTCTTCCTTTTTCGCACCGCATCCTGTAAAGAGTTGTGCTACTGCAAGCAGCATTGCTACTGCAATCATACTTGTTTTTCTTTTCATTTTCTTCACCAAAACCTTATTTATTATTTTGCAATTGCCGCCTTTGCGTGGTCAACGAGAATCGCGCGGATTGCCGGGAGTTCTCCCAAACCACGAACAAGACATTCCACCTGATAGCCTTCCTTCTCGAAGGTGCTCTTCCATGAGTCAGCCTCATCCCCCGCCATATCATTGTTTGCATGGTCACCGGCAACAATCATCAGTGGCTCCAGCACAACGCGCTCGTAATCGCCCGCCTTTACCTGCTTTAACACATCCTCCAATGATGGTTCTGCCTCAACCGTTCCGACAAAATAGTTGTCATATCCGTTTTTCTTAAGAAGCTCATTCATCTTTACATATACTTCGTTCGACGCAGCCTCCGTACCGTGTCCCATAAAACAGATTGCCGTCTTTCCATCATCATACTCAGCGGTAGCCTCCGTGATGGCCTTCATCGTGCGCTCAAAATCTTCATCTGTTGTCAAAAGCGGATCACCGATTGAAACCTTATCAAATGCGTCAGAATATTGTGCCAACGCATCAACCAAATCGTTGTACTCCAAACCGTTCATCAAATGTGTCGGCTGTACCACCAATTCCTTGACACCATTTGCCACTGCGCGGTCCAATGCTTCTTCTACATTATCAATAGAAACCTGATCGCGCTTCATCACATGGTCGATGATGATCTGACTCGTAAAGCCCCTGCGAACAGAATACTCATCACCCACTTCTTCTTCAATCGCATCTTCAATCGCACCAATCGTAAGTCTTCTGCTGTCATTGTAGCTTGTACCAAAACTTACAACCAATAATTCCTTTTCTCCGATATCATCCTGGTTTCTCGGATTGTCCAAGCTGGCATCTCCGGTCTCATAGTTTTCATCATCTTCTTCCTGTTCCTGCTCTTGCGCCTCACCCTTGCTTGTCTCTTCTGCTTCTTCCTGCTTTCCGCAACCGCCGGCAAGCCCCATAACCATAGTAGCAGCCATAAGCACTGCCAAAAATCTTTTTTTCATTTTTTTCCTCCATATTTGTTTGTTTTATCACGTCGACTGACGTCTCCGCGCGGACATTCGCCTCATGGGGCCCTCTGCGTATACGCAGGGCTCCACAAGGCTCATGATATCATATTCGAGAATGTACTTACAGAAACACACAGCAAAAGAAAACTCCGTCCTAAAAAGAACGGAGTAATAGCCCTTATCAAACATGATAAAACGGATACGACCAATTACTCGTGATCTGAAAAAACTTTTCTGTACCATTATAATTGGCAGGTCTCCTGGCTTATAGATCATCGCACAAATAATCCCTTCCCAGCATATGCCAGTGGGTGTATGTAACCGCATTATCTGCACTCCCTAAATACAGTGACGAGATCGTACAGGATTCTCACCTGTTTCCCTTTTAACCTTGCGACGCCTTTCATCGCTCGGCACCAATTACTCTCATATGAAATTATAATTATTCTAACATAGCCAACAGTGAAATGCAATGAAACCGCGGTGCCTCGCGCCCTTTATTTTATACAGCCATCATAGAATGCTACGACAGTATCAAAAAATTCTGTATCCATTTCACTGGTTCGCTCTTTGTCGATTCCCTCATAAAACGCTTTTTCTATCTCAGGAGGTAGTTTCTTTCCGTATTCTTCCTGCAATTCTTGAAGCTTTGTGTTCATTTCATTTAGGTATATAACCGCTTCTTTGGAACGGTATAAATTCGTGTGGTCATTTTGTTTTTCCCCATCGCGTACCAAATATGTGACATTCGGATTTGTAATTTCATCGCGGTGAGCAATGATACCTGCTTTTTTATAGCTGACCACATCATCCGTCGAGCCATGTACAATCAACACAGGAGTATCACAGCCATTTATGGCGTCCACCGCTTTTGCATTACATCCGCTTCCCACCCAGATTCTTTGTACCAGACTAACATATGGGGCCACGAGAACTGCCGCCGGACCAATTTCCTTCTTCGCCCACTCCATAATAATCTCCTGCGGTTCATTAAATCCGGACAAACTGACTACCCCCTTCACATCATGATTATATGCAAGCACCGCCGTCACTGCATATCCACCCCAACTATGTCCGTATAAAAACAAAGGTCCGTCACAGAAATGCTCATCCTGCTCCGTAAAAGTAATCGCTGCATCTAAGTCGCGTACCGCTTGGCGCAGCCCCCTGCAATATCTTCCCTCACTGTTACAATAGCCCGTATAATCAAATGCAAATACCTGATATCCGTGATCAGCAAAATACAGTGCCTCTTCCATGTAACTTCTCGCGCCACTGTAAATGCCGTGGCTCATCACAACAAGACCCTTGGTGTTATCTTTTCCATACAGGTATCCTTGCAATGTATTCTTCCCAGATGTGAAGGTGATTTCCTCGCGGTCATAGTCCGCTTTTACATCCTCATATTCTCGAAAGATACCATATCTCGGAGTCTCATAACGGCGGAATACAAAATAAAAATTTACCCCGATAAATAAAAGTGCAATGACCGAGTAAACAACAAATATCAGTAATAAAATCTTTAGCATCTTTCGTATCCTCAATTCCATTCTCCTAACAAAACAAGGCCAGACCAAACGGTCTGACCTGTTATCTTTTACTCTTGTTCAAGTTCTTTTAGCCTAGCCACAATCTGGTCCAAGGTCGCCTCCGGAATCGTCCCATCTTTGTATGCATCATCAATGCACGAATCACTTCCTACCAAGGCTGCGACATCAAGCCACATTCCTTTTTGAAACTCTTCGTCAAAGACAGAAAAGATCTTTCTGTCCTTTAAAATTTTTGAAAAAGGTAATCGTCTAAAATCCATAACCCAATCAGTACTTAAACTCTTGATAAGTACTCCCCTGTTCTTGTGTCAATCTTAATCACATCATTCTGCTCAACAAACAATGGTACATATACTGTGGCACCTGTCTCAACAGTAGCCGGCTTTGTAGCACCTGTAGCTGTATCGCCCTTGAAACCGGGCTCTGTATCCGTAATCTGTAGTTCTACAAACAAAGGTGGCTCTACTGCAAAGACCTTGCCCTTATGTGAGCAAACCTTGACCATCTCGTTCTCTTTGACGAACTTCAAGGCATCTCCGATGTCTTCCTGACTAAGTGCAATTTGGTCATAGTTTTCTACATCCATAAAGTTGTAAAGATCACCGTCACTGTACAAGTACTGCATATCCTTGCGCTCAATATGTGCCTGTGGAAACTTCTCTGTCGGTCTGAATGAAGTCTCAACTACACCACCATTTACAATATCTTTGAGCTTGGTACGAACAAAAGCGGCTCCCTTACCAGGCTTAACATGCTGAAATTCAATAATCTGGCAAACCTTGCCATCATATTCGATTGTAACGCCGTTCTTAAAATCGCCTGCTGTTATCATTCTTTCTTCCTCCTTGCAATATGGGCATAGCCCATTCATAATCTCCATTCTACTATAAATAGGTATTTATTTCAAGCATTTTCCATTTGCCGGGCAACCTGCCCTAACTCATATATTTTGCTTCAAATTCTTCCACAGGAATTGGTCTTGCAAAATAGAATCCCTGATATGCATCACATTTCATTTTGCGTAGCATATCAAGCTGTTCCTTCGTCTCAACACCCTCTACAACAACGAACATATTGAGTTTCTTCGCCATCTCCACAACGGATGACAAAATCTCCTCACTGCGGCTATGATTCGGCGTATGCTGTATAAAGCACATGTCAATTTTCAAAACATCAGCAGTAATATCTTTTAATATATTAAGAGAGGAATATCCGCTGCCAAAGTCATCAATTTCTATATCAAATCCATACGCTTGCAACTGCGTTACCAGTTTTAAATGTTTGTCTACTTCGGTAATAAAGATGGACTCTGTAATCTCCAGTTTTAATTTCTTTGGGTTGATTTCGTATGTTTCTACCAAGTTTTTGAGTGTTTCAAAAATATCGATATGGTACTGGTCCTTCGCAGAAATATTAACAGAGATAAACAAATCTTCTCGTCCCTGCGCCTTCCACTTTGCTAATTGCCTAACCGCCAACTCCCACGAATAAACGTCCAAACGATATATTAATCCCGCTTGCTCCAGAATCGGAACATATACATTTGGAGATAACAGATCTCCTTGTTGGAATCTCCAACGGGACAATGCCTCCGCACCAATCACCGTTCCATCTTCTTTCGTCTGCGCTTGCAAATAAATATCGAAGTCACCTTTTGTAAGTGCTGAATCAAATTCATTTATAATACCGTTCTTTTCCATCTCCTCACGGAAAAGGCCCTCATCAAAGAAGCAAACATTTTCTGAATAAATATTTTTTATCTTAGAAATCGCAAGGTTACACTTATCAATCATCACAAAAATCGGCTCATTGATATCCTGAATCTCGTAAATTCCCATCTTTAACTGCAACTTGAAGAATTCATTTGTAAAGCAATCTTGTATTTCATTCATCACGCTCACAAATCTTCCCGCCTCAAAACGTTCTTTTGGCATACAAAAGGCGAAACGGTCTTCGACTAATCGACCATATACCACATTTTCTCCTGCATGCTCCCTAAACTTTGCCGCATGCATCTTTAGGATTTCATCACCCTTCTCTGTTCCAAACAAATCGTTTACCAACTTAAAGTCCTTAATATCGGAGGTGATCATCACATATCGCGTATCCGGGAATTTATTTAATGTCTCCACAACCTTCTGCTCGAAGTATTGTTCATTGTAAATTCCCGTCAGCATATCATGCGTCGCTTTGAAATGTTCTTCTTCATACCGTTCATATTCTTCCGTACGGTCAATACAATTAACAAAAAAGCCTAGGAATTCCTCATGATCGTCTACCAGACGTTGCACCGTAAACTCGTATTTATAGGTGCGATACTCATCCGATATCTTTTGTAAATAAACCTGCTCCTCATCATTTTCGTTCCAATGACGCTCTAACCATCCTGCAAAGTATTCTTCCATCAATTGATAATCATCTTCAATTTGGAACTTGTTAAAGCGGCGTGCCATCTGCTTACCACGCTTATTCAGATAGATGCATTTGCCGCTGATATCAAAGCAGCCAACCCCCATATCTGCCACTTGCACCGCTGTGCTAAGAATCTTTTCCCGCATCGTCTTTGGCACATAAAACATCGAGAAGAAACAGATTGCCAGACAACTCAAGCAATAGAATATCAGCGAGATGTCTACCGGTGGATGCAATGCCAGTCCGATGGCATCAAATACAACAACCAGTGTCAGACTCATGATGATTGACGAGTACTTGCGCCGATACACCTTTGCTGTCTTGACCGTTTTGAGGATAAGAAGCACATAAATCCATACCACCAATACATAACAAAAAGCAAGGTGGCAATAAAAATAGATGTTATAATCTGTCGGTGAAAAATAACTGCCAAACATTTTATTTGTCAATGTATTAAGTGTAAACACATGATGGAAGATCGGATTGAGGGCCATACAAACCGTCTCGGCAGCAGCCACCACATACAGTGGATATATCATCTTAGCATAATGTATATCATAATCTGTATAGCGAATGACAAATCGAAGCATAAATAACAGAATCCAGTCAATACTTGCCAAGAATAAACTATGTGATATCTCGGCAATGATTTGAACATCTGACATAACAAAGATACTATTCGCAATAATTGCAAAGAGCACCACCGCAAATAGCCCACAAATGCTTCGACTAATCTCATCCTTTTTTTTGTAAATCGCCCCAGTCGCTGCCACTACAAGAACAACCATTGTAAATAGCAGTCCTAAAAATAACATCTTCAGCATAAGTCTTCTCCATATCTCAAACTATCTTTTGTTTTATTTATTCTTCAATGGAATGAATCAAATCGATTCTCGTTTGATGTCGCCCACCCAAAAATTCTGCTCCCAAATATGCATCAACGATTGCCTTCGCTGTCTCCACCCCAACAATACGAGCACCAAAAGCAATGATATTTGCATTATTGTGTTCTTTCACCAAGCGAGCTGTCACAGGTTCTGAGCAAACAGCAGCGCGCACACCTTTTACCTTATTTGCAGCAATCGAAATGCCAACACCTGTCCCACAAATAAGTACGCCGCATTCTGCTTGTCCATCTACGACGGCATGTCCTACAGCCGCACCATACTCCGGATAGTTACAGCTTTCTGTAGAATTCACACCGTAGTCCGTCACCTCATGACCCTTTTCTTCCAAGTACTTCTTAATTTCCTGCTTCAGGTCGACAGCAGCATGATCGTTTCCAATCGCAATTTTCATTTCATTAACTCCTCGTATTTGTAATCTTTGCGTAATGGCACATGTTTTATTGTCTTATCATAATGCTGATGCACGCGATATCCCAATAGAATCAGTGCTTCCATAAAGCGTTTTAAGATAATCTGTATCTCTTCTTTCCACGGCAAAATTGGCTTTACTAAGATACTGCGAATCCCTGCAAGATTCGCACCCCACACATCTGTAAAAATCTGATCCCCGACAAAAAGTGTATTCTCTTCTGTCGTCCCCATGCGCTCCATCGCTTTGCGATAGTTCCTCGGGTTCGGCTTGCCCGCCTTATAAATATAGGTGGCCCACTTCACTTTTTCGCAAAAGGTTTGCACGCGAGGCTCCTTGTTGTTTGACAGCAGCACCACCTGGTATCCCAAGTCATGCAGCCATCCAAACAGCGCAATCGCGCGTTCATCAGCCGGTGCGCCATGTGGCACCAGTGTGTTATCAACGTCAAAAATAACTCCCCGATACCCTACTTTGCTCAACGCCTCAAAATCTATCGCATATGTGGATACCACATAATCGCCTGGATATAAACTACTTTTCATCTCTACACCTGTTCAAATTCTCTTCCATGCATAATTTCACGGATTTATTCTATCATTTATCTTCTATACTCGCAAGGTATCCAAGACAATAAAAAAAGAGGCTGAACCAAATGATTCAACCTCACATCCTATTATTTTATAATTATAATGAGAAATCTTCCACACCACGCATAGCAGATGCCGGTGAAGTGTTGGTCCCCATCTCCTGTCCAACAAAGTACTGGTACTGGTGAATCACCTCATCTTTACGCATGTCTGAAATCGCCTTCTCTACATCCAGCGAGTGAATATCGCTCTCCTCGCCCTTCAAACTATATGTAGCCTCCGGATTGTATTGACTTGCATAATCATAAGCACCGAATGTCTGGCGAGCTTCCACCTCCTGGCTGCGCTCCACCGGGATCTGTGGTTGTCTATGTACTACATTCACATCTGCGTGCGCTGTATCATCCAATACACGCACATCCGGCGTCAAATCCGGTCTCTTTATTTCGTTGTAATCATAAAACCCTACGGAAGGGCGAATACCCGAAATATTCATTCTCTATACCTCTAGATTTCGTTCAAATTTTCTCGACATATTTTACATAATATATATCGACGAAATTGTAAAATAAATAACCCTATGCTTCATTATCTGTCGAGCATCTTCTTTAACTCGCTCATAAATGTGTTGACATCCTTAAATTCACGGTATACAGATGCGAAGCGAACATAAGCCACATCGTCCAAATCCTTAATCTTGTCCATAACGATGGCGCCAATCTCGTCACTGGCGATTTCCTTTTCCTCTCGAGCGAAAATCGCTGTCTCCACATCATCAATCAATTTAGAAATATCGTTTGCGGAAATCGGTCTCTTGTGGCATGCACTGAGTACGCCCGATTCAATCTTGGAACGATCATACTGTTCACGATTGTTGTCTTTTTTGATGACAATCAATGGAATTGTCTCCACCTTTTCATATGTGGTAAAACGCTTTCCGCACTCGTCACACATGCGACGGCGACGAATCGAATTGTTGTCATCAGCCGGTCTTGAGTCTATCACTCTTGTATTCTCACTACTACAAAATGGACACTTCATGTTTTCTCCTCCATCTCAAACAACATATAGTATAATAATACACAATTCTACTATATATTGTCAAGGATTACGCCGTATCTCTTTCTCGTTCACCTCCACGAGGATGATATCTTTGCCAATGCTTCGAACGCACCCCCAAGGTATCCAGTATTCGCAGTCATGAAAGAACAAATTGCACAATTTCCCGGGTGAAGGAACAATCAATGTGCAGATTCTCCCACACTTTTCATCAAATTCCAAATCCATCACGCGCCCTAAACATCTTGCCGTACATACATTAATAACGTCTTTTCTCTGCAACTCGCACAACAACATAAAAAAAATCCCTCCGCATTATCCTATGCGAAGGGACACTTTTTTGACACAATCATTAAACATTGAAGCGGAACAGAATCACATCTCCGTCAGATACAACATACTCTTTTCCCTCCACTCTAACCAAACCTTTTTCCTTTGCTGCCGCTGTACTTCCGCAATCTAAAAGATCCTGATAATTGACAACCTCAGCCTTGATAAATCCACGTTCAAAATCCGTATGAATCTTGCCTGCTGCCTGTGGTGCCTTTGTACCTTTTTTTATGGTCCAAGCTCTTGTCTCGTCCTCACCGGATGTAAGATAACTGATCAAACCAAGCAGACTGTAACTGGCTTTGATTAACTTGTCCAATCCGGACTCTTTCATCCCCAGTTCCTCCAAGAACATTGACTTCTCATCGTCATCCAGTTCAGCAATCTCCTGCTCAATCTCCGCACAGATAACAAACACTTCGCTGTCTTCCTTCGCGGCATACTCGCGAACTGCTGCAACGCCGGCATTGCCTACCGCGTCATCCGCGACCTCATCCTCAGAAACATTTGCCGCATAAATCACCGGCTTTGCTGTCAGAAGTCCATACTCCTTAAAATATGCCTCCTCGTCCTCATCTAAAAGTTCGAATGTCTTTGCCATGTTGCCTGCTTCCATGTGTACCTTCAAGCGTTCCTGCATTGCCGCTTCCTTCTGCAATGTCTTATCCATACGTGCCGCCTTGCTCGTTTTTGCATAACGGCGCTCCAAAATTTCCAAATCCGAGAATAACAACTCTAAGTTGATGGTTTCAATGTCACGGAGCGGATCGATGCTGCCATCCACATGTACAATATTCGTATTTTCAAAACAGCGAACCACATGCACAATCGCGTCGCACTCGCGGATGTTTGCAAGAAACTGATTGCCAAGACCCTCACCCTTGCTTGCACCCTTTACAAGCCCTGCGATGTCTACGAATTCAATCACCGCCGGCGTCACTTTTTTGGAGTGGTAGAGCTCGCCCAGTTTTGTCAACCTCTCATCCGGCACCGTAACAATCCCCACATTTGGGTCAATGGTACAGAACGGATAGTTTGCGCTCTCTGCCCCAGCTTTTGTAAGTGAATTAAACAATGTACTCTTCCCGACATTCGGGAGTCCGACGATTCCCAGTTTCATTTTCTATATTCCTCCTTGCAACTATCTGTATCTTTAAAGGAAGCCCCAATACAGCAACCTTTAGTCTACCATATTAGGGCAAATTTGTACATTTATATTTTATGCTTCAGCAATGAACTTTCAAAGAAAAAGAGTGATTTAAAGAGCAGGAAATAAGGATATATTTTGATTTTGAACGAAAATCCGTAGGTGTTTTGATGGCTACCTACGGATTTTTTTGTGTTTTGGAGAAATGTCCTTGAAGCAGCAGTAGAATGATGCAATTTACGCTAAGGATTAATCAACAGAAATCAAAAGAAACCTTAGTACATATGAATTTGACGTAGGGACAAATAAGAAATATTTTAATTTGTCCATAGAAAGTGGAAAATCTTTTTGTTCTATTGTTGCATCACTACATCGGTTTCAAAGATAAATAGTGTCTGCTCATTAAGCAGAATTTTAAGCACAAATGCTGAATGTTAGTTTTT
>CAYPAA010000006.1:0-70656 GCA_964408625.1 uncultured Roseburia sp. | reverse complement strand
CAATGCGTTTATCCGTGTAATATAAACTTGTAACTTCTCTGTATCGACTTTATATGTATTACCCATTCTAATTCTCACCCTTTTCAATCAAAAAAATTAATATGTATCGTTTACACTAATATCTTTTTTAAAATCCTTACACATCTGATTTCCCAATGTTCCTATTGGTTCTATTCTATCTTTCAGTTGATATGCCAAATTTCTGAATTGTGCCAATTGATTATGCATATCCCCTTCCATAACTGCATCAGACAATATCTTGTCCAATATTTTCAAATAGTTATCAAAACTATCATCTAACGCTTCGGCATTCTCCTTCAAGAACTTTCCCATTTCTTTTAAATACTGATCATCCATTTTGAAATTTGAAGCCATTAAAATCACCCCCTATCTATTATGACGCAGACAAAGTCTTAATCTTTTTCTCATAGTAGTCTATCCAATAATTACAATTTGCAATGTTACTATTACATCCACTAATATTTCCATTCAATGTGTTGATTCGATTCTGCTTTGTACGCATTTTCCAGTCAATTTCTGCATATTGATTTTGAATACTCAATCTTGCCTTATGATATCTTTGACCATTCACCAACTCGTTCATATCACTTGTCAGTTTTAGTACTAGTTTATTATTGATATTGTCTAAACCAGACGTATTCATGACTCTTGCTACACTTTTCTGGTGACAATGATTGAATTGTTCTGTCATCCTGTCAAGTTTATTTCTTGCCTCGTTTATGCTATTCATCAAAACAGAAATTGCGTTTTTTTCTATGTTATATCCATCAATTAATCCCTGATAATAACTACGCCGCCTCTTATAATAAGCGATTTTTGCGCAGCAATCCGCTATTGTTAGTGCACCCATACTCTGACTCCTTTTTAGAAAATCTGTATATACAGCCTCCAAATCGCGGAGACTGTATATACATTTGTGACACATACACCAGAAACTATGCTCTGATTGCACTTGCTCCTTGAGCATCTTCATCCTGCTTGTTGGTAACATACTGCTGAATATAATCAGAAATACTCTGAACAGCATCTCTTACATTCTCCAATGCAGGCTTGTACTCATCATTAAATCTTTCGATGAACGCGGAAGCTGTCTGGTTTGTCCAACCTTCTTGCAATTGTCCATTCATATTGATTAAAGTATTTAATGCCTCATCAATCGCCTGTGCCTGATTTGCATATGTTGTTACACCTGTGCCAAGGACATCATAATCCACCTTGTTAATTGCCATATCTTTTCACCTCCTTTGCATATGAATATATATGGTAACTATTAAAATAGTTTATCCAACATAGTTAACCTTCCAGCAACATTCTCACCTTTGATATTTTATTATTCAAAATCAAGTATGCATCCTCTGCCTCAATCTTTTTCGCAAACTTCTTCGTTATTGATATAGACAAATCACAGACTTTAATATTGGCTACCTCGTCAAAAATCAAAAATGAATTTGCATTCTTTATCTGTTTAAGAAGTTCCGGCGAGTTAAATGCAATGCTTTCGTTCTCAACATCGGAAAAGACAACAAAAACCTTAAAGTCTTTATATTTGGTGATAATGTTTTTCATCGCATTCATTGTGTCTTTATCATCGCTTATCGCCGAAATCATATCTCTATTCTCAACAATCAACACAATCCATGGTTCGTTATCAATTGCTTCCAAACCTTCTTGAGATACAGCATCATATCTTGCCGCCATTCTGTCATCAATCTCTTGAACAAGTTCAAATCCGGTTTCTTTTACCGTTGCGTATCCTGCCGTTTTTTGATCGCGTTCATAGTCGCTCCAGCATTTGTTTAACCCATCCAAAAAGTATATTTCAGCATCAAAATATTGTTCATTCAGTAATCTGTTTACAAAATATTTCATAAACAGATTTCTCTTTGATTCTGAATTACCAACAACTGCCAAAAATGGCATAGTTGCCATATTAAGTATTACCGGCATTATTGTTTCGTAATCGAGACCGAGAATCATTCTGTCCGGCTGAATCAAATCTGCATATTCAGACTCTATGTACTGCCAATCCAAAACATCCGGTATTTCCGGAATTCGCTTTGCATGCTTTCCATTACACCTTATATTGATATCCTCAACGAATGCTTTTATTGCAGACACACGTTCAATTTCTTTTTCTCCATCAAACGCCAGATACAATTGTGTCTCAAATGCATCTTTTTCAACCTTTACTAATGCACGTCCTGCAACATTCGGCAGCTTCATTCGGCACCCATCAATGATACTTGCATACTCGGACGAGTCATTGCAAAAAAGTGCAATTCTTTCCTCAAAATTATTCATGTACCGGTATCCTATGCCGGCTGTCTGGTTATTTGTAATTACAAATGTCATGCCAACCGCAACACCGTCCCTTAACAATGGCATTAAGAAATCTTCCTGTTGTAAATACATCTCCCTTAATGGTGTCATGTTGTCTATAAATACAACGATTTGCGGCATATCTTTAAACCCGGCTTCAACATATGACGAGTAAGAACTTACACCTGCCTGAGACAATTTGACTTTTCTGTTTTCAACTTCTGCATCCAATAATTTAAATAAGTTTTTCAGTTTTTCGTCATCCGATGCACAAACAACACCACCGACATGATTTAACTTTTCAAAATTTCTAAGAATCATAGAGCCAAAATCTACGATATACATATTTAATTGCTCTGGTGTGTATTTTTCAGCCAAACTCCTTATCATTGTCTGCAACAGATTTGTCTTTCCCGTTTGCGAAGAACCGACAATCATTACATTTTGCGTTGTCAAATTAACGTAACAAGCCACTTGTATTTGTCTGTCCGGATCGTCCAGCAATCCAATTACTGCTTTCGCACCATCCTGAATGCTTTCATTTTCATTCATATTTTCAACATAGGAAATCATTTCCGGTAATGGTGGCATACATATATTTGGTAGTTTCTGAATATTGTTTTGCTTACAATACGCTACGATATAATTCACAAGAGCATCCAACTGACTAACATCTGCTGTTCCTTCAACTTTTGCAGTTTTCTTCTCATATAAAGTTTTTTTCATTCCATAAGAATTAACCTGCATTATTTTAAATGCTTTTGTTCCCGTACTCACATCAACAGAAGAACTTCCACCACTGTACGCAGATTGAAACAACTCAAAAATTTCATTATTTCCGACTTGTAAATAAGCACGTCCCGGTTCCTTAATTTCTGCTGCTAACGGCGTTTTTAAAACTTCGTTGCTATCTTCCGGTGATTGAACTTTCAAGCATAGTTTAAATTTTGAATTGGACCAAATCTGCCCATCAACAACACCTGTTGGTTTTTGTGTTGCAAGAATCAAATGAACACCCAAACTTCGTCCTATTCTGGCTGCAGAAATCAGTTCTTTCATAAAGTCCGGTTGCTCTGCCTTCAGTTCAGCAAACTCATCTACAATGATAATCAAATGAGGTAATGCAACTGTTGCTTCTCCATTTCGATACTTTTTTATATACTTATCAATATGATTCACGTTATTTTCAGCAAAAATTGCTTGTCTTCTTACAAGTTCAGCCTTAATTGATTTCAAAGATCTCTGCACTTCATTCCCATCAATGTTGGTAATTGTTCCAATCAGATGTGGCAGATCTTTAAATTGGTTTGCCATACCACCGCCTTTAAAATCAATAATAACGAATCCTATTTCATAAGGATGAAACAATGTTGCTGCAGACATGATATATGACTGCAAGATTTCACTTTTTCCAGATCCTGTTGTTCCGGCAACCAAACCATGTGGCCCATGGAATTTTTCATGTAAGTTCAAATAAACAATCTCATTTTTCGCATTTACTCCAAGCGGAGCAGCCATTGTTTTATATATTTGGGATGTCTCCCATCTTTGCTTTAAATCCAAATCTGATGCTGTGAAAATATGCAGCAGTTCAAACAGTGTTATATTCTTTGTCAAAGAATTCTCAAGCGATATTTCCTCACAATACACAGGTGCCAGTTTTCTAGCCACACCTTCCAAAACACAATCTTCTACTACCGAATAAGTAAAGTTTTGACTTCCCTTTTTATCTTCCGTTGGTATCAATACCCCACCATTACCTTCTGCCTGCTTTACAATGTGATTACAGTTTAGAGGGATATCTTCTTCCTTGTATTCAAAAAAGATAAATGTCGTATCAAGTTCATTTGCATTCTCAATAAAACGAGATATCGGATGGTTTTTTATTCCATACTCGTCCAAAATCAGAACAACGATCTGATATGGGAAAACAACCTCTCTTTTATTTGTTTGATTTCGCTGATTTAACTCTCTATATAAATTCTCAAAAATATAACTTTTGCTTTCGTTATCCGATACAATATTTCTTGTTCCATTGACATCCCAAATATGCGGAAAATATTTTAACCAATGATACTGTTCAACATCATCAACAAGCGCAACAATTCTAACATCCGATTTATATTGTCTGACTGCAATGTCAATTACAATGTTTTTAAATGTTGTGTACAAAAATGATTTGTCACCAACAACGCCAACCGCATTATCTTCTTTAAGGTTCAAAACCACTGGTGCCCCTGATATTTTTTCGTATGCTTCTTTAAACTCTTCCGGTTTTTGTGTTAAATCATCACCTACATCCAATTTATCCTGTTTTTTATTTTCTATTTTACGTCTGGCTATAACACTTCCTTGTCCAAGATATACTGACAGGAAATCATCATCACCAACATTTCTGTCAAACAACGAATGATCAAATGTCAATGCCATATTAACATCGCGTTGCGTATCAAAATATATGTCATTTAATGCATCTGCTTCCGTTTTTCTTGCTTCTTCGATTTCACGCCTTTTCTTTTCGAGGTATGCGCCATACTGTTTTCTTCGCTCAAAAAGTTCCTCTTTATAATCCTTTTTACCATATATCAATCCGGCAATCGTTGTTACAATACCAACACTCATGGAACATACGCTCATGATAATAAAAGATCCTGATGAAGAATCCATCATTCCCCTTGCAAATACGATTACGACAATCATCATTACGGAAGGTAATAATGATTGGATTATATTTTGTTTTGGTTTTTTGGGTATGCTTGGCGCATCCAAAATTGTTATTTCTTCATCTGAAATCATCGATTTAACGCGCGTGTTTCTATTGAAAAGCGGATAAGTAAAACCACTCTCTTGTTTATTTATCTCTATGATTGTTTCACCATCTGCTTGCACTCCGGTCTTATCAAAATATACTTCCCCGCCTTTAAAGTAGAACAAAAACTCTGAGACAGAAAAGAAATCAAATTCATGCAATTCCTGTGGTTCTGTGATAACCGTTCCGTTGACATTCACGCCAAACTGAGCACTTACAGGCGTGATAATCCACTTGTTTTCCTTCATAGAAAGCACAATTTTATTATTACGACTGAATCTGCTGGTGATTTCAATGTCTGCCCCTGCAACATCTCCTATTACCCACTGCTGCTTGTTTCCTAAATTTAATTTCCAATTAAAATAGGGAACTCGAGCTTCAAAATCAATTTGAAATCTTATGGAGAATATAGGCTCATCTGTACTTGCATAGTGCAAAGTAAAAACATCACCGTGTTGTATATTAGTTGTCATAAGTTTTCGCATATCGCCGCAACTAATATATACACCCTCACATGAATTCAATTCCCAGACTTCATCTTTCTTCACAAATTCTAATGCTATATTGGTAAAGAAGGCATCAGGATTTAATCTGAATTCGCAACCGGATGTAGTTCCCAAACGTGCTGATTCCATCTCCTCCGGGATTTCAAATTCTCTATATAAAACTCTATTGCTTACAATTAATTTATACTGATAGTTCATTCCTTATCTCCTAGCGTATATAATGATTGTTCCACGACGAATGCCAAAATCACGTAATGTTTTATTACCACGTAAAAATGCAATCGGATTCTCAGACGTAAGATAACAACCGTACAGATTCTCCGTGTCCATTTTCAAATCATATGCTTCATTCAATGCAAGCGCTAAATCATTTGCTGTAATGTCCAGTGGTATCTCGATTTCTGTTGTCTGTTTTGTTTCATCATTATAAAAATCAACAATAACTTTATCTTCCATGTTACTCCCCTTAACTCTAAATCCCTTGGACCAATGCCTTCATGCCTTTCAATTCCGCTAGTTCAGAAATAGAATGTGGTGTCTCTTCTGCTTCATACACCATTTCTTGAACAACAATACTCATAGCGGATAGATTTCTCTCCATATCCATGTCGCCCTTTTTACACCTATTGCATACACAAATATATTTATCCTTATCTGAAATCGAAATGTTTTGCTCCAAGAAATGCATCTTTGTGGCTGAAATTGCATCCGGCAAAACAACGAATAAGACTTTATCTGCTATCGCCATTAAATCAATTCGCTGATTGCTGTATCCCGCCTCAATATCAACAACAATATAATCAAAATCTCTGCTTTGTTTCGCTTCGACGATTAAGTTTTTATAAATATCATATGATAAGTTTCTTGCATCAAGCGATGAAAGCATTGGAGGCACAAAATAGAACCCATCACATTGAAGAAATGCTTTTAAGTTCGAATAAACGGCTGTTCTTGCGCTTCGAATACTTCTATAGCCTTCTTCCGGAAGACACATATCCCTCTGGGGAAGATAAAATCCAAACGATTGAACCGATTCCGTATTTATGTAAAGAACTCGATGATATTTATCTGCCAGACTCTTTGCAAGTCCCATACTCAACGCAGTTTTACCTGTTCCGCCAATAGCCGAATAAAACGCAATAACCCTGGTTTCCTTATTCACTCCTGCATCCTGCAGTATACTGTCTCTACTGTACCGAATTATCTGATTGTATATTTCATTTGTAGACGCATATCGATTTACATCTTCTGCAAGCAGTTCCGTAGTAGTACCTTCTTCAGCTCGTCGGACCTCTTCTGTTAAAATAAAAATGTGAGATAGATTATGTTTTTTTAATTCACTTGTGTATAAATCCTCTCCCACGAGCAAAATTTCTGCTGTTTTAGGAACAGAAATAAACTCTGCAAAGTATTCTGCATCTGTAATTACTTCCAGTTCGATTTGATTTCCAATCTCTTTTAAAATTTTTTTCTCAATCGCCAATAAATAGTCTTCGTCCAAATCAGCGATAATAACTAACGGTTTACTCATAAAATCTCTACCATAAAAATTTGATTTGCTATTTTTAACGTTGCTCCATTTGTAAGTCTTGCTGTTTTGTTCGGAATCAGTCTTTCTCCATTAAGAAATGTTCCGTTTGAACTTCCCATGTCTGTAATAAAAACTTCTCCGGTATCGTACACATCAATTTGACAATGTTGTCTGCTAACAGCTGCATTTTCAATTATTCCATCCGCCTTTTGGTGACTTTTCCCAATTACAAAAGATGGCTTATTCATTTGTAAAACTACGGAACCATTTAATTCCTTAATCACTGCGTATATTTTCGTATTATTATTCTGCGTTATCTCTCCACTTATTTCCGTTCCAAATGTTTCAGTCAAGTCTAATCTGACGTTTTTTATAGAGCCCATTTGTAAATTCTGACAAATTCTTTGTATTTCCGGATCTCCGCTTTTATCATGTAATGCTTCTGCTAACTGTTGACACAACTGAATCTCACAGTCATTTTTTTCATTCGCATCAGATATTGTTCTAACCGGCAAATATATCAGTTTTGCCTTTTTGTTCGTTTTGTCCCAATAGATTCTGGACAATCTTGTATCTAAGCAAGCAATCGACAAAAATCCATTTTCATTTATTTGCATAACTGCACGAGCCACTCCATAGACAGCCTCGGCAATATCTCTAACAGAATTTCGAATTATAAATTCTTCCATGGAGTACATATTTTCTGTAAAATAAACGAATTTAGGTTTTCCATTGTGCCGAACAATATTACAATCAATAAAAACATCAGACGAATCATTATTCATTGCTTTATAAGCTGTAACATAGTATTCCTGCGGATTTTCTAGTATATATGCACACATGCCATCTGTATTTAACTCACGAAATCTTTTTTCCAAATGAAACATTTTTTCTACCTTACTCTTCCACTTTAAATGTAAACTCTTCCTCGGCAAATGCTAAAACATCCCCGTTTTGAATTGTCTCATTTACATTTTTTTCAATCATTCTTCCATTAACCGTTGAACCATTTGTCGAACCCAAATCCATTAACGAATATACCCCATTATTCATCGAAATAACTGCATGATGACGACTAACATCTGTAATATCCCTTATGGATATATAATTATCCGCTGATCTACCAATTGTGCATTGATTTCCTGTTAGTTGGACTTTGACACCACTACTATTTCTGGTAAGTGAAAGAATGGGGTCTCTTCGCAAAACCGTTGTCTCAGGATCCTCTGACATATTTAATACCATTGTCCCCTCGTCTTCCATACTTAGTACTGTTGTTCCCTCGTCTTCCATCAGGTTATAAACCGGTGGAGCCGGATTCTGCATTATTGGTGCATTTTGTCCTGCCTCTAACTGATTCATATATGCTTCTAATTCATCCATGCGGTTATGCGAGTTCAAAAACGTCCGCAACTGTTCCAATTGAGACTTCTGATTCTTATCTTTCAATTTTGCGCTATTTATCACTTCAGCTAAAAATGCAAGCACGTTAGTTGGCGCATTATTTTTTAGATATGGTTCATACAAAAAATAAACTTCACCGGTCATCTCCCGCACAAAAACATATTTTGTGTCCAACAAAACGTTTTGAACAAACAGTTGATTTTCCGAAACTTGGTTCATCATTGCAAACGTTCGCTTCAAAACATGAATCACCTTTGACAAACTACCATTCCTTGACAAGTATTTTTTTATAGGAACAGCACTTGGTGCAATAAAACTCATCTCATTTGCTGTCTCCCATTTTGGCTTCATAAAACCTGGAATTGCGTTCGAGTCAAACAATCCCATTTCTCTTTGATTTATTTGTAACATGTCCTTTTGTTTGTATGAAACAACTGTCATGTCATTTTTATTTGTCACTTTGTAATTTACCATTTTATTTCCTTCTGTTATATTTATAACTTCAATTTTCTCATGCTATTATTTCGTCTGTATGAACGATACAAATCGTGTTAAGCACCATCAGTTCAACACTTGGACCGCTATTATCCTGTTTTTTCAACAATGTCGTTTCCTGCTCTTGCGACAAAACGGTTGTCGCCTCATTATCCTGACTTAGTATCATCGTTTCATCGTTTTCTTGTGTGAGTATCGATGTGACTTCTTCATCCAACGCCATAGCCGGATTTACGGCTTTGATCTTTTGTCGTCTTTCCAGCCATCTTGATTTGCTCAAATCTGTTGATGTTGTCATACCATGTTGTATTCGGCTTTTCCTCTTTGATATTTCCGCATTCCTGCTCTCCTCGCGCATTGTTTGCACTTCGCGCGCAACGGTTTTCCCAGTCAAATCATTAATTACACTGCGAATGTCAAGTTTGAAAAACAAAACGATGGAAAGAATTACAAACACTACAGCAAATAAGAAAAAACCGATTGCAATATATTGTAAAATCTGTGCACTACTCATTTTCTCCTCCCTGCTCTCTGTATGCATTTGTTATCGCACTCTCTACTGCAGACACTCTGTTTTTTAGATTATTTTTAATATCACCAGTCGTATCCGATGTTGTATTCATGCCATTGATATCTGCTGTAACACTCTGATATACTTTCAACATATCTGACTCTTCTATCCCATCCGCTTTAAATTTTTTCGCATAGGTTTCAATTGCTGAGTAGGATAACTTATAAACCTCTAGCCGCACAAACTCATTTGGCTCGTCCTGTTCATCAATATATTCAAGGAGTTCCTTCATATTTCCCCAGTATTCCTTGTATTTACCCTCATCCGTTGCCTCTTGTACATCTGTAGTGATTTCTCTATTGAAAACACCTATTTCTTCATATACCTTAGACATCTGATATGAACTGGAAGATTTATCCAAGAAGCCTTCAGCATCTTGAAACCACTGAATAGCACTCTTCATTCGCGTTATTTGATTGTCTGATATTTCACTTTTCCCATAATCATAGTAATACCAGTAAAGTTTTCCAATGTTAAATGCAAGTTCTCCGTATCCGTCCTGCTCTTTTAGCTGTTCATAATGACCTGTCAACTGCTCCGTCAATATTTTTGACTCATCAGTCGTAAATACGGCATCATCCTTCATTGCTTCAATCATTCCGTTGTATGGTTCAATTTCCGTTGGACGAATTTGGATTGCCTGACTATAATATTCAATTCGTTCTTCCGCTGTGGCAGCCTTTTCAGCCTGAATCATATTTTGCTCATAATCTGCCCTATTCAAATTTGACCGTGCAGTCAAACAGATAATACCACCAAGGAAACAGACTACTGCTGTTGCAGATGTTGCAATAAACTTCTTCAGTTTCTTTTTTTGCATAGAACGATATGCTTCGCCATACTCATTATAGTGTTTAAAGGCATATAACAATTCCGTACATGTTTGAAAACGGTCCTCCGGTTTTGTCTGAATACACTTTTCAATTATGGCTTCCAAACCAGGATCAAGTGTAGGGTCCCAAGAACGAATCGGGTCCATATTGTCATATGGAAATTTACCGGTTAACAAATGATACAGTGTTTTTCCCAAACAATAAATGTCTGTTCTTGCATCTGTCTGCCCTTGCCCACCAAACTGCTCCGGTGCTGCATAGCCTCTTGTGCCTAAGCTCTTTGTATCTTCAATATTGTCCTCTTTATATGTACGAGCAATACCAAAATCTATTATTTTTATCTTGTCGTTTTCCCAATTATCTCCTTCCTGACGTAGCATGACATTTGCCGGTTTCATATCGCGATAAATAATCGGATGCTCTCTGGTGTGTAGATATTCAAATGCCTCACACAGTTGAATTGCCCAGCGGATAACGCGTTCTTGTGGCTGTGGCCCTTGCTCTGCCAATATTTCACCGAGAGTCTGTCCTTCCACAAAATCTTCAACAATATAGATTACATCCTCATATTCGATGATATCTGTAATACGAACAATATATGGATGATCCAATGATTTAATCATATTTGCTTCCGCAATTGCGCTTTGCGACACAACTTCGTCATTCTCATCTCTTGCATTTTTCTGTATTTCTTTTACTGCCCACTGCTTGTTAAGTCGTTGGTCTCTCGCAAGGTATACTCTAGACATTCCACCCTTACCAATCAGGGTCAGAATCTCATATTTTCCATCAATTAGTTGTCCAATTTCTGCCACTTTTCTTACCCCTTAAACCATTTTTGCCAGAAGTGCTGTAATATTGTCCACTTCCCCCCGCTGTTTGTTTGTTTCCGTCAAATAAACCAACTGGTTCTTGGCAATTTCTGAATTTGTACACACACTCGGACTAATTGTCACTTGGATTTCTTCATTTGATACAACATGGCGAAATCCATCGCAGCAAAGCATATAAACTTCTCCTGTTTTTGCCTGACCTGCCACGAAATCAACTTTTATTTCCTGAGATGCCCCGACACATTGCAATAACATGTTTCTACGAGAGTCTGTTTTCGCCTGTTCTTCTGTCATTCTCCCTTCTGAGACTTCTCTATGTATAAATGTATGATCTGTTGTCAGCAAAACTATTTCCTGTTCTGTAATGCAATAAGCTCTTGTATCTCCTACATGTCCTATGATGTAGTTACCATCTTCCAGAAACAATATCGCTGTTACCGTTGTTCCTAACTGAATTCCTTTTGCCACACCATAATTTGTAATGGAATGATTCATTCTCTGAATCAAATCATTCCACTCTTTTTTTACAGTGTCTACAATACAATTTGTTCCTAAGGAGGATGGCAAAGTATCTTCAAACCATTTATCAAAAGCATGGATCAGAGATGCGCTGGCGATTTCCCCTTTATCCAATCCACCCATGCCGTCACATATTACCATTAAAAGAATTCTCCCTTTTTCTGTCTGTCCCTCTTTTATTAGTAAACTATCCTGATTTGTCTTTTTCTTAATACCTACATCTGTATGATAGGCATAAAAACTTTGCATAACTCTGTACCCCATGTTTTCTATTTTGTTTTTATTTTTGGAAGTTTGAGTCTCTTTCGAAATACAAAAAAGCCTAAGCCGCCACCAACAGCAGTAACGCTTCCTACCGTTCCCACAACAAGCTTCGTGTTACTAAAAAAACGTACCAACGGATTTGTAGATACTACAATCCCTTGCACTTCTTCTGTCATCGTATTTCCAGCCGCGTCTGATGCACTTACTGTCACTACTTGCTTTTTCGTAGTTTCCGGAATATTGAAACTGTATCTGTCGTTTTCAACTGTTGCATCCACCTTTGTCCCATTCAATTGAATGTTCACGTCTTGCAACACAAGATTGTCTTGCACACTTACAACTGCCTCATAATTTGTAGTATTATATTCTGCATTCTTCTGAAGATTTGCTATTACAATTTCCGGGCTCGTACTATCTACACCAAATGTAATTTCCGCATCTTTGCCATCTGCATCATTTTCATTGATATTTCCGGCTGTATCTTCTGAGTAAACGGATACAATATAGGTTGCATCTGACTGAAATACTTTCTTTGGAATATTGTAAGTATACTGGCTCCAACTTCCGCCACCACCGGCGGTTTCCACAGTGTAATCCGTTCCCAACTCAAGAGTTGTCGGGTTTCCGTTTACACTGACAACAACCTTTGATGTCCCCTCGGCTAATGTGTTTACGTTTGTTTCTGTAAAAATAACATCGATAGGTTCTTTCATATAGGTGCCCTTGGTTTTTGTCAATGTATCATCAAAGACATAATTGGATCCATAACGGTTCACAGAGAATGAAATACTATCCTCAAACGTATTTCCTGCCATATCTGTGACGGTTGCAGTCAATGTATAAATATCATCCATTTCAGGATCATGTGCAAAATCACTATAGGAAATCGTCTGTCCATTATGTCCGTCACTTGCGCCGTTTCCGTAATCAACTGTTCCATTGTTTGCACCTGTTAATGTGATTTGAATATTGTTTGCGTCATAGTTCACATCTTCAAAAGTGACCATAGGCTCCACAACATCATTATAGGCTGCCTGGTCTTCCACACCGCCAAATGTAATCGTTGGAATTGTCTTATCAATGGTAAATTCACCAACCGCGTAATCCAAAGATGCGTTTCCTGCCTGATCTGTCGCAGCAACAGTAAACTGGTAGTCTCCATCTGCGCCAAAATGAATGGTTGCTGTATGAGTATCTCCCTGATCTGTCCATCCGCTTACTGCCGGAAAAGCAATTGCGGCTCCGTCATTTGTTGCAGTTCCGGTAACAATCACGCGTGATGGATCGAAATAATGTTCATTCACGGTAATTGTGGCTGTTCGCTCTGACGCGAAATACTTTTCTTGTGTCGCATTATTGTTATCAAATGACACGCCTACTGCCGGAGCAGATTTGTCAATTGTGAATGTTTGTGTCTCCACTTTATTCGCATGGTTTCCTGCCATATCAACATATGACATATCCATGGTGTAGTCCCCATCGGCTGTAAAATGTACAGTTGCAACATGCTTATTGTTGTCCGGATTTGTTGCATCCTCCAATGTTGTCCACCCTGAAATTGAAGGGATTTCTCCAGCACTGTTTGTAATACTTAATTTAAAATCATTTGCATTAAAATTCCGCTCAACCACTGTAATCGTCGCCGTTCGATCTGCACAAAAACGATTTCCGCTATCTGCATTATTATTGTCATAACTTACGGATATCGTTGGTGCTGTTTTATCAATACTTACTTTTTTAATGTTATTAACCGTAATGAAATTTCCGGCTCCATCTGTCACATCAACCTTCAGTTGAATATCATTACTGTTTCCGTCTACATGAATGTCCTTTGACAACGATTTTTTCGTTGGTGTCGTCATTTTGATGCCTCTATTTGTACCTTTATTTACAATATTGTAAAGTCCTTGTCCGCTAACGGATGCGCTGCTGTCATAAGCAGGCTTTTCAATGGAATATGCTACACTTGCAATACCGGTATCCACATCACTAATATTGGCTTTTACAACGGTTTTATCTGCAAATAACGCATTACCATTGGCATCTTGTACCGCATCCCTTGTTACAAATGATACAGACGGCGTCTTAGCATCATATTTAATCGTACTATCATGACCGGGTAAAAGGTTTGTCGTTTCCGTATTTCCCAACTCATCCGTTGTCCTCACAGTTAATTTGTGGGTTCCATTGATTGCAATATCACCAAATGTAACATCTGCACTTGCCCCCGTGACATTCTTTTTCTGTATCGTCTTTTGCCCGTCAATCAGTTCAATTGTTTTCAACCCGACACCCTGGTCCGATGCTGTTACAGTAGCGGAAATCTTGTTCATTTTTGTAAAATAGCATGCTTCACCCTCGATATCGACAACACCATCCATGTTTTTCAATGTGACTGTAGGTGCTGTCGTATCATTTATCAAATGAATCGTACCGGTTGTCCTATTTCCGGCCAAATCCTCAGCCTCAAATGTTACATCATATGTATCTCGATTAATGTCCTCAGCTGTGACGATTTTTGCAGTATCACCGGTCGATTTTATATAATCATCTTCTGATGTGACATCTGAAGGCAAATAATCATCCACTCTGTTTTCTGCAATTCCGGTTCCTGAAATCCGATATGATTTTAATCCCACATTATCCGTCGCTTTCACATTCAAAGACAACGAATCCTGAGCATCTTCACTTGTATGCTTAAAATAATAATCCTTTGTGACAATTCCATTATGATCGGAATCCTTGATAGGCATATTCTCAAGATAGAGTGTTGGATTTTCATCATCTTGAACAATCTTTTGGCTGGATGCAGTGTCGTATACATTGCCAACTTTATCTTTTGCGGTAACACAAATTGCCGTTTCCGTTGTTGGAATTTCCACATTTGTAAATGTATATTTGAATCCGTTCGCAATACTTTCTTTTTGAGCCTGGGAAAGATCAAGCACCGTTTGTCCCACTTTTACGGATACACTCTTCTCATCAACGCCTGCCTCTGTATCGGTTATCTGAACAATCAATGAACACGGTGTATCTTTTTTCGTTATCCAATATTTAAAAACATTGTTAAACCATTTTAAGAATACATTATTATTATCAGCATACTCGAATTCCGTTTCAATTGTCGGGGCCGTCTCATCGCACTTGACTGTTATCATTTTATCCCCTACATTTCCTGCTCTATCCGTGGCACTCATCTTAATCACATTGTCGCCCGAACTGATATCAATTCCTGTGATTGAAAATGCTCCATTTACGTTGACATCAACTAATTCATCCGGCGTACAACCTGCACCTTTACCCCATTTGAATTCCTTCAAATATGCTTCTGTTACTGTTCCGGAAATCGTGACATTCTCTTTTTCTGCATTGTTCACCCAAACAGCGTCATTTTCGTTATTTATTGAAATAATCGGCTTAGTCTTATCACCTATAAAAGTTGCATTTATACTTTTTGCAATTACAACATTTGAAAAATCACTCGGACTGCTATTCAATTCATAGATTGTTTCGATTGTAGTTTCCTGATTTGCACTGATTGTTATAGAATCCGCAAAAGCAGTCTTACCATCCGAAATTTTTGTATCTGCTTTTTTCAGTTCCATATCTGCACTGATGTAATATTTATGGTCAACGTCATCTGCTGTTATGGTAGTATAATCTGCCATATTACCTTCTTTAGGTGTGATTGTTGAAAACGCATTGAATATTACATCCAGTGTTGGTGTCTCAATGTCTTGTGATGCAGTATATGTGTATGACAGGTCATCCCTCGAAAGATTTCCATCCTCAAACGTTATATCTTTGTCACTCCTTTTAATTCCTGAAACATAGTATCCGTCTGACGGTACAATCTTAAAGGAAGCATTTTCTTGTATAGGAATCGTCTTTTCAGACGACAAATAATCGATTTCTTTTCCATTATATATAACTTTACCGCCTTCTGTGACGTTAACAGTTACCGTCGTTGTATTATCACCTTCCGTCTCTGTATTTTCATCTTCCGTCGTTGTCTCTTCTCCTATTGTAGAATCCTCATCCGTGTCTTCTGCGCGCGCCACATCAATCGGCATAATGGTTGCCACCAATAAGATGCTCAAAACCAATGATACGACTTTGTTCAGAATATTTCTCCTCATTTTATGTTATCCTCTTTCCCTTTTATTCTTCCCTCAAAGAACAAATAATTTTTAATTTAATGCGTCATTATCTCTACTTTGATACAAAATTATGGGTTTGCGTCAATTTTCGCGCGAACGGTGTCGATTTTCGCGCGAACGGTTTTGATTTTAAAAAAAGGATATCTCAGAATCATTCTAAGATATCCTTTCACTTTTTCATTATGTAAATCTACTTATCTAATCGATTGAGAATCATGTCATATCCGTCATTTCCATAATCCAATGCTCTGTTCACACGGCTTATCATCGCTGTGGCAGCCCCGTCTGCTCCGCAATATCAAGATATGTTCTTTCCTCCCGAAGCATCCCTGCCACTGCAAAGCGCTGACAAAGAGAAGCCAACTCATTTACCGTACACAAATCCTCAAAAAACTGATACGCTTCTTCCTTATTTTCCAGACGAAGGATGCCTTCTAACAATCGGTCCATCTCTTCACTTCTAATCTGTTTACTCATAACTCTACACTCCTAATATCGCACTCATTGTGTCGATTTTCACTTTTACTATTTTAGCACACTAAAGTTTTAAAGTAAACACCAATAACAAAGAATTACAGAATGATTACGCCACGGCTCTTTGCGTAATCGATATCCTCCTGCGGCCACATGGAAACCTGAACTTCTCCGATATGCGCCTTGCGCAGAAAGAACATACAGATACGGGACTGTCCAATACCACCACCGATGGTATACGGCAGTTTCCTCTCCAAAATCGCCTTCTGAAATGGAAGTTCTTTGCGATCCTCACATCCTGCTATAGCAAGCTGTTTTTCAAGTGCCTCCTCATCTACACGAATCCCCATGGAAGAAAGTTCAAGCGCAATATCTGTCACAGGGTAGTATACCAGAATATCTCCATTCAGCGACCAATCATCATAATCCGGTGCACGACCATCATGTTTCTGCCCCGACGCGAGTTCTCCGCCAATCTGTGAAAGAAACACCGCTCCATGCAGTTTACAGATTTTATACTCTCTCTCCTTCGGCGTATCGTTTGGATACATATCTTCCAATTCCTGTGAAGAGATGAAGAAAATGTGTTCCGGCAAAATACACTCAATATGATCGTATTTGTTTGCCATGTATTTCTCTGTCACACGGAGCGCGTCATATACAGATTTTACAACCTCACGAAGTGTCTCCTCATTGCGCTGCTCTTTTGTAATGATTTTTTCCCAGTCCCATTGATCCACATAAATGGAATGAATGTTGTCTGTTTCCTCATCGCGGCGGATAGCGTTCATGTCAGTATAAAGGCCTTCTCCCACATTGAACTCGTACCGCCCAAGTGCCATACGCTTCCACTTTGCAAGAGAATGTACAATCTCTACCTCTCTCTCCCCCTGCTCCTTGATACCAAACTTAACCGGTCTTTCCACACCATTTAAGTTGTCATTCAGACCGGACTCCGGTGTCACAAAAAGCGGTGCTGATACACGGTGCAAATTCAACTCAGCCGTAAGCTGTCTTTGAAAGAAGTCCTTCACTTCTTTAATCGCAATCTGGGTATCTTTGAGATTTAGCGCAGGTGTATAATCCTCCGGAATAAACATTTGACTCATTTTACATTCATACCTTTCTTTTTCATTTTATAAATCACAATTTCCAACCGTTCTAGGGAATGGAATCACATCACGAATATTGCCCATACCGGTCAGATACATAACACAGCGTTCAAATCCCAAACCAAATCCGGCATGTTTTGCAGAACCGTATTTTCTCAAGTCGAGATAGAACCCATAATCTTCTTCGTTCAGCCCACACTCTGCCATACGACGTCTCAAAAGTTCGTAATCATCTTCTCTCTGGCTGCCGCCAATAATCTCACCGATACCGGGAACCAGACAATCCATGGCAGCGACGGTCTTTCCGTCTTCATTCAATTTCATATAAAACGCCTTGATTTCCTTCGGATAATCCGTAACAAATACCGGGCGCTTGAAAATCTGTTCGGTCAAAAAGCGCTCATGCTCTGTCTGCAAATCACATCCCCAGTATACCTTGTAATCAAATTCGTCATTGTGCTTCTCCAACTCGGCAATCGCATCCGTATATGTGATATGACCAAAATCAGAATTCATAACATGCTCCAATCTCTCAATCAATCCCTTATCAACAAACTGATTGAAGAATGCCATCTCCTCCGGTGCATTCTCGAGCACATAGCGAATCACATACTTTAGCATGCTCTCCGCGAGCATCATATCATCCTGCAAATCTGCAAACGCGATTTCCGGCTCAATCATCCAGAACTCTGCCGCATGACGCGTCGTGTTTGAGTTCTCAGCTCGGAACGTCGGACCAAAGGTGTATATGTTCTTGAATGCCATCGCATAGGTTTCCCCATTCAGCTGACCGCTGACTGTCAGGTTCGTAGGTTTTCCGAAGAAATCCTGAGAAAAATCTATCGCTCCGTCCACCATCGGCACATTGTTCAAATCCATCGTTGTGACCTGAAACATCTCGCCGGCGCCTTCACAGTCGCTGCCTGTGATAAGTGGCGTATGCACATATACAAAATCTCTCTCCTGAAAAAACTTATGAATCGCATATGCCGTCAGAGAACGCACGCGAAACACTGCCTGAAATGTGTTTGTTCGCGGGCGCAGGTGACTGATGGTACGCAGGTATTCAAAGGAATGCCGTTTTTTCTGTAACGGATAATC
Organism: uncultured Roseburia sp.; assembly: GCA_964408625.1. Classification (GTDB taxonomy): domain Bacteria; phylum Bacillota; class Clostridia; order Lachnospirales; family Lachnospiraceae; genus Pararoseburia. The sequence goes on along the minus strand of CAYPAA010000006.1, from coordinate 51,704 downwards.
CGGTGTTGACTCCCCTTCAATCACAACCTCTGTCGCCTGAATCTCAAATGGCTGTTTCATCTCTGGAGTAACCTTTACTTCACCTGTCACAATCACAGCCGCACCAACATTTAATTTACAAATAGATTCAAAATTATCCAATTTATCAGCATAAACAACCTGTACCGGTTCAAAAAAAGTGCCATCGTTCACAACCATAAAGCCAAATGTCTTAGAGTCACGAATACTGCGTACCCATCCTCCGATTGTCACCGTCTTTCCGTCATAATTTGCATAGTCGCGATGCAAATCCCTAATGTTTAACATAACTAATCCTCCAAATGTGTCCTTAATAACAAAAAACTAACCCTTATTTTACCGCACTGACACACTAAAATCAAGGTTGCGCCTCGTCTTTTTTCTGGGTATAATCTTATTGTTTACGATTTTATTTTAAAAGAGAATGGCAGGTACATACTATGAACAAAAAAGAGGTTGCAGAACTAAAACGTCGACTGAAAAAAGAAAGCTGTACATTTCAGCGAATGTGCGGCTGCTATGTAGATGCTGACAAGAATAAACTGGTTCAGTTTTCTCAGAACTTTCTCACCTTGGAGGACGAAGAATTCTATAAGTATCTTGAAATTGCCAACAAAGCGTTGTCCGGTACCATCGGCAACAATTTGTTGGATTTAGAGTTTTCGATAGAGGAGGAGGACATCGGTGGCCGTCAGCAGATACTGATGGCACTTCGCGCCAGCAAATTGGAGGATGAAAAGCTTCTCGACACCTATTATGATTTGATTATTGATTCCTATGACTATGTGGGGAATTATCTGATCACACTCTATTACGATGCCTATGACATCCCTATGAAGGGAACCGATGAGTTGTCTATGGATGAATCCGACGAAGTATATACATATCTTCTTTGCTGCATTTGTCCCGTTGCTCTGTCCAAACCGGGACTGGGATACTTGGAAGGTGAAAACCGTATTGGCGCACGAATCCGTGACTGGGTCGTAGGTGCTACCGATACTGCCTTTCTTTTTCCTGCCTTCAACGGGCGTTCAACAGATATTCATGCTACGCTCGTCTATACCAAAAATGCCAAGGAGCCTCACGAGGAGTTCTGGGCAAATGGACTTGGATGCAGCACCAAGCGCACTGCTACGCAAAAACGCGATGCCTTCCAAAACATGGTCGTACAGACTCTTGGTCCTGACAATGAAGATACCAATGATGTCGTCCTTGACGTACAACAGAATCTCAATGACTACATCCTTGTGGAAGCGGAGAAGGTGGAAAAAGACGCGCCACTTATTCTGGATGGAGAAACCGTATCCGAGCTTCTGACAGACAGCGGTATCTCCGAGCCAAAGGCAGAAAAAATCAAAAACAGTTATGAATCCTTCTTTGCGGATACACTTCCGGATGCAAAAGAATTGCTCGATGCCAAGGCAATCAAAAACAACGAGGTTCGCGTAGAAAAGAAACAACTGCAGGAAAAGGTTGTTAATTTGACAAAGAAGTTAGCGGATGCCGGCGTTATAACAAAGGACGGCGAGGAAATTGATGTCATCGTAAAGGTTCGTCCCGACAAAGTGGAGGACATCACAACCGCCTTTGTGGACGGAAAGCGATGCCTTGTCATTCCAATGGATGAGGATGAGGAAGCCCGCATCAACGGCGAGACATTCTAAGATTCTCGATAAACCTGTCTTGGAATTGCTCCCATTCATTGAGCGAACATACCGATACATGAGAACGCATGAACTCCATGCGTTTTTTTGTTTGCTCAGGCTGTAACAGATATTGCACTGCCCCCTGTAAGGAGGTGTTTCCCACCGAGGCACAGTTCGCTCTCCACTCTCTTGGCAAAAGACCAATATCCGCAGCCGCATCCACCTGCAAATGCACGCCAAATCCTCCTGCAAGAAAGACGTTCATCACATCCTTTTCCTGCAATCCGGCATGATGCAACAGGCATTCAATACCGGTAGCGATTGCACTCTTTGCCATCTGGAAATTCTGAATATCTTCCTGTGTAATGACAATGCGTCCCTCACTTTTTGGCGTGTATAATTCGTATCCTTTTTCAAGATACTCTCCCTGTAATATGCCATTTTCGTCCATCTGTTTATTTCGCAGGAGACCACTCATAGCTGCAAGCAGTCCGCTTCCACAGATTCCTACAGCAGGCACGCCTCCTATTGTTGTCACTTTGCTCTTTGCTCCTGCGATTATCACATTGCATACAGCCCCGGGAACACTTGCACAACCACAAGTGATATTTCCGCCCTCAAAAGCCGGACCGGCAGATGCGGAAGTCGCAAGAAACTCTTTTCCGGTCCAGAGAACCATCTCACCATTTGTTCCAAGATCTAATAAGAATTTCGGGGTGTCATCTTTTGTAAAATCAAGAGCAACCAATCCCGCAACAATGTCCCCTCCGATAAATGCGGAAATCCCCGGCAGTAAAACGGCAGGGATGTTCGCTATCTCAATCTCACATTGTTCCACGGATATCGGCACAAAAGGAGCCACAGCCAGACGCTCACAGGAATATCCCATCAACAGGTGACACATGGTGGTGTTGCCAGCAATGACTACTTTCTGCACACTACCATTCATGGCATCACACAGCGTTTTCACACGTTGTTGCAGTGGTGCCAAAATACATTGCTGCAGTTGTTTTAATCCTCCATCATTGGAAAAACGCATGCGGCTCATTACATCCGCACCGTATTCTCTTTGCGGATTTTCCTCTGTCAACGTCTTTTCGATATCTCCATTTGATAAATCGACCAAGGCATACGCGATTGTCGTTGTTCCCAAGTCAATCGCAATGCCATACTCTTTATTTCCTTTGGCATCCTCCGATTTTGTTTCCGTCATGCGAATGCCCTGTATGGTTTCCCTTTGTCTCGGTATCTCAATCACGCAGTCAGATACAATCGTTGTGCAACACGCCAAACGATATCCCGCGTCCAATTCTTCTGTCGTAAAAAACCTTCGCTCCCCGGCTGTTGGCGTGTCTGCGCCTTCGAGAAAGCGCACTTTACATTTCCCACAAGTACCATTGCCACCGCACAAGAAATGCAAAGAAATTCCCTGCTCCTTTAGCAGACAAGACAAAGGGACCTGCTCCGAAATGGTACAGGTCTGCTCCTTTTTTACGCTATGGTTCTTTTCCATAAAACGAAACATTACTTGCATATCTTATACTACCTTTACGAGTGCTCCTACTATAAAAGTCTATACTTCAATTCAAACTCGCGCGTTGGAATTGGCTTTGAAAAATAATAACCTTGAAAAAAACTTTCACCCATTTCTTTCATCATCTTGAGTTGTTCCTCCGTCTCAACTCCCTCGACAATGACTTTCATGTCCAAATCGCTCGCCAGATGATAGATGCTCCTCATCACATTGTATCCTCTCGCATCTGCCGTTGCAGAAAGCAGGAAGTCCCGATCCACTTTCAGACCATCCGTATGAAGATCCTTTAACATATTCAAAGATGAGTATCCACTTCCGAAATCATCCAGTTCAACTTCAAATCCATAATCACGCAGACGCTCAATCAATTGCATACGGCTTGCCGGTTCCACCAAAAATACACTTTCTGTAATCTCAAGTTTTAATCGTTTTGGTGATACTTCGTATTTTTCAACCAGCCCTGACAATTCCTGAAAGATGTCAAGATAGAAAAAGTCTTTTACGGAAATATTAATCGAAATGTACAATTCCTCGTGTCCCATTTCACTCCAACGCTTTAATGTTTTGACTGCCTCTTCCCAAATGTAATCGTCCAGACGATAAATCAAGGCTGACCGTTCAAAAATAGGTATAAATCGTTCCGGAAGAATCATTCCCATCTCCGGGTGAACCCAGCGGACCAGCGCCTCAGCACCACACATCACTCCCTCATACGTCATCTGCGGCTGCAAATACATTTTAAATTGATGATCCTGCAATGCTTCTTCAAACTCACCACACATGCGGTTTTCTTCCACTGACGCTTCTATCATTTCGTCTTTGCAATATGCCACAATCCTTGAATAATCCCCTGAAATGGACTCAATTGCCATATTACAGCGATCACACATCACGGAAATGGTTTCATCGCGATTTTTGATATTATACACACCAATGTAAATATGCATACGATATACAGAACTCGTATATTCATTTTGCATTTTCTTAATTCCATCCACAAAGATCTCTTCACGAAATCGTTCCTTCGGAATACATAAAGCAAACTTGTCGCCACCGATACGACCATATGTACCGGGTGAGGCAACCATTTGCTGCATGATGGATGCCTGCGTCAACAACACTTCATCTCCCCGGTCTGTTCCAAACAAATCATTGATCAGCTTAAAGTTCTTGATATTGGAGCAGATCATGCAAAACTCTGTATCCGGATAGGAATCAATCATCTCTCTTGTCGCTTCACTAAACCGCTCCATTGTATACAATCCGGTCAGGGCATCATGTGTCAGCAGGTAATGGTCACGATCCATTTTTTCATACTCCTCTGTGCAATCCGTAACCACGATCGTGTTTCCCACCAAAAAACCCTGCTCATCGTAAATGAAGTAGTAACTATGTTCATAATACCGCAGCCTTCCATCCACAACATGTTCCTCCAAATGTTGATGGATTGTCTTACCCTCATCTATATATTTGTCATAGTATTTCCGGTTCAATGCCTCAACAGCTGATGTATCTTCGACATCAATATCAAACATATCCATTCCTTTTTCGTTGAAGTATAAAAGCCTCTTGTGCACGTCAAACAACATGATTCCATTGTCCGCACTCTTTAAGAGATACTCCAGCGATGTATTCACAATGTCGTGATATCCGTATTCCATGGAAAAATAGTACACAATGATTCCAAAAATACCGTACAGAATAGCGGAAGGTCGCAACGGATATTTGGAAACGGAAAACACGACATCAATCAGGGTGGCAACAAAGAAAATGATTCCAAAAATCCAGTAGGTTCTTCGATACAGTCTTGCACTGTTGCTGATATTGATTGTCAGAACAAGAAAAACCATCGCCACTAAGAAGTACAGGAAAACAAGATGATACAAAAACGGCCACTTGTCAATATTACTTCCATAATAACTCCATCCGATGTTGTATGTGATTTCTTCCAGTTCAAATACAAAATGGTCAACACAGTTTGCCAACATAAAAAACAAATCGACCGCACCGAGGAGATTGATGACCCATATCAGTTTTTTGGGCATTCGGAATCCCATTGTATATTCCCGCACAAATCTTATTAAGATAAGCATGAACCAGTCCATTGCCACGTAGTAAAAACCATATCCCACATAAGCCAATTCAATATCGTGCGTCATATATGCCATATAACTGTTTCCAATCAGAAAAATCAGGATGATCTCCAATGCAAATATGATTTTGCTGTATGACTCCTTTTTCTTTAACGCTTTGATACCGCAATAAAGTAGCATCGCACATATGATAATTACCCATAAAATATAAAATAATTTCAAAGTTTATCCTCCGTACCATATTTCATTCAAACAATGGCGTAAAAAATCCTATTTTCTAGTGTACCACATAATCGAAAAAACTGACAGCCATTTCATTAACTTGACACAAATATTCATACAGTTCTTTGATTAAAACGTTCCGATAAACCAGTAAATCAGACCGAGACCGGCAGTGATAAACAATCCATACAGTATAACCGGACCGGCGATTTGAAAAATCCTTGCACCGATACCAAACACCTGACCTTCCACTTTAAATCCATGTGCACAGGCCGCTACACTATTTGCAAATCCCGTAATGGGAACAAGCGCACCCGCTCCACCAAAACTGGCAATCACAGGATAGATACCTGTGCCCGTCAAAAGAGCGCTCAAAAAAATCAGAATCATACTACAGTAACTGGCAGCTGTCTTTTCATCCAATCCGTATGTCTTCCCGATATTCAAAATACATTGCCCCAAAAGACAAATCGCCCCGCCTGTCACAAATGCCTTCGCCATTCGCTTGAACAGACTTGCCTTCGGCGTGATGCTTTCCACATATTCATTATAGGACTCATTTATTTGTTCTTTTTCCTTGATTTCCATTTTATTCGCACCTCTCTTTTTTACATACTTTGATATCCAAAAATAAAATACCAGAGCGAACCCACTAATTTTCCGATTGCTAAGGCAAGCACCGCACTGCGAAGTCCCACTTGAAGTTTTACTCTGCGAAACAGAATAGGAAATGTGTTTAGTATTTCAGCGAGTGCCATCGCCTGACATCCGACATAGATTCCACAGCAAAGTGCTGCCAATACCATAAAACCAAGTCGCCATGCCTGCGGCGTTCCTCCTGCCATTTGCACGGCATCTTCTCGTCCCACTGTTGTAATGCATCCAACGATGGCTCCAAGCCCGATTGCGCATTCACACGGAATTACCCAGTTTGCCAACTGAAATCTCGCAATCATTCTTGGGACAACGCCAAGCTTTGTCAAGAGTGAAATCACACCTGCGGATGTTGCCGCTCCGAAAATAGCTCCTCCTCCGATGAGAATACACATATCAAGAAACATCTAAGTTTTCTCCTCTCCGAGCTGCATTTTCGATAATGGCAGTATCTGTATCCTGCTCATACTTTCTAAGTTCCACCTGAATCGGTGTCGGGTCGTGTGTAAGTTTTCTCTTTGCAAAGTGGTTGTAGAACACGATAATTCCCAGCGCTAATCCGATGGAATAACTAATCTCGATGACAGACACCTTCGGCTTCGTCGTGTTTGTCACTTGTTCGTAGAATCGATCAAAAATATCCGTAATTCCGATGTCATTATGAAATGCCGTGATTGCAAATGCCGCTCCAAAAAACAAAAGGACACAAACCACTGCGAGTTTTATATATTGCACTGCCGGGGACGGCTCTTTGCCCCGAAACTCCATAATCACGTCCATCTCACCGAGACTTACCACCGTCAGCTTTGGATAGATTTTATGAATCTCCTGCACCAGCCTTGTGATAGTACAAACCATGTTTCCCGATTGCTGGAATTCATATATCTTCAATGCCTTTAGTCTCGCCAGCATCTCTTGATTTTCACATTCCAAACCTCCCAGATCTTTTAAAAAAATCTCCGGCTCGTAACTCAAAACGGAACGTTCTAACCGCAAGTATAAAGTATCATTTTGTCCACTTAAACCAGAAGCCATTCTTCATCCGCCTCCCTACTGCTATATTCGCCATACCAGACAACGCCCACCGTGATGGCAGCAATCAAACATACAATCAAACAAATGCGATAAACCGTCTTCGTCATACCTTTTGCTCCTTTATCTGCGAATTCATGTTATGTAGTTTGCACAAATATTTGGAAATCTATGCACAAAAAAGAAGGGTGTACCAATCGGTACACCCTCCGGTTTATTCTTTTCCATATAAATATGTTGCAAAATAAATTATCGCCGCGACAATGACAATCATCGGTCCCGTTGCCACTCCCGTAAAGTACGATACCACAAGACCAATCACACCGGAGAACATGCTAAACAATACTGAATAACCGTGATACTCTTTCATGTTCGATGAGATGTTTCGGCTTGATGCAGCCGGCAAAATCAATAGTGCATTGATCAATAAAATACCAATCCATTTGATCGAGAGTGTCACAATCAGTGCAATGATGATGGTAAAGCCATCCTCCACCATACGCACCGATATATGGCGGCTCTTGGCAAGCGTCGGGTGAATACTGATTGCATTCAGTTTGTTCACAGCGAACACCCAAAAAATAAGCGTTGCCACAAACAAAACAATCAAATAACCGATCTCCTTTTCCGTGATACTGAGGATGTCGCCCACAAGTATCGCAGAGTATTTACTGAAATTGCCTCCGCGCGATAAGATTGCAAGACCGATTGCTGTACTGCAACTCGCAAACACAGAAATAATCGTATCGGTTGCCGCCAGATTTCTGCGGTTAATCTGATTCAAAAGGAATGCGAATGCAATTGCGAACAATACCATCGAAAGGTTCGTATCGGTAATTCCAAGAATGACGCCAATCGCAATACCCGTAAGTGCGGAATGTCCAAGCGCATCTGAAAAGTACGCCATCTTCTTGTGAACAATCATTGTACCCAGAATTCCAAGGAGCGGTGTGATGATCAAAATCGCCACAAACGCCCGTCGCATAAAGTCATACTGAAACAACTCTGCAAAGTAATTACTCATAACTCACACCTCCAAACACCTGCTTGAAAGCTTCGCTCTCAAACACTTTTTTCGGTGTGCCGTCAGCAAGTACCGTCTTATCAATCAAAACAACCTTATCGGCATACTTTGCCACATAGTCCAAATCATGAGAGATTACGACAATCGACATGTCATAATTCTTTCTGAGGTAATCCATTTTCTCATAGAACAAATCCATTCCGTTTTTATCAATACCGGACACCGGCTCGTCCAACAAAAGCAAGTCCGGATTATCCATCACCGCCATCGAAAGAAGCACTCTCTGCAATTCTCCACCGGAAAGCTTTCCGACCCGTTTACCAATCAACTCCTCCGCCTCAAATACCTGAAGTGATTCCCTGATTTCCTCATAAATTGCCTTCTTGCGAAGGAAAATAGGATAACGGTAGCAATAACTGGTAATCAGGTCATAGACGTCCATCGGTGCGTTTTGCTCTAAATTCAAAGACTGTGGCACATAGCCAATCTTCAACTTCTTGATACGTCCATCTTCCGTATTTTTAAATTCAATCGTACCCTCATGCGGGATATCATCCAAAATAGCCTTCACAAGCGTGGATTTTCCCGCACCGTTTCGACCAATGATGGCTGTCAAACTGCCACAATGAATATGCAGGTTGATATGTTCCAACACCACCTGATCCCCAAATGTCACGCCCAAGTCCTTCATCTTGATGCAGTGAAAACCACACGGTTTCATTATTTTTCGCATTTCAACATTTCCCTTCTATCTCGCCACAAAGTTATCGCGAATCGCCTGTATGTTTTCCTCCATATATGTGAGGTAGCTATCCCTGTCATACGCCCCTCGCACCATCGGATTCAAATAGATGGTCCTCGCCATCGTACTCTGAGCGACCATGTCTCCCAATTCTTTGCCGTAGGTTTCGTCAGCCAAAACTGACGACACAGACTGTTCGCGGATAACGGACATCACCTCTGCCACTTCTTTTGCGCTCACTTGTCGCTCTTCATCCAAATCCATCGTGTACACAACCGACATTCCCAAATCCTCTGCAAAGTATTCCATTGCCTCGTGAAAAAGTATCACCGGCTGTCCCTGCGTTGCCACCTTCAAATCATCAATTTCGGCGGCTAAGATTTTCAATTGACTGCTGTATTCCGATGCATTTTTGATATAATCATCTGCATGCGCTTCATCTACACCGGCAATTCCCTCCGCAATCTTCTGCACTTGTTTTTCATATGCAGTAACGCTCATCCATGCATGCGGATTGTCATCGTCTCCCACAATGCCTTCGCTTGACTCAATGATAACCAGATTCGGGTATGCTCCTGCCACATCCGAAAGAAACTCTTCAATGCCGCCGCCGTTGACAACAAATACATCCGCCGTGGAAAGCAATTGCATATCGTCCGGTGTGAGTTGATAATCATGCAGACATCCTGTCTCGGGTTCGCTCAGGTTCTCCAGATGCACATGCTCCATTCCATCCACTATATTTGCCGTAGCAACATACATGGGATAAAAGGAAGTTACAACGGTCATCTCCTCATCCCCTTGATTCTGATTGTTGTTCTTAAAAATGAAAAAGGTACTGCCAAATGCCACCAAGGTGATGACACCCAGCAAGATACCTACAAATAAACCTTTATTCTTCTTCATAGTCCTGTTCATTCTCTATTACCTGATCCATAAAATCCCAAATGGTCTCTCTGCCCTGTTTCGTCTCGGCAGAGAACGGAACGATGATCGTCTCTTTTCCGGCACCGAGGCCTTCTCGAACCATTTTGATCTGTTTGTCAATCTGACTGCGCTTTATCTTGTCCAGCTTCGTGGCAATCACGATCGGATCATACCCGACATATTCCATCCATTCAAACATCTGCTTGTCATTTTCGGAAGGTTTGTGGCGAATATCGACCAGCAAAAAAACGGCACGAAGTTTTTCTGATGTATTCAAATATTTCTCAATCATCATGCCCCATGCTTCCCGCTCTTTTTCACTCGCCTTCGCATAGCCGTATCCCGGCAAGTCAACAAGATAGATTTCACGGTTAATATTATAAAAATTGATTGTCTGTGTCTTACCCGGCTGCGCAGATGTTCTCGCCAATGACTTTCGATTCATCAGCGCATTAATCAACGATGATTTTCCAACGTTTGACTTTCCTGCAAATGCAACCTCCGGAAGTTTGTTCTCCGGCAGTGTACTCGTGACACCACACACAGTCTCAAGTTCTACATTCTTAATAACCATTATGCACTTTTCTCCTGCTTTTCATCCTCTGCAGCCGCAGCTTCGGATGATTTGTCAATCAAAATCAGGTTCTCATCAACCATTTCCTCGGTGATGCGCACTTCCTTGATCGACTCATCTGACGGCACTTCATACATATAATCCATCATCACGTTTTCCATGATTGCGCGAAGTCCACGCGCACCTGTCTTACGCTCAATTGACTTTCTTGCGATCTCCACAAGTGCCTCTCTGTCAAACATCAAATCAACGCCGTCAATCGTAAACAGTGCCTGATACTGCTTCACCAAACTGTTTTTTGGCTCAGTCAAAATACGGACCATCGCATCCTCATCTAATTCCTCCAATGAAACATTGATCGGAACACGACCGATAAATTCCGGAATCAAACCATACTTGATGAAATCCTGTGGAAGTGCCTGCTTCAACAAATCGCTCAAATCGTCTTTATTTTTGTCCTTGATGTCGGCATTAAATCCAATGGACTTGCTGTCAAGTCTTGCAGAAATAATCTTATCAATGCCTTCAAATGCTCCGCCGCAGATAAAGAGGATATTCTTTGTATCGATGGAAATTGTCTCCTGCTGCGGATGCTTTCTTCCCCCCTGCGGAGGAACCGAAGCCACCGTACCCTCGATAATCTTGAGGAGTGCCTGTTGCACACCTTCACCGGATACATCTCGCGTAATCGAAACATTCTCTGATTTTTTTGTAATCTTATCAATCTCGTCGATATAGACAATTCCCATCTCAGCAGCTTTGATATCGTAGTCTGCTGCCTGAATCAATTTTAAAAGGATATTCTCAACATCCTCACCGACATAGCCTGCCTCTGTCAGAGTCGTCGCGTCTGCGATGGCAAACGGAACACCAAGGATGCGCGCCAATGTCTGCGCCAACAGAGTCTTACCGCTACCTGTAGGTCCGAGCATCAAGACATTACTCTTTTGGAGTTCTACATCCACCTCTTCCTCCGATGTAATACGCTTGTAGTGATTGTACACCGCTACAGAAAGCACCTTCTTTGCTTCCTCCTGTCCGATGACATAATCGTCAAGGAATTCTTTCATTTCCTTCGGTGTCAAAAGGTTAATGTCAAAATCTTGTTCATCGGCCGCGCGACCGTTTCCCATAAGTTCTTCTTCGATGATTTCCGAACATATGTCGATACACTCATCACAGATATATGCACCGTTTGGTCCCGCAATCAACTTGCGAACCTGTTGTTGTGATTTGCCGCAAAAAGAGCATCTCACTTTGTCTTCACTATTTCTTCCTGCCATTTCCTTATTCTCACAATCCTATCTTATAATATGCACTTTGAGGGTATCCCAGTTTGGGGTACCCTCGAATGAATTAGTCTTTCTTTGTGATGATTCCATCAATCAAACCGTATTCCAATGCCTCCTCAGCACTCATGTAGTAATCTCTCTCTGTGTCGATTTCTACCTGCGAAAGTGGTTTTCCTGTGTTGTCCGCCAACATCTGGTTCAACTTCTTTTTGGTCTTCAAAATGTTTTCAGCAGCAATCTGAATCTCCGTAGCCTGTCCTTTCGCTCCGCCGGATGGTTGATGAATCATGACCTCCGCATTCGGGAGTGCAAAACGCTTGCCTTTTTCTCCGCCTGCCAAAAGAAATGCTCCCATACTTGCCGCCATACCAATACAAATGGTTGAAACATCACACTTGATGTATTGCATGGTATCGTAAATGGCCATACCAGCAGTTACCATTCCACCGGGAGAATTGATGTAAAGATGAATATCTTTACTAGGATCTTCCGACTCCAAAAATAACAACTGTGCCACAACCAAACTAGCTGTTGTTTCGTTTACTTCCTCTCCCAAAAAAATAATTCTGTCTTTTAGTAAGCGGGAATAGATATCATAGGAACGCTCTCCTCTGCTATTCTGCTCAATGACATAAGGTATTGTTGCCATATGCTATAACCTCCATAATATACTGCTGCGCAAAGCTTATTCTTCCTCTTTCTTTGTCGCAGTCTTTTTTGTTGTTGACTTCGCTGTTGACTTTGCTTTTGCTCTTTCTTTTGCGTTTTCCATAACAAACTCTACTGCCTTCTGTACAGCGACATCTTTCTTCATAGACTCTTTTTCAGCGTCCTGAATATAGCCCTTAAGTTGCTCTACATCCATGCCATAAGCCTTAGACATGTTCTCGATTTCCGCCTCTACATCAGCATCGGATACCTCGATATTTTCATCCTTAGCTATCTGCTCTAATACAAGCGAAGACTGGATTCTCTTGACGGCATCCGGACGAACCTGATCCTTAAACTTATCCATTGTCATGCCTGTAAACTGCATGTATTGCTCTAAAGAAAGACCCTGCTGCATTATGTTGTTGGCAAAATCATTGATCATGGTATTCACTTGATTCTCAATCATTGCTTCTGGAATATCCATCTTTGCATCATCAATAATCTTATCGATAGCTTCTTCTTCCTTCACACGACGTGCATCTGCCTCCTTTCGCTCTGTCAGGTTCTTCTTTACTTCTTCTCTGTAATCTGCAAGCGTATCACATTCTGAGACATCCTGTGCAAATTCATCATCAAGCTCAGGTAATTCCTTTGCCTTGATCTCGTTAATCTTTACCTTGAATACTGCCGGCTTTCCTGCCAACTCTTCCGCCTGATATCCCTCCGGGAAAGTGACATTTACTTCTACTTCTTCATCGACAGATTTGCCAACTAACTGATCTTCGAATGTATCGATGAAAGAATGAGAACCAATCTCTAAATCGAAGTTCTCTCCCTTGCCACCTTCGAAAGCAACACCGTCCATGAATCCCTCAAAGTCGATAACGGCAGTATCACCCATCTCAACCGGTCTCTCAACACTTATGATTCTGGCGTTGTTGTTTCTCTGTGTCTCAATCTCTGCATCCACTTCCTCATCCGTAACTGTTGTGTCAATCTTTGTCACTGTGATTCCTTTGTATTTACCAAGAGTAACTTCCGGCTTAACAGCCACTTCTGCTGTGTAGACAAAAGCTTTACCCTTCTCTAACTGTACAATGTCGATGCCTGGCTGTGAAACGATATCCAAACCACTCTCATCATATGCTTCCGGATATGTCTCCTGTAACAAGATGTTCGCAGCATCCTCATAGAATACTTCTGCGCCATACATCTTCTCAACCATAATTCTAGGCACTTTGCCCTTACGGAAACCAGGTACAGAAATGCTCTTCTTCTGCTTATTGTAAGCGGAATCCAATGCTTTCTCTAATCTGTCTGCTGATATCTCAACCGTAAGTTTTGCCATATTGTTCTCTAACGTTTCAACTTGTACACTCATTTCATTCATTTCCTCCTTAAATATGTAACTCATGTACTAATCACATCTATAATAGAACTCCTATTATAAAAAGGGACTTCCCCTTGTGCAGTCATTAAAAGATTATATCATACCGAATTTTAAATAGCAACTGTAAAAGTACATACTTCCCACAATTAAAGCGAAAGAAGCAAAAAATGGCCTCGGAGATTTTAATTCATCTCCGAGGCCACTTTATTCATTTGCGGAATGTTATCTGCCGCTCATTTCCTGTTCCTGCTTCATGATCATTTTCTTGACCATTTCACCACCAATGGAACCTGCCTGCTTAGAAGTCAAATCACCATTGTATCCCTCTTTTAAAGGAACACCAATTTCACTTGCGACCTCCTGCTTGAAACGATTCATAGCATCCTTGGCTTCAGGTACAGCCATTCTTCCACTATTACTGTTTGAAGAACTACTCATGTCCATTACCTCCAATATTTATATTAAGATAAATCTTCAGGTCGCCTTCCGGCAACCTTCACCAGTTCACGACCATATCTGATGTTCGACAGAAGATTTATCTAATGCTAGTATGAACATTTTGGTGGAAAATATTTAGGAAATTTTTGTCAAGTAATCAAATCGTATACATGATTTTTTCTGCCATCTCTCCGGCTGTTTTTTCATCCGAAAAATACGCAACAATTGCAAGCGCAAAATCAATCGCAGTTCCCATGCCACGGCTCGTAATGATGTTCCCATCGACAACAACATTTTCACAGAGATAAGTACATCCTGTCATCTTTTCCTCAAACCCGGGATAGGATGTTGCCTTTTTGCCGCCAAGTATACCATTTTGCCCAAGAACACTCGGTGCCGCACAGATTGCAGCGACCAGTTTCCCTTGTTCTGCAAAAGATTTGACGGTCTCCGTCACTGCACTACATTCGCCGAGGTTTGGCGTGCCCGGTATGCCACCCGGCAAAACAATGCCGTCATATTCTTGCCAATTTACATCCGCTATGCGTTTATCTGCCATAAACGTAATGTGATGCGAACCCGTCACCTCCAACGCGTCTGCAATGGAAATCATATCAATTGGCATGTGCGCTCTGCGCAAAACATCTACAACCGTAAGCCCCTCAATCTCCTCACAGCCTGTCGCCATACAAATTGCAATTTTATTCATAGTTATATCCTCCCAACGCCATGTTTACATTTTGATATTTTTTTTCAAACGTAACTTCATCCGAAAACCATGATGGTGGCACAAAGATATCCGCCTGCTCCTCTGTATCAAACTCCACCTCCGCCATCGCAAGCGGAGCCATCGCCTCATGGAACACATCAAGTTCAATCATATGCTCTCCATATGGGATAAAATAGCGGGTCTTTGAAATTAACCGTCCATCCACTTTTTCCCTGAGGTGAAGATACGCCTCCTCTGTCAATGGAAATTCCTCCTCCCGGCGAATCATCATCCCTTTTGATTTGTATGTCAGGATAAAGGCATCGTCTTTTTTACGGATTCGAAGCACAGGCTCCCGATTCAAATAGCCTTGTTCTATCTCGCAATGTCGATAGAAATCTAAATTATTGGGAATATGTTTTAATAAGTATTTTTTCTCAATTTCCATCTGTCATTCCTCAACACACTAGCGGTTGCGCCCTGCCTCAAAATGTGCCCGCATACGGATGCATTTTTTGAGTTCCATCACACGTTCCGCTAAATCACCATCCTCAATAATCACATCTATCGATGCTGCCATCTGGTTAATCAGATGATTATCCAATTCCTCTTCCATCTCTGTGACAATTTTATATTTATCTTCAAATAACTCAGCATCCAAAAATGCCAGAAATCTGGGATCAATCCCTTCAGCACTTTCATCCGCCGTACAACTTGCTGTCGTATGTTCCATCGGCTTCATCACATCGGATGCGTCGTTCACATTTTGATTCACCGTCTGCGTCTGCTGTGCCTCTGTCACACAATGATTTCCAATATATTCAAATCGATATTTTTGTTGTACATCGGGGTATTTTACACGATCCACGTCACTGACAAACATCTCGTATGGTCTGATATATGTAAGGAAATCGCCATATAATGCCTGATATACAACATACGGCTCTCTCGTCTCCGAATGTGTTGCAACAGCTATGATTTGATATTTTTTATTCTTGAAATGCCGATAAAGTTCCCCCGGCATTGGTCTACCTTGTGGCATAATGTAATGCCTCCGTCCTTTTTATTTTTTATTCGTCAGTTCGTTTGTCTCATAGATACATCTTGCTAATTCTTCTGAAGCAAAATCTACAATCACAACACCGTAGCAGGTATTCGCTTTCCACTGATACTCCAGCAGATAGTTGTTGATTGCCGTCGCATACTTCTTTGGATGTCCCACTTTCCCGCTCCCCGATGTCGAGGTGAAATTTAATGAAAAAGTATCATCCGAAGCCTGACAGTTCTCCAAATCATCTACAACAGCATCAACTTTATCGTCTGCATTATAATTGTAGCGGTCCTGCACCCACAGTTTTTGCTCTGCATTTATCATCGACAATACATAGGGAATATCAACGACGGTGCGATCTCCCTGATCTGTCCAGTCAAACTGTAATCCCATGCGTCCTGCGCCCACACCCAATGCATCTTCAAACCGGGTCGCAAGCACAATCTTCCCACGCACTTCGTCAAGTGTCGGAATCTCATTTGTCACATACCACAACTCCGGGTTTTCGTCAATTTTTTGGTAAAGCAGTTTTTGAACATCTTTGATGGAATCATCGCCGTTCTCCGCCTTCATGCACATGATGACCGTCTCTGTCGGATGTTCCTGCAAAAATGTAATGGTATCATCCACCACACTGTCAAAATACAACTTCGATGAAAACGGTGATTTCCCGGTACGACAGTTTGCAAAATTATGTTTCATTACAAGCGCAGGTTTGTCCTCTTTTTCATCCACCACCAAACGCATATCCAAATAACGATATCCATTCTCCAACTGTGTTTTTACGCTTGTATTTTGACATTGAAATATGTAACTCAGACTAACATACTGTGTGCACGAGTCATGTGTACCCGGCATCGAAATGGCACTGAGTTTCGTCTGCGGGTCTATTCCTGCCATCCAATCGGCACTGTCACTTTCCTTTGCAAACGTCTCCGTCGCATACATCATCACCATCGTAAATGTCATAATCACAGCGAGAGCCATGCACATCACCTTTTTTTTCAATCGCATCTTTTTCATAAATTCCTCTCTAATGTTGTTAAAATTGCGTTCGTTCTGTATGAACTGTTATAACTCTATCAGTATAACACACTACGCCCTATCTCCCAAAGATTTTTGCAATTTTTTTCTGTTTTTATTTTCCATATATGATAAGATAAAGGCACGTAGATTTTTTCAAACTATCAAAATGTTGCAGAAAGTGAGCTGTATTTATGATTCATCGAAAAGAATTACTTTCCCTAAATTTTTATAAAAGCAAGCCGTTTACAGGAAGCGATGGCAACTTGCGCTATCGCGTTGAAAAGGTAGAAGTCCCGAACGACGCCGCTGCGGAGGAGGGCACTACCCAAACAATGCTTCGGGCAACCATCTGGTCCGGACCGTTTGCTTTTGCGAAAACACCGGACGAAAAAAAGACGCACCATACAGCCGCCTTTTCTGAAGAAGGGTTACAGGAACTTGTGGATTGGATGAACGCGCAGTCCATCTAAATCGTATTATCTCTTCGCATGCATCGAGAAGGAATCCATATCGTAGTTTTTCAAGTTTTCATGGACGCCGCGAGAATCCGCTTCTGCAATCATCGCATCACGATTCTTCTTAAAGGAAACCTGTGCGTTAAATGCACTTGGTCCGCCGACGCATCCGCCCTCGCAAATCATTCCCTCGATAAAGTCCTCCGGTAGTTTTCCAACCTTCATAAGGAGAAGCGCTTTCTTACACTCGGCAGCGCCATTGCACCTATTAATTGTCGCAGCCATCTCCTCGTTATTTTCTTTCAAGCACTGCAATACCGCTTCGGTAACTCCACCTGCGTTGGCAAATCTCTTTCCGTATGTAGAAGCCTCCTGATAAGTATTGTCATCTTCTTCGAGCTCAACACCTTTTGCGCGCATGATTGCACGAATCTCACTGTAGGTAAGCGCATAATCTGCATTCCCTTCAAGCGCGTGGTCTCGCACTTCTGATTTTTTAGAAATACATGGTCCAATAAATACAGTTACCGCATCAGGCTCCTTTGCTTTGAGCATGCGAGAAACAGCACACATCGGTGAAACAGCCGTTGATACATTATCAATCAATTCCGGATAATGCTTCTTAATCATATTTACAAAGGCCGGGCAACACGAGGTCGTCATCTTCTTTCCATTCTTGTATGCCTCTAACCACTCCTCTGCCTCTGCAGCAGCAGTCATATCACCGCCAAGACCAACCTCAATCAAATCATCAAAGCCTACTGCCTTCATCGCTTTCTTCCAACTGTTCATGGTGATATTTTCACCAAACTGTCCCTCTGTCGCCGGCGCCACCATCGCATAAACCGGCTTCTCTGATTTTAGTGCCTCAATGACATCTACGATAAATGTCTTAGAGCCAATTGCCCCGAATGGGCATCTATGTATACACAATCCGCAACGGATACATTTCTTTTCATCAATCACGGAAATACCATTCTCGTCGTAACTGATTGCATTCACCGGACAGCTGATTTTACATGGTCGTTTCAAAGCTGCAATCGCATTGTACGGGCAAGCCTGTGCACACTTACCGCACTCCTTACACTTAGAAGGATCGATATGGGAGCGATGTCGTCCCATCTCTATCGCACCAAAATTACATGCATTGATACAAGCTTTACCGATACAGTTCTGACAGTTGTCTGTGACAACATAGCTGGAAATAGGACAATCCTCGCACGCAGAACTGATAACCTGAATCATATTTCCATCATCCTCAATTCCGGGTGCTTTTCCCTCTGCCAGACGGACTCTCTGCCTGATAATTTCTCTCTCTTTATAAATACAGCAACGAAACTGTGGTGTAGGTCCCGGGATGAGTTCCATTGCAATATGGTCTCTCTTTTCATCCAAATCTCCTGCAAAAGCATGTTTTGCAACTTCATACAATACGTCATGTTTGATTTTAATTACATTTCCATCTGCATACATGTTTTTAACCCTTTCTTTACCAAAGTCACTTATATTGTATCAGACAAACCCTATTTTGTCACAAAATTAACAAACTTTTTTATTTCCTTAGTCTTCTATTGATTCTCTTTTTCGTTTTCATCTCGTACATTCTTTGATCCGCCAACGAATATACTCTTTCTGTATTTTCTCCCGGACACTCCGAACTTTTTGCCACTCCGTAAGACGAATCAATGGTAAACGGCATCTCACTCGAACGCCTCTTTTCCAATTTCACCATACGGGAAAGACACTGGTCAATCTGTGAAAATTGTTCCTTTTGAATAATCACCAAAAATTCATCTCCTCCCATACGGAACACATCTCCAACCTCTTTAAATGCACTTTGTAAAATATTGGCAAATTCTTTCAGAAGCAAATCTCCCTGTGCGTGTCCATAGGTATCATTCACGGTCTTTAGTCCATTCAAATCCAGATTCACAAGTGCATAATCCTTTTCCGCTTTGTCCAACTGCCTAAACACCTCACTGCACTTTGTACGATTGAAGGTTCTGCACAACTCATCATGATATGCCCGCTCCGTCAACCAATCCTTTTCCGCTTTTTCCACCAAAATGTTATACACATAGAAGATATAACTGATCAGCAGAAACACAATAAAGATAAGGACACCTACCGGAATCACACTATATGTCAGCATTTCATTGTCTTGGAAGACATACTTTTGTAGGTTAAATCGAATCAAATCCAATACCACGGAAACTGCCAGTACAAGGATTCCCACATAGAGCACTGCATTTGATCTGTCAATCTTATGCTTTTTATCAATCGCTGTCACACCTGCGAGCACAAGAGATATCGCTCCAAACAGATGAAAATATCCCAAAAATCTAGGATAATGCTCTATATTTGTAAACTGAAGAGCAGAAGTCACAGCCGCGAATAATGTCAGAAGTGCTGCATCCCCATACATGACCTGTTTTCTCCACAAATCTGAGTCTTTACGAATCTCCGCGATGAGCAAAATAAACAAAATC
Organism: uncultured Roseburia sp.; assembly: GCA_964408625.1. GTDB lineage: Bacteria > Bacillota > Clostridia > Lachnospirales > Lachnospiraceae > Pararoseburia. Next base: position 31,737 of record CAYPAA010000006.1, on the reverse strand, counting down.
GGTGCGATATATAGTGTCATATACTCCGTCGTCGTATTTGCGGCCAAATCAACATGAAAAATCTGAAGAATCTTCATATTACACATTGACCAGATACCCATCAAAAAACTGAACGATCCAATATATACAAGCCGCACAAACGCTCTGGAAAAACATACGGCAACAGCACTGACAACCAAAAGAACCGCTCCAAGCAATGTCAGAAACATGCAGATTCCCACGCCAAGCAGATTACTTTTTGCAAAGTTCTGATAAGCTGCGCCCGTATTCGAAATTGTCGGTGACAACATGTTCGTAAACGCATTTGGCTCTCTTATTTCCATGGTAATCTCTATATTTTTCCCTGCAGCATCATTCGGCAAATTGATGAAGTGATAACCACTGCCGACCAGCCGGTTCATTTCTGCATAGTCTTGTCCGTAGGCATAAATCACCTCGCCGTCAAGTTTCACTTCGATTGTGGACAAATAGACCAAAAACGTCATCGTTTGGTTTTCTTCCAAATCTTTCGGTAGGTGATTCGAAATCGTGACAACATCCCCTATCTCAAGTTTTGTAAGTTTGTAATCCGGCAGCGACACCTTTGACTCCATCTCTTTCCCATTCAAAGAAACCGACCATCCATCACTAAATTCGAATTCTTTGCTTTCCCCCTGATTTCTATTAAGCATCCGGAAGATAAAGAAAATCGCTGCCAGCGCAAACATTGCACAAAATAGTGCCAATATCCATGTTCTAAATTTGCTTTTTTCCATAATTCCCCCATTGATTATTGAAGCTGTAATATGCCAATCTGGTATCCGTTTGCTGTGAGCGGTACCGTATTTCCCAATTGAATCACTTCACCGGATTTTGTGTCTCTCATAAGCATATATACATAATATGTTCCCTTTTCCAAACTTCTGATATCCAGTTCATTTTCAATCACCACTTCCTCCGATGGTTTCCAATCACGATTGTCATCGTCAAACGGAATACTAATGATTTCCTCTGTATCTTTATTCTTTAAAAGTATCGTAGTGTCAAATTGCTCGTTTGCCACAGCAAACCCTTCATTTGTTATGTGAAGTTTTATTTCTCCTTTTTTCTCATCCCATGTGTCAAACAGCACCTCCGCCGCCGTTATCCGATATCGGTAGCCCAGATGGCTTGCAATATAATCATACATCGTAACACCGGAAAAAACATCCTCTCCGCGATAAGTTTCGTTTTTCCACTGTTCGACAAGTGATGAGTTGTCATCCGCATTGAGACAGAAAAGCTTCATTTTTCTCAAATCCGATATATCCTTTATCCCATCTAAGGATACTTTGTCCAAAATGAGTATGTTTTCATTTATCAGAGATCTTTCGTACTCACGCAGTTCTTCAGTCTGTTGTTTCTCCAATCCTGTGACATCCACAAAGCAGCCTTGTACTGCGTAGATACTGTCCGAATTCTGATTTACCACATCCGAAAGCTGTTCCATATGTAAATAAACGGTTGATATATCTGCCGGCTTCTCCTCATAAAAGAAGTTGACCAGTATCTTTTTGTCTGTATACTTCCACGCCCCCAGCACATTCTCAATCTGGCTTATTCCCTCCGGAGTAATGCCCCCGGTATGATATGCACTCAAATCAAACGAAAGCTGGCAAAGCCTTGTGTTATTGTCTTCTTTTAACAGTTCTGACACAGATGCCAAATCAAAACGTACATCATCGCGAATCTCATAAGCATATGTATGATACCAACCACAATATGGATTATTTAATTGTTCATTGGATGCACTGTAATCTTGCGGAATGAAATTCGCTACAAGGTGCTTTTGATTCAAGAACCAGATCCCCCCTACGCTGACAAGCAAGAGAACGACAATCAGTGTAATGATAAAGTGCGCTCCTCTGTTTTTTATTTTGTGATGTCTGCTCATATTGTTCTCCAATTTTGTCTTGACTTAACCGATAAAAAAAGATAAAATAACTTTTGCATGCAGGAATGGCGGAATTGGCAGACGCGCAGGCTTCAGGTGCCTGTGGTAGCAATATCGTGTGGGTTCAAGTCCCATTTCCTGCACTTTCTTTTTTAATACAGATATTTCTTTTCAAAATCATCCACTGTCAAAGGCCGGTCAAACAAAAATCCCTGTATCATGTCCACATTCATTCCCTCTAGTACACCACACTGTTTTTCATCTTCAACGCCTTCTACGCAGATATTCATATCCAATGCATCTGCCATCTGCGTGACAGATTTCACAAACACATCGGAAAACAAATCTTCCCCAATGTCTTCCACAAAACAACGGTCAATCTTTATCACGTCAATCGGCATGCTGCGAATATGATTTAACGAAGAATAGCCTGTTCCAAAATCGTCCAGCGCAACTCGCACCCCCATTTTCTTGATGGCGGCAAGAATCTGCTGCATACGATTCATATCGTTGATAGCCAGACCTTCTGTCACTTCCAGAGTGAGGTTTGCGGGATTGATCTCCGTCGTCTCCAGTGCATTACGAATGATATCAACAATGTCATTCTGCATCAGCTGCACAACCGATAAGTTGACATTTATTTTATATTCCGGATGTCCAAAGTCATTCCAGTATTTACATCGCTTACATGCCTCCAGCAAAACATGTTTGCCTATTTCATTGATCAAACCCAAATACTCTGCTAACGGAATAAACTGTGATGGCAGTACAAATCCCATTGTCGGCGATTTCCATCGAACAAGCGCTTCTGCACCACAACATGGTCTGTCCGGTTTTGTCACATCAATCAGCGGCTGATAGTATACTTCAAACTCCCGGCATCCGCGCTCCACTGCTTCTCGCATGGATTTTTCCATATCCAGTCTTTCAACGGCTCCGCTAATCTGCTCATCATTATAGTATTCCACGCGATTTTTTCCCAGACTCTTTGCAGCATGTAGTGCAATGTCAGCCCGTTGCATGAGAAGTTCTGTTTCCACACCATCCTTTGGTATAATGATAACTCCCATACTCATTGTACAGTAATATTCTGTTCCCTCCAAATGCCAAGGTCGGGAAAAAATTGCTTGCACCTTTCGAATAATGTCCTGCATGCAATCCATCTGACGGTTGTGAATCAAAACAACAAACTCATCTCCGCCAATCCGATAGCAGCTATTAGAAATGTCATCGATACGTTGCAGCGCATGGGCAACATTCTGTAGTAGCATATCTCCTGCCTGATGTCCTAATCCGTCATTAATATTATCGAAATCATCTAAGTCGATAATCAAAACGGCACTTTTCCCGCCGGAACGAACTGCCATATGGATTTCATTCGACAAATCTTCCTCAAAACGCATACGGTTATACAACCCTGTCAAATAATCAACACTCGCCTGATATTCAATTTCTGCCTGATACTGTTTTATATTTGAGATATCATAAATGGTTGCAATGCGAACTTCGCTTCCGTCAACCCAGTTCATCTTTGCAAATGACACTTCAAACCATCTCGCGCTCTCGCTTGCATGAAACTCCAGAGTACGCTCATTTTCACCTATTTCGCCCATCAATAGGGCATTCAATTCTGCATGTTCTGTATCGGTCAACCGCATCTTCTTAAATGTGTCATTCGTATAAAGCATCGTATTGTGATGCAGGTCAATAACGCCAACCCCGCACTTTGCGTTTTCTAAGATAGATTCCAATGCCGAGTACGAACTTGCCAGTGAATTTTTGGTAACTCGCTTGATTAGCATCGTCTGTATCACGCGCCTGATGTCGTTAAAAAACTTAATGTCCCCCACAGACCATTTGCGGTCTTCGCCCATCATCGTAAAGCACAGATACATTCCTGCTTTCCCACTGATATTGATAGGAAGGAAAACGCCACATCGAATCCCATACTTTGCAAAATACTCCAAAAACGATTCCGGCATAACCGTATCCGATGAAATGGTATAAGGTCTTCCCGTCATAAACGGCAATTCTGTTTTTTTCACAGAATCAAAGCGACTTTGCAGACTGTGTTGGTTTTTATCTGACCACTCGCTCACCAATTCTACACGCATATCGTCTGTATCAATTTTCAACAAATGGCCATTTGAGATGCCGACATATTTTCCTGCCTCAGCAAGAATGTCACCTGTCACTTTTGAAAACGACTCGTCCGACTCCATCATTTTAAGAATCTCTGTCAGAATTTCTGTTTTCTGCAGCAGATGCTCCATATGTTTTTCTTCTTTTTCCAACATGACAATGTCATCGGATAGCATCGCCAACTTGTTTTTGTTTGAAAAATAACTTTTTGTCAAAATCTCAAGTAAGGCAATTGTGTTTTCAAACTCGTCATACGTCGTACTCTGAATTGCCGAAGGAATAAAGGTATCTTCCGGCAATTGATTTGCATCAATTCCAAGCACAAGCCATGCGCCCAAAAAATAATTATTCTCCCCTCGAATGGCAACGCCACGCATCATGGCATATGGAATGTCTGATTCATATGCAATAACATTTTCTCCTTCAACATCAGAAAACAATCCAATCCAGTCGCGCTGTAGATCCGCAGACAACATATTCTTGATAAAGCTTTCTTCTTCTGTCGTGCCTGAAAATCTGGTAATATGCATGAAATTTCGTGACACACACAAACAATAGACATGATTTGCTGCGCAAAAAGCATCCTGCATCTTTTGCAGATTTACCTGATCAAAATATTCTATTGTATCTTTTTCTTGTTGCTGTTCGCCCCAGGTATTATTTCTTATGTACATTGTCTATCCTCGTTTTTTAATAATAAAAATGTTTTCTTTTCCTCGCATCGGTATCTGGCGCAGAAGTTGAAACTCCTTGTGAATTCTAATTTGTTTTTTCATATTTATTTCCTCGGTGGAGAGTAAAAGCAAAATCGCATCCGGAGAAGTAATGCTACTCGTTTTTACAAAAAACTTTTCATAAAACAAATCCACTTCATCTTTTCTTTTATGCTCCATTCGCGGAAACTCCGTAATCACTTCCTCCATCAAATACTCTGAAGTAAAATCGAAGTAATCCCGGTTGATATAATAAAACTCCATGTTTGCAGCGTCTGTGTCATCACGCGCCATCATAATTGCTTCGCCATAGATATCAACACCGTACACATCCCTCGCCGGCATTTTTTTACAGCGCTCTATCAACAATGTCCCTATCCCACAAAAGGGGTCGATCACATGCGCATTTTCTTTTAAATATGGCGTGATAAGCTCTACCATCTGCGCTGCCGTCACAGGAGACATCGATGTTGGCAAGGCGTTCTTTCGATACGAAAACCGTTTGTCAGCCATGCTCGGAAACCTTCCATAAAGATAAAATGTGCCATCCTTTTTCGGATATACTTGTATCTCGATGAGATAATTGCTGACCACATTGCATAATTGGTGGTTTGTGTACTCCTCAATTTCAAAACAAATCCGTTTCCATTCTTTGTGAGGAAATTCTTCTGTCCTTCCTTTGTAAGAAAGTTTAAAAGGAAACGGTCCCTCTGTGCCAAACACTTCCTTAAGCAACGACAGGCACTCCGAAGATGCAATGCCTTCTGCCAGATGTTCTCTATCAAGTACGATTCCCATTTTTAATCTGATTGCAAACAAAACTTCCCGATACAATCTGATTTTTGCGAGGAAATCAAGCGAATCTTCCTTGACCTTCACGCCTCGTGCAACTGCCTTCGCTTGTGTCATACGCATGCATTCTAACTGCCGCATCACCGCATCCTGTATATAGGGCTCCGCCACAAGAAGAATACTGTGCTTTTTTTTGATTCCCAAAAACGGCGTCTCTTTTTGAGGCGTCTTCGACAAAAGTATCTTCTCCATTTCCATGCGAAGTTCGCGAATGTGTTTCACATCCTCCGCCTGGGCAGATGTCTTCGTCAGTTGTTCAAACTCAGCCTGTAATGCTTCCATGTATCTCGTACAATCGTAAAATGACATTGCGCGGATATATGCGCTCAACACATATTTTGTGTCTTCTTTCCGGTATGCCTGCCATAGCCAGTCCAACACCTCTTGGTCCCTTTGGATTTCCGACATACCATCCGCCAAATCTCCGAGCAAAAGTGCCACATTTTTACGCGTCTTTCCATCCTCATGCGACAATAATTGCTCCATGCGCTCCAACACCTCCGGACGATAGCACAATGATTTTTGTTCCGCGAACTCCTTGCATTCTTTTCGCAAAGCGCTGAGCTGACCTCTGACACTGTCCTGTTCCAAAATCTCTGTAATTAACTGCTCTATCATAACTATTTTTCTGCTTGTCCGCTCTCTGCTTGATCTCTCGCTTTGTTCTCTGCCTCCAGTTTCAATCTACGCTCTTTGTCTTTGCTGTTCTTTAAGAAACGTCGCATAAAGCACAAAAGAACAATGCTGATGGTAGAAATCAAATCCTCCAACGGCGTTGTTGTATTAATCACAATCATATGGCGTGCCACAAGGAAAATAATCGTTTCCAGAACATTATCAGCCGATGGACGGCAAAGCATCTTCATAAACTCGACGCCAATCACAATAGCGAATGTCTTTTCCAAAAAATGCATCAGGCTGTTTGTCTCCTGTCGATGCATCCAAAGTTCACCAACCTGTGGAATCAACGCAATCATTGCGATCAGCACGCCTATCAATACAAATATAGCTGCGACCATCTCCAATGTGTGACCGATATTCGAAGCCCATTTTTTTAATTTTTCATCATAAAACTTTTCAAACATTTAACTTCCTCATCCTATCAAAAGATATACTCATACAAGTTAAATTTTATCGTATCCTATGGGGGATTGTCAATGAAATGACCACAATCAGGCACAAAAAAGCCGGACATATCTATATGCTCCGGCTCTTCACAACATTCTGTTTTAAAAGATTTATACTTCTGTCGTCCAACCGTATTCATCCGGCAGTTTGCCCCACTGAATACCTGTCAGCGTATCGTATAATTTTTGTGTCAGCTCACCTGTCTTTCCACCATTGATAACAACCACATCATCCTTGTAACACAACTCACCAACCGGAGAAATAACAGCGGCTGTACCAGTACCAAATACTTCTTCCAATGTACCGTCATGTCCCGCTCTCATCAAATCATCTACGGAAAGTTTTGTCTCGTTCACTGTATATCCCCAATCACGGAGTAAGTGAATCATAGAATCTCTTGTCACACCTGGAAGAACCGTTCCCTCGATTGGCGCTGTGTAGATTTCTCCATTGATCTTGAACATGATGTTCATTGTACCAACCTCTTCTACATATTTACGCTGCTCACCATCAAGCCATAGCACCTGTGCATAGCCCTTTTCCTCAGCCTTCACCTGACCCAGAATCGAACCTGCGTAGTTACCGCCACATTTTGTAAAGCCGGTTCCGCCCTTGACAGCTCGTACCAACTCGTCCTCCACCAAAATCTTCACCGGATCAAGCCCTGTCGCATAGTATGCGCCGACCGGACAACAGATAATCATAAACTTGTATGATGTCGCCATATGAACACCGAGCGCTGACTCTGTGGCAAACATAAATGGTCGAATGTAAAGAGATGTATCCGGCTCAGAAGGAACCCAATCCTCCTCAACTTTGACCAAAGCCTTAACTGCTTCGACAAACATCTCTACCGGGAACTCCGGCATACAAAGCCTGGCATTAGAGTTTATCATTCGCTTTGCGTTCATCTCCGGACGGAACAACTGAATCTTTCCCTCCGCCGTACGATATGCCTTGAGACCCTCAAATGTCTCCTGTGCATAATGTAAAACCACACATGCCGGATCTAATTCGATTGGTGCGTGAGGAACGATTCGGGCGTCGTGCCAGCCTTTCCCCTTATCCCAATCCATAACAAACATATAATCTGTCATATACTCTCCGAATCCCAAATTCTTCTGATCCGGCTTTTCTTTTAGTGTCTCACATTTTTCAAATCTGATATCCATTGAACTGTCCTCCATTATCTTTATAAAATTACAAGTGTATCTTGCAATATAAGTATCACTTTTTCTATTATGTTCCTATTTTTTTTCATTGTCAAGGAAACCAGGAAATACTATAATAAGAACATAAAAAAGATAGACAGAAAGGGAATTTTATGGCCAAGAACACACAAGAGATAATGAACGAGACTTTTAATGATGATGTACGTTTTCGCGAGCGTAAGCGACTGTTGTTTTTGGGTCTTCCATGGACCTTCACGGTTTATACGATCACAGATTCCGTACTCACCATTGATGCAGGACTGTTTAACACAGAGGAAAATGATTGTTATATGTACAAAATACAGGATGTCAAATTATCACAATCACTTTTCGAAAAACTATTTGGCATAGGTACGATTACATGCTACACTGGTGATACGACGCATTCTTGCATCACATTGATTCACATCAAAAACTACAAAGAGATTAAGACGTTCCTTTTAAAGGCATCTGAAGCAGCACGCATCAAACGCCGCACGCTGAATGTGCAAGACATCGGTGCCCTTGACGCAGATGACCTTGACGCTTAATTCTAATTCAAATCAAACTTTATTTTGACAACAAGGGGGATTGCGATATGCATGATTTTCAGCCTTATCCAGTTGACATGCTGGAATTTAATCCATTTACTAAAATCGGAAAGGAATGGGCTGCCATCGTCACGGAAGCGGAAGATGGCAAAGTAAATGCAATGACCGCAAGTTGGGGCGGTCTCGGCATTATGTGGAACAAAAATATAGTTAACATCTATATACGCGAATCGAGATACACGAAGGAACTCATTGACAAAAGTGATACCTTTTCTGTCTGTTTCTTTGAGGACACCAAGATGCACAGCACCTTAAACTACCTCGGTATGGTTTCCGGACGCGACGAAGACAAATTGGTGGGCGCCAGACTGCATGTAAACCGTTTGGACGATATTGCGATACTTGACGAGGCAAAATTCGTGTTAACGTGCAAAAAGCTTTCTGCCACACCGATTACGGCAGACCAGTTTGTAGATCCTTCCATCGAAGAAAAGTTCTACAAAGATGGCAATATGCACACCATGTACATCGGTGAGATCATCAATATTTATGCTCGATAATTTTTATGCAAACAAACGAAAAAGGTAACGACAATATGCCGTTACCTTTTTTAATTTCGCCTTGTAAAGCACATCCTGCTACAATACGTCCATTATGATACTGTCCGTTGCAACTCGTCTACCTGCTTACGCAATTCAGAAATCGTATTTGCAAATTCTTCAATCGTATTAAATATCATTTCTGCACCCGTTGCGCCATTGCCCGACAATTCAAACACACGATTGGTATTCTCCGACACATGTGAAACAGAATCAACAATGCTTGCTGTATTTGTCGATACTTCATGAATACCGTCAATAATGTCCGCCATCATGTCTTTTAATTCGCCAACGTTCTGTTTTGTCTGTTCAAAACTGGCATTCACATCACCAATCTTTGTGTTCTGAGCCTTAATACCTTCCACACAATTATTCATCGTATCAATAGATTTGTTCGCTACGGAAACCAGTTCATTCATAATCTGCGTAATCTCTTCTGTAGATGCCTTGGTCTGTTCTGCCAAATCACGAATCTCATCTGCTACAACTGCAAATCCCTTTCCTGCCTCACCCGCACGCGCTGCCTCGATAGAAGCATTCAGCGCCAAGAGATTTGTCTGGCTGGAAATTGCCAGAATAGCATCTGTAATGCTGGAAACACTCTGGATTTGTGTTACCAATTCATCAATAATCCGGTACGTCATCTCAATATTTTGTGCAACATCATCAGCCTGTGCTTTCATATCCTCAGATAGCACCACGCCCTCAGACACTTTTTCATATACATCCTGTGCATTTGAAGTGACTCTTTCCGCATTCGCTGCTGTCTCCTGTACAATCGCGTAAATATTCTGCGTAAGGCCGGTCTGCTGATTCATCTGCATACTGTTTGTCTCTGATGCAGATGAAATATCTGTCAAAGCGACTTTGTTGTCACTTGCCTGTTCCGTAATCACTTTCATGCCGTCGGTAATCGCATGAAAATCTTCCAAAATACTCTCTGAAATCTTCTTCACCTGCTGTTCAATATAAATAACTTCTTCTGTCTGTTTCTGGATGGCATCCATATTTTCTTTTGTAGAAGAATAAATCAGTTTCACTGTATAAACGCTAAAATAGGTAAATAGTATGGTCGATACCAATTCTCCGGAAACCGCAGCAAACGGAGTACCTGCCAGAAGTGATACGGCAATATGGAGCAGATTAACAACCAGCGTTGCGTATGTCCCGCATTTTACCAGTCGAACATTCTGATAGACAATAAGAGCAAATACGGCAACAAACACAATCGGATAAATCGGTGCTGTCGTCGTACAAGTCATTGCAATATAGGCGATTAAAAACGTCAACGCCATCAATATATGTGTATTCTCTTCTTTTCCTTTTTTCAGACCCAGAAAAGCACACGCGATAAAACAAATCGCCATGATAGCAAATCCAATAATAGAAAAATCACCAACTGCAAACATCAAAACCGTGTAGCCCACATAGCATAATCCATATATGCCCACTCCCTTTTTGTTTGCTCTCTGTGTTTGCTCCGTTGTAAGTGCAATCGCCTGTTTTTCTTTCTTTTCCTTCGCCATTTTACGCTCTCCTTCGTATGCTCCACATGATGTGAATTCCTATATAAAATTTTACTCCATATCACCTGCAATCGCAAGTGATAATTCCTTTAATTGCGCGTCATCCACATGTGTTGGCGCCTCTGTCATCAGACAGGATGCATCCTTCACTTTCGGAAACGCAATCACATCACGAATCGACTCTGCTCCCATCATCAGCATAATCATACGATCCAGACCAAACGCCAGACCGGCATGTGGCGGAACACCGTAGGAAAATGCATCCAAAAGGAATCCAAAACGCTCATGCGCCTCCTCATTTGTAAAGCCAAGTGCCTCAAACATCTTCTCCTGCACATCACTCTGATAAATACGAAGACTGCCGCCACCAAGTTCACATCCATTCAACACGATATCATATGCCTTGGCACGAACAGCTCCCGGATCTGAGACAAGCTTATCCAAATCCTCCTCATATGGCATGGTAAACGGGTGATGCATAGCGACAAAGCGCTCCTGTTCATCCGACCACTCAAACTGTGGAAAATCGACTACCCAAAGAAATGCAAATGCAGACTCATCATATAATCCCAGTTCCTTTCCCATAAGCAGACGAAGTGCACCTAACACCTCCCAGACAATTTTGTTGCGGTCAGCGGCAAATAACAACAAATCTCCCGGGTTACCATGCATGGCATTTACCAGTTGAGTCAGTTGTTCTTCCGTCATAAATTTTGCAAAAGAGGATTTGTATGTGCCATCTTCATTCACACAGAGATACGCCAATCCTTTCGCGCCGTATCCCTTTGCGAATTCTACCAACTTGTCAATCTTTTTACGCGGCATCGCACCCTGCCCCTCCACATTGATACCACGGACAGAACCACCGGTTTCCAACGCACCTGTAAATACACCAAAGCCGCAATCGGCAACGACCTCCGACACATCAATCAGTTCCATGCCAAAGCGAATATCCGGTTTGTCAGAACCATAGCGGTCCATCGCCTCCTGCCATGTCATTCTCGGAATCGGGAGCGCAACATCCACATCCAGTGTCTCCTTAAACACTCTCGCCAAAAGTCTCTCATTTACATCAATGACATCCTCCATTGTAACGAAGGACATCTCCATATCAATCTGCGTAAACTCCGGCTGACGATCCGCACGCAAATCCTCATCACGAAAACACTTTGCCACTTGAAAATATCGGTCGTATCCGGAACACATCAAAAGCTGTTTAAACAGTTGCGGTGACTGTGGCAATGCATAAAAACTACCGGGATGTACGCGAGATGGCACTAAATAGTCTCTTGCACCTTCCGGCGTAGACTTCTGCAAAATCGGCGTCTCAATCTCTAAGAAGCCTTCCTCCAATAAAAATGCACGGATGACGCCTGTCACCTTGCTTCGCATCATCAGGTTTCTCTGCAAATCCGGACGACGCAAATCCAAATAGCGGTATTTCAAACGCAACTCTTCCTTTGTCTGTGAATGTTCCTCAATCGGGAATGGTGGTGTCTGTGCTACAGAAAGGATACGAAGTTCTTTTGCCAGCACTTCGATGTCTCCCGTCTTTAAGTTTTCATTTACCGCCGCACTTCTCTTTTGTACGGTTCCAACAATGGCAACCACAAACTCACTTCGCAAGTCTCCCGCCTTTGCAAACCCTTCGCTTCCAATGACAGGTTCATCAAAAACCATCTGCATGATACCGCTGCGGTCTCTCAAATCTATAAAGATTAAACTTCCCAAATTTCTTCTTTTTTGTACCCATCCCATCAAAGTCACTTCCTGACCGACAAGTGCATTGCTCACCTCTGTGCATCTGTGACTTCTATGGAGTCCGTTCATTGATTCTGCCATGTCTTCCTCCTAATCCCTGTTAAAAAATTCCACAAACTCTTCATAACCTTCTTTTTCCAGTTGTTCCTTTTGGAATTTCTTGTTTTTATTCATACGGACAACCAAAACCTGCTGCCCGTTTTCTCTCGCCTCTTTTGCCTGCTGCACCACTTGAACAAACTTGTCCGCCGGATACTTCTTTTCAACAAGGTAGGCAACCTTCTTCGGGCTCTCCGGAATCTGATATCCCTGCTCCATCAAAAGCAGGATGATGCGCTCAAATCCGATGGAGAAACCGCATGCAGGCACATTCTGTCCGGTAAACTTTCCAATCATTTCATCATAACGACCGCCACCGCCGCAGCTGCCACCAAACTCCGGAATCGCAATCTCAAAGATGGTTCCCGTGTAATAACTCATACCGCGCACAAGTGTCGGATCAAATACGAGTGCAAAGTCTGCTTCCTTGGTAGCATTGACTGTGGTTGCAATCTCGGTCAGATTATCAGCAATCTCCTGTTCCAGAAACTCTCCCAATGTCTCCTTTAAAAATGCAACGCCCTCTGCCACATCTTTCCTATCATCAAGAGCCGCGAACAGTCCCAGATATTTCTCAACGGCTTCCTTTGCATAGCCACCAGCAATCAACTCTTCCGAAACACCTTCCACACCGATTTTATCCATCTTGTCCAGAGTGATAAATACACTGTCATAGTTACCTTCAGAAAAGCCTGCATAAGCTGCCATCGCCTTTAAGATGCGTCGCTCGTTGATGCGGATTTCAAAGCCTTGAAAACCAAGTCTGCCGAGCGTCGTCGTTGTCGCCAAAATCAACTCAATTTCAGCCATGTTTGATGGCTCACCCAGAATATCAATGTCACACTGTGTAAACTGGCGATATCTTCCTCGTTGCGGACGGTCTGCTCTCCAGACATTTCCAATCTGTAACGCCTTAAACGGACTTGGAAGATTATTTGCATTGTTAGAATAAAAACGGCAAAGTGGAACCGTCAAATCATAGCGCATTCCAAAATCCACAACATCCAACTCGTCTTTCGCCGTATCTAAGTGAAGCTTCTCTCCTCTTTTCAGAACCTTGAAGATTAACTTTTCATTTTCGCCTCCCTGTTTGTTGCTCAGGTTTGCAATATTTTCCATACATGGAGTTTCAATTGGTGTAAAACCAAATCTGCGATAGGTATCCTTGATAACACTCGTCACGTAATCACGAATCTCCATCTCCTGCGGAAGAATATCTTTCATTCCATTGACAGGTTTCCTACTTAAAGCCATTTTATTTCCTCCAACTTTTGTCTTGTTATCCAGTTAAGTTTACCTTTTTCACCATATAAAATCAACACTTATCTAACCGTACACACTTTCGCTCCATCATCTCATCGATTCGCTCCAGATAGACTCCCACATCCTTTACATTTTCACTGCGCTCCACTTTCTCACCGTGGTTCGTCACATACTTCGATGCTGCTCCTGCGCCAAGCGCAAGAATCGTCTGCACTTCCTCCATAATCAGAATGTTATACAGACCTGTTTTCCCCTCCTTGGCAAAGCCGATGTTTTCCAGATTTCCCGTCATATTCTTCTGGCGATACAGATAATATGGATGCATGCCCATCGCTTTTGCCGCATCCTTTGCCAGTTCCATGTGGCGCTCTGAGTTTTCCATCTGGTAATTGCGGTAATGCTCCCACTCAATATTCAGTCTGGCAGAGCGTTTTATCGCAAGCGAATGCACCGTGAGATTGTCCGGATTCAACTTCTGTATTTCCTCCAAAGTATATGCCACATCCTCTATCGACTCTCCCGGAAGTCCCACAATCAAATCCATATTAATCGTAGGAATTCCGACCTCCCTTGCCATCGCATAACTCTCCCGAATCTGTTCCACGGTATGATGTCGTCCAATCAATTCCAACGTCTTTTTATTCATCGTCTGCGGATTGATAGAAATACGAGGGATGCCATGCTTATGTATCACTTCTAACTTTTCCCGCGTGATACTGTCCGGTCTTCCTGCCTCGACCGTAAATTCTAACAACTGCGACAAGTCCAGTGTCTCCTCTATCTTTGTAAACAGACGCTCCAACTGCTCTGCGCTCAGGCTTGTCGGTGTTCCGCCGCCGATGTAGATTGTCTGCAATGTACGCTCTGACAAATGCGTTGCCACAAAATCAATCTCCTTAAAAACGCAGTCTAAGTATTCATCCATCCGCTTTTGCCACACTCCCACCGGATAGGAAGGAAACGAACAATACAGACAAGTGCTCGGGCAAAACGGAATACCGATGTATAGGCTATAGCCACTCTCATAGTCTATCGACGCTAACAAATCAAACTCTGCTTTCGCGACCTCATAGGACAATGCGGCTTTTTCATCCGATATCTCGTAGGTATCCTTCATATACGAAAAGATTTCCGCCTTTGATTTTCCTTCTCCCAGCAGTTTCAATGGTATCTTCGTCGGGCGAATGCCGGTGAGTGTTCCCCACGGCAATGTCGCATTCTTTCTTACACAGAACGCATCATATATCATGCGTTTTAATCTGTTTTTTGTATCCTTTCGGTCCTCATAAGAGGCCGCAACCTCATATTCTTCCGTCCGCCCATCCTCTATCAACTGCATTGTTATGTTATTTCCTGCATAATGGATAACAAGACGAAACGATATTTGCTCCTCTTCGGATTCTCCAAAAAAATCGGTTACAATCTTGATTTCTTCCTGTGGATAGAATGCCTTTAACAAGGAGTAAATATCGTATTCAAAATTTGCTTCATTCAGTTCTACTACTATCATGATATCTTCCTATAAAAACGGATTGTACATACGTTCCTGCTCTATCGTCGTGCGAGCATCATGCCCAGGTAAAACACGGGTGTTTCCCGGGAGAACGAGCAGTTTTTCGCGCACCGCCTGCACTAAGGCAGCGGCACTGCCTCCCGGAAAATCCGTGCGTCCAATCGACCCACAGAACAGCGAGTCTCCCGAGAAAACAACATCCTCTCTTGCAATGTAATAGCAACAGCCGCCCACCGTATGTCCGGGTGTAAACAAAACACGCACGGTAAAACCTGCGACAGCCAGTTCTTCGCCATCGCGCACATAGACATCTGCAGGATATTTTTTTGCATCTCCCGCCATCATGCCTGATAAATTGACCATCGGATTCTCCAGTGTATCCTGTTCCTTCTCATGCGCATATATCGGAATGTCATACTCACCGGCCAATTCTTCCGCAGCGCCGGCATGATCAAAATGTCCGTGCGTCAGAAGAATGGCAACCGGCGTGCATTTCATTTCCGCTATCTTTTGCCGGATGTTGCGGGCATCAGCGCCCGGATCAACGATAAATGCTTCGTTCTGTTTTGTATTCATAACGATATAACAATTGGTCGCCACCATTCCTACCACCAACTGCTCTATTTTGATATGCTCTGTCATATGGTATCTGCCCTCTCTAACCTGTCGTTCTCTCGACATCAATCACACTTTCAATCCGGCGCAGTCTGTCAATCAGCCCCTGCAATTCTGTCTGACTCCTCGTTCCGAAACTGACTTCTATCGTAGCCACACCCTGTTTGTTTGTTCTGGAGTGAATCGAATTGATATCAATATCCCGTTCGGTAAATATTTTTGAAATATCGACAAGCAAACCGGTTCGATTGTTTCCGTAAATAAACACCTCGGTCTGATATAATTCGCCTGAGTTCTGTTCGATTGCCTCCGTTTGCCACTCTGCTTCAATCAGTCGTTCAAGTTCCATCTCCGGCAAATTCAATATATTGATGCAATCCGTTCGATGAATCGACACGCCACGCCCTCTTGTGACAAATCCCACAATCTCGTCTCCCGGCACCGGACTACAGCACTTTGAAAAACGAACCGATACATCGTACAACCCTTTTACCATGATTCCACTCTTTGATGTGCGCGGACGTATTCTGTCTTTACTACTGGTTTCACTCTCCTGATGCTCCGCAAGAATCTCATCATCCGTCACAATAATAGGATGATTTTTTTTGTATTCCTCGTACATACGGTTGACAATCTGACCTTCCCGCAGACCGCCATGTCCGACTGCTGCAAGACAGTCTTCCCAACTGTGGAAACCATATTTGCGGATAATCTTTTCCTGATACTCCGGTCTGTTGATATCGGAAAAGTTGATTGCTTTTGCCTTTGCCGATGCCATGAGCAATTCTTTTCCTTTTATAATGTTTTCCTCTTTGAACTCATTACGGAACCACTGGCTAATTTTATTTTTTGCCTGTGTGCTCTTTACCACGTTTAGCCAATCCCGGCTAGGTCCACGCGAATTCTGTGATGTCAGAATCTCAATGCGATCTCCGTTTTGGATAACATAATCAATCGGCACCAGCTTACCGTTGACCTTCGCTCCGACCATACGATTGCCGACCGCAGAGTGAATGTTGTAGGCAAAATCAATCGGGGTAGAACCATTCGGCAGATTCTTGACATCCCCCGACGGTGTAAAACAAAATACCGTGTCAGAAAAAAGATTGAGGTCGCTTTTTAAAAGATTCATAAATTCTTTATTGTCTGACATGTCCTGCTGCCATTCCAAAATCTGACGCAGCCAACTAAGTTTTTCTTCTTCTTTGTTGATGGTTGCACCTTCGCCGCTTTCCTTATACTTCCAATGCGCAGCAATACCATATTCCGATGTTCGGTGCATGTCATATGTGCGTATTTGAATCTCAAACGGTGTTCCGGTCGGTCCAATCAGTGTCGTATGCAGCGACTGATACATATTTGGTTTCGGCATGGCAATATAGTCTTTGAATCGCCCCGGAATCGGTGTGTACATCTCATGGATGACGCCCAGTGCCGCATAGCAATCCTTGACCGATTCCACAATAATACGAATCGCAAACAAATCATAAATTTGATCCAGCGTTTTATTTTGGTTTACCATCTTGCGATAAATGCTAAAGAAGTGCTTTGCCCGTCCCTCAATGTCCGCTTTGATATGAGCGCCTGCAATGTGGTTGCGCACTTCCTTGACAAGACTATCCACATATTCTTCTCTTTGCTGTTTGCGAAGCGCAATCTTCTCCACCAAATCATAGTATGCTTCCGGTTCCAGATATTTCAAAGCCAAGTCATCCAGTTCGATTTTTACTTTGGAAATACCCAGCCTCTGCGCCAATGGTGCATAAATCTCCATCGTTTCACGTGCCTTTTCTTTTTGCTTTTCCGGGCGCATGTACTTAAGGGTACGCATATTGTGAAGTCTGTCCGCAAGCTTAATCAGAATCACCCGGATGTCCTTCGCCATCGCCAAAAACATCTTTCGCAGATTCTCTGCCTGCACCTCAACCTTATCCGCATCGTAGGACAACTGTCCCAATTTTGTGACGCCGTCTACCAAAAGCGCGACTTCCTCCGAAAATTCCTCCGAAATCTCGTCAATCGTCATGACTGTGTCCTCTACCACATCATGCAAAAGACCGGCAACAATCGTCTCTTTATCCAACTCTAAATCTGCCAGAATAATAGCAACACAGAGCGGGTGAATAATGTATGGCTCTCCCGACTTGCGGCATTGCCCCTCGTGAGCCTTTTTTGCCACCGCATATGTCTTTTCCACCATGGAAATGTCCGCATTGGGATGATATCTGCGGATGCATTTGATCAATAAATCATATAGTTCTTCCGGATCCGTAAAATCCGATGTCGCAATGACGCCTTTGCTGTCCTTGCCGATTTTACGTTCCAACTTTTCCAACTCTTCCACTGATAAATCAGCCATCTGCATTCATCCCCTTTCTCATAGAATATACATAAATCCATTCATCACCTTTTTGTTGAAGTGTAAATTCAAGCTTCTCTAAAAAACGAATGGATGCGTTATTTTCCGGTGCAACGCGACACATAATCCGGTTCATACCCAGAGTATCTCTCGCATAGGATATGATTGCCTGACAAACTTCTGTGGCATACCCCTGTCTCCAGACATCGGGGTCCATCACATATCCCAGTTCTACTTCATCCTCTTCACAATAATCGCGGTACTCTACACCGGCTCTGCCAATTAATCTGTCTGTATTTTTCTCGAACACAAGCCACATGCCATAGCCATAAAATCCATAAACCTTTTCAATATAGTTTTCCTGATACTGTCTCTCCTGTTCCGGCTCGTATAACGGTTCCACAAACTCTGTAATCGCTTCTTTCTCATACATCTTGCGCAACGCCGGCAAATCATCCATGCACAGTTCACGCACAATGCATCGCTCTGTTTCCAGAATAAACCATGGAAGCTTGTGCCACCTTTGATAAATGCGGCACAAATCAAAATATGTAACTTCATCCAATCCCAAAACGACATAGGGTGCCTGCATCATCTCTTGTTCGTCCGCCTCAAAACCAACCACCGAAATCCCCAGTCCCTGCAACTGCGCAGCCAAATCCGAAGATGTGGTAATACAAATGCTTTGTTTCACGTCAAAACTCTGAAACAGTTGTGAAACATTTTCCAAATCCAAATACAACGTCTCGTCAAACTGTCGGCTTATTTCTGTCAAATACGCCATCTGTCTTTCATAAGTTTCTGTTGTGAATTTGTCTTCTTCCATGTAACAAATCAGTATCTTTGGTTCCATTGTCTTTTTATAACGCCTTGATTCTCTCTAATGCTCTCACTGAATTTTCATTACTGCCAAAAGCGGTCAGTCGGAAATAGCCTTCACCGCTAGGACCAAATCCACTGCCGGGTGTCCCTACCACATTTGCCTGTTCTAACAGAAAATCAAAGAAATCCCAAGATGTCATGCCCTCAGGTGTCTTCAACCAGATATATGGCGCATTCACACCACCGAACACCTGATAACCTGCTTCCTTTAATCCTGTGTAAATCACTTTTGCATTGTTCATATAGTAGCCAACCTGCTCTTTGATCTGTACCTGTCCGGCATCAGAATAAACAGCCTCGCCTGCTCTTTGAATAATATATGGCGCGCCATTAAACTTTGTTCCATGTCTTCTTGCCCACATACCATGAAGGGATACGCCGTCGCACACCAAATCTTTTGGAACTACGGTAAAGCCCAATCGCACGCCTGTAAATCCTGCGTTCTTTGAAAAACTCCGCAATTCGATTGCACAGGTTCTGGCGCCCTCACACTCGTAAATCGTATGCGGCACATCTTCCTCTGAAATATATGCTTCATAGGCAGCGTCATAAATAATCACAGCTCCTATCCTGTTTGCGTAGTCAACCCATTCCTGCAGCTGCGCTTTCGTGATCGTCGTTCCGGTTGGATTGTTCGGAAGGCAAAGATAGATGATATCCGGATTCTCCTTCGGGAACTCCGGAACAAAGGAATTCTCTGCTGTGCATGGCATATAAATCACATCGCTCCACATCTGTGTATCCTTATTATATACGCCTGTTCTTCCCGCCATCGCGTTGGAATCTACGTATACCGGATAAACCGGATCACACACCGCGATACGATTATCTACAGAGAATATCTCCTGAATATTGCCCGAATCGCTCTTTGCACCGTCTGAAACAAAAATCTCATCCGCGTCAATATCACAGCCTCTTGCCTGATAATCTTTTTTTGCGATTGCCTCCCGCAAAAAATCATAGCCCAAATCCGGTGCATAGCCGCGAAACGTAGCTGCATCTGCCATTTCATCCACCGCCTTGTGCATGGCCGCAATCATCGCCGGTGCGATAGGTTGTGTCACATCACCGATTCCCAATCGAATAATATCGGCGTTTGGATTTGCCTCTGTGAAAGCTGCTACTTTTTTTGCAATGTCACTGAACAAGTAACTCCCCGGTAATTTCTGATAATTTGTATTTATTTTGTACATGTCTGTTCTCCTCACTGTCCTATATTTTGTAGGTGCTTCCTATCTGCTTTCCCAAGGAAGCGCAATCTCTCCTGAAAAAACTTCTGTCGCCGGTCCTGTCATAAACACATGGTTGGTACTCTCATCATACACTATGTGCAAATGCCCACCGAGAAGCTCCACATCGACCTCCCTGCCTGTATATCCATTCATGTAAGCTGCCACTGCCGTCGCACAAGCACCCGTACCACATGCCAATGTCTCCCCGGAACCTCTCTCCCACACACGCATCTGCAGGTGTCTCTCATCAAGCACACGAACAAATTCCGTGTTGACACGCTCCGGGAACAGCGCATGATTTTCAAACTGCGGTCCAACCTGTTCCAATGGAAATTCTCTTACATCCTCATCAATAAAGGTGATGCAATGTGGATTTCCCATAGAAACACATGTGATTGGATATGTGCGGTTTCCAATTTCAAAGGGAACCCCGACAATCGGCTCTTTTGTTTCCGCCTCCTTGCCAAGTACACGCACATCGCACGGAACAAGCTTTGGTGTACACTCCGGCTCGCCCATATCCACGCGCACTTCTTTCACTTTTCCTTCCTCCACCGTAAGGACAAGCGTCTTGATTCCCGATTGGGTATCCACTGTTATCGTCGTCTTATCTGTCAATTGATGGTCATATACATACTTTGCAACGCAACGAATGCCATTGCCACACATTTTCCCCTGCGAGCCGTCTGCATTGTACATGTCCATCTCAAAATCTGCCACATCCGAAGACCGAATCAGAATCAAACCATCCGAACCGATTCCAAAGTGTCTGTCGCTGACAAATATCGCCGTCTTTTCTATTTGCGGAATCACTTCTTTTGTACAATCCACATAAACATAGTCATTCCCAATACCATGCATCTTCGTAAACTTCATACTGCCACCTTCTTTTTTATACATCCTGCACATACTTCAAAACCGTCTCATAATTCAATGGTCCGCCAAACAAATCAAGCGCGGTCCCAATAGTGATATTCAGGTTTCCCTGTCCCAATTCCTTAATATCTGCAATATCCTGATACTCTGAAATACCGCCTGCATAGGTCATCGGTATCTTGCCCCATGCACCGAGAAGCCGAATCAGTTCCTCCTCAATACCGACACATTTTCCTTCGACATCTGCAGCGTGAATCAAAAACTCATCGCAGTAGGATGAGAGTTCGTCAAGCAACGCTTCCGTGAGTCGTTCTCTGGTAAAGTGATGCCATCGGTCTGTCACTATGTAATAATCGTCTTCCTTCTTACGACAACTCAAATCCAACACAATATACTCTTTGCCAACAGCGTTTACAAGGTTTTGCAAATGCTCATAGTTGATCACCCCATCAGAAAATACATACGAGGTGACAATCACGTGCGAAGCACCCGCCGCCAAAAACTCTGCCGCATTATCCGCAGTGATGCCACCGCCAATCTGCAATCCGCCCGGATAGGTGCCAAGTGCCAACAATGCCTGCTGTTTTGTAGCCTCATAATATGGGCTGTCCTTCTGATTCAACATAATAACATGTCCGCCCTTCAACCCATCCTTTGCATAAAACTCTGCAAAAAAATCTGCATCTCGCTTGGAAACAAAATTTTCGTCCGCCCTGTCCCCCTCATCTTCGAGAGAACTGCCGACAATCTGTTTCACTTTTCCATTGTGTATATCAATACACGGTCGGTATTCCATATTGATTCCTTTCCTTCATCAAGTTAATTCTATATAGTCAAAAGAATAGCATATTTCGCGTAAAAAAGATAGATTATCCACTTGTTTTTTGAAAAAATACCACCCAAAATTATTGGGTGGCATCTACCGATTTTTCGTTATTTTTTCCAAATCATGTTTATAATTCGTCCGAATCGAGAAGGATGGTAAACGGTCCGTCGTTTTGCAAAGACACTTTCATGTCAGCCCCAAAGATTCCCTTTTCCACCTTGGCAACGCACGCCTCGCACCTTGCAATGATGTATTCGTACATATCCTCTGCCATATCCGGTTTGCCGGCTTTGATGAAGGATGGGCGGTTTCCCTTTTTGCAATCCGCATAGAGCGTAAACTGTGAAATCAACAACAGCGCACCATTGACATCCTCCAGTGATTTGTTTGTCTTTCCCTCTTCATCCTCAAAGATGCGAAGTCCCACGAGTTTCTTCACCATCTTATCGGCAATCTCTACGGTATCCGTATCGGCGATGCCAATTAAGACCATAAAGCCCATTCCAATCTCTCCGGTGATCTTATGATCCACCACGCAGGATGCTTCCTTTACTCTCTGTATCACAAATCTCATATCGCAGTCCTCATGCATCTTGGCAAATTTCACTGATGCTCTTTCTCACTTTCTAATCTACCTTTCATACTAGGTATTTATGATTGTTTTCAACTTCTCTTTGACATCATCCAAATTATTCAGAACCATATCTATGAATGAGGTCGTCTCTTCTGCAGAGGCTGCAAGATTCTCTGTCTTACTATTTACATCCGTAACAATATTTGCCAGTTTATCCACATTCTGTAGCAAATGTGAAACATAGGAACGAATATCCTGATTGTTCTGGTTGGAATTATCTGCCGTCTGTTTGGAATCCTCAGCCAGTTTTTTGATTTCATCGGCAACAACCGCAAAGCCCTTCCCTGCCTCACCTGCTCGCGCTGCCTCAATGGAAGCATTCAGTGCAAGGAGATTGGTCTGGCTTGCAATATTGATTACCGCTTCGTTGTTCCCGGAAATCATTTCGATACAGTTTTCTATTTTTCCCAGAACCCCCCTTAACTCATCGGCAAAATCGCGCACCTCTGTCATAGCTTCCGCAATCGACAGGCTCTCCTGTGCATTATTGCTACTGCCCTGCTCGATAGCTACTATAGAGCAATCCAGTTCTTCAAAATTCTCATTTACCTGCTCAAGAACGGCAGCCTTCTGTTGCTCTGCATGCTCCTGTGACGCTGCGATTTCCTGGACTAATTGTGCATTTTCCTCCTTCTCCCGCATTGTCACATCCCGTGTATAGTAAATACAGTTCTCTTTGTGATTGAATCCGTTATGTATGGCCACTGCCATCTCCTTACAGGTATCATATCCGCATCCGCTGCAGTTGATACTCCGCTTTTCCTCCGTGTCCTTGAGCATCTGTCCAAAGATCTGCTCCAGTTCAGCCTGTGTAGGCTCTGCTCTTTTACAGTCTTGACTCTTATCTGTATAATGGCGGATAAAATCGTTAAGATCCAATTTTTCAAACTGCTTATTCAATGCTTCCAGACGTTTACTCGGTGTCAGAGGACGGTTCCATGGATTATTTTTGCCTCGTCCCTTTTTATCCACTTTGCTGTCTGCCTTGATTCTCTGAATCGCATAGTAAATCTCTTCATTGTCCGCGTTGCATTCCTCAATTCCCGTACCATAGAGACACCCACCGGAACAATTCAGTGCATCAATAAACAGATATGGCGTCTGCTTCTTTTTGATGATGTCCTTGTTCCGCTCCAGATAATTGTACATATGCTTCTCGCCTTCCATCTGGCGCACCATGGCATCTTCACCCAATAACCAATACACATTTTCCTTGAGACCGCCGGGCATTGGATACACAGAACCAAGACCGTAATCAATTTCATCCACAGCATTTTCGTTACTGTCCGGAATCTGACGTAGATACTCTGCCAAATGGTCAAATGTCACGTTATATTCAATATACCCACCGCAGTTTGGATCTGTAATCTCATTTTTCTTGGCAATACACGGACTGATAAATGCAAGCGACTCCTCCACTTTCATGTATTTTTTGGCATAAATCGCTCCACACATCATTGGGGAATGTACCGGCATCAGCATCGGTATCAGCTCCGGCAGATATTTTTCAATATATCCCACTACCGCAGGACAAGGCTGAGAAATACCACCATAAAACTGATGCTCCGTAATATACTTTATGTAAGCCCAAGTGGTAATATCCGCTCCGAAGGATATACTGATGATGCGATTTACCCCCAACGCCTTCAGCTTACCCAGCATCTTCTCATACTCTTTTTCATAATTGGCCTTGAAAGCCGGCGCCACCAAAATGGAAATCTTCTTGCCGGATTTCAGATCCTGAAAAAATCGCTTTGTATCGTCCTCAAATTCCCGTGCATGATGTTCACATACATCTAGGCAGGCTCCACATGCAATACACTTTTTCGGATCCACCACGATTTTGTTGTTTCCTTCCTCTGTCTCCTGTGCCACATTTGCTCCCGGGCATGGGCAAACCCGATTACACTGATTGCATCCTACACAGTTATCCAGTGTATGAACCAAAGCATTCCCTGTATCTTCTTCCTGTAATGTCATCTGCTTACTTCCTCTCTTCTTTTTGTATGTTTCATTTTTTTATCCGTTTTCACGCATGTCTGTTATATTGTATCACACAAATGACATAAATTGACATAAAATCAACCAAAACAAGAATTTGGTGGTGATGTATTATGACAAAGAAATTATTCGTGCAGGTAATCACTAAGTATTTATTAGGTGTTGTTTTGGTTGGATTGTTAATATTCCTACCTGCAGGGATTGTAATGATGTTCAAAAATCCTAATCTGCTAAAAAGTCGACTCAACGCAAAAGAAAAGCAGGAAGAGCAAAGTATTGTCGTAAAATTGAGTGGTCTCATGTTCTTGGCAGGTTTTATCATCGCAGGGCTGGTGATTCGTTTCAATTGGTATACCTTGCCAAAAGGAATTGCAATCGGTGCGGCGGTGGTGTTTCTTGTTGCGTATATTCTATATGCGGAGGTCCTCCGAGAAAATACATATCTTAGCCGCACTATTGAAGTACAGGAAAATCAAAAGGTGATAGATACAGGACTATATGGAATCGTCAGACACCCGATGTACAGCGTGACATTACTTCTGTTTTTATCAATGCCGATTGTGTTAGGTTCTGTATATTCATTTTTGATTTTTATGATATATCCGTGTATTATTGCCAAAAGGATTAAAGGTGAAGAAGAATTTCTTGAAAATGAACTCAATGGTTATCGTGAATATAAACAAAAAGTGAAATATCGTCTGATACCTTTCATTTGGTAACCGTCAATCAACTTTCAGTTTGCCAGTGTAACAAAACCTTCCCTCACTCGCTTATGATTGATTTTTTTATGTTTAATTAAAAAACGAATGCTGTTTACTCACTGTAAGGAGAAAAATTCTTGTTTATCTCTCTGTACCGCTTAAATATATTCCAAGCATTATTTGTTTCCTCCGATTTTATGTTCTCTGTTTTATTTAACGGCGGCGCGATCGTGGCATCCTTCAATCATTTATACTACATCACTGTGGCATAAATAATGAATCCTGTCCAGAACAGGAAAAATGCGCCCATTCCGATATTTAAAACGACAGTCTTAAATATCTGTTTCTTTTCAATGACCTCTGTTCCGGCTTCAAAAGTAATTTTCTTAAAATTAACTCCAAAGATAACAATGCCTCCAATCACCAGACCCATAATGCACAAGAAATATAATCCGAAAATCGCAAGTCCTCCTATATGACTTGTCATAAATGCAGTCATTTCTTTCGGGTCCATAATGCTTCCATCCATCAAAGCCATCAGTCCACTTGCTTTTATAACCAATACGGATACAATGGAACCGAAGAAATTCATCATCATATGCAGAATAATCGTATAAATCACATTTCCGGTCTTAATGTAAACATAGGCGAATACACAACCCAGAACAAAAGCATAACAAAACTGATTAATATTGCCATGATAAAATCCGAACATTACCCCTGACAAGATGACGGCAAATTTTTCTCCGTACTGGCGGGTACGGTCAACCAATAATTTACGAAATAAGATTTCTTCTGCTATCGGTGCACAAATGACCATAACCAGAAAATTCATCCAGATATCATTCGTCGTCGCAATCTGCGTCATGGCATTATTCACGGTAGAGCCTTTGACTACTGCAATAACCGATGTCAGCGCAATCCCCAGAATATTAGCAACATACATGCCTGCGTATGCTACCAAAAAGTACCCGAGAAAGGTTCCCATTCGGATTTTCTTTTTTTCAATTGGTCTCTCAACCGGAATCTGACGCATTATCAAAATCATAATCGGTACAGCAACTACATACATCGGCAGCATCGCAATGAGAAATGCGTATTTTTCATAAAACTCCGGTGCAGCATACTGACAAAGCTTGGTGAAACCCATTTGTAATGCAATAATAATTATCGTACCAATCAAATATCGAATTCCAATTCTTGAAAAGTATTTCTGATTCTGTTTTAATACATTTTTCTCCATATTCTTCTCCTTTCCTAACCTATCTTTCAAAACAAAAAAGTGAACGTTTTGTCATCATCTAAACTTATTGTAGTGAATTTCCATTCACTTAACAAAAGTTTTTTCGTATATTTTACTTCGCTTCCGGCAAAGTAGAAAATCTGCCGAAATTCTCTTTCCCATCAACGGCATAATTCACATCCATAAAATATAACCCATTATACAATAGTCCATTTCATTTAAAAAAAGCATCTGGATACTTATTTTTCTCCAAATGCTTTATATTTCTATTCTAAAACAAATCACTATGGCTGCCTGTTCTTGTTAAACACAGTATCAATTCTCTATTGTCGATTTCATATACAAGAAGCCAATCAGGTGTAATATGACATTCTCTACAACCTATATAATTACCTGATAGTGCATGATCTTTATTCTTTTCTGGAAGTGTCTCTCCATTCGCCAGTTTTTTTATAATATCCTCCAACAATTTAATGTTATATCCTCTTTTTACAATCCTTTTATAATCCTTTTTAAAAGAGGCATGATATTTAATCGTCAGCATTTAAATCCTCCATTAATTCCTCAACAGAAGAATAGCCACGACTCAAATTTCTTCCATTTCGCACATCCTCAATAGCACGTATTGTATCTGCATTAGGTACTTCCATGGATATAGCAAACGGAATCCGCTGTTCCCTTACCGCCTGCTTTGCAGATATAGTAAAAAAGGTAGTCATATCCATACCAAGATTAGAAACAAGTTCTTGTAACTGTGCTTTCAAATCTTCATCTATTCTCATTGTTACATTAGTTGTTGCCATAATATCAACTCCTTCCTTCACTATATTATATTATCCACGTCTTGCTCTGTCAATACATTGAGTATACAACGCACAGTAAATATACCCATCTCCGTCCGTAATGTGAAATTTTAAGCTAAATTGCATTCCGAGATGCAATTTTGTAATCCGAAATACAATCTATACAAAATGTTTTTTACACATTCTCACGCATGCTAGTATTGTAATCATAAAAAATGCTATCGCAGTAATATATTGCACAAAACTTGATAAATCAGAAGTTATATCAGGCACATAACCACCAATATTGGCAAAAATGTGAGACGCAATTGCTACAAAAAGCGATTTTGTTTTCTCATATACTAATGCGAATATCAAACCTCCCAAAAATGCATGTATCACGGTAATAATACCACCTGCCATGATATGAATTAACGCAAATAGAAGTGCACTAATAATAATAGATAAAATAGTTGAATTATGCTTGCGAAGTTTTGTCATTATTAACCCTCTAAAAACAAATTCCTCTACAACTGGTGCCACCAAAAATATTGCCAAAATAAAAGCAATAAGACTTTTCTCTACATCTTCAGACATTCCGCCAACTAATTCTTGTGGAATAGAAGCTACCGATTGAATAATATTAGAAAAAGCAGAAAAACAAAATGTTGCTATTATAGGAAGCAAATACTCTTTACACGGCAACAACCTTAATCCGATAGTGTCTTTAATATCTATTTTTCTGATTTTCAAAGTAACCAATGCCAATATCAAATATGTTGCTTGAGCAATACCACTAATTAATGCCACATGTTCAAATCCTTTTTCAATTGTCATCATTGCAATAGACGATATAATTCCAATTACGAATACGAAAGATATTGTTATTAAAACACTTACACCAATGCTTCTTACTTTATTCAACATAATATTATATTCCTCCAACATCTTTTGTAAATTATACTGCAAAGATGTTCCTTCATCTAAAAAATTTCAAGGACTATGTTTCCATAGTCCTTGAATGTAGTGTCACCGTAGCGACCCTAACGCTTTTTGAACGTCCACTTATCGGCAGGACTCT
This sequence comes from uncultured Roseburia sp., assembly GCA_964408625.1. GTDB lineage: Bacteria > Bacillota > Clostridia > Lachnospirales > Lachnospiraceae > Pararoseburia. Next base: position 3,256 of record CAYPAA010000006.1, on the reverse strand, counting down.
CCTTTAATATTATTGTACCAAATGAACTTCTTTTGTCAGTGAATTTTGAAGAATCTATCTCCCCTAGTTCTCATTCATCTTGGCAAGCTTCGCCGCCTGATCGGCTGCAATGCATGCGTCGATGATTTCCTGAATGTCGCCGTTCATAATCTTATCCAACTTGTAGAGTGTCAGGTTGATTCTATGATCTGTCACGCGTCCCTGTGGGAAGTTGTAAGTACGAATCTTCTCGGAACGGTCACCCGTACCAATCTGGCTGCGGCGCTCTGCTGCCTCCGCATCCTGTTTCTTCTGCATCTCCAAATCATAGAGTTTTGCACGAAGCAAAGCGAATGCCTTTGCCTTGTTCTGCAACTGTGATTTTTCTGTCTGCGAGTAAATCACAATGCCGGTTGGATAATGTGTCAGACGAACCGCTGAGTCCGTTGTGTTGACACACTGACCACCGTTTCCTGACGCACGCATAACGTCGATACGGATATCGTTATCGTTGATCTCCACGTCAACTTCCTCCGCTTCCGGCATAACTGCCACGGAACATGTTGATGTCTGGATGCGCCCCTGCGACTCTGTCTCCGGCACACGCTGTACACGGTGTACCCCCGACTCATATTTCAATACAGAATAGGCGCCGTCGCCTGTCACCATAAAGTTCACCGACTTCATGCCGCCGATACCGGTATCGTCCGACTCAAGAAGTTCTACCTTCCATCCACGACTCTCCACGTAATGTACATAGAGACGATACATCTCGGCCGCAAAAAGAGCAGCCTCCTCTCCGCCTGCGCCCGCACGGATTTCCACGATAACATTCTTGTCATCATTAGGGTCCTTCGGCAAAAGTAAAATTTTAAGTTCCGTCTCCAACTCCTCTACGCGCTTTCTTGCATTGGAGAGTTCCTCCTTAAGCATATCGCGCATCTCCTCATCGGATTCCTCCTCCAGCATAGAAAGCGAATCCTCGATCGTCTCATTGCAGCTTTTATACTCTTTATATGCCGTGACAATCGGTGCCAAATTCGCCTGTTCCTTCATCAACTGGCGGAAGCGTTTTGTATCATTTGCAACATCCGGTTCACTCAGCAAATTCATAACTTCTTCATAGCGAAGAATCAAATCATCTAATTTAGCAAACATGGTATTCCTCCTAATCAAACACAATTACTATATCGTATCACGTCGACTGTCGTCTCCGTGTATTTTTCGCCTTATGTCGATGTCCGCAAGGCTCATTATATCATGCTCAAAATCGCCACAAATGTCCCATAACCACGCGATTATTTCCGCAATCATCTCTTATCACTTTAACATCCATAAATCCAGCCTCTCTCATCAGTCTCGGTACAACTTCCCCTTGATCATAACCAATCTCAAACAGTAGATACTTTTTCCCTTTTAAATAAGCCGGTGCCTGCTCACAAATCTTTTTATAAAAATACAAGCCATCCTCATGTCCGTCTAACGCCGCATAGGGTTCATGAAATGAAACCTCAGGCATCAATGTCGCAATCTCTTTCGTGGCAATGTATGGCGGATTGGAAACAATCACATCAAACTGACCATTCACGCCCGAAAACAAATCACTGCAAATCCACGCCGCCTGCACATCATTGTTCTTCGCATTTAAACTCGCCGTGTCGATTGCGTCCCGTGATATATCTGCACCTGTACCAATACAATTTTCTTTCCATTTTAGCAGGCTAATCAAAATACATCCGGAGCCGGTGCACATATCAAGAATGGTATCTCCCGCATCCAGTATATTCAACGCACACTCAACAAGTGTTTCCGTGTCCTGCCTTGGAATCAGTACACTCGGATTTACACAAAAAGAAAGCCCCATAAACTCCTGCGTTCCCGTAATATATTGTAACGGAATGTTTGTCATCCGTTGTGCAATTACGTTTTCATATGCATTACCTGTCTCCGGGGAAACCTCATCCTGCATTCGCAAATAATACTCTGCTTTTGACAATCTCGAAACATATTCCAGCAAGTACCACGCATCCAGTTTTGCATCCACACAATGCGCACGCTCCAACCTCACAACGCCTGACTGCAACAGTTCTCTATAGGTCATGGAAGTTCCTCCTTGTTTTCTTCCAGAAACGTCCTCCAATCAAACACAGCCTCAACGGAGGCGATGCCAACCTCTATCATATCGTCATCCGGTTCCTTCGTCGTCAATTGCTGAAGCCAAAGACCGGGTTTGCTCAATATCTGAATCAAGACATGTTCACTTCGTCCTGCCAGACGGATGAACTCATATGACACCCCGGCAATCACCGGAATCAAAAAAAGGCGTGCCAACAATTGCAACAGACGCGAGTCAAAACGAATAAACATAAATACAAACACACTGATAATCAGGACAAAGAGCAAAAAACTTGTTCCACACCGTTTATGCTGTTTGGAACTCTTTCGCACATTTTCCACATTTAATTCCAAGCCGTGTTCAATACAGTTGATGCATTTGTGTTCCGCACCATGATACATGAAAACACGCTTGATATCCTCCATCATGGAGATCAGCAGTACATAAATGATAAAAATCACAATGCGGAATATTCCTTCCATCAGCGCAAGCAAACTGCTTGATTCTACAAAGCGACCGAGAAACTGTGAGAAATAATAAGGAATCAGCATAAAGACGACCAACGCAATCACGATGGACAATAGCAGCGTCCCCGTCATTTCTGCTTTCTCTTTTTTCTGTTGCTTTTTTTCTTCCTCTGCCGTCATTTCCTTCTTCGGCTCATCCTCAAAATAAGCAGCCGAATCCATCAGTGTAGACATACCGATTGTCAGAGAATCAATAAAATTGAGAACGCCACGGATAATCGGTATCTTATATCCCACGCCGTCCTGTCCTCTCGTCTTTTTTTCATCTACATGAATGGAACCGTCCGGTAAGCGGACTGCAACAGCATACTTATCACCATTTCGCATCATGACGCCTTCCATAACCGCCTGACCGCCAATGCCTGAAAACTTCATACAACTACCCCTTGCCTTTTCCTGCAAAACAATGGGGTCAGACGATAAGGTCTGACCCCGGTAACTATCTAAGCAATATTTCTACTGTTCAATACCATATTTCTTATTGAACTTATCAATACGTCCACGAGCCTGAGCAGCCTTCTGCTGACCTGTGTAAAATGGATGACACTTAGAACAAATTTCTACGTGAATATCCTGTTTTGTAGAACCTGTTACGAATGTGTTACCACAGTTACATGTAACAGTTGCCTGATAA
>CAYPAA010000005.1:0-72375 GCA_964408625.1 uncultured Roseburia sp. | reverse complement strand
GGAGCCATGTAAACCCCATCCGAAGCAAGACCGAATAGAAGCTTATGTGGCCCGCTAGCTTCAGGTTGGTCGCTTGAGACGACTGGCGACAGCCGTCCTAGATAGATGATTACTCGCGACATAACCCGGCTCATCGTCTTGCTTCTTTTTTTGCATTGTGCTATAATGATTTTTAACAAGATTCATTTTTGGGGATTTTATGAGAGTACAACGAAAGAGAATGGGGGATATGCTCCTGGCGGAGCATGCTGTCACAGAAGAACAAATTGAAAATGCGTTGGCTGCGGCCAAGAAAGACGGCGTGTTGCTTGGAGAAGAACTGGTTCAGTTGGGCTATGTTACTGAGGATGAAATAGCACAGGTTCTTTCTAATCAATTGCAGATAGAGCGCATTCATTTATCAGAGGCAAATATCGATGAGTCTTTTATTAAAATGGTGCAAGGCGATATGCTTCGAAAATATTCAATGATTCCTGTTTGCTATGACAAGGAGCGCATGAACCATGTCAAAATGGCAATGTCAGATCCGATGGACATGGCGGCTATGGATGAGTTCTCGATTGTCACCGGCATGCAGGTAGAACCACTGATTGCCACAAAGTACGAAATCAATCGAGCACTTGACCGTTTATATGCAGATGCCGAGACGGCACATGTTGTCGAGCGATTTAAACAGGAACATCAAGAGGACGAGACAGAACAAATTACAATAAATAATCAGCGTGTTGATAATTCACCGGTTGTTTTGCTTGTTCGTTCTATGTTGGAACAAGCCGCCAGACAAAATGCAAGTGATATCCATATCGAAGCACTTGAAAAATCAGTTCGCGTTCGATATCGAATTGACGGTGTATTACATGAACGATTTCATTATGATATCGAGATGCTTTCTGCTATCATCGCGCGTATTAAGATTGTGGGTGGAATGGACATTTCTGAAAAGCGAAAGCCACAGGACGGTCGCATTTCCATGACGGTTGACCACAGCGATTATGATGTGCGTGTATCTATTTTACCCACTGTTTATGGCGAGAAATGTGTTATGCGTTTGGCACAGAAAAATGCCCTCGCGAAAGATAAAAGCGAACTGGGACTTTCCCCACAGGATTCCGCAGATTTTGAAAATCTGCTAAAAAATCCAAATGGTATTCTTCTGGTTACGGGACCGACAGGTAGTGGTAAGACGACTACATTATATACTGTTTTACACGAGCTGAATCGCGAGGATGTCAATATCATCACCGTTGAGGACCCGGTTGAGGCAAACATTCCGGGTGTGAATCAGGTACATGTGAATCCCAAAGCGGATTTGACCTTTGCAAGTGCGCTTCGTTCCATTTTGCGTCAGGACCCGGACATCATTATGATTGGTGAGATTCGTGACGGGGAGACAGCGAAGATTGCAGTTCAGGCTTCGATTACAGGACACTTGGTAGTTTCTACATTACATACGAACAGCTCCGCCGGAGCGATTACCCGTCTGATGGATATGGGAGTGGAAAACTATTTGCTTGCAGATTCTGTGTTTGGCGTCATTGCGCAGCGACTGGTTCGAAGGCTATGTCCGGAATGTAAAAAGCCACATCCTGTTACGGAAACAGAAGCACATGCGTTGGGACTGAATGGACTGGAACGGCCGACGATTTACGAGCCTTGCGGCTGTGACAAATGCAGCATGACCGGATATGCAGGACGAATCGGTGTCTATGAGATATTGCGCGTTACGCCAAAAGTAAAATCTGCCATTCATCGGAACGCATCTACAGACGAGATTCGCGAAATTGCGGCATCAGAAGGAATGCGAACATTGCAGGCAAGCGCCAGAAGATTGGTGCTGGAGGGAGTCACTTCTCTGAATGAGATGATGCGCGTGTCCTTCGAAAATGAGTAGGAGAAAGGTATGGAACAATCAACTGCAATAGAAAATGATCCAAAATTAAGCCGCCTGGTCGATGTGATGAAAGAGGCAACAGCGCTGGGCGCATCCGATATCCATCTGGCACCTGCGAGTCCTGTGATGTATCGTGTCGACGGCGAATTGGTTCCGTCCGAGACTGCGTTTTTCAAACCTTTTGAGATTGATAATATGCTGGAGACCATGCTGACGCCGGAGCAGCGTTCCGATTTGAAACAAAACGGCGAATTGGATTTTGCGTATTCGATACCGGGCTTTAGCCGGCTGCGTTTAAATGTGTTCCGGCAAAGAGGCACCTATGCTTTGGCACTTCGTATCTTATCGTTTGAAATTCCGGACCCGGCAAAGATTGGACTGCCAAGCACGGTCATGGAGTTCGCAAATAAAAAACGTGGACTGGTTCTTGTCACCGGTGCGACCGGCAGCGGCAAGTCCACCACACTTGCTGCTTTGATAGGACAGATTGCAAAAACCTATTCCAAGACGATTATTACCCTGGAGGATCCTGTCGAGTATTTACACAAGCATGGCAAGTCGATGGTGCTTCAGCGCGAGATCGGTTATGATTCGCTGAGTTATTCCAATGCACTTCGCGCGGCACTCCGGCAGGATCCGGATGTTATTCTGGTAGGGGAGATGCGGGATCTTGAGACGATTTCCACTGCGATTACGGCAGCAGAGACGGGACATCTCGTTTTTTCTACCTTACATACAAACAGTGCGGCGGCAACCATTGACCGTATCGTGGATGTATTCCCGCCGTACCAGCAGCAGCAGATTCGTGTGCAGTTAGCCTCCGTGATTGAAGGGGTAGTGGCACAGCAGCTGCTTCCGCTTCAAGGTTCGAATGGCCGGGTGGCGGCATTTGAGATTATGCTTGCCAATCAGGCGGTCCGGAATCTGATCCGGGAGGGAAAAGCGTTCCAGATTCCTTCCACGATGCAAACCTGTAAGAAGGAAGGGATGATGACGATGGATGATGCGATTTATGATTTGTATATGAAGAATCTGATCACGGCAGAAGTGGCGCTTAATTTCGCACATGATCCGGTGCATATGGCACAGAGAGTTCGTATGTACTAAGGCAAAGGAGATAACAGATGGCAGAATTTACATATACAGCCATGAACGAGGCGGGCAAACAGGTCAAAGGAAACATTATAGCTGAGAATGAAACGATTGCCCTTGAGAAATTAAAATTACAGGAATTATATCCGGTCAAATTGACGACCGCCAATATTTTTAACCGGGAATTGGATATTTCCATTGGCAAGGTCGTATCGAGCCGTGATTTGAGTGTATTCTGTCGACAGTTTGTCAGTATGTTATCCGCAGGTGTCACGATTGTATCGGCGCTTGAGATGCTCGCCGAACAGACAGAAAACAAGTATATGTCGAGGGCTTTGTTCAAGGTACAGGAAGATATCATGCAGGGTGAGACGCTGGCGGATGCGATGCGAAAGCAAAAAAAGATATTTCCGGAACTCATGCTCAACATGGTGACGGCGGGCGAGGCAGCGGGTAAGCTCGATGTGACCTTCGAACGTATGGCAGACCATTTCGAGAAAGCAGAAAAAACGGAAGGCATGCTGAAAAAGGCAGCCATCTATCCGATTATTGTTGCAGTGGTGGCGGTGATTGTCATGGCAGTCATGTTGATCAAGGTCGTACCTGCCTATGTCGAGATGTTCGAGTCTATGGATGTAGAGATGCCCGGGATTACACAGGCGGTCATCAATGCCAGCAATTTCCTTAAAAAATATTGGTATATATTGCTCACACTGATTGTGGTGATTGTGGCAGGCACAAAGGCGTATAAAGGTACGGAGGATGGCAAGTTGGCGGCAGGCAGAATGGCGATCTCCATCCCGCTCTTTGGAAAACTAAACATTAAAACCATCAGTTCGCTGACAGCGAGAACGCTCAGCACACTGATTTATTCGGGCATGCCGCTTGTGGACGGACTGGCGATTACCGCCCGCACCGTGGGAAACGAGTTATACAAAAGAGCCCTGGAACAGGCGGTAGATGATGTGCGGGAGGGTATGCCGCTCTCGACGTCACTCAAAAAATCCAATCTGTATCCGCCGATGGTATCACACATGATAGGCATCGGTGAGGAAACCGGTGAGATAGAGGATATGCTGACAAAACTGGCGAATTATTATGATGTGGAGGTTGAAATGACCACGCAGTCGGTGATGGCTGCGCTTGAGCCGATCATCATTCTTGTGATGGCAGGCGGTGTCGGTATCATCATCGCGGCATGCATGGCACCGATGGTTTCGATGTACGGCAATATGGGAAATCTCTGATCGGATTACGAATTAAAGACGTGTCAATAGGGGACGGGTCTTTAAGATAAAAAAATAATTTATGAGGTGAAAAGTATGAAAAAGACAAACGAAAAAAACAACAAAGGATTTTCATTGGTTGAGTTGATCGTTGTTATCGCGATCATGATTGTGTTGGTAGCAGTGCTTGCTCCTGTATTCACAAAGTATGTAGAGCAGTCAAGAAGAGCGACAGATGTCACAAATGCAAACACTATCGCAGAGGCTGTATTGGTTGAAGCAGCAGATAGCAATTTACCTACAAATACTACACCTGTAGCAGTTGATACAAGTGTAATTACATCTGTTAAAGAAGTTCCAGAAGTTAAAGGAGATGCAGTTAGTGGCGAAGCAACATTTTACTACAAGTATGACAAGGCAAGCAACACTGTAGAAGTATACATTGGAAACGACACAGATACTGATGCTTCGGGCAATTTAGCAGATGAGACTAAAGCACAGACATACAAGGAAGCAGATTCTGGCTCACTCGGAAACTAAAATGACTAACCCGAAAGGACAAACCCTATGACAACCATGTTGATACCCGTATACCTGTTCATATTTGCCTTTGGCGCGGTGATTGGCAGTTTTTGCAATGTCTGTATTTTCCGTATTCCAAAGAGGGAGACCGTGGTTACCACGCCATCCCACTGTATGAGTTGCGGGTATCAACTGAAATGGTACGACTTGATCCCTATTATCAGTTGGTTATGGTTGCGTGGGAAATGTCGCAAATGTGGAGAAAAGATTTCCGCACAGTATCCGTTGATTGAGACCATCAATGGATTGCTTTACGTGGTTATTTTTACAGCCACAGATTTTTCTTTTGCAGAAAGTGTTTTGACCTGTCTCTTGGCATCGGCACTGCTGGTGTTAAGTGTCATTGACTTTCGAACCTTTGAAATTCCGATTGGAATCAACGGGTTCATTTTAGTCTTAGGACTTATTCACATGTACCTGCATAGAGACTGTTGGTACGATTATGTGATAGGATTCGTGCTTGTGAGCGGAATCCTGGAACTGATAGTTTTACTGAGTAAAGGCAGAGCCATGGGTGGCGGTGATGTCAAACTGATGGCGGCTGCCGGACTTTTTATTGGTTGGAAGGGCATTCTTCTGGCCTTTGTTATCGGCTGCGTGCTTGGCGCAGTGATTCATGTGATTCGAATGAAATTTTTCAAAGCGGGTCGCATGCTTGCATTTGGTCCTTATTTGAGCGGTGGTATTTTGATCGCGGCGCTTTGGACCGATGTGATTTTAAATTGGTATACCGGTGTTTTGCTTGGAATATAACAGAACACTTCAAAATGATAAAAAACGATTCGAGGAGAGTTATGGCTGATCGTGTATTAACCATTGAGATTGGTTCAAAAATTACAAAAGTATCTGAGACAGATTATAAAGGGAGTCCGGCGGTTTACAACTACTTTAGTTTTGATACACCCGCAGATATGGTGGAAAATCAAATTATTTCTGAGAACGAACTCTTTAAAACAACGCTTGAGGAACTCTTGCATCGTCATAATATTCGCACAAGAAAGGTCGTATTTGTGATTTCTACGATTGGTATCGGTACCAAGGAAGAAACCGTACCTGTCATGAAAGATGCGCGCATGCAGGATTTTATAAAGACAAATCTATCGTCTTTCTTCCCGGTGGATTCTAAGGATTGTCATGTGGCATTTCGTGTGAATGGAACGACCGCAGAGGGAAAGAACAGGGTTCAGTTGTATGCGGTAAATAATAACATTATATACTCGTATCAGGCACTTGCGCTTTTCTGTAAATTGAACCTCGTGGATATGGTCTTTTCCGAAAACGGGATTGCACAGTCTTTGAGAGAAATCTATCCAAAGGGAAAAGCAGTAAATGTCAACGTTGAGGATGACCATGCATCCATCACGATTATTCGCGACGGAGAGGTGGCACTGCAGAGAAGTATTGCCTATGGGTTGGATGATTCGATTCGGGCGATTCAGGAAAGCGACGCGTATGGTCAAAACCTGACGTATTATGAAGCGTTCGAGCGCATGTGTGAGAGCGATTGTATCTATCACTCGTTTGCGGAGATGGCGGATGATGCGGAAGGCAGTCGGGTCAAGGAAGAAGCGACGGAAGGTCTTCGCTATATGGTGAGCAATGTCAGCCGAATTCTGGAGTATTATCAGTCACAGCATCAGGGAGAAACATTTGACCGCTTGACCTTCTCAGGATTGGGAAGCGGATGTAAAGGTTTGATGAAACTGTTCCGAAACGAAACGGGATATGCATTTGAACGTATTGAGTCGGAGACCGTCGGAAAAATAGCGAAAAACTTAGATGAGATGATATTTTGCATCGCCTTTCCGGCAGCGGCGGCATCAGCAGTATCTAAGGGATTACTTCCAAAGAAAAAAGCGTTTGATTTAGAACAGATGATGAAACAGCCGGATGACAATTCGACGGCCCGTAAACTTTTTGCGGGATGCGTCATCATCAGTTTGATTTTGATTGTCGTACCGGTAGCACGCCGCATCATTTTAAATGGTCAGAAAGCATCATTGGAGGCCAGCATTGCTTCTATGCAGGAGGCAAAAAAAGTCAACGATGAATATCAGGCGACGAAGACGAAATACGAAGAACTTTTGAACATGTATGACATGACGACAACACCGAATGATGCATTTTTGACATTACTCGGGGAGATGGAGACAGGCATCCCGACAGATGCAGTGATAGAAGAGATGTCCGCATCCAAGGAGTCGGTGACGATTTATTTCAATGTGCCATCCAAGACTGTGGCGGCAAAAACCATGCAGGCATTCCGTGAATTCTCTTCGGTAGAACAGGTATCTGTCGATGCGCTGGAAGCAGAGGAGGAGACGGAGGAAGACGCCGTAACATCCTATCATTTTACTGTTACCTGTTATTATCCGGGATCAACGGAAACGCAGACAGAGGAAAATGAGACAGAAGATGATGTCACAGAGTCAGGAGAGGAGGATGCACAATGAAAAAGATAGAGAGTAAGATTCGAGTGCGGATTCCCAAAAAAGCGAAGCGTCTGCTTTTGTATGTGGGAGGTCTGGCTTTGGTAGCAGTTGTGTATGTTTTTGTGTTTCAAAACATGCAGTTGAAAAATCAGGAACTGGACACAACGGTTTCCCATCTGCGGACAGAGCAGTCTCAATTACTTGAGATGAAGAATGCACAAAAGGAACATGAGCAGGATATGCAAAGCATGAATGCGGAGATAGAGGATATGCTGGTGAAGTTCCCGCAGGACAATATGGAGGAGGACGCACTTGCGTTTGCCAACTCTCTGGAGGAAAAAACCGGCGTCGAGATTGACGATGTTTATTTTGCCGGAAAAAATCTTGTGAACAAAGGGGAAAATTCGGGATATGTGCTGTATGCGGACCCGGTAGAGTACAACTTTACAGGGGGATACATGGAAATGAAGAAGCTGGCCGCTGCAATTACAGGGGCATCTGCAAAGAAAAATATCGAAAGCATTATACTTACATATGATTCTGAGACCGGAAAACTGCGGGGAACGATGACGATCAATCAGTTCAGTTTGAATGGAGAGGGTCAGGAATACCAGCCTTCTGACATATCGGGTGTGAACGTAGGAAACAAAAATCCGTTTGCAACGGCAGAGTAGAGAGATGTATAAGGTAGGAACAATATGGGTACAAAGAAAGGCAATCAAAAGGGATTTACATTACTGGAATTGTTAGTGACAGTGGCGATACTGGCAATTATAGCAATACCGCTTTTGAATGCCTTTTTGATATCTGTAAGGACAGATGCAAAAGCAAAAACGCAAATGCGTGCCACGACTGCGGCAACCAATGTTATGGAGGAGATCAAAGCGTCATCGTGGGATCATCTTATCACGGACCGCGGATGTGTACCGGACGAAAACGGCGTGTACGCTTTTTCGGAGGAGCAGGTGGTTGATAACAAACTGTTTACCGTTGAGGTGTCTGCCACGCCGGATGCAGGCGGGGCTACAGAGTATAATCAGGTGGAATTGGCACAGCTGCAATCCATCGGCGAGAACGATGGTATCTACGTACAGAACACCCATCAGAATGAAAATTATGCAAAAAAGCTGAAGGATGTGCAAACAACGGATGCAAGTCTGTATACGGGAGTGAAATTCGCGACAGAAGTGACCATTGAACATGTGGGTACAAGCACAAAAGTTTCTGTTGAGAGCAGCTACAGCTACAAAGACAAAACAGAACAAACGGTGAGAGAAACCATCTTTGAAAACACGGATGATGTCTGTAATTTGAAAAATATCTATCTTTTTTACTATCCGATTGCGGGCAGCAATGCCAATACCATTCTGGTGGATAATACGGACCTGGTGCCCGTGAATGTGTATCTGGTAAGCCAGAATCTGGATACAACCGCTTCGCTTGATTTTCGTGTGCAGCTGCGATGTCTGGAACCGGAGCGGGATGATTACATGACAAATTGTAAAACACGTGTTTGCAGTAACATTCCGGCGACACGAAACGGAAAGGGATTGATGCTGACTTATCTGCAGGGAGAACGTTCTGATGTTTTCCTGGACAAAGACTGGTCGGATTCCGTCAGCAGGTTTGATGCGAAGACGATTTTAGATTTTCATGATGATTTGGCAAATGCACAAAAACAAAATTGGGTATACGAGGTTACCGTAAGTGCACATGAAGGAAGAAAAGGAGAAAATGACTATGACAAGACGCTTGCCACATTTACGTCGACAATTGAAAAGTGACAATCGTGGCGCGTCCCTGGTGACGGTGGTCGTGATTGCTGCGCTTATCATTGTAATGGCAACAGTTTTGCTTTCTGTCGTTCTTTTAAACTATTACATGAAACTGCAGAATGTCAGGAGTCAGGAGAATTTCTACAGTGCGGAATCTGCAATGGAAGAAATCCGAATGGGACTTGTGGTGGAGGCATCGCAAGCATCGGCAATTGCATATACACAAACGCTGACAAACTATAATGACCTGACGGAAACGGAAAAGACAGAGTCGTTTCAAAAGACGTTTTTTGAACAGATGCAGACGCAACTAAAAGACGGAACGGATAAGGAGCATTATGATTGCGCACTGCTGGCATCCTTCCTGAAGGAAGATGGGGCGACATTAGAAACCCCGCAGGACGGAATCTCCAATGCGCTGGATGACAAAAGGCTTGAGGCGGGTGAGCGTTGTCTTGTTCTCAGAGGAGTGAGCGTATCCTACACAGATGAGGAGGACAATTATTCTGTCATCACGACCGATATTGATATCATTTATCCCGATATCGATTTTTCCAAAGCGTCCTCTATGGACAATATTCTCTGCTATGCAATCATAGCCGGTGAAAGTACAACAGACGAATATACAGGCAGCGAACAGCGGATGAGTTTTGTCGTACAGGGCGATAATAAAGTCGATGTGGATATTTTGGGAAATGTATATCTGGGCACAGCGAACACATTGATTGACAAAAATGCGGAGGTCCGCTTTTCCAATACCGCAGATGCAACAGGATATATTACCGGTGCAGATTTAAATTTGGATCGCAATGCAACGGTGACGATCGACGGTATGGAAACATGGCTGCAGAATATCAATATTGCAAGCGGCTCTGCCTACACCGCTTCCAATGGGGAGAGTTATTTGCAAAATGATTTGGTGCTGAACGGAAGCGGCACAAACGCGACGTTGAGCGGCAGTCTGTATGCGTTTGGAAATCCAGATGCAGTGAGAGCCGCGCAATGCTACGAAGTGGATAGAGCCAAGGGTGGTCAGGTGAAGACGGCATTGGAAAATAATGTTGCCGACTATAGCAGTTCGATCATTGTAAACGGCGGAACCGGTACCAGTCTTGATTTGTCGCGTCTTCAAAATCTGATGCTGGCGGGAACGTCATACATCAATACACAAAAACATTACACAGCCTATTCACACAGCAATCAGAACAGTTCCGTGCAAACAGGTCAGTCCGTGATGACAACAAGTGATCAGCGCGCCTATCTGGTGCCGGCAGAGCTGCTGGGTGAAAATCCCATGACGGTAGAAACTTATAATGAATTAAAGAACAGCATCATGGAGGAGCATGGCTATACGGACGAGAGCGAGATCAAATCAACGGACTGGGTCAACTTTGATGCCGCGGTTCCGGAGCTGGGCAAGAGTTTAAATGCGCTCGGCGTTACGGGAATCCAAAAGTCTGCGATTCAAATCAATGGTGCGGGTACTTCTCTTTACTATTTCTTTATGAGTTTTGACGACCAGGCAAAGCGCAATGCATTTATGCGCGACTATTATAACAATGATAAAAGTCACAGCAACAAGCTGGTCAGCAATATCAGCATTTATGCACCGGGAGGGCTGCATATGCCGGGTGCGGTTTCCAATGCCCTGAGTTTTTATTTGGAGGGCAACGCACTTTCCTCTGACGGAGACCTTATCATCAGTGACACGCTGGAGAAAAAGACAGAGGACATATTGACGAGGGAAATCAGTTTTACAGATATGTATGCCGGTCTGCTGGCGGATTTGAACAAGGATTATCAGTCACTGACAAAAAAACAGAAGCAGAATACGTTGTTTGATAACATTATGGATGAAGAGGCAATCAATGGCGCGGCAGAGTACTATGTTTCGGAGAATGGAATCGGCGCGGTCGTCACATCCGCAGATATATCGGTAAGCGCTGCAAATTCCGCTGTGAAGAAAAAAACCGTAAAAGATAAAAACGGAAACTACCATAGCGATGCAACCATCAGTCTTATCATTTCAAAGGGAAATGTAACGGTCGATCAGGATTTTGAGGGGTTGATTTTCTGCGAAGGTACCATCGAAATCACCTCCGGCTGCACACAGATCAAACAGGATGCCACAAAGGCAAGCATTGCTTTTTTTCAGGCGCAGACAGAGGCGGGAAAGTATCCGGCACAGTATCTGGAAAATGAGACATACTATGTGGTAGGCGGTATCGGTGATGCGCAGGATGAAAAGCAGAGTTCTGCGACGATAAAACTATTGGATTATGTGAAATACAGTAATTGGGAGAAGTATTAGTACATGAAAAACGATAATAAGGGCTTTTCGTTACTGGAATTGGTCGTTGTCATTACGATTATGACGATCCTGACAGTTGGCATTACAATGAGTATTTCGGCTGTGACAAATAAAAAAGCAAAGGCAGCAATCGATGAAATCAAAAGTGAACTGAGTTATACGCAAAATCTCGCGATGTCAAAAAAACTGGCGTACGGACAGATTGTGGCAAAGGAAGACGGCTATTACTATTTTGATATTGTCTATGGAACAAATGATATCAGGACGAAAGAAAAAAAGTTATATAAGACAAGCGATATACAGATATCCTATGTGACAAATCAGGATGCCGGCAATAGTGAAGGAACCACCGTTGATTCGGATCATCCGTGCATTCTTTCTTTCGTAAAGACATCGGGAGCATTTCAGCCGATGTTGACAGTCAGCGATCCGGAAAACAGTCCGGAAGCGTATTCTTTGCAGGATGGTGTGTACTGCACAAAAATAGTGGTGACATCCGAAAACGGTTATCAACAGGAATTGGAACTGTTCTCAAAAACAGGAAAGACAAGAATCAACAAATAGGGGGCGTCATGGCAACAGACAATAAAGGGTTTTCGTTAATAGAATTACTGGTCTCTATGGCGATTCTTGTGATTGTCGGGGCGGCACTTTTAGGGTTTCTCTCGTATTGCTTTAACCAATACACCAGAAGCAGTGAGGAGACGACGCTTCAGATGGAATCGCAGATGGCACAGAATCAGCTTTCGGAGTTGATTCTGCAGACAAATGTGGGGATTGCATTACATCCTGTAAAGATTTCTGATGCAGATAGCAGAGCAGGACGGAAGTTGTCGTTATATAGCAGAGATGAGACGGGGGAACCGCTTCGGATCAGCATCACCATGGATTACGCAGATCAGACTTTATACTATCAGGAACATGGATTGGATAAGACGAAAGTGCAGCAGGAACTTGGCGGGCAGACATTGACAGATGATGAGGCGTGGTATATCGAGAAATCAGACAAACAGGTTTTTGCATCCAATGTCGAGGATTGGGAAGTGAAACTTTACGACAAGGATGGAGCGCAAATCACAAACACTTCGGACGAGACGGCGCCTGCGCCGGTAAAAGTGGAAATCAGGATAAAAATGAAGATGGACGAACGCGAATACGAAGCGACGCAGACCGTTTCTGTTCGAAATACCATCTATGCGTCGGACAAGAAGTCCAGGTATGTATTAGCAGAGGAATAAGTTATGAATCGAAAAACAGTTGTGGCGCTAAGCTTGCTTGCCGTGCTTACTTTTGCGGGAATCTGCAAAGGCAGCGCGACGGGGGCAGGAGCAGCGGAACCGGAAACAATTACATATAAGGCCAAGAATGCAGACGCCCCAATCGGGACGGCGGAAAACCCGTTTACGGTGCTCGAGATCGTCCCGAATGAGAATATGGCAGCCGTTGGCTATTTGATACCGGGATGTGAGCCTGGGGATATCTCGACAGATACAGGTGCGATGGCTAACTATCGGTCGATATATGGTGACTATGACGCGACTACGGGAAAATATGGAAGCGATGGCGTCGCTACCGTCAATACTACTATTCACAATGTTTTTAAGCTGGATTTCCCGAGCGGGCTGGGATATGGGGCATCAGACGACAATAAGGTTTCCAACGATGATATTACAACACTTCATTTTGGGCAATATGGATACTTTGAACATGTCGAGGATGGACAGGGAGAATATCAGTATGTTGCTGAAAACGGTGGATATTTTACGGAGGCTGAGAACGGCGGAAACTATCATTGGGTTGCCTTGATTGATTATCAGCAGACAGAAAATAACATCGAACCGACAGAGTCTATCGGCAAATATTTTTTGAAGGGTGATATATATACAAATGAATCGTTAGACAACACAGATTCGGATAAAGCGTATTACACCTTTGAGGGGGGAGGATCCGATAAGCCGTTTTATGGCGTGCCATGCATTTCGGATTGGGAGAGCAAAATGCCGGAAAACAATCAGGATCTGATGCTGCAAAAGAAAAAGATCGGGACAAATGAGGATATTGTATCCAGCCGTTATTATCAGGATCGTTATGAGGAATCTTACTACTGTTATACAGAGTATGGGATTTCGCACAAGAATCAGTTGATACAGACATTGTTCCCGACATGCGGAAAACCGGAGGAGTTTGTCTCTCAAGTGGTTACGGTGACGCCGGAGCAGCTGACAGGGAAAAATGTTACGGATGAGTCCAACATCATAAAAGACGCGGATATGATTGTGATTCACGACTCTGATGTGGCTGTTTCCCTCAAAACGGATGAGACTTTGAAGGATGAGGACACCAGTTTCCTAAAACATGATATCGAGGAGGATTGTTATAACGCATTGATTCAAAGACAGGCATCCGGCAATCCGGCGATGATGCTTTTGGATGAGAGTGCGATGGATGACTGTAAAACAAATGAGAGCTTAGGAAAGCATAGCAGAAATCATATTGAAAAACTGTATACTGTGCTAAATAAATTTGGCGCAAAATATTTTTATAATGTCTACTGCGACAGTCAGGAAACAGATGTGGATGGAAATCCGTTATGGAAACAAGAACAGGAGCCGGATGAGACTGCGCTGACCTATACGGGTCATACGACGGGTGGCGTCTACCTTGGAAAAGCAGGCTATGTGCTGAATTTCTCAGATGATGATTTTCTGAAAAAATCCGTATCAGATACAGCCACATTGAGCGATGATACCGGCGTTAAAGTTCTTGACGCGATTTCGGAAATGTACCAAAAGGCGCATCCGAATACTACGGTAAATGCGACGGAAGAGGATGCTGCCACAAAAATAAAAACGGAGATCAACATTTTAGAAATTGAGCCGATTGCTCAATTTATTTACGGCTCAGAAGGCTGGAGAAGTTATTTTCTTCAAATGATGCCGGATGATTTTGTAGGAACGAGTTCCAATATCGAAGACGATATTCATGTGACGACAATGGCGACATATGAGTTTAACGGTAAAATTGAGGATTTGAACGCGACATACGACATGATCCTGATCGGCGTTGCACAGGATGAGACCAACGGAAAAAACGGATATAATGACAGCGCACTGGGAAACCTTGCCTATACCACGGTTGGCGATCTGATCGATACTTATGAAGGTATGGTCAATTTTATTGCCTCAGACAGGAATATGTGGGTATCCAAGACAACGAACCGATGGAACAGAGGAAAGGCGTCCACTGGTAACGACAGGGGATTTACCCTGATGTCGTCGCAGGGGTCGGACATCAAACAGGCAAATATCCGATACAGTTCCACGGATATCACGGAAAAGAAATACGAAGAAATTGTCGCTTTTTCACAGATGAGTCCGGTCATTATTGATGAGGATCTGTATAACGACGTCGCAATAAATACAGATGAAATTGACACGAGTTCTTTTATTTATGAGCTGGCAGATGCGGGAATTCATACGAGCGACCAGTATCATATCGAGAGACGGAGCAATGTTTTAAATCGTACGGAAACGGAGAAGACGGTAAAGAGTCTGCTGACAGCGGAACGCTGTTATATGGAATTTTCAGATGCGGACGGAATGGGAGGCGAGAACGGAAAACCGGTGGAATACGAGGCGGTATATCAGGACAAAAAGGTAACGTGGAACGGCGGAAGCGAAACGCTGCGCGCAAGTAAGGACGAGGGTGTTATCAGTTCCGTATCAAACAATGATCAGACCGATAACAATAACAACAATGTTCTGCAATATCATTTTACACTGCGGGGAACAGCCGGAAAAACGTATGGAGTGAAACTCTATATCGACGGCAACGGAAACGGCAGTTTTGAAGCGTCGGAGTGCAGCCAGAATCTGCAGATCGACGGCGAAAAGGATGCGCTTGGCAATCTGATACCGGGGAAGAGTTATCTTTTGACCAGGCTCCTGCAGTCTTCAGAATCGGGAATCATGCCATGGAAATTAGAGGTCTATGATGTGGAAAATCCGGATGTGAGAGACACGGAGACGGGATATACGCGTGTTGTCAACGGGCAGAAAGAGAAAATCCGCGTATTGCAGATGAATCTGAGTTCCGATATGTCCAGAAACAATGAGACGGGGATCCGACTCGATGATCCGACATCGGGAGAAGGCGCGAAATTCAGGGCATATCTGGACGCCGTGGAGGACTATGACGTCTCTATCGAGTTTATGGACAACAAATATTTCTGGAATTATTACGAAGGAAAACTCGACGAATACAAAGACGATGCCGCATATGAGACGCGAATTGCACAAGCCAAAGAAACATGGGCAGAAGACCTCCAGAATTATGATATGCTTGTCCTTGGATTTGATGACGGATTTGACAATGCATCCGAACAGGACGACGGCGCAACCTTTACGGACAATGTTATTTTCATCTATGGATTCGAAAAATTTGTCGAAGCGGGTAAGAGCGTCATTCTCAGTCACGATATGGTGCGCGACCGCTCCTTCTCCTATCCGGTCGGCGAGGGCGCAAATGTGTTGGGAGAACTCGGCGGCGAGGCTTCCAACTTGGCGGAAATATTGTATGAAAACGCGTGGAAAGTAGACCAAACGACCTCCGCTTACCTTCGAAGACTGAGCGGTCAGATCAACGTGTATTATTCCAGGGAATCCATTGATGAAGAGACGGGAACAGTTACCGGCTCGACAGAGTACACCTATCGCAATGGCGAAAAAATAAGCGTGCTGCCCGATACCGGCCTCTTAGTCGGTTATCTCCCGAATCGAGGATGGACCTCTCTGGAAATTGATACGGATAATTATTTGCACTACAGTGATTATGTCAATTGGATTGCAGGTCATCAGGTATCGAATCTTATGGATAACAGTGTGCGCGCTCTGGCATTTGCCGCCGGTGCGGTCGGCAGCGATACAAAGACGGATCGAACAATTTTGGACGCCGACGGAAACACAATGGACGCGTCGCAGCAGGCATGGACAGATACATGCACGACAAGCACGGTGAAGGTGGCGAATCAGGGTCAGATAACGACATATCCGTACGCCATCAGCGATACGATCGATGTCGGCGCCACGCATGCACAGAATTACAAATTGAACTTAGACCGGGATTTCGGAGGGGATGGAGAGGTCAATTTTGTAATTGACGGGCAATACGACGACTGGGAAGGAGTGCCGGCGCAGGAACCGGTATGCTATCCGGGGTGCGCCGCAAATCAGGGCTCACTTGTATATCAGGATGGAGAGGCATGGGGGCATATTGTCACGCAGAGCGGCAATTATACGGCATGGACAGCCATGCAGTTTACCATCCAGAATGAGGACGGAAGCAAATCCGCGACAGTCAACTCTTCTACCTACTATCCAATCGATGAGGATGGAAACATTACCTACACGCAAAATGATCTTTACAACAGTTTTGAAGTGGGAGAGACGCGGTATTACTGTTTTGGTTATCTGAGTAAGACGACAAACATTTATGATGTTTATCAGGATGCCTATAACAAAGAAGCGATTTTTGGTCTGATGAAAGTAACGCACGGGAAAGACCAGGATGAGATTGAGTATTCTTTAAACATACCGGGTATCTTGGAGAAAGCGAAGGAGTGGGGAAGTGAGGTTCCGACCATAGAGGAGATTGCGGAAGTACAGACATGGTCGTACGGCATCGGCGGTCCTGAAAATCCATTTACAAGCAATTTCACAAAAAGCTATGTGGAAAACCTGCGGTCTGATACATCGGATGCCATCGTTTGGTATAATCTTTCAAATGATGAGGATGACGCGACAAATATTTATGCTGCAAAAGAAGGTGACAGCGCGAACAATTATTATATCTACACCAAGGGAAATGTGACATACACAGGTATGGGACACAGTGCGCCGTTTAAGAGCGCTGATAATCCGGCAATCACAAATAAAGAGATTCGGTTGTTTGTCAATACCTTAATCAGTGCATACAGACCGACACAACAGACGCCTTATCTGGTATGCGAAAACGATGACGCCCTTCAAAACGCAGATGTTTACACCATCTATGCAGAAGAATTAGAGGGAAAAGTTACAGGAGATGTTGAAGTGAAACTTCGGGCAGTAGATGATTCTATCACGCAGACACAAAAAACATACACGGTGACGGTGATGGATGAAGACGGAGAGCGTGTGAGTGTATATGATAATTATAAATTTAAGGTGGCGGCGGATGTCTTAAATGATAAGAAGAAAAAAACATATACGGCGACATTGAAAACAACATACAGTGACGGGCGGCAAGTGGAAGATGCGATCACCATTCGTGTTATGACAATGCCTTTATTTGGACTGGACTAAAAAATATGTGGAGGTTTACGATGCGACATGTTATGAGCCCTCTGGATTTTACGACGGAGGAATTGGAACAATTGATGGACTTGGCTGATGATATGCGGGCAAATCCGAAAAAATATGCAGAGTGCTGTCACGGCAAAAAGCTGGCTACCTGTTTTTATGAGCCGAGCACGCGAACGAGACTGAGTTTCGAGGCGGCAATGATGAATTTGGGTGGCTCTGTGTTGGGATTTTCCAGCGCGGACAGCAGTTCAGCGGCGAAAGGGGAAAGTGTTTCCGATACCATTCGCGTGATATCTTCCTATGCGGATATCTGTGCGATGCGTCATCCCAAGGAAGGTGCTCCGCTTGTCGCATCCACCCACTCTTTGATACCGGTCATCAATGCTGGTGACGGTGGACATCAGCATCCGACCCAGACATTGACAGATTTATATACCATTCGTTCCCTGCAGGGTTCCATTGGCAACCTTACCATCGGTCTATGCGGTGATTTGAAATTTGGTCGTACGGTGCATTCGCTCATCAATGCGTTAGTCCGTTATCCCAATATTAACTTTGTGCTGATTTCTCCGGAAGAATTGCGTGTGCCGGAATACATTCGCGAGGACGTGTTGGATAAGAACAACATTCCCTATAAGGAGATGGAGCGCTTGGAGGATGCCATGCCGGAACTTGACATTTTGTACATGACAAGAGTGCAGCGGGAGCGTTTCTTTAATGAAGAAGATTATTTGCGCATGAAGGACTTCTATATTTTGAACAGTGAAAAGATGGAATTGGCGAAGGAAAACATGATGGTGCTTCATCCGTTGCCGCGCGTCAATGAGATTTCTGTTGAAGTGGATGACGATCCGAGAGCAGCCTACTTCAAGCAGGCGCAATATGGTGTCTATATTCGAATGGCATTGATTTACACATTGTTGGAGGTGGGCACATGTTAAATATTAGCGGAATTCAAGAGGGATTTGTATTAGATCATATCAAAGCAGGTATGAGCATGAAGATTTATCACGATTTACATTTGGATGAGTTGGATTGTACGGTCGCTATGATTATGAACGTAAAAAGTAACAAGATGGGCAAGAAGGACATACTGAAAGTGGAATGTCCGATTGATGCGCTTGACTTAGATATTTTGGGTTATATTGATCACAATATCACGGTGAACGTGATTAAGGGAGACGTGATTGTGGAGAAAAAAGCACTGACGCTTCCAAAAGAAATTCACAATGTAATCAAATGCAAAAACCCGCGTTGTATCACCTCCATTGAGCAGGAATTAAAGCAGATTTTTATTCTGACGGACGAGGAAAATGAGGTGTATCGCTGTAAGTACTGCGAAGAGAAATATGCGGGCAAATAGATTGGGGCAGGAGAGAAATCTCCTGCTTTTTTATTGCCTTTCTATACTTTTTGACGGGGAGTTATGCTATACTGTTAATAAGTATGGTCATTTGGAAAAGACATGAAATAAGTGAGGAAAATGATATGAAGACATTATCAAATTTACTGGAAAAACTGGATTATGAAGTGATACAGGGAAATGTAGACAAAGACATTACGACACTTGTTTACGATTCGAGGAAAGTGGAGGAAGGCTCCTTGTTTGTCTGCATCAAAGGTGCTGTGGCAGACGGTCATACCTTTGCGAAGGAAGTGGTAGAAAAAGGAGCAACGGTACTGGTCGTTGAGGAGGATGTGGATGTGAGCGATGAGGTGACCGTGATCAAGGTTGCCGACACACGCGTGGCTTTGGCATATCTTTCAGCGGCGTATTTTGATTATCCGGCAGACACCCTCAAGGTCATCGGAATTACAGGTACAAAAGGAAAGACGACGACCACATACATGGTGAAATCCATATTGGAGCACGCGGGTTATAAGGTTGGACTGATTGGAACGATTGAGGCGATTATCGGCGACACGGTGATTCCGGCCGCAAACACGACACCCGAGTCCTATGTTGTTCAGGAATATTTCCGCAAAATGCTGGAGGAAGGCTGCGAGTATGCGGTGATGGAGGTCTCTTCGCAGGGGCTTATGCTGCACCGTGTGGATGGATTCACCTTTGACATCGGTATCTTTACGAACATCGAACCGGATCACATTGGACCAAATGAACACGCGTCTTTTGAGGAGTATATGGAGTGCAAATCACTTTTGTTCCAAAAATGCCGACTTGGCATTGTCAATGCAGATGACAAACATGTGGAGCAGATATTGAAAAACCATACATGTGAGGTGGAGCGTTTTGGATTTTCAGAAGAGGCAGACATTCGTGCCACGAATGTCAAGCTTGTGCATCGCCCGGGCTATCTCGGCGTTTCCTATGATGTCGACGGACTTGTAAAGGGTCCGATTGAGATCGACGTACCGGGGCGTTTCAGCGTCTACAATTCGCTGACGGCGATTGCGATTTGTCACCATTTCCGTGTGACCTTGGACGATATGAAGGATGCGCTAAAGGTTGCAAAGGTAAAGGGACGTATCGAGATGATACCTGTCTCTGACGATTTTACACTGATGATTGATTACGCGCACAACGCAATGAGCCTTGAGAGTTTATTGTCAACCTTAAAGGAGTACAATCCGAAACGATTGGTTTGTCTCTTTGGCTGCGGTGGCAATCGTTCCAAGCTTCGTCGCTTTGAGATGGGTGAGGTGTCAGGCAAGCTTGCCGACCTTACGATTATCACTTCCGACAATCCGCGCTTTGAGGAGCCGCAGGCCATCATCGATGATATCAAAATCGGCATCGGCAAGACGGACGGCAAGTATGTCGAAATCATCGACCGCAAGGAGGCAATCAAATACGCGATTGCAAACGGACAGGAGGGCGACATCATCGTCCTCGCTGGCAAAGGGCACGAGGACTACCAGGAAATCAAAGGAAAAAAATATCCGATGGATGAGCGTATTCTCATCGCGGAAGTGTTGGAGGAACTTTCCCGGGAGTAATTTCTCAGGCGGCGCCTGAATCTATAGAAGGAGAGGAATGGGAGAAGTCGTATGAAATACGCAGACGTGGTAATTGATATTTCCCATGAAAAACTGGATAAGACATTTCAGTATGTGGTGCCTGAGGCACTGCAGGATAAGGTGCAGCTTGGCACGCAGGTAGTGATTCCTTTTGGTAATGGAAGTCGCCGCATCAAGGGATATGTGGTGGAGTTTTCGGAGGAACCAAAGTGGGACCCGGCGAAGATGAAATCGATTTGCGGTGTAGTGAAGGACAGTATTGCGATCGAGTCACAGTTGATTGCGCTGGCAGCGTGGATGAAGCGTAATTACGGTTCGACGATGAATCAGGCGTTAAAGACCGTGATTCCGATTAAGAAAAAGGAGAGCATTAAAGAAAAAAAGACGGTGCATCTGCTTTTGGACAAAGAACAGGCAAAGATAGAATTTACAAATTTGATTGCGAGAAAAGGGCATAGCGTCGCGAAGGAGAGATTGCTTCAGGAGTTGATGGAACAGGGAAGTATTCCGTGGGATACCATTACCGGGAAGTTACATATTCCGTCCACATCAATTCGCGACTTTGAAAAGAACGGCTGGGTGGAGATTATTTCATCGAGAGATTACCGAAATCCGGTTGCAGTAGGTGAGGGAGAGAAGAAAGTCGTCATCTTAAGTGATGAACAGAGGAACGCGGTTGATACAGTGATAAGGGACTGGCGAGAGGGGCAGAATAAGACATATCTTTTGTATGGTGTGACAGGCAGCGGTAAGACGCAGGTCTATATGGAGTTAATTGCTTTCTGTATTGAACAGGGAAAATCCGCCATTGTTTTGATTCCGGAGATTGCGCTGACTTACCAGACCGTGATGCGGTTTTATGGCAGGTTTGGAAATAAAGTTTCCATTATAAATTCAAGGATGACGCCGGGGGAGCGCTTTGACCAGTTCGAGCGCGCGAAGGCGGGTGACATCCGTATTATGGTGGGGCCGAGAAGTGCGCTGTTCACACCTTTTTCAAATTTGGGACTTATCATTATAGATGAGGAACATGAAACTTCCTACAAGAGTGAGACAGTTCCGAAATATCATGCGAGGGAAACCGCGATTGCACGGGCACAGTTGGCTGGTGCAACGGTCGTGCTTGGTTCAGCGACGCCATCGGTGGAGAGTTTTGCGCGTGCAAAAGAGGGGGAGTATTCTCTTTTGACGCTTACAAAGCGAGTGGAGGATAAGCCGCTTCCTGCGTGTGAGATTATTGATTTGCGTCAGGAATTGCGAAACGGCAACCGCTCGATTCTGAGCAATCGGCTCATGGAATTGATGGAGGACCGGCTGAGAAAAAAAGAGCAGACGATGCTTTTTATCAATCGACGAGGGCTACTTGGATTTGTTTCTTGCAGGGCGTGTGGGCATGTGGTAAAATGTCCCCATTGCGATGTATCCCTGAGTTTACATAGAGGGGATAAGATGCAGTGTCATTATTGCGGTTATGAGATGGAAAAACCCACGCTTTGTCCGGAATGCGGTTCCAAGTTTATCGGTGGTTTTAAAGCCGGGACACAAAAGTTTGAAGATGTGGTTAAGGCAAGATTTCCGCAGGCGCGTGTGCTTCGTATGGATATGGATACAACGCGGGGGAAACATGGTCATCAGGAGATTTTAGAAGCATTTGCAAATGAGGAGGCAGACATTCTGATTGGAACGCAGATGATTGTCAAAGGTCATGATTTCCCGAAAGTGACATTGGTCGGCGTTTTAGCGGCAGATTTGTCCTTGAATTCGAGTGACTTTCACAGTGCGGAGCGAACCTTCCAACTGCTGACGCAGGCGGCAGGTCGAGCCGGAAGAGGACAGCGTCCGGGGCAGGTTATTATGCAGACCTATCAGCCGGAGCATTACAGTGTTTTGGCGGCAAAGGATCAGGATTATGAGAGATTTTATGAACAGGAAATTGCATATCGCAAGATTATGAAATATCCGCCGGCGGCACATATGCTTGTGATTCAAGTGAATTGCCAGGTAGAGGAACATGCCGCAGGGCAGGCGAAGCAGATTGTATCGATTCTAAAAGAGGCAGATGACAGTGTCTTGTGCATGGGACCGGCGGATGCGACCATTGCAAAAGTCAATGATATATACAAAAAGATTATTTATCTGAAACATACAGATTATGATACTCTGGTGAGGCTAAAAGACAAAGTCGAAGAATACTTATTAAATGCCGGGGAGTATCGGGATGTTTCTGTGTGGTTTGATTTTGACCCGATGAGCGGGTTCTAGAATGAGGAGGAGAATATGGCATTAAGACAAATTAGAGTGCAGGGCGATAGCGTACTGGAGAAGGTGTGCCGTCCGGTGGAAAAGATGTCTTCGCGTACTGAGACATTGATTGAGGATATGATTGAGACGATGTATGAAAAAGATGGAGTGGGACTTGCGGCACCGCAGGTTGGCGTCCTGCGAAGAATTGCAGTGATTGATGTGGGAGAAGGTCCGATCGTATTGATTAATCCGGTGGTGCTTGAGACGGCAGGTGAGCAGACAGGTGAGGAAGGCTGTCTTTCGCTTCCGGGCAAATCCGGACAGGTTACAAGACCAGATCATGCAAAGGTAAGGGCGTTGAATCAGGATATGAAGGAGTATGAGATCGAAGGCGAAGGGCTTTTGGCGCGTGCTCTTTTACATGAGATTGACCACTTGGATGGTCATATGTACACCGAATTAGTAGAGGGACCACTTCACGATGTGACAAATGATACGGAGGAAGAAGAGTGAAAGTTGTTTTTATGGGGACACCCGATTTTGCAGTGTCAACCGTGGATGCGATTGCGGCAGCAGGGCACGAGATTGTGCTTGTGGTGACGCAGCCGGACAAACCAAAGGGCAGGGGGAAGGAAATGCAGTTTCCCCCGGTAAAGGAATGGGCCGTCGAGCGCGGCATTCCGGTATTTCAACCGACGCGCATCCGCGAGCCGGAGGCAGTCGAGGCATTAAAAGGATATGAGGCGGACATTTTTGTCGTTGCCGCATTCGGACAGATTTTGCCAAAAGAAATTTTAGAGATGCCAAAATTTGGATGTGTCAATGTGCATGCATCGTTGCTTCCGAAATATCGCGGCGCTGCACCAATTCAATGGGCGGTGATTAACGGTGATGAGGTCAGCGGCGTTACAACGATGCAGATGGGTGTCGGACTTGACGATGGAGATATGCTTCTAAAACAGGAGGTGACACTCGCTGAGGATGAGACAGGCGGGAGTTTGTTTGACCGTTTGGCTGTCGTAGGTGG
Organism: uncultured Roseburia sp.; assembly: GCA_964408625.1. Classification (GTDB taxonomy): domain Bacteria; phylum Bacillota; class Clostridia; order Lachnospirales; family Lachnospiraceae; genus Pararoseburia. The sequence goes on along the minus strand of CAYPAA010000005.1, from coordinate 48,475 downwards.
AGAATTGATTGTCCGCACGATGGCGGAATTAGAAAAAGGAAACATAACACCGATGCCACAGGACGAATCTGATGCTACGCATGTGGGTATGATAAAGAAGAGTTTTGGAGTGATGGATTTTTCAAAGAGCGCAGTTGAACTGGAGCGTTTGATTCGGGGGTTGAATCCATGGCCGAGTGCATTTACGAAACTTTCCGGCAAAACATTAAAAATCTGGCGGGCGAGAGTAGAGGAAAGTGAAGCGAAAGGCGCAAAGCCGGGAGAAATCCTAAGAGCGGAGAATGCCGGCGTCTGGGTACAGACGGGACAAGGCGTTCTTGTGCTGGAGGAGATACAGCTCGAAGGGAAAAAGCGTATGGCAGCAGCAGACTTCCTGCGAGGTCGTGCGCTTGCTGCAGGAACTATTTTGGGTGAATCGATGGAGTAAAGAAAGGAGTACAGGTTATGTACGGTGGATATTATTATGGATTTATGGACCCGACTTACATTATGGTCTTGATTGGAGCAGTGATTTGTCTGATTGCATCGGCAAGAGTGAAAACAACGTATGCAAAATACAATAAAGTGCGCAGTGCATCCGGTTTGACCGGAGCGCAGGCTGCGGAGAGAATGTTGCAGATGTCCGGTATCTATGACGTGAAGGTGCAGCATATTTCGGGAAATTTGACAGATAATTACAATCCGAAGAAAAAGACATTGAATCTATCTGACAGTGTTTACAATTCAACAAGTGTGGCGGCAATCGGTGTGGCAGCACATGAATGCGGACATGCGATTCAGCATCAGAAAGCCTATGTGCCATTGCAGCTTCGCAGTGCGATTGTTCCGGTTGCAAATATTGGTTCTACCTTAGCGTGGCCGCTTATCATCATCGGGCTTCTTTTTAACAACACAATGAGTTCTGTTTTGATTTCCGTTGGTATTTGGGCATTCTCACTGGCGGTTCTGTTCCAGCTTGTGACACTTCCGGTTGAGTTCAATGCATCGGCGAGAGCACTGAACTTTTTGGACAGTACGGGAACACTTTCTCAGAAGGAGTTACAAGGCACAAAGAAGGTACTAAAGGCGGCGGCGCTCACCTATGTGGCAAGTGCAGCGGCAGCGATTTTACAGTTGCTTCGTCTGATACTTTTATTTGGAGGAAAAAATCGTGACTGAGCCCAATCTTAGAGAGATTGTTGTCGACATCTTAGAACAAATCTTAGAACAGGATGGATATTCGCATCTTGTATTGGGAGCAGCGCTGGACAAATATCAGTATTTGTCCAAACAGCAGCGCTCATTTATTACCCGCGTTACCCAAGGAACGGTAGAGCGGGTAATTCAAATTGATGCGGTTTTAAATCGATTTGTGAAAAAGCCGAGGATTTCAAAAATGAAGCCTGTCGTTCGCACCATTTTGCGCAGCGGTGTTTATCAGATTCTCTACATGGACAGCGTGCCGGATTCGGCTGTGTGCAACGAGTCCGTAAAATTGGCAAAGAAAAAAGGATACGCAGGTCTCGGCGGATATGTCAACGGCGTGCTTCGCAATATTTCGAGAAACAAAGCCGGTATTTCCTTTGATTCGCTTTCGGAAAAGTATGCAATGCCGCAGTGGATTGTGGATTTGTGGAGCGAATCCTATGATCATGATACGCTGGCGCAAATGCTGGATGCACTTATGCAGGAAAAGAAGACATGTATTCGCATAAACACGGCTCGTATTACAAAAAAAGAACTGACGGCACGTTTCGAGGCTGAGCAGATACAGGTGGAGGAATGTGAAGCGATTCCGTATGCACTGTATATTTCGGGTTATGATTATTTAAATGCCATACCGGAATTTACAGAAGGTTTGTTTTATGTGCAGGATTTTAGTTCTATGATGGTTGCACATGTGGCAGGAATCAAAGAAGGAGATTATATCATTGATGTGTGTGCGGCTCCCGGAGGAAAGAGTCTGCATGCGGCGGAACTTTTGCATGGAACGGGCTGTGTGGAGGCGCGGGATGTATCGGATTATAAAGTGTCTTTGATGAAAGAAAACATAAAAAAAAGCGGACTGTCAAACATTCATGCCGTAAAGTGGGATGCGACAGTGCGCCGGGAAGCATCCGCAGAACAGGCGGATATTGTAATCTGTGATGCGCCGTGTTCCGGTCTGGGAGTGATTGCAGGTAAACCGGATATCAAGTATCATATGACACGTGAGAAGCAGTTGGAGTTGGCAGAACTGCAGCAAAAAATTCTGGGAACAGTCTGCGAATATGTAAAGCCGGGCAAAACATTGTTGTATTCCACATGCACCATTTGCAAAGATGAAAATCAGGACAATGTCCATTGGTTTTTGCGGGAGCATTCAGAATATGCGCTTGAGGATATGCAGCAACTGCTTCCGGTGGCGAAGGCACAGGATGGTTTCTTTTACGCGAGAATGAAAAGGAAGGAACGATGAATCAGGAAAAAGTCGACATAAAATCTTTGTCTTATAACGATGTGATTGCATTTGCAGAGTCGATGGGAGAAAAGTCTTTCCGCGGCAGGCAGTTATATGAATGGATGCATGTACATAAAGCAGCATCCTATGAAGAAATGTCAAACATCTCAAACAAATGGAAAACACGACTGCAGGAACAAACGGTGTATACCTCATTGAAAAAGGCAGATTGTCAGGTTTCAAAAGAGGATGGGACGAGAAAGTATTTGTTCGCACTTGCAGATGGCAATGTGGTTGAAAGCGTTCTGATGCGATACAAACACGGCAATTCTGTTTGTGTATCATCACAGGTAGGGTGTCGAATGGGATGCCGCTTTTGCGCGTCCACGCTAGATGGCCTGTTGCGCAATCTGACACCGTCGGAAATGCTCGACCAAATCTACGCGATTGAGCGGGATACCGCAGAACGCATATCACATGTTGTCGTGATGGGGACGGGCGAACCGATGGACAATTACGACAACATGGTTCGCTTTGTCCGGCTGCTTTCCGATGAAAAAGGCGCCAACATCAGTCAGCGAAACATAACGGTTTCTACTTGTGGAATTGTACCTCGCATACGCGAATTGGCGGAGGAAGGGCTGCAGATTACGCTGGCACTTTCCCTCCATGCACCAAATCAACAGAAGCGCCTGGAGCTGATGCCGATTGCCAACAAATACGATATTCACGAGGCGGTGGATGCCTGTGCATATTATTTTGATAAGACGAAAAGACGTATTACATTTGAATACAGTCTGGTAGCCGGCGTTAACGATAGCGGGGAGGATGCGAAGGAATTGGCAAGCCTCATTCGTGGAATCAACTGTCATGTAAATTTGATTCCGGTAAACCCAATCAAAGAAAGAGACTATGTGCAATCCAACAGGGTCGTGATTGAGGCATTCAAAAATAAACTTGAAAAATATAAGATAAATGTTACAATCAGAAGGGAAATGGGTCGAGATATTGATGGGGCCTGTGGACAACTGAGAAGAAAACATATAGCAGAGACATAGGAAGGTTAATACCATGAGAATTTCTTTCATGACGGATACCGGACGGATGCGATCTCAGAATCAGGATGCAGTTTTTGCAACGCTTGAACCAATCGGCTCGCTTGCCAATCTGTTTTTGATAGCAGATGGTATGGGAGGCCATAATGCAGGTGATTATGCATCAAACAAAGCGATTGATTTGGTAAAGGAATCGATTGCAGGAAATCTGAAAGCGGAAGCAGTTCCGGCAATTTATCAAGGTATTACAATTGCAAACGAGACGATATATCAGGAAGCGTCGGCAGATAAAGAGAAAGCCGGCATGGGCACAACGATGGTTGCAGCGACTGTCGATAGTGATTTGATGCGAGTCGCTAATGTGGGAGACAGTCGTCTGTATGTGGTACGGGATGGAAAACTACAGCAGGTGACACAAGACCACTCGGTGATTGGTGAGATGGTGCGTAAGGGTGAAATGCAAAAGGAAGAAGCACAGCATCATCCAAGAAGGAATCTTATTACGAGAGCAGTAGGAGCAGAGGAAAAAGTTCGGGTGGACTTTTTTGATGTGGAGCTTTCCGGTGTGGAAGCAGTTTTGATGTGTACGGACGGCTTGACGACGATGGTTGACGAATCCTGTATTCTCGAGATAATGACTTCCAAGGATTCGGTCGAAGATAAGGTTGCGCGTTTGATACAGGGAGCCAACGATGCTGGCGGAAGAGATAATATTACAGTTCTGATAATAGAATCGTTAAATTAGATGAGGTGAGAACATGTTAACAAAGGGAAATTATGTTGCAGATCGTTATGAGATTTTGGATAAAATCGGTACAGGCGGAATGTCTGATGTCTACAAAGCGAAAGATCATATTTTGGGCAGAGAGGTTGCAGTAAAAGTATTAAAGCAGGAGTTTGCAGAGGACGTGACATTTGTCACGAAATTCCGTTCAGAGGCGCAGTCTGCTGCAGGATTGGAACATGCAAATATTGTAAATATCTATGATGTTGGAAGCGAGAACGATATGTATTATATCGTTATGGAATATGTCGAGGGTATTACATTAAAGACGTATATAGAGAAAAAGGGGCAGTTAAATTTTAAAGAGGCAATCAGCATTGCGATTCAGGTGGGCCGCGGAATCGAGGCTGCTCACAACAAAGGTATTATTCATAGAGACATCAAGCCTCAAAATATCATTATCTCTACAGAGGGCAAGGTAAAAGTTACAGACTTTGGCATTGCGAGAGCATCGTCCTCTAACACCATTCATGCGGATACGATGGGTTCTGTACATTACTCTTCACCTGAGCAGGCGAGAAACGGTTATGTGGATGCCAGAAGTGACATTTATTCTTTGGGTATTGTCATGTATGAGATGGTGACAGGTCGTGTTCCGTTTGATGGGGATACTACAGTTGCAATTGCCCTCCAGCATTTGCAGGAAGATATGGTGGCACCGTCGGCATATGCTGCTGATTTGCCAATCAGTATGGAAAAGATCATTCAGAAGGCAACAATGAAGAGTCCGGATCGCAGATACGCCTCCATGGAAGATATGCTTATGGATTTGAAAAAGTCTCTGGTAAGTCCAAATGAAGATTTTGTCACGATTGTGAATCCGGAGGAAGCAGATAAGACACGCGTTATCTCGGAAGAGGAGCAGGCAAAGATTCAAGAAGAACTCCTCAATGATAGTGATTTAGATGAGGATGAGTTGGACGAAGAGGAAGACGAGGGTCCTGTGAATCCGAAACTGGATAAGGCAATTACGATTATGGCGATTGCGGCAGCGGTTGTTATTCTTGGTATTGTGGTCTATATCATTGGCAGTTTTGCAGGTATTTTCCACTTTGGCACCGGCAACGACAATGATGACGCGGAGACAAAAGAGACGGTTGAGATGATCGACGTTGTCGGTATGGAAGAGGACGAAGCAGAGGCAGCGCTCAAGAAAGCGGGCATTCCATATAAGATTATTTATGAATCATCTGACAAGGTGGATGAAGGTGTTGTCATGAAACAGCAGTATGATAAAGGCGAGAAGGTTTCTACTGCTGAAAAGGTTAAGATTACAGTCAGCAGCGGTGTGGGTGATGTGACGATTCCGAATGTCGAAGGGTTGGAAGAGGACGTTGCGATTAAGACACTGGAGGATCAGGGCTTCAAGGCGAACACGAAGTATACCTATACAGACGAAGTCCCGGAGGGGACGGTCATCAGCCAGACACCGACCGGAACCGGTAAGAAGGGTGACACAATTACAATCGAAGTGAGTGCGGGTATCAAGGCGGTTCAGGTACCAAGCGTTACCGGTCAGACGCAGCAGGAAGCTGCAAATACACTGGCACAGGCAGGATTGAAGGTTGGCAACATCACAACATCATACAGTGATAATGTAGCGCAGGGGCATGTTATCAGTCAGGGTATTGTCGAAGGAAAAACAGTAGATTCCGGCACATCGGTTGATTTGGTTGTCAGTGATGGAAAGAAGCCGGTATATTATAGTTACTCAGGCGAGTACACAAATGACAATGCAGTCGATGTTTCGGTTACGTTGTATGATGCTGAAGGAACTGCTGTTCCCGGGGCAACATGGTCTGTGCCTGCAGGCGGTACACTTCGCATCAATGCAAAAGACATTGCTACTTCCTCCGGAAAACTGGTGATTACAGGCGAAGGTGTAAACAAAGAAACATCGTTGAGTTTTTCGAAACAATAACATAGGAAATCTGGATGGTAGGAAAGATTGTGAAAGGAATTTCCGGATTCTACTACGTTTATGTAGTGGAATCCGGAATTTATGAATGTAAGGCAAAAGGCGTCTTTCGAAAAAAACAGCTCAAGCCGTTGGTCGGTGATAATGTGGAGATTGACGTACTGGATGAAGAGAATCATATCGGAAATGTCAGAGAACTTCTTCCTCGCAAAAATGCACTGATTCGGCCGGCAGTTGCCAATGTGGATCAGGCACTCGTGATTTTTGCGACGGAATCACCGAAACCGAATTTTAATTTGCTCGATCGTTTTTTGGTGATGATGGAGTACCAGGATGTCCCCGTACACATTTGTTTCAATAAGCAGGATTTGTGCGATGAGAAGGAGCGGGAACGCTTGGCAGATATCTATGCAAATACAGGGTATGAGGTCCACTTTACGCATGCGCTCTCCGGCGATGGGAAGCAGGAAATACTCGATTTATTACAGGGAAAAACGACGACGGTGGCAGGACCGTCCGGCGTGGGCAAATCGTCGCTGATCAATCAACTCCAGCAGGACATCGTTATGGAGACGGGATGTGTCAGTGAGAAGATTGGCAGAGGCAAACACACAACGAGGCATAGTGAATTGATTGCCATTGACGATAGGACCTTTATCATGGATACACCGGGTTTCAGTTCGATGTATGTTCCTGCAATCGAAAAGGAAGACCTGAGAGATTGTTATCCGGAGTTTTTACAATATCAGGAGCAGTGCCGTTTTCCGGGCTGTGTGCATGTGAACGAACCGAAATGCGGGGTGAAGGATGCCCTGTCGAGAGGTGAGATATCACAGATTCGTTATGACAATTACAGATTGCTGTACGAGGAACTGTCAAACATAAAGAAATACTGATACAAGGAGTGAAAGATGAACTGTTTATCACCATCGATTTTATCAGCCGATTATGGCAGATTGGGAGAAGAGATTCAGACGATTGATGAGGCAGGGGCGCAATACATTCATGTGGATGTTATGGATGGAGCGTTTGTGCCAAACATAACGATTGGAGCGCCGGTGGTCGCAGATATTCGAAAATACACGGACAAGATTCTGGACGTGCATTTGATGGTGGAAGAACCGGACCGATTTGTGGAGGATTTCGTAGACGCAGGGGCTGATATTGTCACGGTACATGCAGAGGCATGCAGACACTTGGACCACACGATTTCTCATATCAAGGAACTTGGCGTACTGGCCGGCGTTGCCTTAAATCCTGCAACGCCGATTTCAGCAATTACACATGTCCTTGACATGGTGGATATGGTTTTGATCATGTCTGTAAATCCGGGCTTTGGCGGACAGTCCTTTATTCCTTATACCTTGGACAAGATTACAGATTTGCGAAGAATGCTTGGTGAGAGAGGCAGTAAGCCTGACATCGAGATTGATGGTGGCGTGACACTGGATAATATTGATGAGATTTTGGATGCCGGTGCAAATGTCATTGTTGCAGGCTGCGCCGTGTTTCAGGGCGATGCAGCAGCAAATGTGCAGAGTTTTCTTGAGCATATGAAGTAGAGTGGATTTATGAAGATATTTATTTTTACCGGTGGCACAATCGATATTGCATTTGCAAAGGAGCAGCTTTCAAACGATGAGAATGTGACGATGATTGCAGTTGATAGGGGATTGGAGGCTTGCCTTGCGCTTGGCATTACGCCGGAATACATCATTGGTGACTTTGATTCCGTTTCAGCGGAGGGAAAAGCCTTTGCAGAGAAACATCCGGAGCGTGTGACGCGGTTGCAACCGGTAAAGGATGACACCGATACGGAGGCGGCGCTGATGCTGGCACTCGAGCGTACGGAAGGCGATATTGTGATTCTCGGTGGAACAGGGACGCGGTTGGACCATGTTCTTGGAAATATTTCTGTTTTAGGCAAAGCATTTTCCTTTCATAGAAATGCAGTGCTGTTAGATCCACACAATCGTATCCGCCTGGTAAAGGATACATGGTCGATTGCAAGGAAGGACCAATTTGGTAAGTATGTATCTGTATTCCCGATGCAGGGCACGGCAACAGGTGTTACGATGAAAGGATTTTATTATCCGCTGACAGACGTGACCTTGACAGGATACACTTCGCTTGGTGTCAGTAATGAAATTGTGGATGAGAAAGCAAGTATCCTGGTAAAAGAAGGCACTTTAATCGTGATAGAGTCAAGAGATTAAAGAATATACTATAAGAAAAGGAGAAAATCGGTGTATGTGGTCAAGAAAAGTAATCAAAGAATCGGCGAGGGGAAGACTAAAAGTTAACTATTGGCGTATGGTTTTGGTCGGATTGATTCTGGCGTTTGTGGCAGCTGGCGGCAGCGTGACAAGTTTCGATTATTCAAACTATTCACAGGATATTGAGGAAATAAATGAGGAAATACTTCAAGGCGCGGAGGATGTGATTGAGCGGGGTTTGACGATGGTTTATTATGAGATAATGGCAGGACATGGCTTCTTCTTTGTTGTTATCGTTCTTATCGTGTTGGCAATCGCAATCCTGCTCAAGATTTTTGTATTGAATCCGTTGCAAATCGGATGTTTTAACTTCTTCTACAAAAATATCAAGGAGGCGGCTGAATTAAAGGAGTTGAGTGTGTCATTTGCTCATGGATTTCTGAACAAAGTAAAAACCATGTTTTTTCGTGATTTGTTTGTAGCGTTATGGTCATTGCTTTTGATTATTCCGGGTATTATCAAAATATATGAGTATCGTATGATTCCCTATCTTTTGGCGGAGGATCCTTCTCTGAGCAGCAAGGAAGCGTTTGTCATCAGCAAGCGCATGATGACGGGAAACAAATGGAAAGCATTTGTATTTGACTTGTCGTTTATCGGATGGATTTTTCTCAGCGGTCTTACGCTTGGAATTTTGGGCGTCTTCTATGTGAATCCATATATCTATCAGGCAGAGGCGATGCTCTATGATGCAATCAAATTTGATGATGGATTTCAACCGAGAAACAGTGAACCGGTAGTAGAGCCTATTGTTGATGAGATGATTTAATGAGAAGACGGGGCAAGGGCCATTGGCTTTTGCCCCGTTCCCATTTGTTTTAGGAGGAGAGAGATGTCCTTACAGTTTGTTGTGGGAAATGCGGGAAGTGGAAAATCGACATATTTGTATCAGTATGTGATAGAGCAGGCGATGGAACATCCAAAAGGAAATTATCTGGTGGTGGTTCCCGAGCAGTTTACGATGCATACACAACAGCAGTTGGTGAAGATGCATCCGGCACATGGGATTATGAATATCGACGTGTTAAGTTTTGAGCGGATGGCATATCGTGTGTTTGATGAGCTTGGTACAGACACCCTGGAGGTCTTGGAGGAGACAGGCAAGCATCTGCTGCTCAGAAAGATTGCTCAGGATAAAAAAGAGGAGCTGCAGACACTTGGCAGAAATATGAAAAAGCCCGGATATGTGGCGCAGATAAAATCTTTGATTTCCGAACTGATGCAGTATGATATTACGCCGGAGGATTTTTCCAAGATGGCTGCGCATCCGACGATGAGTGAAGCGTATCATAACAAGGCGCGGGATATTTTGACGATATATACCGAGTATCACGAGAGATTGCAGGGTCACTATATTACAGCGGAGGAGATTCTGCAGAAACTTATGGATGTGGCGGAGGAGTCAAAGATTCTTGCAGGCGCTACGGTGGTGTTCGACGGCTTTACAGGATTTACACCCATACAGAACCAGTTTTTGCAGATGCTTTTGACACTGGCGAAAAAGGTGATGGTTACGGTGACCTGTGACTCGGAAGAAGGGGTGTATCAGGAGCCGGAAGAACAGGATTTGTTTGCAATGAGTAAGCGGATGGTGGTGCGGCTGGCAAAAATGGCAAATGCGGTTGGGGTAGAAATCGATCCTCTGATTTCGATGAAAGAAAACGAAAAACGACGATTTGTAAGCGGGGGATATTTAGAACATTTAGAGCGCAATTTGTTCCGTCAGGATAGCAGAGCTTTTGCAGATAGACACAAGGCGAAAGATGGTATCGAATTGGTAAGTTTGGTGACGCCGAGACAGGAGCTTACCTATGTTGCCTGTGAGATAGAAAAACAGGTACGAGAAAAGAATATGCGATATGGAGAGTTTGCAGTTGTGTGTGCAGACATGGATTCGTATGCGCATTTAGCTCCGGGAATTTTTGAGAAACTACACATTCCTTACTTTGTCGATGTGAAAACGGAGATTGTATTTCACCCATTGATTGAGAGCATTAAGAGTTTGTTTGCCGTGCTCGAGGAAAATTATTCCTACGAGAGCGTGCTGCGATTGCTTCGCAGTGGCATGACGGATATGACGATGGGAGAGGTGGATGATTTGGAGAATTATCTGCTGGCGTCGGGGATTCGCGGGTTTGCAAAGTATCGCGAGCCTTTTACATATTTACCTTCGGAATACACGGCAGAGCAGTTGGTGCGGATCAATGAACTTCGGGAAAAACTGATTGCGCCGCTTCTGCCGTTTCACAAAGAATTTCCGGGCAGACGGGGCAGTGTGGAGGCGATTTCAACGGCATTGTACCGATGGATTTGCCACTATAAAATGGAAGAGAAACTCCAAAAGAAAGCGGATGTGTTTGCGCAGAAGCAGGACGAGGTAAAGGCGAATATGTATAGCCGGATATATGGTGTTGTCATGAATCTTTTGGATAAACTTGTCGCACTTCTTGGGGCGGAGGAAATGACATTTACAGAATATGCACAGTTGCTCTCAACGGGATTTGAATCTATTCGTGTAGGTGTGATTCCACCGGGAAATGACAGCGTGATGATCGGGGACATTGAGCGAACGCGTTTGGCTGACATTAAGGTCTTATATTTGGTCGGTGCATGTGATGGCGCGATACCAAAGGCTGTTGGCAGCAGCGGCATTCTTTCTCAGTTGGAGAGACAGCAGTTGAAGGATGCAGCGTTTGAATTGGCGCCGACAGACCGGGAGAAGGCGTTTATGCAACGGTTTTATCTTTACTTTGTGATGACAAAGCCCTCGGAGAAACTGGTGGTTACTTATGCGCGTGTAGACAATGGTGGAAAAGCGACGAGACAGTCATATCTACTCCCTGCATTAAGCAAGATGTTTCCGCAGGTAAAAATGCGGATGATTGAGGAACTCTCTGCAGGGCAGCGCATGCTCACGAGGGAAATGGCACAGGAATATCTGGTGGAAAATCTGCGCACATATGCAGCGGACGGGGTGCTTTCAAAAGAGGCACAGGCATTGCTGGCATGGGAAAATCAGAAAGAGGATTCTGTTGTATCTAAGTGGTTGGAAGCGGCATTTTTTGTTCATAAAAAAGAGGCGCTTTCAGCGGCGGCGGTCGATGCCGTGTTTGGAAAACATATGGGAGAGAGTGTCAGCCGGTTGGAGCAGTATGCGAGATGTGCGTATGCCTATTTTTTAAAGTATGGCTTGCAGCTTCAAAAAAGGCAGGAACACGAATTTGCGGCGGTTGATATCGGAAACCTTTACCACAATGCGCTGGAGTACTACTCGAAAGAACTTCAAGGCAGGCCGGATGTGAATTGGTACACCATTACAGAGGAGCAGATGTCGGAACTCTTGGAGGAAGCCATCACGCACACCTATCAGACAATGGCAAAAACACAGTTGCTGGAAAGCGCCAGAGATACGTATAGGATGCATAAGATGAAATTGACATTGAGCCAGACCGTGTGGGCGCTGACAGAACAGGTGCGCAGGGGGTCTTTTGAGCCGACGGCGTTTGAGGTGGATTTTCAGGAGGTCGGCGATTTGGAATCGCTAAGGTTTCAACTGGATGATATGCACACGATGCGTCTTCGGGGAAAGATTGACCGTATGGATTTGTATGAGACAAAGGATTGCGTTTATGTGAAAATTGTGGATTACAAATCCGGAAACAATGACTTGGATTTTCAACAGTTGTATCATGGATTGCAGGTGCAGCTTGTGTTATATATGAATGCCACGATGGAGGGATTGAAACGACAATATCCCGACAAAGCCATTCGACCGGGAGCAATGTTTTATTATCATATTGCACGTCCGCTTGTCGATGCCGGTGCCGCCACCCAAAAAGGGACAGAAAATGCGATTTTAAAAGAACTGCGTGTGAAGGGATTTTTAAATCGGGATCATGAAGTAATTCAGGCAATGGACCACGGTTTGCAGGGGGGATCGGATGTGATCCCCGTGAGATTAAATGACGAGAAGGAACCCGATGCAAAGTCTCATGTGATTTCGGATGAGGAGTTTTTCGTTCTGGGCGATTATGTGCAGATGCTCTTAGAAAAAAGCGGTCGGTCGATGGTTCGCGGGGAGGTGGACTGTGCTCCGTACAAGATAAAAAAGGATACAGGCTGTGATTATTGTGAATATCATGGCATCTGTGGATTTGATGCCGGCATTGAGGGCTATGCGTATCGCTGCCTGCGTGCGCCGAAGGAGCGGGCAGAGATTATGGATTTGATGAGAAAGGATTTGGAGATCTATCGCTTGCGAAAGGAGAGGACGGCAAATGACGAAGTGGACGGCGGAGCAACAAAAGGTTATTGATACAAGACAAAAGAATATGCTTGTTTCTGCTGCGGCGGGTTCCGGCAAAACGGCCGTTTTAGTTGAGCGCATTATCCAAAGGGTGACAGACGAGAAAAATCCTGTCGATGTCGATAAGATTTTAGTGGTTACTTTTACAAAGGCGGCGGCAGCAGAGATGCGGGAGCGTGTGCTTAAGGCAATTCAGGATGCGCTTGCCGAGGACCCGGGAAATCCTTATCTGGCGCGTCAGGCAACCTTGGTGCACAGCGCATTTATCACCACGATAGACAGTTTTTGTAATCATATTGTCCGCAATTATTTCTATGAAGTTGATTTGGACCCGGGATTTCGCATTGCGGACGAAGGGGAATTAAAACTAATGCAGACTGCTGTGATGGAGCAGATGATGGAAGAACAGTATCAGCAGGCAAAAGGGGAGAGGGAATCCTCTTTTCTAAACTTTGTTGACACGTATGCGAGTGGTCATTCCGATGTTGCGGTTACAGACATGATTTTTTCGCTGTATGAAAAGTCACAGAGTTATCCATGGCCGGAGGAATGGTTAGAACAGGTGACTTTGGCGTATGATATAGACAGTGTCGATGCTTTGGCAGACAGCAAATGGTTCGTCCTTATGATGCAGACGGTGCGGGGGTCGCTGCAGGAGGCGTTGGAACAGACAAAGTGCCTGCTTTTGGACTGTCAAACAGAGATGGGACCGGATTGCTATATGACAGGCTTACAACATGATGTTGAAATGTATGAGGAACTTCTCGCGTTTTCGGATGTCGTCAGATTCTATAAGGCAATGCGGGAAATGTCATATGGAAGAATCGGAGTGAAGCCGAGAAATTACGAGAAGGATGAGGCGCTTTTGCAGCGTGTCAAGGAGTCGCGCGGCGAACTGAAAGATGGCATAACAAAGCTGCAAAAGAGCTACTGCACGAAATCGCTCGAAGAGATTGTTTCACAGATGCAGCAGCTACGACCGCACGTGCACGAAATTGTCCGACTCGCGATGGTGTATGCACAGGCATTTTCGGAGCAAAAAACAAAGAAGAATATTTTGGATTTTAGCGATGTCGAACATTTTGCGCTCAAGATTTTAAAAGATGAGAAAACACATGAACTCAGACCGACAGCGGCGGCATACCGGCAAACATTTGATGAGATCATGATTGATGAGTATCAGGATAGCAATTATTTGCAGGAAGAGATTCTGACAAGCATCTCAAGAGAACCCATCGGCGGTCATAATATGTTTATGGTGGGTGATGTTAAACAAAGTATTTATGCATTCCGACAGGCTTGCCCTGAGATTTTTATGGACAAATACCATCGTTTTTCAGGCGAAGAGGAAGGCAATGTGGCAATCGATTTGCAAAAGAATTTTCGAAGTCGGCAAGAGGTTCTGGAATTTACCAACGATGTATTTTATGCACTGATGCACAAGGACTTGGGAGATGTAGAATACGATGCGGCAGCGGCACTCAATTGCGGCGCATCGGATTATGAAAAAGTGGATGGGATGTTTGATGGTGAAATTATCATCTGTGACCGTGTGGAGGAGGAACTGGAGGACGCGGCGATAGAGGATAAAGTTTCTTATGAAGCGAAGGTGATTGCGGACCGAATTCATCAATTGCGAATGACACAGTTCGTCACGGATAAAGAAACAAAGAAACTGCGTCCGCTGCGTCTTTCGGATGTGGTAATCCTGCTGAGAAGTCCCGGAACCATGGCGGAGCAAATGCTGGATGTCTTAATGGAAAATGGGATTCCGGCATTCGCGGAAAGCAAGACGGGATACTTTTCTACGATTGAGGTGGAGACTGTTTTAAATCTGTTAAAGGTGTTGGACAATCCGTTTCAGGATATCCCGCTTGCCGCAGTATTACATTCTCCGATGTTTGCATTTTCGAATGATGAATTGGTGAAAATACAAACAGGACGCGAGAAATGTTCTCTGATGGAGTCTGTGCTGGCGTATGCAAACGAGCATGAAGAGGACAAAAAGGTGGCTGACTTTCTGCAGTTTTTGGAGGAGAAGCGCGCACTTGTCTTTGATATGCCGATTCATCAGTTTATTGAAATGCTGCTTGAGGATACAGGCTATTTGTCCTACGTGACGGCGATGCCACGAGGGGAAAGCCGAAGGGCAAATTTACATCGGCTTGTGGAGAAGGCGGTGGAGTATGAAGCGACAAGTTACAAGGGCCTTTTTCATTTTGTGAATTATATTGGGCAGTTGAAAAAATACGAAGTGGAGATGGGAGAAGCTGCACTGCTGAGTGAGAATGACGATGCGGTTTCCATTATGAGTATTCACAAGAGTAAGGGACTTGAGTTCCCGGTTGTTATTGTCGCAGGCTTGGGAAAACAATTCAATTTAAGAGATACATCGGGAAAGATGGTCCTGCATTCCAAACTGGGTGTCGGATTCGATCTGATTTTACCGGAGAAACAGACAAAGGAGACGACGGTATACAAAAATGTTGTGGCGAGAGCCATGCGGTATGACACGTATGGGGAAGAAATGCGCGTGCTTTATGTTGCCATGACAAGAGCAAAGGAAAAATTGATTCTCGTCGCAGCCGTTTCAAAAGCGGAGGAGATGATTGCAAAGTGGGATATGTCGCCAAAAATCCTGCCGATGGGAATGCGGGACGGTGCAAATCAATTCATAGAGTGGATTGTGCGCGCGACTGCGACAAAAAGAGAAAAATATCCAATCACGCTTGTTACACCAAAAGATGTTTTGGTGAATGAAGTCGCAGAGCAGATGGTTCACAAGGGAGATAAAGAGGTACTGTTGTCGTGGATGACGCAGATCAATCCGGAAATGTGCCAGGAGATAGAACGGCAGATAACATATTGTTATCCCTACCGGACAAAGCAGGAATACAAAAATAAATATTCGGTATCCGAGATAAAACATCGACAGATGGAAGCAGCATTTGCGGAGGATGTAACCCCGCGACCTGCCTTTCTGGAACAGGAGAGAAAGGCGATTGTCCCGGCATTTATCTCGAAGAAGGAAGAGAAAGCAGAAAATATAGGTGCGCTTCGCGGAACGGCAATGCATCGGTTCTTAGAATGCTTTGATTTTGCAAGAGATTGTGGGCGGGAGACACTGCAGATACAGTTGGAGGAGATGCTTCAAAGTGGGCGGCTTTCGCATGCATATGGAGAACTCTTGTCGGTGCCAAAGTTGCAGAAGTTCATGGATACACCATTGGCAGACCGCATGATGGAAGCGGCAAAAAAAGACGAATTGTACAAAGAAAAACCATTTGTCATGCGCGTATCGCCACAGGATATTTTTGTGGATGCAACGACAACAGATACGATTTTGATTCAGGGTATCATCGATGTGTTTTTTGTGGAGGATGATGGTATTGTATTGCTGGATTATAAGACGGACCGTGTGGCGCAGGCACAGGATTTGGTAAAGCGATATAAGGCACAGTTGGAATTGTATGCAAAGGCATTGGAGAAAACGATGGGAATGCCGGTAAAGGAGTGTTTGCTATATTCTTTTTGTCTGGAGGAAATCATTTCCATAAATTGATTGCAATGTTGCAGCGTTCCATTTATACTATAGTGTGTTTCAGATAATTTTAGGAGGTTTTGAAATGAGTAGTTATGAATATGATGACGCTTGCGTTGCAGCATTTCTTGAGCAGCAGTTAAAACTGTTCCCGGAGAAGGTTGCAGAGACACAGGAGGAGGCGGAAGCATTTCTGGAGGACTGCATGGCAATCGTCTGTAAGGACAAAAAGGAAGTTCTGGAATATTTGGAAGAAGAGATGGACATCGTGGGAATGCTTGAAGAAGAAATTCTGGAGGCAGAGGAAGTGTTTGCCGTTGGCGATGGGCGATATTTGGTTGTAGAGGGATAAGGAATTCATGAGAAAAAAGAAAAGATTTCGGCTTGTGCAAATGGCGGCGATGCTTGTTGTGTTAGCGATACTTTGCACCGGCTGTTCGATTGGAGAGAGACAGATTTATTTTGCGTCGAAATGTGGAGGGCATAATGTTTTCAAGATTGGAGATTTGTCCTGCCCGGATACAGAGGCGAAGGTGTACCTCGCAAATTACAAAAATCTGTATGGCAATCTATACGGTACGGATTTGTGGACCGAAGAATATGATACAGACAGCATGGAAGACAGCCTCAAGGACGCCGTGTTGAGTCATCTGACAAAAGTATATGCACTTAATGTATATGCGAATAGTCAGAACATCACACTTTCGGCGGCGGAGGAACAGTCGGTTGAAAAGGCGGCAAAAACGTATTATGAATCTCTGAATAAAGCGGAGAGAAAATATACACGTGCCTCGAAAAAAGATATAAAAAAGCTGTACCACAACTATGCGCTTGCGGAGAAAGTTTATGTGCAACTGATGGATAGTGTGGACAGTAATGTCAGCGAGGATGAGGCTCGTGTGATGGATGCCTATGTGTTTTATGTCACGGATGCAAAGCTGGCAGCTGAGTTGGACAAGGAGTTGAAAAATGGTGCGACATTCGAGCGCATTGCAAGTTCCTACAATGAAGGGGATTCGATCAAGGCGACATTCGGCAGAAACACGTATGATCCTGCAATCGAGGAAGTGGTATTTCGTTTGGAAGATGAAGAAGTTTCCGACATGATTGAGACGAAAGATGGATTTTATTTCTTCCAATGTATTCACAAATACAATGAAAAACTGTCGGAAGAAAACAAAGCTACGATTGTAGAACAAAGACAAAAACAAGCGATGGCGGATGTTGTGTCGGCGATTGAAAAAGACAACTATTCTGATCTAAATGAAAAATGCTGGGGTAAGATTTCGGTATGTACTAGTGCAGATGTAACAACAAACTCGTTATTTACCACACTAGATTCATACATATCCTACTAGACATTTTTGAAATAAGGTGTATAATATATGTTTAAGGAACTTAAGATAATTTTAAAAAAAAGGAGTTTAAGTATGGCAGAGACTAAAAAAGTAGATGTTAAAAAGGTAGCTGAAGAAGCAAAGAAAGCGACAGAAACAGTAAAAGCTACAGCAGAAAAAACGGCAGAGACAGTGAAGGCTTCTGCGGAAAAGACAGCAGAGAAAGCTTCAACTACAGCAAAGAAAGCGACAGCTACAGCAAAGAAGACAGCAGCAAAAAAGAAGACAGCAGCAAAGAAAGTTGTTGCAACAAAGAGTGCTGTGCTTCAGTTCTCAGGTGAGGATTTCAAGATTGAAGATGTGATTGCAAAGGCTGAGAACGCATTCAAAGCTGAAAATAAAAGAAAGGCGATTCACGATATCAAAGTATACATTAAGCCGGAAGAGAGAGCAGCATACTATGTTGTCACATCTGGAGAGAGTGAGTACGCCGGAAGAATTGACTTATAAAAACTGGCATACTTATTGTGAGGCCGGACCGTTTTGGTTCGGTCTTTTTTTGTGCCCACACAAAAAGTAACAAAAGTGAAAGTGCAAATTTGTTGAATTTGACATTTTTATAACAATGTCGTTGTTATTTGTCGAAAAACCCATTTTCTTATGATAAAATTTTAATATCCCCATGTAGGGGATGGGTCAGAATGAAGAGATGAGAGGAAAATGAAATGAATAGTGAAACAAGCGATGCTAAAATCCTTGCCGTTGCCGGCAAAGGTGGTGTTGGAAAGACTTCGCTTGCAGCAGTCATGGTGAAGCTTTTGGTGGCGTCTTATCCAGACAAAAAGATACTTGCGATTGATGCGGATCCCGCAGTCGGTTTGTCGACGGCATTGGGCGTGAGTGTTGAGCGTACGGTAGATGATATTCGCAAGGAAGTGGTTGCAAACGCAGAGGAAGGAAATGCCAAGGCAGCGATTGAATTATTAGGAGAAGCCAGATATCAGATTTTTGATGCTCTTGTCGAGCAGGATGGCTTTTCTTTTATTGCCATAGGAAGACCGGAGGCAGCCGGATGCTATTGCAAGATTAATAGTTATCTGAAAGAAGTTATTGGTATTTTAGCAGCGAATTATGACTATATTGTTATAGATGGAGAAGCCGGCATCGAGCAGATTAATCGTCGTGTTATGGAAAAGGTGACACACTTACTGCTGATTACGGATTCCAGCAAGAAGGGTACACAGGTCGTCCGCACCATCAAAGAGGTTGCTGACGAACTCGTCATGTATGACAAGGTGGGGGCTATTGTCAACCGCATGCCGGATTTAGGAGTAAAGGAATATGTAGATTTGGGAGATATACCGGTACTTTCGTATATCTTATCGGATGCTTCCCTTGCAGAGTTCGATCTCAAGGGGGAGAATGTATTTTATTTAGATGATGATGCACCAATTGTGCAGGGTGGACGTGAAGCGTTGCAAAAGATTGGTATCATATAAAGAAGGGGGAGACAAATGAAGGATTTAAAGCATTTATACTACTTTGAACAACTTCTCGAAGACGCCAACAACGACCTTGTGCGTCAGGCGCAGGGCGAAGGACTCAAGTGTGTTGCTACGACATGTGAGAATGTTCCGGAACCGCTTTTGAACTTGCCGGGCACATTTTCCGTGAGACTCCGTGCGCCTCGTACAGGCTCTATGGAGATGGGTACATACTATTTGACCAGTTTCCTGTGCGAGTATTCGAGAGCGTTGCTGGAGAGAGCCATCGAGGGGGGATACAATTTTACGGATTGTATTATCACACCGGATGGTTGTACCATGATGAACCGTTGTGTTGAAAATATGGAATTGCTCAAGACAATGGGAACCGGCAAGGATCATTATTTCTACGAGTACATGGAGATTCCGATGAAGGCAGATGACAATGGGTTGAATCTTTATGTAGTTCAATGTCAGAATCATATCCTAAAGCCGCTCGCTGAAAATTTTGGTATTGATACATCCGATGCGGCAATCCGCAAGGCGGTTGCATCACACAATCAGATTTGCCGTCTGATTCGTGAGATTGGTGAGTTCAGAAAAGAGGAGAATCCTCGCATCACAGGATATGAGTATCACATCATCACGATGGCTTCTTATGTGGCTCCAAAGCATTTACTGATTGACAAGCTTGAGGAGACATTGGAGGAGCTCAAGACGAGGGAGCCGGACGAAAAAAACAAATTCCGTGCGAGGGTACTTCTTGTCGGTTCGGAAGTAGATGATGTGGATGTTGTGAAATTGATTGAGGACTCCGGTGCATATGTATGTGCAGATCGTTTCTGCTACGGCTCTTTCCCGGGCAGAGATGAGATTATTTTGAATGACGGGGAAGATGCATTGACACAGATTTGTCGCATCTATATGAACAGAGGACAATGCCCTCGTTACATGAACACAGACAAGATGCTGGACCGTCGTTCTTATGTAGACGAGCTTGCAAAAGAATACAAGGCAGACGGTATTATCTACGAGCAGATGAAGTTCTGCGATCCATGGGCATATGAAAAGATGATCGGAACGGTTGTTATGAGAGATGATTACAATTATCCTGTTTTGGCAGTGGATCGCCCTTATGCATTGGGACAGTCAGGTCAGATGCGCACGAGAGTACAGGCGTTTGTAGAGAGTATTGAGATTAAGAAGATACAGGGAGGTGTGAAATAATGGCTAAAGAAGTTGGCAAAGACAGATTTGGTGATTTTTACACCACGGGCAGAGTGAGAAAACGTCGTGAGTGGCGCGGATTTAAGGATACCTTTTATGATTACAGCAGATGGCTATACATTATGTCAGTTCTGGCAAAATTTATTATCAAGCCTCGGAATATCAAAGCGATGTTCCGCTATCGCTGGATGTCAAACTATTTGGCAGTTCCAATGATGGTTGACAGACATACGCAGGGACTTCGTGGAGAATACTTAAGAATGTGCCACTTAGAGCAGGATATGGTTATCTATGATGTGGCTAAACTTTTGGAGAATTTGTTCCGCGGTGACCGTCGTATCGGTAACGATACAGAATTCTCTAAAAAAGTAATTCTGGTTGATGAGAACGAGATGACGGCAGTTATGATGGGATTCCCGACAGTGAAGGGATTGTCCCGTGAGACGCCGTCTACCTATGTACCTGTTATTTTGAATCAGCATTCCATGGAACACTACATCGATGTGGCACAGGAATATGGTCTTCCGGGAGATGTTTGTCCGATGCCGGAGGCTGAGGCAGGTGTTTCGATTGATGATGATGCACCAATTCTTGGCGTAGGTGCCATTCAGTGCAACACGACATGTGACGGATCACTCTTGAGTAACGGCGTTATCGGAAAGAGGTTGGAGTTGGAGGATGGTATCCCTATCTTCCAGTTGGCTTCTCCGCTTCGCCATACAGAGGATGATGTGCAGGAGTATGCGGCACAGGAAATCAAAAACGCTATCGCTTTTGTCGAGGAGAAAACAGGCGAGAAATGGGATTGGAAGTATTACTTCGAGTGTGCGGCGCGTGTAAATGAATCCACTCGTCATCGGATAGACTGGTTGGATATGAACAAGACCGATTATCCACAGGTATTTGGTTCAAACTTGGCACTTTATACGGAGACGAATTACATGGCTATCTGCGGTAAAGTTCCTGAGTTTGTTCAGATTGACCGTAAGATTTCAGCACTTGCTGAGAAGGCATACAGGGAAAAGAAAATGATGGCAAAAGAATACCGTCATCGTGCCATTGTATGGGGCGTGCAGTCGCACTTCTACTTTGACTTCCTGTTATGGGTATTGAATTGCTGGGGAATTGTACCGTTGACAGATATGCTTTCTATGGTTTCCACGAAGGAAATTGCAGAGACGGATACCCCGGAGAACAGAGAACAGGCATATTATGATATGGCATGGTTGACAGAGAACATGATTATGAGAAACCGTACGCATGGTGGTTACAAGGTTCTGTTAGACGATCTCTGGGATTATGTGGAGGAGTTCAATGCCGACATGGTTATCCTTTGGGAGCATATGTCATGCAAGGCGTTGAATGGTATGCATGGACAGTTCGAAGAAAAAGCTCGTGAAAAGGGAATTCATCTGGTATGGGTGACCCACGATTTGTTTGATCCGCGTGTTGTTTCCCGTCAGGGAGTGCGTGATCAGATCAACCGTTACATGAGAACGGTTATGAATGAAGAGCCATTGGATCCTACTCTTGAAATTTTGTCAGACGAGAATTCATGGTAGAGATAAGGGAGGATGATATAAATGAAGTATTTTGGTGGATGTGATTCCGGAAGTACATATACAAAGTGCGTGATCGTTGATGAGACGGGAAAGATGGTGGCTGATGTTACATTGCGCAGTCGGATTAATGCTGTGCTTAGTTGTGAAGAATCATTAAAACTGGCGATTGAGCAGGTGCCGGAGCTAAACGATGCGAAGGATTTGGCTTATCTGGTAGGTACAGGTTACGGACGTAACAAGGTTCCGTTTGCGGATGAGAATATTTCTGAGATCAGTTGTCATGCGATGGGGGTTCACATTGCTGACCCAAGTGTAAAGGCTATCATCGATATCGGTGGACAGGATGTCAAGGGTATTGCGATTGACGAGGATGGAACCGTACTTAACTTTGCAATGAATGATAAGTGTGCAGCCGGTACGGGGCGTTTCTTTGAGGCGATGGCCAAGGCATTTGAGATGAGTCTGGAGGAGTTTTCCAACTTGTCATTGCAGGCAAAAAATGTGATTCCGATCACTGCACAGTGTACGGTATTTGCTGAGTCAGAAGTGATCTCTCTTGTTGGAGAGGGAAAGCCGATGGATGAGATTGCAGCCGGTATTGAACTTTCCGTTGCAAAGAGATGTTTTGTAATGAGTAAGAAAGCAGGTGCTACGGACTCTATTACACTGACGGGTGGGTGCGCAAAGAATGCAGGCTTGAAGGAGGCAATCCAGAAGGTGTTAAACCTTAAGGTGATTGATCTTCCAATCGATCCGCAGCTGATGGGTGCATTGGGAGCCGCTGAGTATGCGCGCAAAAAAGGAATGGCAAAATAGGAGGTAATTTATGGCGACATTTTTAAATGTTTTACTCATCATTGCAATTGTGTTTGTTTGCTTGTTTATTTTGTCTTTTATTGTTTATTTTTTTAATCTGGATATGAAGTTGACAGCAGCTCTTTATCCATTATTTCAGAAGCATTATGACAAGATAGAAAGAGACAAACATTTATAATTATGAAGTTATATGATGATGTTATCAAAAAAACATTGGCATTGTTCGAGGGCATAGAAGCGAAGTGTTATCCGACTCAGACGGTCGACTGGCCGGATTTGGGAAACAACAATATGGTGCTTCGGAGCGATATGGCATATGAACTCGGGGGGACAGGATTTCCGGGGGTGGGATGCACTTCCATCACAGCGGATGCATCGTTTGTTCCAAAGGACGAGATTTTGTTATATGGACGAGAACTTTCGGAGTTGTCTGCGGATGCACCGTATGCCAGAATTGCGATTGCCAGAGTGGCCGAGGATAGCCTTGGCGAAGGCAACACATTATACAATGCGATCAAAAAAATCGAATATACAAGATATCATTTTAGCCCCAAGGGTTTCATGCTACGCATCTCTTCCATCAATCGGAGAGAGACAGCACGCGTTGGAAAAGAAGCCCTGCAGGAAGGACTTTCCTTTGAGAAGATTGGCAATCTTATGTTACAATCATTTCATGAGAATCCAAAGATTGAAGCGGTAAAAATAATCTTTGTGAATCTGGAAGACTTTCCGTATGAAACATTGCTTGATTATGTGAAAAAGGCAGATGGTATCACAAAGACGATTGACCACATGATGAAGAATATTATTATGGACTGCGATGCCTGCAGTCTGCAAGAAATATGCGATGAGGTCGAGGGATTGCGCGAACTGCATTTCGCGGAAGGCGCAAATAATCAACAACAGTAATGAGGTACTTGCTTCTTGGAAAATATTCAAGGAGTTATGATATGTATTTTAAGAAAAAGGAGTATGGGAAATATGGATATGGAAAAGTACAACGAGTGGCCCGCAAATCACAAGCATGATCAGAAGCCAAGTCAAGCAATCATTGACCTGGGAAAGAAGATCACAGATGTGGCCGGTCATATGATCGGGGGAGTCAAGGTCGAGGATCCGGAGTACTGGGGTCTCGCTGAGATTATCACGGAGGAGATGGCTGAGGTCGGCCTAACTATGAAGAAGAGAGCACATTATACCTTTGACCAGATGTGCGAAATGAATAAGGAGAAGGTTGCAAAACTCGGAAAAGACGGATTCCAAAAGTTGTTGGATGAAATGAGTTACATTGGTCTGTTGGAGTATGACTATGGATATCATTATGACCACAACGGACGTACGGCTCCACAGTCAGAGCGCAGATATGTGCTTCCAATGTTTGTACCTGGTTCCGCAGAGTTGTTCAACATGGAAGAACTTCCGGATGGCAGCAATCCTAGATTGAAGGATCACCCGGATGTAGCTTCTTTCTTTGAGAGAATGACATATATCCCATTGGATGGCATTACACAGATGATTCCTCCGGGAGGTGCCGGCGTTGGTATGCACGTCATCCCGGTTGAACAGGCGATTGAGATGGACAATGAAGCCATCGACATCGAGAAACTTTCTTACTGGCTCAACAAATATGAGGGTAAGATTGGTGTTGGCCGTTGCTCTTGTCGAGCTTCCCGCAAAGTCATTGGCGAGGGATGTGCAGATGATGATTATGGATGGTGTATCGGCGTTGGTGACTTCGCAGATTACTGTCGTGAGACAAACAAGGGTCATGACATCACAAAAGAAGAAGCACTCGCAATCCTAAAGCGAGGAGAGGAGAATGGTTTCGTTCATCAGATTACCAATATCGATGGTGAGAACAAGATTTTTGGTATCTGTAACTGTAACGTTAATATTTGTAATGCACTTCGTACCTCACAGTTGTTTAACACACCGAATATGTCACGCTCTGCATATGTGGCACATGTTGATAAGGACAAGTGTGTAGCCTGTGGCCGATGTGTTGAGTATTGTCCGGCCGGTGCTACCCGTTTGGGACAGAAACTTTGCCAGAAGGACGGAAGCGAAGTTGCATATCCAAAGCAGTTGTTGCCGGATCATATCAAATGGGGCAAGGAATTCTATGATACCGATTATCGCGACAACAATCGCCGCAATACACACGAGACAGGTACTGCTCCATGTAAGACGGCTTGTCCTGCACATATCGCCGTACAGGGTTACTTAAAGAAGGCTGCACAGGGCAAGTACACAGAGGCACTCGCTTTGATTAAGAAGCAGAACCCATTCCCGGCTGTATGTGGTCGTATTTGTAACCGTCGTTGTGAGGACGCATGTACCAGAGGTACGATTGACGAACCAATTGCAATTGATGCAGTTAAGAAGTTTATTGCTGAGCGTGATTTGAACGCCGAGACAAGATATATTCCACCAATCGTTGTTCCGGCAAGTATCCATAGAGATCACTGGGATGAGAAGATTGCAATTATCGGTGGTGGTCCTGCAGGTTTATCGGCAGCATTTTACTTGGCAGAGAGAGGCTACAAGCCGACGGTATTCGAGAAGAACGACGAGCCGGGTGGTATGCTTCGCTATGGTATCCCTTCATACAAGTTGGAGAAGGACGTTATCGCAGCTGAGATTGATGTTATGAGAGAGATGGGTGTAGAGATTAAGACCGGCATCGAAGTTGGTAAGGACATCAGCCTCGATGAACTTCGCGCACAGGGCTACAAGGCATTCTATATTGCGATTGGTTGTAGTGCAGGTCGTCGTCCGGGTGTACCTGGTGACGATGCAGAAGGTACCTTCACAGCGATCGATTACTTAAAGGAAGCAAACTGTGGCGGTGCTGAATTCACCGGTAAGGTTGTTGTTGTCGGTGGTGGAAATGTTGCGATTGACGCATCTCGTGTAAGTGCAAGAAATGGTGCGGCAGAAGTGACACAACTCTGTCTCGAGTCAGAAAAGGAAATGCCTGCTTCTGACGAGGAGGTAAGAGAAGCTGGAGAAGATGGCGTTACCATCAAGTGCGGTTGGGGACCTAAGGAAGTTCTTCTTACAGACGGTAAGGTTTCCGGCATTGTATTTAAGAAGTGTACACAGGTGTTCAATGCTGAGCACAGATTTGACCCTAAGTATGATGAGAATGAGACAATCACAATCGACTGTGACCGTGTTATCTTTGCGGTAGGTCAGGCCTCTGTATGGGGTGACTTGCTCAAGAATGAGAATGTTGAGTTCCGTGGACCGGCTCTTATGGCTGACAAGGTTACCTATCAGGTACAGGGCGCTCCGGACTTATTCATCGGTGGTGATGTTTATACAGGACCGAAGTTCGCAATCGATGCGATTGCAGCCGGTAAGTTTGCATCTGAAACATTACACAGATATGTACAGGGTGGACATATGACCATCGGTTTGAATCGTTGGGAGTTCGTACAGATCGATACAGACAACATTAAGGTGGAGAATTATGACAATTCTTCTCGTCAGGTTGAGGGTGTTGATAAGAGCGTGGCTGACAAGTCTTTCAAGGATGCACACCTTACATTGACAGAAGAGCAGGTTAAGATTGAAACATCACGCTGCCTGGGATGTGGTGCTACCATTATCGATGAGAACAAGTGTATCGGTTGTGGTGTATGTACAACGAAGTGTATGTTTGATGCGATTACACTCAGAAGAGATCATCCTGAGTGTTCTGAGATGACAGTTGCAGAAGACAAGTTTAAGAAGATTCTTCCTTATGAGTTGAAGCGTGCAGCGAAGATTATTACTACGCCAAAGACAGCAGAGGAGAAGAGACAGATGAAAGCGTATAAGGAAGCGTACGCAAAGAACAATATGTAAAGGAAACATTTAATTATGCATGAATTAGGGGTCGTATTTCATATTGCAAACAGCGTGGAGAAGATTGCAGTAGAAAATGGCGTGAATAGAGCGGCGAGAGTAGTGGTGCAGATAGGCGAGGTTTCTACCATCATTCCGGAATATCTGATTGACTGCTGGAAGTGGAAATGTACCAAAAGTGAGATTTTGGCGGGATGTGAGTTGGAAATCGAAACGATTCCGGCTGTGACATACTGTGAAGACTGCGCGAAGACATACGGTACGGTCGAACATGGCAAGACATGTCCATACTGCGGCAGTGAAAACACATACCTGGTGCAGGGAAATGAGCATACGATCAAAGAAGTTGAAGTGTATAATGATGATGATGCCGATGCGAATCCGGAGTTGAGTCCGGAAGCGCAAGGTATGTACATCGGAGACGATGAAAATTTACAAGAGTAGTTCAGACAAGAAAAACGCTTTGTAACGAGAGTTACAAAGCGTTTTTTGTGTTTAAAAGAAATTTGGTGAATCAGTTGGAGAGAGCTTTTTTTAATGCCTCAAAACTCTCCTTGCTGAGAACGTGTTCCATACGACAGGCATCTTCGGCAGCAATCTCCCTTGGAACGCCCAAAGAAACAAGGGTGTCTGTAAAGAAACGGTGACGTTCGTAAATCATCTCCGCAATTTCTTTGCCCTCCTCTGTCAGGCAGATAAAACCAGCATCCGTGACAGTAATCATTTTTTTTTCGCGCAGATTTTTCATTGCGATGCTTACGCTTGATTTTTTGAAATCCATTTCGTTCGCGATATCAACCGAACGAACGACGGGTAATTTTTGGCTCAAGATAAGAATCGCCTCCAGATAATTCTCTGCGGACTCATTTCCAAATAGACTCATGTAAAACCTCCTAAGTGGACTCTTGTGAATAAATATAATATAACATATCTGTTTTCGTTCTGAAAGATATTTATGTAATTGACAAAGAAATGAAAAGGAAGTACACTACAATAAAGGTATCCTATTATATTGGTGGGAAATGATTACTGAAAGAGGTGGGCGATGAAAGTTTCGACAAGGGGAAGGTATGCCATTCGATTTCTGTTGGACTTGGCTATGAATGATATCGGCCAACCGGTGCGGATGAAAGATGTCGCAAAACGACAGGAGATTTCGGATAAGTATTTGGAACAGGTGGTTTCCTTGTTGCAAAAATCGGGAATGGTGAAGAGCGTTCGAGGTCCGCAAGGGGGCTATATGCTGGTAAAACAGCCTGCGGAATATACGATTGGTGAAATCCTTCGTCTGACAGAGGGGGACATGGCTCCGGTGGCGTGTTTGGTTGATGAGGACAATCCATGTGAACGTGCAAACGAATGTATGACACTTCCTTTTTGGAAGAAATTGGATAAGGCGATCAGCGATGTGATTGATCATACAACGCTGGCGGATTTGATGGAAAAACAGTAAAATAAATACAATGGGGGTGAGATTATGAATAAAGCACAAGAGGATTATCTGGAGCGTTTTTGTGAGCACAAGAACATTACCAAGGAAACAGCGATGGAATATGCAGTTGTAAAGAGTGTTCTTGAACAGTTAGAACACTACAAACCGCCGGTACAAGGTAAGCAGGGCGGGGACGGATTGGATCGTTTGAGCTGCAACTGCTCATAGTCACATTGGGAGGAGATACAAAGTATACTATATTTTGTATCTCCTTCTATATTTTATATTGCATTTTCACTAGATGATGGTTTATAATATGTGGTAGATTTTATGTGAGGCATTTCATACAAGGACAATAAAAGAACGAAAGAAAGGACAGAGAACGGGGTTATGAAAAACAAGAAAAAAATACCGATGATGGTGGCTTTGCTTTTGATAGCGATTGTTCCTACGATTGCCACAGCCGTTGTCGTTGCAGCTGTAGGATGTATTGACTTGAAAGATTCGCTGGAAAGCAGTGTAAATCGCGAACTGCAGATTGCAGCAGAGGGATTGGCTGATTATTACAGGGACGATGTCAATGATTTGAAAGATCACAATCCTGAATACGACCATACATATGTGGATAGTCTGGAAGATGAGGAGATTGTTATGACACTCTTTATAGGGGATGTGAGATACCTTAGTTCCATCAAGGATTCCTCAAATGAGTCCGGAAGAATTGAGGGGACTACCGCAGACCCAAAGATTTGGGAAACGGTTTCCCAAGGGAAAACATATGTTGCAAAGGATGTTGAGATAGCCGGAGGGAAATACTTTGTCACCTATCTTCCTCTGACAGATGACGACGGAAATGTAGTCGGTATGGCCTTCGCGGGGAAGGAGGACCGACTGGTCGACGAAGAAGTTACCGGTGCTATGGGTATCCTTGTAATTGCCTCTGTGATTTGTGTTATTGTATTTGCAGTTATTGTTGTGATTCTGGCGAAAAAGATTAAGCAACCTATGGAGATTATCGCAACGAATCTGGAACTGTTATCGGAAGGTGATTTGAATCCTTATAAGACGGCGAACAGTGATATCGCAGAAATTGATTCCATCATACAATCCCGCAGGAAATTATCAGCGACGCTTCAGGATATCATAGAAAAAGTGCAAACGGCATCAGAGCAATTGCTGAATAGCGGAAATGAATTACAGGAAGTGGCTTCCAATACCTCTTGCAATGCAGACGATATTTCTCATGCAGTGGAAGAGATGTCAAAAGGAGCATATTCTATAGCAACCGACATTGAAAATGCAAATGAAACAGTTATCGTCATGGGAGGTAAGATTGAAGGTATCGTTGGTGGAATCAACGATCTGGACCAGGTTGCCAGCAATATGGATGCGGCTGGTCAAAAGGCAATGGGTATCATCGAAGCGTTGGATAAATCGAATGCAAAGACAGTTGAGGCGATTCGGGTTGTGGCTCAAAATGTTGATGCAACAGACAAATCGGTATCAGACATTTCAAGTGCAGTAGATTTGATTACTGCCATAGCTGACCAAACGAATCTGTTGGCGTTGAATGCTTCTATCGAGGCGGCAAGAGCCGGGGAAGCAGGAAGAGGATTTGCCGTTGTTGCCAATGAGATTTCGTCTTTGGCGGATCAGTCCAGTGAATCTGCAAAGAAGATTGAAGAGATTTTGGGAGAATTGGTTGCAGATTCCAAACGCTCTATCGAAAAGATGCGTGAAGTAAATGATTACTTGCAGGAACAGCAGACAAACCTGAAGAATACGCAAGAGGAATTTGTCAATGTAAGCAGTGGTATTCAGGATACGAGAAACCAGAGTGGTATCGTGGATGGACAGGCCAAGGAATGCGATGAATCGAGAGTCAATGTGATTGATATCATCTCAAGCCTGAGCGCGATTTCACAAGAGAATGCTGCCAGTACCGAAGAGACAACGGCATCCATTCAAGAACTTACAGCTACCATTAATGTGGTTGCAAATCAGGCAAACGAAGTAAAAGAGCAGGCAGAAACATTGGAGAAAGCCATGAAATTCTTTAAACTGTAAAGAAGGAAGAAAAATTGCGCATTGACGCCAATGTTTATGGTACGAATCTATTGCAGGATATTACACAGTATGGTAAAATGCGTGTAAGAAATAAATGGGGAGTTTGTTGCGTTAATACAACAAAGCATTTTGAAGAGGAGAAGGGGATGACATTACAGGAGAAACAGAGCATCGAGCGTAATAGGACAGGTTTAATCATCGGTGTTATGATTACAGTAGCACTGATGCTTCTTTCCGTCGCAGGTGTTCTGGAAGGTATCGGAAGTTCGATATTTGTTGTTGCGTTTGGCATTGTGGCACTCGCGTTGGAAGCGGGCATGTACAAGAAGAAAAAGATGGAGGATAATTACTATCATTTTGTTATTTATCCGGTATTCTTTTACTATTTGATTGTGTTGTTTACGGGGAGAAACTTTTTCTATTTCGTTGCCATTTTCCCGATTGCCGTGTTGGTTATGATGTTTCAGAAGGTAAAGGTAGTTAAAATTGGCGCACTGGGCGCTGTACTTACAACCATTATCTATGATGTGTATCATGCCATGTTCCTTGCTACGGAAAGTTTTATGGGGAATTACATCATTCAGGTTGCGGCGGTATTGGTTGCGGCAATCGGTGAATTGTTGATTTCAGCGCAGCAGCAAAAACATCAGGAAGAGACGATTGCCCAGATTGAGGAAGATGCAGCGGTGCAGGCAAATGTCGCAAAGGAAATTGTCAACCATGCAAATGATTTGGCAGACCAATTCGAACATGCAATGAAAGTATCGCAGACATTAAACGATTGTATTCAGAACAGTAACGATTCAACCAATCAGATTGCCGAGAGTACAAAGATGACGGCAGAATCTGTAGAACAGCAGACGATTCATACCGTTGAAATTCAGAACATTCTGCAGGATGTAGATGGGCAGACAAAAGAGATGAGTGACATATCAGATTCTACGCGTAGTGCGGTGGAGGATGGTGTTAGGCTGATACATAATTTGGAGGAGCAGGCAAAGGAAGTTGCGAATATCAATCGTCAGACAGAGACATCTACGAACAATCTGAACAATCGAATTCATGAAGTAGATGCCATTACGGAGACGATTCTTGGCATTTCTTCTCAGACCAATTTACTTGCGCTCAATGCCTCTATCGAGGCCGCTAGAGCAGGTGAGGCCGGCAAAGGCTTTGCTGTTGTTGCAGATGAGATTCGTAAATTAGCGGAAGAAACGAGACAAGCGACAGAGCAGATTGGTGCCATCATCAGCAAACTGACAGAAGAAGCGGAGATTGCAATTTCAAGTATGGAGAAATCAACCGATTGCATTGTTCGTCAAAATGAGATGATTACATCTACAGGCGATAAGCTCACTGATATTCAGAACAACACAAATTCACTTACGGAACGTGTTACAAAGGTTACAGATTCTGTTGCAAATGTACTGGATGCAAACGCAATGATTACAGAAAGTATTCAGAATCTTTCCGCCAACTCAGAAGAAGTGGCAGCTTTATCCGAGAATGCATTGTCACTTAGCGACAGCAGTATGAATGCGATGCAGGATATGAACGGATACTTAAAACACATCTCCGAAATCGCGGATGCGATGCGTAACGAATCCCGATAGATTACTATTACAGACACATGTCCCCTGTTTTATGCAGGGGGCTTTTTTTAATGCATAGGCTTGTGGTTGTTCGTCTGCTGCGCATATTCAGGATGTTGCTTTCTAGTCTGTCTAAGCCGCAATTTCCTTGTAATGTCTACAAAATGGTGAATATTTCATGTATTTTTATGCAATGTTTTGGTTGAAAAGGGTACCCAAATACTTTATTATAGTAAAGTATAGATTTTATAAGGAAAAATAGACTTAACGGAGGGAAGTAGAGACATGAATTACAAAGTTGGAGTGATTTATGGTGATGGAATTGGCCCTGAAGTTGTGAGAGAAGCGCAGAAGGTGCTGGACAAAATTTGCAGCGTGTATGGATATACAATTTCCTATGATGAGATTTTGATGGGAGGATGTTCGATTGACGCGACGGGTGTTCCGTTGACAGACGAAGCGATTGCACAGGCAAAAGCGAGTGATGCCGTCTTGATGGGTTCCATCGGTGGCGATACGGCTACATCTCCCTGGTATCAATTGGATCCAGAACTTCGTCCGGAAGCAGGTTTGTTGAAATTGCGCAAGTCGTTGCGTCTGTTTGCTAATTTGCGACCGGCATATTTATATCAGGAGTTGAAGGCGGCTTGTCCTCTTCGCGATGATATCATTGGTGACGGATTTGATATGATGATTATGCGGGAACTTACCGGAGGGCTTTACTTTGGCGAGCGCAGCACGAAAGAGATTGACGGCGTGATGACGGCTTGCGATTCCCTTACATATAATGAAAACGAAATTCGCCGGATTGCAAAACGCGGATTTGATATTGCGATGAAGCGTCGCAAGAAGGTGACGAGTGTTGACAAGGCGAATGTGCTTGATTCCTCCCGTCTGTGGCGTAAGGTGGTGGAAGAGGTCGCAGCGGACTATCCGGAAGTGACGTATGAGCATATGTTGGTCGACAACTGTGCGATGCAGCTGGTGAAGGATCCAAAGCAGTTTGATGTCATTTTGACGGAGAATATGTTTGGTGACATTTTGTCAGATGAGGCCAGTATGGTGACAGGTTCGATTGGTATGTTGTCGTCGGCAAGTCTGAACGAAACCAAGTTTGGTCTCTATGAGCCGAGCGGTGGTTCTGCCCCGGATATTGCGGGGCAGGGGATTGCAAACCCGATTGCTACTATTTTAAGTGCGGCGATGATGCTCCGCTATAGTTTTGATCTTGATCGGGAAGCAGATGCGATTGAAAAAGCAGTGAAACAGGTATTGGCAGATGGTTATCGCACGATCGATATTATGCCACAGTCCGGTGAAAATACAGAAGGAATCACGCAGGTGGGAACAGCGGCTATGGGTGATTTGATTGCAGAACGTATTTAATGTGAGGGGGAAATGAAGATGCAAAGTGATAACGCAAGAGCCGGTATGCAACAGGCACCGGCAAGAAGTTTATTTCAGGCTTTAGGTTTTACCGGAGAAGAGATGAAAAAACCAATGGTTGGTATTGTAAGTTCGTACAACGAAATCGTACCGGGCCATATGAATATTGATAAAATTGTGGATGCTGTAAAGCTGGGTGTAGCAGAAGCAGGTGGTGTACCTGTTGTCTTTCCGGCAATTGCAGTGTGTGACGGAATTGCCATGGGGCATGTGGGTATGAAGTACTCTCTTGTCACAAGAGATTTGATTGCAGACTCTACAGAGTGTATGGCGATTGCACATCAGTTTGATGCGCTTGTTATGGTGCCAAACTGTGATAAGAATGTGCCGGGTCTTCTGATGGCGGCTGCCAGATTGAATTTGCCAACCGTATTTGTTTCAGGAGGTCCAATGCTCGCAGGTCATGTGAAAGGACACAAGACATCGCTTTCATCTATGTTTGAGGCTGTTGGTTCTTATGCTGCAGGCACGATGACGGAAGAGGATGTCTTAGAATATGAGAATAAGACATGTCCTACATGCGGTTCATGTTCCGGTATGTACACAGCAAATTCGATGAACTGTTTGACAGAGGCGCTTGGTATGGGACTGCGCGGAAATGGAACGATTCCGGCAGTCTATTCTGAGAGACTTCGTCTTGCAAAGAGTGCAGGATATGCGGTTATGGATTTGTACCGCAAGGGTATTTGCGCGAGAGATATCATGACAAAAGATGCTATCATGAATGCGCTTACGGTAGATATGGCACTTGGATGCTCTACAAACTCCATGCTTCATTTGCCTGCCATTGCGCATGAGATTGGTTTTGACTTTGATATCAGTTTTGCAAACCCGATCAGCGAGAAGACCCCGAACTTGTGTCACTTGGCGCCGGCGGGTCCTACTTATATGGAAGATTTGAATGAGGCCGGTGGCGTATATGCTGTCATGAAGGAGTTAGCAGATATCGGACTCTTACATACAGACTGTATGACCGTAACAGGAACAACAATCGGAGAGAACATTGCGGGCGCCATAAATCGCAATCCGGAAGTTATCCGACCGGTTGACAATCCATATTCAAAGACAGGCGGTTTGGCAGTATTGAAGGGAAATCTTGCTCCGGACGGATCGGTTGTAAAACGTTCCGCTGTTGTAGATGAGATGCTCGTTCATTCCGGTCCGGCGCGTGTATTTGATTGTGAAGAAGATGCAATCGCAGCCATCAAGGGTGGCAGGATTGTCGACGGAGACGTTGTTGTTATTCGTTACGAGGGACCAAAGGGCGGTCCGGGTATGAGAGAGATGCTAAATCCGACCTCGGCAATCGCCGGTATGGGACTCGGCTCATCGGTTGCATTGATTACAGACGGTCGTTTCTCAGGTGCATCCAGAGGTGCATCCATCGGTCATGTTTCACCGGAAGCGGCTGTTGGTGGTCCAATCGCATTGGTGGAAGAGGGAGACATTATTTCTATCAACATTCCGGAACTGACGATTCATCTGGAAGTGTCGGAGGAAGAATTGGCAAAACGCCGTGAAGCATGGAAGCCTCGCGAGCCAAAGATAAAAGAAGGTTACTTGCGCAGATATGCAGCTCAGGTTACATCAGGAAACATGGGCGCTATCTTAAAGCAACCTGAGTAGGGGGAAGAGATATGCAATTAACAGGAGCACAAATTGTCATTGAGTGCTTAAAGGAACAAAAAGTAGATACAGTTTTTGGTTATCCAGGTGGATCTATTTTGAATGTATATGATGAATTATATAAGCATAGTCATGAGATAAAACATGTGTTGACATCCCATGAGCAGGGTGCGTCTCATGCCGCGGACGGATATGCCAGAAGTACCGGTAAAGTCGGTGTGTGTATGGCAACGAGTGGACCGGGTGCGACAAACCTTGTCACAGGTATTGCAACAGCGTATATGGATTCCGTGCCAATAGTAGCAATCACATGTAATGTTACCGTTCCGCTTTTGGGAAAGGATAGTTTTCAGGAAGTGGATATTGCAGGTGTTACGATGCCGATTACAAAGCATAATTTTATCGTCAAAGATGTAGATAAATTGGCGGATACCATCCGCAGAGCGTTTACCATTGCAAAGACCGGCAGACCGGGACCTGTGCTTGTAGATATTCCGAAGGATGTCACAGGCGCGAAGACAGAATTTACATTTACGGAAGCTGCGGATGTAAAGAGAGTATCCGATACCATCACAGAGGAAGCGATTGAAAATGCCATCGATTTGATTCGCAAGGCAAAGAAACCATATGTCTTCGTAGGTGGCGGTGCCGTGATTAGTGAAGCAAGTGAAGAACTGGCAGAGTTTGTATCACTTGTGGATGCGCCGGTATGCGATTCTCTTATGGGAAAAGGTGCATTTGACGGAAGTTCTGACCGCTACACCGGTATGCTTGGTATGCATGGGACAAAGACATCAAATCTCGGCGTGAGTGAATGCGATTTGTTGATTGCGATTGGTACGAGATTTAGTGACCGCGTTCTTGGAAATCCGGAGAAATTTGCGAAGCAGGCAAAGGTGTTGCAATTTGATGTAGATCCGGCAGAGATCAATAAAAATGTCGTTGTGACAGCAGAGGTGATTGGTGATATCAAGGAGATTCTAAATCGAATCAATCCTTTGCTTACAAAGAAAGACAATGCAGAGTGGATGGCACACATCAGGGAAATGTGTGAAAGATGTCCTGCTACCTATTGTGAGGATGGCTTATCAGGGCCGTATATTATTGAGGAGATTTATCGCCAGACAAAGGGCGATGCGATTATGGTTACTGAGGTTGGTCAGCATCAGATGTGGGCGGCACAGTATTACAAATATAACAGACCACACCAGTTACTTACATCCGGTGGTCTGGGAACGATGGGATATGGGCTTGGCGCAGCTATCGGTGCGCAGGTGGCAAATCCCGACAAACAGGTTGTCAACATTGCCGGGGACGGTTGCTTCCGCATGAATATGAACGAAGTGGCTACGGCAGTCAGACAGCAGTTGCCATTGATTCAGGTAGTTGTTAACAACTCCGTACTTGGTATGGTCAGACAATGGCAGACATTGTTTTATGAACAAAGATATTCTTCCACAATCTTAAAGGATAGTGTTGATTTTGTTAAATTGGCAGAAGCGATGGGAGCAACCGGACTTCGTGCGACGACAAAAGAAGAATTTGATGCAGCATTCGCCAAAGCGCTTGAGAGCAGGACGCCGGTCGTAATCGATTGTGTGATTGATTGCGACGACAAGGTATGGCCGATGGTCGCACCCGGCATGCCAATCAGTGAATGCTTTGACGAAAAAGATTTAGAAGAGAAAGGAAAGTAAACATGAGCAGAGTGTACAATTTTTCAGCAGGACCTGCAGTTCTTCCGGAGGAAGTATTACGAGAAGCAGCAGAAGAGATGTTGGATTACAAGGGATGTGGAATGTCCGTTATGGAGATGTCGCATCGCTCCAAGGTATATGACACCATTATCAAGGAAGCAGAGGCTGATTTGAGGGAGATTATGAATATCCCGGATAACTACAAGGTGCTCTTTTTACAGGGCGGAGCATCACAGCAATTCGCCGCGGTTCCAATGAACCTCATGAAAAATAAAAAGGCGGGATACATCGTGACCGGTCAGTGGGCAAAGAAGGCATATCAGGAAGCCAAGATGTATGGTGAGGTGATTGAGTTGGCTTCTTCGGCAGACAAGACATTTTCATATATCCCGGATTGTTCCGACTTGGATATTCCGGAAGATTTGGATTATGTATATATTTGTGAAAACAACACAATCTACGGTACAAAGTATAAGACACTTCCAAACACAAAGGGTCATATCCTGGTAGCGGATGTTTCTTCTTGCTTCTTGTCCGAGCCTGTGGATGTGACAAAGTATGGCGTCATCTATGGTGGTGTTCAGAAGAACATCGGACCGGCAGGTGTTGTTATTGTAATCATTCGTGAAGATTTGATTTCTGATGATGTGCTTCCGGGTACACCAACCATGCTGAAATATAAGACACAGGCAGATGCAGATTCTCTTTACAATACACCTCCATGCTATGGAATTTATATTTGTGGCAAGGTGTTCAAGTGGATCAAGAACATGGGCGGTCTTGAGGTGATGAAGCAGCGCAATGAAGAGAAGGCAAAGATTCTTTATGATTTTCTGGACGAGAGCAAGATGTTCAAGGGTACTGTCCGCAAGGAGGATCGTTCTCTGATGAATGTTCCGTTTGTGACAGGTGACGAAGAACTGGATGCGAAGTTTGTTGCGGAGGCAAAGGCAGCAGGTTTTGAAAACCTGAAGGGTCACAGAACTGTTGGCGGTATGCGTGCTTCTATCTACAATGCAATGCCAAAGGAAGGTGTCGAGAAGTTAGTTGCATTTATGAGGGTGTTTGAGGAAAAGAATGCATAATGTCACTTGTTAAATTTTGATTTTATTACATATGGTTAGAGGAGAAAAAGATGTTTTCATATCATTGCTTAAATCCAATCGCTGAGGTGGGATTGGATATATTTTCAACAGACTATAAAAAGGTGGATGACATTCAGGATGCGGATGCTGTTTTGGTGCGAAGCGCATCCATGCATGATTTGGAATTGCCGGAGAATCTTATGGCAGTTGCCAGAGCTGGAGCAGGCGTCAACAATATTCCACTGGATAAGTGCGCAGAGAAAGGTATTGTTGTTTTCAATACGCCCGGTGCCAATGCAAATGGCGTTAAGGAGCTGGTTTTTGCAGGTATGTTGCTGGCATCTCGGGACATTGTTGGCGGTATCGACTGGGTAAAAGAAAACAAAGATGATGCCGATATTGCAAAGTCTGCGGAGAAAGCGAAGAAAGCATTTGCCGGTACAGAGCTTGCCGGTAAGAAACTGGGTGTGATTGGGCTTGGCGCTATCGGTGTTAAGGTCGCGAATGCAGCGACACACCTCGGCATGGAAGTACTTGGTTATGATCCATACATCTCCGTGGAGGCAGCTTGGAATCTGAGCCGTTCTGTCAAACATATCGATGCCGTTGAGGATATTTACAAGGAATGTGATTTCGTTACCATTCATGTACCTCTTATGGATGCGACGAGAAAGATGATTAGCAAGGAAGCCATTCAGATGATGAAGAAGGATGTTATCATCTTAAACTTTGCGCGAGATGCCCTGGTGGATGAGCAAGCTGTGCTTGATGGAATCGCAGCAGGCAAGATTCGCAAGTATGTATCCGATTTTGCGAATCCGACGACAGCAGGTCAGGAGGGTGTAATTCTGCTGCCGCATCTGGGCGCATCAACCGCTGAGGCGGAGGACAACTGTGCGATGATGGCTGTCAGAGAAATCGCAGATTTCATGGAGAACGGTAACATTACACATTCTGTGAACTATCCAGACTGTTATGTCGGTGTATGCCGTACAGCTGGTCGTATCACATTGATGCACAAGAATAATAAGGGTGTGATTGCGCAGTATACAGCGATTTTGGGCGATGCAAATATCAATATTTCGGATATGTTTAACAAGACACGTGGCGATTATGCATACGCAGTATTGGATATTGATGCACCTGTTACAGAGGAGATCATCGCAAAATTAAATGATATTAACGATGTTATTAGAGTACGTGTGGTAAAGTAGGATAGATTATGGCAAAAATTATACCTTTCAGAGGAATCAGACCATCAAAGGAGAGAGCGGCAAACATTGCTGCTCTCCCTTATGATGTTTATAACAGAGAAGAAGCGAAGGCGATTGTGGAAAAGAACCCGGAAAGCTTTTTGGCGATTGACCGCGCGGAGACAAGTTTTCCGGATGATGTGGATACTTATGATGAGGTGGTGTACAAAAAAGCGCATGACCTGCTTTGGCAATGGATTGCGGAAGGCAGATTTGTTCAGGATGAGAAGCCGTGCTACTATCTCTACGAATTGACAATGGATGGCAGAAGCCAGACAGGAATTGTGGCGTGTGCATCCATCGATGATTACGAAAATGAAGTGATTAAAAAGCATGAGAACACGAGAGCGGAGAAAGAGGCAGACCGTATCCACCATGTGGATGCCTGTAATGCACAGACCGGACCGATTTTTTTGGCGTACCGTGCGAAGGAAGAGTTAAAGCGTCTCGTTGACAAGATCAAGGGCGGGGAAGCGCTGTATGATTTTGTTGCAGATGATGATGTGAGACATCGTGTTTTTTTGGTGGATCGAGAAGAGGACATAAAAACAATTCAAAATGCGTTTGCAGCAATGCCTGAAATCTACATTGCAGATGGTCATCACAGAGCGGCATCGGCAGTGTGCGTAGGCCAGAGACGCCGTGCGGCAAATCCGGGTTATACAGGCGAGGAGGAGTTTAATTATTTTCTTTCGGTTTTGTTCCCGGATGATGAGTTGATGATTATGGATTACAACCGTGTTGTCAAGGATTTGGGTGGCAGAAGTGCAGAAGAGTTTTTGGATGAAATTAAATGTAGATTTCATATATTGAGAGAAAGTGTCGAGCCAATCAAACCGGAAGAGAAAGGGCAGTTTAGTATGTTCTTGGATGGGATTTGGTATCTCTGCGAAATTAAGGCAGAGGATAGGGTTACAGATCCTGTGGAGGGACTGGATGTATCATTGCTGCAGAACCTTCTCTTGGCGCCTGTACTTTATATTAAAGCTCCCAAGACGGATGCGCGCATCGACTTTGTCGGTGGTATTCGTGGGTTACAGGAATTGGAGCGCAGATGTGAAGAGGATTGTGCGGTTGCATTTGCAATGTATCCGACAAGTATCAGTGAATTATTTGCGGTGGCAGATGCAAATCGCCTGATGCCGCCAAAATCTACTTGGTTTGAGCCAAAACTGCGCAGTGGATTGTTTGTGCATGAATTATAGGGAGAAGGATATGATAGTATTAACGCAAGTTTTGTCTGACAATATGATAAAAAATTTACAGGATGGCCTGCTGAAAAGCTGGCTGGAGTCAGTGCTTCCAAGCGTTCTGAGTTTCTTTTGGAGTGTTGTATTAGCATTTGTAATTGCATATGTCGGTGGAAAAATCATACGTCTTGTTCGAAAAGGTGTTATGAAATCCATGAACCGACGCGAGATAGAAGAGGGTGTGAAACAATTTGTTGACCAGGTGTTGAAGTGTGCTCTCTGGATTTGTGTATTTGTCATTATTCTCGGTCTCTTCGGATTCAAGGCGTCATCGCTTGCCGCTGCAGTTGCATCGGTGGGCGTCACTGCCGGTCTGGCGTTTCAGGGAAGCCTGTCTAATTTTGCAGGTGGCGTGTTGATTTTAATTTTACATCCGTTTCGCGTGGGAGACTATATTATCGAAGATACACATGGAAATGAGGGAACGGTGGAAGAGATTTCCATTTTTTACACCAAACTTCGTACCATTGACAGTCGTATGGTGGTGATTCCGAACGGCACGTTGGCCAACACCAGTCTTACCAATGTGACGGAGAGTGATTACAGACGAATTGATATGACTTTTTCGATTGCCTATGAAGCGGATATCCGACAGGCAAAAGCGATTTTACAGACACTGATTGACAACGAAAAGAGATGTAACCGCGAGGAAGAAATTCTTGTATTTGTAAAGGAACTGGGGAATAGCGCAGTTGATTTGGGGGTGCGTTTTTATGTGCCGACAGACCAATATTGGGACGTTTACTGGAAGATGACAGAAGATGTGAAGTACGCGTTTGACGAGGCGGGTATTTCGATTCCGTTTCCGCAGATGGATGTTACCATCAAGCAATAATTATTAGGGTATTGGAGGGATTACCTATGCATGC
The DNA here is from genome assembly GCA_964408625.1 of uncultured Roseburia sp. GTDB lineage: Bacteria > Bacillota > Clostridia > Lachnospirales > Lachnospiraceae > Pararoseburia. Next base: position 7,581 of record CAYPAA010000005.1, on the reverse strand, counting down.
AGCTTACGAGTTGATAAAAAAGGAACAGCTTACAGATATTCAGTCTGAGGGATATTTGTTGCGTCACAAAAAAAGTGGTGCTCATATCAGCCTGATTCAAAATGATGATGATAACAAGGTGTTTTATATTGGATTCCGTACACCGCCAAATGATTCGACAGGTGTGCCGCATATTATTGAGCATACCGTGCTTTGCGGGTCGGACAAATATCCGTTGAAGGACCCGTTTGTGGAATTGGTGAAGGGGTCTTTGAATACATTCTTAAATGCGATGACATATCCTGATAAAACGGTATATCCGGTTGCAAGCTGCAATGATCAGGATTTCAAAAACCTTATGGATGTGTATATGGATGCGGTGCTTCACCCAAACATTTACAAAGATCCGGAAATCTTTATGCAGGAAGGGTGGCATTATGAATTGGAGAGCGAGGAAGATGAACTGACGCTAAACGGCGTTGTCTACAACGAGATGAAAGGTGCTTTTTCGTCACCGGATGATGTGGTAAACCGTGAGGTCTTAAACACAATGTTCCCGGATAATGCATACCAATATGAGTCAGGCGGAGATCCGAAAGTCATCCCCAAATTGACATATGAGGATTTTATTGCATTTCATCAGCGCTATTATCATCCTTGTAATTCCTACATTTATCTATATGGAAATATAGATATGGAAGAGCGTTTGGACTATCTGGACAAAGAATACCTGTCAAAATATGAGGCGATTGCGCTCGATTCGCGCATCAAAAAACAGGCACCTTTTAAAGAGATGCGCATGGTTGATAAGTATTATCCGATTTCTTCTGCAGAGGATACAAAAGACGGTACGTATCTCGCATACACGTTTGCGGTTGGTGATGCGCTGGATCGGGAACTGTATCAGGCATTTGATGTGCTGGAATATGTGCTTTTGAGCGCGCCGGGAGCACCGATCAAACAAACATTGTTGGAGCGTGGTATCGGTAAAGATATCATGGGATCATATGACACGGGGATGCTGCAGCCAATGTTTTCCGTCGTGGCAAAGGGTGCCAATCCGGAAGATAAGCAGGCTTTTGTGGATACCGTTCAAGAGGTATTAAAACAACAGGTGAGGGATGGCATTGACAGAAAAGCATTGCTTGCCGGCATCAATGCTTCACAGTTTAGTTTCCGCGAAGCGGATTTCGGAAGTTTTCCGAAGGGACTGATTTTTGGTTTGAGCTGTCTGGAAAGCTGGTTGTATAACAAGGAGCAGCCGTTTGTTCATCTCTACGGTATTCAGGTGTTGGATGCTTTGAAAAAAAAGACGGATACCGGTTATTTTGAAAACCTGATTGAAACCTATTTACTCTCAAACAAGCATGCCTCTGTTCTGATGGTGGAACCGAAAAAAGGTCTTGTCACAGAAGAAGATGAGAAGTTAAAAGAGGAGTTAAGAAAATACAAAGAAAGTCTGAGTAAAAAGCAGATTGCAGACTTGATTACACAGACAAAACTCTTGAAGGAACATCAACAGGAACCTTCTACAAAAGAGCAATTGGCATGTCTTCCGATGTTGAAAAGATCGGATTTGAAAAAAGAAGCCAGACCGTTTGATTTAGAAGAAAAAAGAGTGGCAGATACGGTAGTGTTGCATCATAATGTATTTACCAATGGCATTCATTATTTGAATCTTTTATTTGATGTGAAGGAGGTTGACCAGAAGGACTGGGGCTATTTGGCACTCCTCTGTGGCATGATGGGAATGGTGGACACAAAGAACTATGCTTACGCTGAACTGGCGAATGAGATTAACATTTACACGGGCGGGGTGAGCGCTTCTTTGGGCTTGTATGCATCGAATACTGATGAGTACCGGTTTATGTGCGAAGTCCGTGGCAAGTTCCTGTATCAGAATGTGGATAAGGCGATGCATTTGATAGAGGCGATCATACTGACTTCTGATTTTTCGGATGAGGAGAGATTGCACCAGATTATTTCACTGCAAAAATCCCGTTTGGAAATGCGGATGAACAGCGCGGGAAACGTCATTGCCGCGTCGAGAGCAATGGCGGGATTCTCGATTCCTGCCAAGATTTCCGAGATGACGTCGGGAATTTCGTACTATCAGTTTTTAAAGGATTTGGAGGAAAATTTTGAGGAGCGAAAAGAGGCATTGCAGGAGAAGTGCAGTGCGTTATTGCATCAGATTTTCCGTCCGGAGCATCTGCTTGTCAGCAGTACCGGAGGCGAGAAGGCATTTGCACAGGTGGAACAATATTTGCCGGCGTTAAAGGAAAAACTGTTTACAACTCCATTTACACCGGTTGTCAATAATGTCGTTTTGGAGCCAAAGAAGGAAGGATTTAAGGACGCTTCTCAGGTGCAGTATGTCTGTCGTGCCGGAAATTATCGCAAGGCAGGATATCGGGACAACGGATATCTGGATATCTTAAAGGTAGTTTTAAGTTATGACTATTTCTGGGTGAATGTTCGTGTGAAAGGTGGGGCATATGGATGTCGCAGTGCGTTTGCGCGAACGGGCGATATGTATTTTGTGTCGTATCGTGACCCGAATTTAGAGAAGACGAATGCTGTTTTTGAGGAGACGGCAGATTATATCGCTTCATTCGATGTAGATGAGCGCGATATGACGAAGTATATCATTGGCACCATCAGTGCGATGGACACACCGCTGACGCCTTATCAGAGAGGTATGCGGGCGCTGTCCGCCTATCTTCGCGGCGTCACATTTGAAGAAATACAAAAGAATCGAGACGAGGTGCTGAATGCCACGGCTGCTGACATGCGTGGATTGGAAAGTCTGATTCGCGATACGATGGCGCAGGGCTATTTCTGTGTTGTTGGAAACGAGGATATGTTGGAATCATCAAAAGACTTGTTTGACGAGCTATACAACTTGTTTTAGTTACAAAGAAACGATAGATTTTTAGGAGATGCATATGACAGATCATTTTAAATCCGGTTTTGTCACCATTATCGGTCGTCCCAATGTGGGAAAGTCGACGCTGATGAATCGGCTGATTGGACAAAAAATCGCGATTACATCCAACAAACCGCAGACGACGCGAAACCGTATTCAGACCGTGTATACAGACCCGGAGGTCGGACAGATTGTTTTTTTGGACACACCGGGAATTCATCAGGCAAAGAATAAGCTGGGTGAGTACATGGTAAATGTCGCACAACATACGATGAAGGATGTGGATGTCATACTTTGGCTGGTCGAGCCGTCCGACTATATTGGCGGCGGAGACAGGCACATTATCGGGCAGTTGAAGAAGACAACAACACCGGTCATTCTTGTTATCAATAAGATTGACTCTGTCGATCGGGAGTCTGTTTTCGGTGTGATAGAAGCCTTTCGCAAGCAATATGATTTTGCGGAGGTCGTTCCTTTGTCGGCACTTCGCGGTCAGAACTGCGATGTTTTGCTGGAACAGATTTTTAAGTATTTACCGTATGGACCTGCTTATTATGATGAGGATGTTGTGACGGATCAGCCGCAGCGTCAGATTGTGGCTGAGATTATTCGTGAGAAAGCATTACATGCATTGAACGAGGAGGTGCCACATGGTATTGCGGTATCGATTGAACAGATGAAGTGGCGTGAGGGCAGGCCGGGTATCTACGATATCGATGCCACGATTGTCTGCGAACGCGATTCGCACAAAGGCATTATTATTGGAAAAGGTGGAGCGATGCTCAAAAAAATTGGCAGCAACGCGCGCTTTGAGTGTGAAAGAATGCTGGATGCCAAGGTAAATCTAAAACTTTGGGTAAAGGTGAAAAAGGATTGGCGAGACAGTGATTTCCTTTTGAAAAACTTTGGTTATCGGGAAACGGATATGGAATAGCCTTTCCATATTTTCTCTAGTATAGATATGTCCCTGTTGGAGACCCTAATAATAAATCTGAGATGGTTAGGGTAGAAAGTGAGGGCATAGAATATGGGTGAGTTATGGGATAGATTTGAGGCAACCGGCAAAGTGAGTGATTATCTGGCTTATCGTAAGAAGGAGGAAGAAACGTTCCATGGGGTTCAATATTGTTCTGACGGGAATGGTACTTTCAGCGATTCCAATCGGGGAATACGACAAGAGAATAACGATTCTGACCAGAGAACGTGGCAAGATCACGGCGTTCGCTAAGGGGGCGAGACGGTCAAGCAATCAGTTGTTGGCAGCAGCAAATCCTTTTGCCTTTGGACAGTTTGAGGTGTACCAAGGGAAAAGTACATATACAGTGGCCAGAGCAGAGATATCGAATTACTTTCGCGGACTTGTGGAAGATTACGATATGGTTTGCTATGGCTATTATTTTTTGGAAATGGCGGAATACTATGCGCAGGAAAATGCGGATGAGGCGGAACGCTTGCGTCTGCTTTATCAATCACTGCGGGCGCTTGAAAGCAAAAAGTTTTCGTACGACTTTATCCGCGGAATTTACGAACTGAAAACATTGACAATCAACGGGGAGTATCCCAACGTGTTTTCCTGCATTTCATGCGGCGGAGAGGACGACCTTTTCTATTTCAGCATGGCAAAACGCGGATGCATCTGCAAAAAATGCCAAAGAGAGACCGGCGGCAATCCAATCGACAGTTCCACACTCTATGCGATGCAATATGTGATTTCCACATCGATTGAGAAGCTTTACACCTTTAAATTATCGCCGCAGGTGCAGGACGAATTCCTCAACCTGCTGAAATCGTATCGTAAGCATTACATAGGGCACACATTCAAGTCGGAGGATTTTCTATAGGACGAGGCCAACTGACAGCCTGCGCCACACCACCCCAGCCCGCCAGTTGGCTCCGTCCCTCAATGATGCCCTTCCGCGAACTCCGGTCTTGAAAAATGCGTGGTTACATAGTATAATAGTGCGGATTGAATTTGGAAGATTATAAATTCCAGGAGGACTAGCATGAGCGAAGAAGGAAAGAAAACAAAAAAAGGTATGACAAAACGTCAAAAGGCTCTTCGTAATCGCTTGATTGCATTGATTACAATTGTTGTGGTTGCAATTGTTGCAGTTGTGTTGGTTGTATGTAAAAAGGCAGGCGTTTTCGATGAGCGTGCGGAAACGAGCACACTTACAATTACAAAAGATGGAACTGTGATTTGTGAAGAAGTCACAACATTTGACGAGAGTTTCTACGATAAGGCACAATTAAAGAAATTCGTGAAGACGGAAATTGACAATTACAATAAAGAGGCGGGCGATTCAGAAATCAAACTGAATAGTTTGACGGTGAAAGGTGAGACCGCATACGCAAAGACAACATATAAAACGGTAGATGATTATTGCGCGTTTACCGGCATTGAGTTGTTTGCCGGAAGCATGAGTCAGGCAAAGAAAGCATATGATTTTGCTGATGCGTTTGTCACTGTAAAGGAAGGGGTAAAGGGTACGAGTGCAGAGCCGCTTGACATTACATCGCAAAAGAAACTAAAGGTTTTGGTTGTGAAGGAAAACATCAATGTTTCTGTAGATGGCGAGATTTTGTATGTATCTGATTCCTCTACGTCGATGATTGATAATCACACGGTGGCAATCGCCCAGCCGGATGGCAATGAGGATGCTACACAGTTGACATATATTATCTATAAATAGAGAAAGAGGAATGAGTTATGGAAAAGACAATGGACAAAATTGTTGCACTGTGTAAGGCGAGAGGATTCGTGTATCCGGGTTCTGAGATTTACGGTGGCCTTGCAAATACATGGGATTACGGTAATCTTGGCGTAGAACTAAAAAACAACGTAAAGAAGGCATGGTGGCAAAAGTTTATTCAGGAAAATCCTTATAATGTAGGTGTTGACTGCGCCATCCTTATGAATCCGCAGACGTGGGTTGCATCGGGACATTTGGGCGGTTTCTCAGATCCTTTGATGGATTGTAAGGAATGCCACGAGCGTTTCCGCGCGGACAAGATTATTGAAGATTTTGCAGAAGAAAATAACATTACATTGGAGACATCCGTAGATGGATGGTCTTCAGATGATATGGTAAAATTCATTGACGATAACAATGTTCCGTGCCCAACATGCGGCAAGCACAATTTTACGGATATTCGTCAGTTTAATCTGATGTTCAAGACATTCCAAGGCGTTACGGAGGATGCAAAGAATACGGTATACCTTCGTCCTGAGACGGCGCAGGGTATTTTCGTAAACTTCAAGAATGTGCAGCGTACATCCCGCAAAAAAGTCCCGTTTGGTATCGGACAAATCGGTAAGTCATTCCGCAATGAGATTACACCCGGTAATTTTACATTCCGTACGCGTGAGTTTGAACAGATGGAACTTGAGTTTTTCTGCAAGCCCGGTACACAGGATGAGTGGTTCTCATACTGGAGAGGCTTCTGTCGTGACTGGCTGAAAACACTGGGCATGAAAGAAGATGAGATGAGACTTCGCGACCATGATCCGGAAGAACTTTCTTTCTATTCTACAGGTACGACAGATATCGAGTTCTTATTCCCGTTTGGTTGGGGCGAACTTTGGGGTATCGCCAGCCGTACAGATTATGATTTGACGCAGCATCAGAATGTTTCAAATCAGGATATGACATATTTTGATGACGAGACAAATGAAAAGTATTTGCCGTATGTCATCGAGCCATCACTTGGCGCAGACCGCGTGGTTCTTGCGTTTATCTGCGCAGCATATGATGAGGAAAATATCGGTACAGAAGAGAAGCCTGATATGAGAACAGTGCTTCACTTTCATCCGGCACTTGCACCGGTCAAGATTGGTGTCCTGCCGCTTTCTAAGAAACTGAGCGAGGGTGCAGAGGAAGTGTATACACAGTTGTCGAAAAAATATAATTGCGAATTTGATGACAGGGGAAATATCGGTAAGCGTTACCGTCGTCAGGATGAGATTGGTACACCTTTCTGTGTTACGTATGATTTTGATTCTGTCGAGGATGGTGCAGTTACGGTTCGTGACCGTGATACAATGGAGCAGGAGCGCATCAAAATCGAAGATTTGGATGCATACTTTGCAAAGAAGTTTGAATGGTAGGATTCATAAGAAGAATGTGCTTTGGCACATTCTTTTTTTGCCAAAAACTGTAAAAAAATATTGTTGATAAATGGTAAATCTATGTTACAATATCTATGTGCGCTTTTTGCGCCTATAACTATGCGTATTTCGTTCAAAGAATGAAAATACAAAACGAATAAATTATTTAGGAGGAAAAAGAAATGGCAAACAAATGGGTCTACACCTTCAAAGAAGGTAACATGTCCATGAGAAACCTTCTTGGTGGTAAGGGCGCAAACCTTGCTGAGATGACTGAGATCGGTCTCCCGGTACCACAGGGTTTCACTATCACAACAGAGGCTTGTACTCAGTATTATGAGGATGGCCGCAAGATTAATGACGAGATTATGGCTCAGGCTATGGAAGGCGTAGCTTGGATGGAAGAAGTAAACGGTAAGAAGTTTGGTGATCTCAAGAATCCACTTCTCGTTTCTGTTCGTTCCGGTGCTCGTGCTTCAATGCCTGGTATGATGGATACAATCCTTAACCTTGGTTTGAACGACGAAGTGGTTGAGTCTATGATTGCCGGCAATCCGCATCCGGC
>CAYPAA010000004.1:0-74455 GCA_964408625.1 uncultured Roseburia sp. | reverse complement strand
GGAAATCTAAGCGCGAAAATTGACAATGTAGATGGAAATCTTAGAACCACAATAAATGCAATGCGGAGTGATTTAGAACGTCAAATTTGTGAGGTGAGTGTAACGCTTGAGACGGAAGTGATTCCGCCACTTAATACGATGTCGGCGTGTTATACGAGTACATATGATAAATATGTCAAAGGCATATGCCGTGACAGGACAGCGGCTGTTGAGATAGAGCAATTGAAAGAAACTGCCCCAGATCATTCACAGAGATTACAGGCGGCTGGATTGTAAAAATGATGAAAGTTTCGCATAGAAATGTGCGGAACTTTTTTGAATATATGAGATGAGGAGAAACAATATGAACAAGCGAATATGTTTCGTCAGTTTGATGATATTGTCGATGCTTTTGTCGGGATGTGTAAACACCGATTGGGATAATAAGAAACCGGCAGCTATCAATTGTCAGGAGAGTGTGACCATCGATGAGATTCCTGCATATGCGGGCACACCATATGTGCAAATCGAGGATAATGAGCCTGATTTTACGGAGGAAGAGAAAGTATGGACGGATGCGTTTGAATCCTACAGTGAATTGGATTCTCTCGGGCGGTGCGGTACAGCGTGCGCCAATATTTGTGAGGAGACACAACCTGCCACGGAGCGTGGGAAAATCGGCAATGTAAAACCTACGGGTTGGCATATGGTTAAGTATCATGATTTGATTGACGACAATTATCTTTATAATCGCTGCCATCTGATTGGGTATCAGTTGTCGGGCGAAAATGCGAATGAACGCAATCTTATTACGGGAACGCGCTATATGAATGTGGACGGCATGCTCCCATTTGAAAATGAAATCGATGATTATGTGGAGAAAACGAGCAATCATGTATTGTACCGTGTGACGCCGATATATGATGGAGACAATCTGGTGGCATCCGGTGTGGAGATGGAGGCATGGTCTGTCGAGGATGAAGGCGAAGGCATTTGTTTTCATGTCTTTTGTTATAATGTGCAGCCGGGGATTGCGATTGACTATGCGACTGGAGAGAGCGAGGAGTCGGGAGATCCGACAGGGCTTATATGCTGTGATGAGGAAGCAACGTTTATCGCGAACAAAAATACGAGGAAGTTTCACCGTGTGGATTGCGACAGTGTAAAGAAGATGAGCGAACACAACAAACTTCGGTTTGATGGGACGGCGCAGGAGATGGCTGCAATGGGGTATGAACCGTGTCAGAATTGTTTGGGGAAAACGCCTGTTTTTTCTTCTTTACCCTATATGTGTAGAATGCTATAATAAAATAATATAAGTGTTGGTAGAAAACAGGGGGTATTTTACAATGAAACTTGACACAAAAAAGACGATCCGTGTGGGGTTCGCGTTCCTATCGATTTGTGCCTTTTGGCAGATGTACAATGGTATCGTACCATTGATTTTGAAGACGACATTCCAAATGAATGAAACCATTACCGGTGTAATCATGGCGGCAGATAATATACTTGGCTTATTTCTGCTACCAATCTTCGGAGGTATCTCTGACAGATGCAAGAGCAAGATGGGGCGCAGAAAACCATTTATCTTGTTTGGTACGATTGCAGCGGTGATTTTGATGCTGATGTTGCCGTTGATTGACAACAGTTATTTCGTGAACCCTACCGTGGGCAAGGAAATCCTATTTGTTGGTATTTTAGGAGCACTTCTCGTTGCTATGGGCACCTATCGCAGCCCGGCTGTTGCTTTGATGCCGGATGTGACTCCAAAGCCGCTCCGCAGTCAGGGAAATGCAATCATCAATTTGATGGGTGCTTTGGGTGGTATTCTGTATCTCTTGATTTCCAGCGTTTTGTACTCAAAGAGCAGAACAGAAGGTTTGGAGCATGTGAACTATTTCTTATTGTTCCTTATTGTTGCAGGTATCATGTTGGTTGCTCTTTGTATTGTGATGATGACGGTGGACGAGCGTAAGCTGGCAGGTGAGGTGGCAGCAATCGAGGCTGAACATCCGGAGTGGGATTTGTCTGAGGATGATGGTTCCGGAAATGCAGAACTTCCAAAAGATGTAAAGCGCAGTTTGGCTTTCATCTTGATTTCCGTAGCAATGTGGTTCATCGCGTACAATGCGTTGGAGACTTGGTTTACAACATTCGCCAATGTAGAGTGGGGACTTCCGCTTGGCAGTGCCAACCTCTTTTTGACCATTGCGACAGGCGGTGCGATTTTGACATATGTTCCTTCTGGTGCGCTTGCAGCGAAGATTGGCCGTAAGAGAACGATTATGCTTGGTGTTGTTGTGATGGCACTTTGTTTCGTGGCATCCTTCGTTTTTTACCTGACATTCTCGGGTACCTTTACAACAAAAGACACAATTCTCTTCTATATCTTATTGTTTATCGTAGGTATGGGTTGGGCGTTCATCAATGTAAACTCACTTCCTATGGTTATCGAGATGTGTAAGGGATCGGATGTCGGTAAATTTACAGGTTACTACTACACCTTCAGCATGAGTGCACAGATTGTGACACCAATCCTTTGTGGTGCATTGCTCCGCTATGTAGGGTACTGGATATTTTTTCCATATGCAGTGGCATTCATGGTATTTGCATTTATCACAATGCAGTTTGTGAAACACGGGGATGGCAACGTAGAGGTAAAGAAGGGCTTAGCCGCTTTTGAAGAAATGGACTAATGATATGATAAAAGAACAGGAACAGATTTGGGCAGAGAAAAAGTTTCCAATCATGGAAGCAGATTTCGATGACCGCTTACAAAACGAAATTCTACCTTGGGTAGAAAAAACACTAAAAGATGATTATTTTTATTCTGAAGAGGGTGTGCGCATGCATTATTATCACGCAGTGCATCCGCAGGAGCGAGCAGCAATTGTAATTTCACACGGATTTTGCGAGTTCGCACAGAAATTCTTTGAGATTATGTACTATTTCTATGAGATGGGTTACTCCGTATTTTTTGTGGAACACCGTGGTCACGGATTTTCACAGCGATTTGTGGAAGAATATGACCGTGTGTATGTGAAGTCATATGATGAGTATGTATCTGATTTTCATGCTTTCATGGAGCAGATTGTCACCAAAGAAAGTGTGACAAAAGAATATATCCTATTTGCGCATTCTATGGGTGGCACTGTGGGTACATTATATATGGAAGAGCATCCGGAGTATTTCAAGAAGGCAGTGCTCAGCGCGCCGATGATGGAGATGTATTTCCGCGGCTTCCCGATGTGGCAGGTGCGGCTCCTTATGGTAGTGAGCAAGTTGCTTCGCTGGGACTTAAAATATGTGCCGGGGCAGCATGGCTTTGACAATATCAACAGACATGAGACATCGAGCTCCGCATCGAAGGCACGTTATGATTATCAATTCGCCTGTCGTCAGACGGTGCCACAATACACGACATACGGTGGCACCTATGCCTGGACGAGAGCCTCAATCAAAGCGATAAAGAAACTACATAAAAATGTAGACAAAATAAAGGTTCCGGTGTTATTATTTCAAGCGGGCCTTGATGGAATGGTTTCCCCGGGAGGTCAGAATGCGTTTGCAAAGAATACTCCAAATACAAGATTCGTGAGATTTGATCAATCAAAACATGAGGTGTTCAACGCAACAGATGAAATCATTGCAAAATACTACCCGATGATTTTCGAATTTTTAGAAGAATAGAGTAGACCAAAAGGGACGGATGTGTGACATTTCGAACTGTCCCTGGCGGCACGAGGAGATTTAAAATGTCAGAGCAAGATAACGATTTTAGAGAAGTGGAAGATGTTACCGTCCCTGAGGAGGCGAAGACAGAAGAGGTTAAGGAGAAGGACGAGTACGAAGACATCTGCTATATTTGCCGAAGACCGGAGTCTGTGGCAGGTAAGATGATTCATATTCCGAACAATATTTGCATCTGTAACGACTGTATGCAAAAGACATTCGATTCGATGGGAAGTTTCGGATTCGGCGGTGGCGACAATGCGAATCTAAACAATATTGATATGAGCAAGATGCCAAATATCAGCATGATTAACTTGTCTGACTTGGGTGGCTTTATGCCAATGATGCCGAATTCGCAGAAATTGAAAAAGAAAAAGAAGAACGAGGACAAAACGGAAGAGCCGATCCTTAATATCAAAAATATTCCGCCTCCACACAAAATCAAAGCGGAACTGGATGAGTATATTGTAGGGCAGGAGTATGCCAAGAAGGTCATGTCCGTAGCTGTTTACAACCACTACAAACGTGTGGCGACAAACACGATGGATGAAATCGAAATCGAGAAGTCAAACATGTTGATGATTGGGCCAACCGGTAGCGGCAAGACATACATGGTAAAGACATTGGCGAGACTGCTGGATGTGCCACTGGCAATTACCGATGCGACTTCTTTGACAGAAGCAGGATATATCGGTGACGATATTGAGAGCGTGGTTTCTAAACTTCTGGCGGCAGCGGACAACGATGTCGAGAAGGCAGAACGCGGTATTATCTTTATCGATGAGATTGATAAGCTTGCGAAGAAGAAAAATACAAATCAACGTGATGTCAGCGGTGAGTCGGTGCAGCAGGGAATGCTAAAACTTCTCGAGGGAGCTGAGGTGGAGGTGCCGGTTGGAGCCAGCAGTAAGAACGCGATGGTTCCAATGACGATGGTAAATACAAAGAACATTCTTTTTATTTGTGGTGGTGCATTTCCGGATCTTGACAATATCGTCAAAGAGCGTTTGAACAAAGCATCCTCTATGGGATTCATGGCGGATTTGAAGGATAAATACGACAAGGAAGAAAATATTTTGATGCAGGCAAAGGTAGAGGATCTGAAGAATTTCGGTATGATTCCGGAATTTCTGGGACGTTTGCCGATTCTGTTTTCACTGGAGGCATTGGACGAGGAAATGCTGGTTCGCATCTTGAAGGAGCCGAAAAATGCTATCATCAAGCAGTATCAGAAGCTGCTCGAACTCGACGAAGTAAAACTGGAATTTACGGATGAAGCTCTCCATGCAATTGCAAAGGAAGCAAAAACGCGAGAACTTGGTGCGAGAGCACTTCGTGCAATTATCGAGGAGTTTATGCTGGATATTATGTATGAGATTCCAAAGGATGCCGAGATTGGGGAAGTTATCATTACAGAAGACTACATTTTGAAAAAGGGTGGTCCACAGATAAGAATGCGAGGTTAGCATGAGATACATTTCACTGCGAGATGCGGAGCCGGGAATACAGTCGACGATTTCTCCTGAGCTTCGCAATGAAGGTTTGAAGTGTATCCGAAGTGGCATTGAAGCGTTGGGAGCCGTAACAATGGACGAGAACAGCACATATCATATGGTATGAGTTGCTTTGATGAAATATATGGAAACGATTATTACGATTTTATAGTTAGAAATACGGAGTACCTTCCGCCGGCTGGGGAAGGTGTGTGTACATTGGATGGTGGAAATAATCTCACCATCCTTTTTGCGTCCGCAAACATGTATCCGGAGCAATCGGTATCCAATTATAATTACAATGTGATACCAAAATGCTATGTGCCGACATCTCTGGAGGCTTTGGAGGCGAGCGGGATTTTGCAGGTGCAACAGACGCCATCCCTCGCACTTGATGGCGCAGGTGTTCTCATTGGCTTTTTGGATTCCGGCATTGATACGACACATCCGGCCTTTCTGGATGAGACTGGCAATTCGCGCGTGGTGGCGGTGTGGAACCAAAATTATCAGGAGTCCATGGAAATGCCATGGGTAAATCAGAATCCGGATATGCCGGTCGTCCATTATGGCAGGGTGTATAGTGGTGCGGACATTGCGGCATACGGGAATGGTGATGAGACGGGACATGGAACTTATGTGGCGAGCGTGGCAGCAGGCTCCGACAGGGGAAGTTTCAGCGGTGCAGCGCCGCGCGCGGACATTGCCATGGTACAGTTAAAAGATGCAAAGCCATATTTGAAGGAGTACTATTTCATTCCAGAGGAAACCACGTGCTATCAGGAGACGGACCTCATTCTTGGCATCAAGTTTTTGAATGACTTGGCGCGAATGCGCAATCAGTCCCTTGTGGTATGTATTGCACTGGGAACAACAATGGGGAGCCATACGGGAAACAGCCCGCTGGATTTATATCTAAACGACGTCGCGGTGCTGTATCGGCGTTGTATCGTCTGTGGTGCCGGAAATCAAGCGGCGAGTCGCCGACATTTCTATGGCAATCTGTATCTCGAGCAAAACGAGGATAATGGTTTTCCGGTGGCGGAGCGTTTGCCATCTTCCTATACTGAGGTTGAAATTGTTGTGAGCGACAACACCTGTGGGTTTGTGATGGAGCAATGGGCAGTGTCACTTGCGCAGTATCAGGTGTCAATCGTGTCGCCAACCGGGACGGTATTGCCGCCGTTTGGTTCGCAGATATCGGGAAGCCAGAAACACAATTTTACTCTGGAAGGAACGACGGTAACAGTGGATTACAGTCAACCGGAGGGGACGACAGGAAATCAACTGATATTTTATCGCTTCATAACGCCGTCCCCCGGAGTCTGGCGGGTGCGTGTCTATTCTGCAAATAAGCTCAACGGTGTCTTTCACATGTATTTGGCGGAGGAGTCTCTGCAATGTGGGGAAGTATATTTTTTGACATCCAATCCGGATTATACCGTTGTGGCGCCTGCAAATGCGCGTCGCGTTATTACTGTCGCCGGATACAATCAGAGGCAGAACGCAATTCTGCTTGAGAGTGGTCGGGGCTATACGCTGGATGGCACGATTAAGCCGGAATTTGCTGCACCTGCTTTTCAGATTGATGGGGCGGTGGCAGGCGGAGGAGACCGACCGGAACCATTGCAATACGAGGGGCGCACCGGAACCAGTGCGGCATCTGCCGTCGCGGCGGGTGCCGCCGCACTGTATATGCAATGGGCGAACAAGAGGGGCGATATTTATATTAACACCACACAGATAAAAAATGCACTTGTGAGAGGAGCAAGCCGCCAGCCGGATGAACTCTACCCGAACAGACAGTGGGGGGATGATAGTAATATAGTGTCAAGAGAAGCAAGGGGTCTTTCTGATTTGTTTCATAGGACAAGCCGGTTGCGGAATAAAATAGGAAGAAAAAATAAAAGGGGCGTCGTATGTTTGGTTTGACTGACGAAGAACTGGATGCAATGGCATCGGTGGATGTTCGTACCGTTGACATAGATACATTGACTGATTTACGGGATATCGTGATAGATACAAAACTTCCGGTTGAAAAGAAACTCGCTTCCTTCGCACAACAGACCAACAATGTCTATCTTCATCGGATAGGGGATTGTGTGGTCAAGGTCAGATTTGCGGAGGAAGGTTCGAGTATCGATGAAAAAATGGAGGAATATTTGAGGTATTTAGCAGAGATTCCTATCGCAAACAGGACGGAATGGGAAACACGCTGACATTGTAAAAAGGAGTGCATCGGATGGGAAGAGTATCCAAACGAAAAATTGCTCAGCGCACATTGCAGGAGCAGTACTTGGCCGCAAGCCACCCTGTTAAGAGATATCAAGTCGGGATTTATGCAAGACTTTCTTCCGGCCGGAGAGATAAGACCGGTGGATTAGCTGCGGGAACCGAGAGCCTGGGGGTGCAGATTGAAATAGCAAAGAGATTTGTGGAGACGTTTAATCGCGAAGAAATGGGCGAGAGGATGGATGTGGTTCGGTGTTATACAGATCTGGGAAAGACGGGAAGTAATTTTGAGAGAGAGGGCTTCCGGCATTTGTTGCAGGATATAAGAGGCGGCGAGATTAACTGTGTTATCGTGAAGGATTTGTCCAGATTTGGAAGGAATTATTTGGAGGCGGCTCATTACATCGAAAACATATTTCCGTTTCTGGGCGTCCGATTTATCGCGGTCTCGGATGGCTATGATACCGGAAAAGAAGGAAATGAAAACATGCAGATGACGTTTGCAATAAAAAACCTTGTCAATGATTTGTATGCAAAAGAGTTTTCTAAAAAGGCGAAGCTTCATCTGGCAAGGCGGAGGGCAGAAGGCTCCTACGTCGGTGGTCCGCCACCATACGGATATGTGACAAAGTGGAACGAAAAAAAACGCGTGCTGGTGCCGGACGACAACACCAGAGGTGTGGTCTCGTTTCTGTTTGAAACGTTTGTGAAGACGGAAAGCTATACTGCGACCGCGAAACTGTTAAACAAAAGGAAAATCAACCCACCCACTGTCTACAAAAAAACGAAGGAAGTATACTACACTTCGGATGAGAACGATTATAAAGGCTGGGATAAGAGTGCGGTAAAGCGGATTCTGGAAAGCGCTACTTATACAGGCACGTTGGTGCAGGGAAAGACGAGTATGACAGCGAGGGATGAGAAGAATCGCATCCATAAGCCGGAGGACGAATGGGTTATCACAAAGGATGCGCACGTGCCACTGGTTTCCATGGAACGATATCAGCAGGCTGCAAAAATCCGGGAGAAGATAACGCGAAAATCGACTCCTGTACAGACAGACGGTAAGGGGTCAAAGTGATGGAATATCTGGCAATGTATCTTCGATTGTCCATTGAGGACAAATATGACATGGAAAGTGGTTCTATCGCCAATCAAAGGGAGCAGATTTACGCCTACATACATCGCGACGCGGAATTGAGCCGATATGAGGTGTTAGAATTTTGTGATGATGGCTACTCCGGGACCAATCTGGAAAGACCGGGTATGCAGAAAATGTTAAAGGGAGTAAAAGAGAGCAGGATTCGATGTATTATCGTAAAGGATATGTCCCGATTTTCGAGAGATTATATTGAAATGGGGACATATTTGAATCAGATTTTTCCGTTCATGGGAATTCGGTTTATTTCCATCAATGACCGCTATGACAGCAGAGAACATCAGGGAAGTACGATAGAGATGGATACGGCGTTTCAAACACTTTTGTATGATCTGTATAGCAAGGATGTGTCTGTGAAGGTAAAGGCTTCACTGGAACATAAATGTGCAAAGGGTGCGTATATTTTTGGACAGGTTCCCTTTGGATATGAAAAAAGCAGGGAAGTAAAACATGCGGTGGTGGTAAATGAAAGGGAAGCGGCCGTTGTGCGTTATATTTTTTCTCTTGCAATGCAGGGCAAGAGCAGCACGCAGATTGCGAGACAGCTTCATGCAGAAGGCATGCCTACGATTATGCAGATACGCAGGCCGGACAGGGAATATACGGATGGCAAAGTACATTCCTGGAGTGAAACGGCAATTCGAAGAGTGTTAAACAATCGCTTTTATCTTGGGGAGATGGCATATGGGAAATCTATTCGCAAGTCTGTCGGCAGCCGATGTGGTATCGCTGTGCCGCGAGAGGACTGGAAAGTGATAAAAGAACATCATGAGGCTTTGATTTCTGAGGAGATATTTGAACAGGTGTCCTCAGTTCGCCCCAGACATGCTACAAAAGGAAATCACGAGAGTCATCCACTGATGGGAAAACTGTATTGCGGTGGCTGCGGTTATTCCATGAAGTACTGGCCGCTTCGAGGGAAAAACAGATATCGCAGATTTGAGTGCCGGAAACATGCAATTTTGGGCATTCCGGAGTGCTGCACCTATATGAATGCCGATGTACTGGAAGAAACAGTGTTGATGATGCTGCAAAAGGAGTTGATGCTCCGTGGAAATGCAAGCAAACAAATGCAGATTGTCAGGTATCTGCAGATAGAAGAACTGACACAGAGCGTCGTTGATATATTCATAGAAAGTGTTTTTGTTTCTAAGGATAAGAGAGTTGAGATTGTGTGGAAATTTACTTCGAAATAGTGGGACGAAACAAAGGGCGAATTATGTCGAAAATGGGATTGGATTTGAGTGTATAAGTATGGTACAATACAGATACTGGTGGAAATAAGGAATAGATACGGAGGTCAAGGATATGCAGAAAAAGAATGAAATTAATCGATTTCTAATAATCAGTCTGATAGTTGTCTGTGTTTTTGGCACTGGTATTTTTCTTTGTTGTACGAAAAGACGGTAGTTTTGTCGTGCGCAGTGAAGATGCCACCAGACAAAACTATTTTAACCGGGTCAGAGCGCTCTATGAATACGTTGATGGCATGAGTAATGAGGGGTAATATCGCAGATTTGCAGGAAACTATGGAGAAAGGCGAGGATTATTCTGTCGTGTTTGAGATAAGAGGGGAGCGACGTTGGTGTTGTTTATATTCGTAAAATACTATCGAATGAACCAAAGACAGATTAAGGAACTGGAGGAAGTCAGACAAATGGCGGAGAACGCCAATCGGTCAAAGAGCGAATTCCTCTCCAATAAGAGTCATGACATTCGTACGCCGATGAATGTCATTGTGGGTATGACGGCGTACGCATTTTATGAAAACATTCAGAAATATCTGGATCGTGATATGAATGCACACGTGGCGAAGCCTATTGATATCAGGGAGGTTTCCCGTACATTACACAAGTGCTTTTCATAAGTGAAAGGAGCAAAAGGAATGAGTTTACTGGAAGAATTGAATGAATTAGGGGTTAATACACAAGAAGCATTGGCGAGAATGAACGGAAATGCTTCTTTATATGAAAGAATGCTTGTCAAATTTGTGGATTTAATGAAGAATACAAACATTGATCCGGATTTTGACTGCAATGATTATGCCGATATTATCGAATTAACCCATACGGTAAAAGGAGTTTCGGGTAATTTATCGATTATACCTGTTTACGAGGCATATTCAGAGATTGTGACACTGTTGCGTGCCGGTCAGCCGGAGGAGGCGAAAGAGGTGCTTGCGGGAATTATCCCGATTCAGACAAAGATTCTAAACTGTATCGAAGAACATTCATAATCTGCGATTGTTTGGAAGAATTAACTGGAGAGACAAATGAGGAAAAAGAATACGATATTGATTGTTGACGATTCAGAGGTCGACCGGGAAATACTCAAAGATATTCTGGAGGGTGAATTTGAATTGCTTGAAGCGGATGATGGATATTCCGCACTTGATATGATGTTAGAGCAGAGGGTGCCAGTGGATGCCGTTCTATTGGATGTTTCCATGCCGCTTATTGATGGTTTCGGCGTTTTGCAAGTTTTGAGAGACAACAATTTACATGATGTATCTGTTTTTATGATTACGTCGGAAGCTACCAAGGATAATATTGAGAGAGCGGCAAAATACCATATCGAAGAATTTATAAAAAAACCCTTTGACAGACAGGATGTTCTGAATAGAGTGAGGTTAAAACTTGGTGTGATATCGAAAATGAGTTTCACTAAGGAGGAGGCCGATGAGATAAAAATATATATGGCAGATTTGGAACGCATTTACGAGCGCGCTGTTGTTTTGGCGGGTAAGGATACGGGGAGTGATGTGCGCAGGGCACATATTATGGAAATCTTTCTAAGGAGACATGCGTTGATGGAAAAGGGGGCAGAAATGGGCGACATTCAGATTGAGATGTTCTGTAAGGCTGCTTATCTCTGCAATATTGGAAAGATAATGCTTCTAAATTTTCCGGAGAACGAAGATGATTATGTCTATCAGCAGCACCCGATGATGGGAGCAGATATGATACGACTCAACGCCTCGAGACAATGCAGAGGGTTTGTACAGATTTGTGCTGACATATGCCTGCATCATCATGAACGATTTGATGGAAAAGGATTTCCTCAGGGAGTCAGTGGTAAGAACCTTTCGATATATGCGCAGATGTGCGGATTGCTGGAACGGTTTGACAATTTGTTTTTTCCATACAGTAGGCATAATGAAAAACAGTTTGATTATGTGATCAGCCAGCTTAGAAGTGATACGGGGCTTGTCAGTCGGGAAGTATTTTCTCTGCTGGAGGCTAGTAAATATGACATCATAAGATATTATGCCGAAATTGGTTTATGACCAATCAGTCTGCGGCGGTTTTATCATAATAGCAGAATCGAAAGAATAAGATAAAACAAGCAGCAGAAGGGAATGATTTGGTAAATGGTAAAGATTAAAATATGACGAGTACACATTTTCTGGCGGCCATGTATCTTCGTATATCGAGGGATGACAGGGATGGTTGTGGGAAAACGGAGAGCAATAGCATCGGAAATCAGAGGGCACTGATTAGGACATTTATAGCGGAACACCCGGATATCGAGTTGTATGATGTGTATGTCGATGATGGATTTTCCGGCAGTAATTTTGACCGGCCGGAATTTAAAAGAATGATGCAGGATATTGAAGCGGGAAGAGTAAATATGGTAATCGTAAAAGACCTCTCCCGCTTTGGTCGTGATTATATTGAAGCCGGAAGATATTTACAAAAGATCTTTCCGGCTCTTTCTGTGCGCTTTATTGCGATTACAGACCATTATGACAGTATGTGGGCAGACGAGAGCGAAAGGGGAATCGTGCTTCCCATCAAGAATTTCATAAACGACTCATACTGCAGGGATATCTCCATGAAGGTAAAGAGTCAACTTGCCGTAAAACGGAGAAATGGAGCGTGTATTGCGCCTTTTGCACCTTACGGATACCAAAAGGCAGAAAACAATAACAATCGGCTTGTTGTGGATGTGTATGCAGCGGAAATTGTTAAAAGCATTTATGCATGGAAGATGGAAGGAATGGCGGTTTTTGCGATTGCCGAAAAGTTGAATGGGCTGGGTATTCTGTCTCCGAAGGAATACAAAAAGTCAATCGGCATTCCATATCGGGGCGGTTTTGGTCATGAAAAAATATCGCAGTGGAGCAGCTCGACGGTCAAACGGATCTTAACCGACGAAACATATTTGGGACATCTTGTGCAGGGGAAAACGGAGAAGGTCAACTACAAACTGAAACGAACCGTGAAAAAACCGAAGGAAGAATGGATCAAAGTGGAACATACGCATGAGGCGATTGTGTCAAAGAGCACGTTTCAAGTGGTTCAGAATTTATTGAAGACGGACGGCAGAGTCAGTCCGACAGCCGGAACGAACGGATTTTTTACCGGACTTTTGTTCTGTGGCGACTGTGGCGAGCAGATGGTTAGGCGCGTCAACCGCTATAAGAATACACAGAAGGTTTATTATATCTGTTCCACGAAAAACCGCGGCGAAGGCTGCACTAGGCACAGCATGGAAGAAGAAAAATTAAAATGTCTGATTACGGAAACGGTCTGTAAATATGTGAATTCTATTTTGGAGGAGAAGCGGATATGTGAAAAGGCATGGGGGATGGAACCGGAGTTCAATCGCTATTTGTTTTGCAGTATGGTGAAAAAGGTTTCCGTTTTTGAGAACCGAAGAGTGGAGATAACATGGTATGTTACCGATCCCTATCGCAGTTAGCATTCATTTCCCATCAGCGGGCTATGGGGCACTTGACTTATACGAGACCTTTCGTTTATTGTAAAGGTGTGCCATGAGGGACGCTTGGTAAGGATGCACAAGGAGGAAAAATCATGCTGGCAATCAAGGTTTTAGATGTGAAAAAATGTATGAATTATATGTTGGCTTCGGAGAAGTTTGATTGCTGGCAGTTGGCAGAAGCAAAATTGACGACACGCATTCGTTATGTCATTGATGGGCACATTACAGAAGGCTATTTGTCGGAGGAGGAGCTGCTTGCCGAGGGCATCACGGAAAAAGAGTGCATTCCCTATCGGTGTGTTAGGAAACTTTGCTTTGACATGATTAAGGGAAAACAGACACCAAAGAGTTTTCGCTTCACATTTCTTTGCCCGCGCAGAGAGATTGTTGCCATTCTGGAAGCCGCATCTATGGGAGTGCGCGAAGAAGACGTAGCAAATTTGACGATGAATATTTCATTTGTGGATGGGGAACTACTAGTAACAACAAGTTGCTCACTTCGAACATTTACGCTAGACAAATCAGTTGAAAGTATATGGGATTCGTGGGTGTTGGATTTCTTCCACGACTTGGAGATTACTGTGGAAAAAATGGTATAATTCCTTTACTTTTATGGAAGGTTGTGCTATTCTAACCACATATTGGTTTTTTCAATATAGAGATTTTTTTTGGAGGTACTTGTAATGAGCAAGGGTACAGTAAAGTGGTTTAACAACAGCAAAGGTTATGGTTTCATTTCTGACACAGAAGGAAATGATGTTTTCGTACACTACTCAGGTGTCAATATGGAGGGCTTTAAGTCACTTCAGGAAGGCACTAAGGTAGAATACGATGTAACTGAAGGCGCAAAGGGTCCTCAGGCAGTTAACGTAACAGTTGTAGACTAATCTACAGATTTAATCAGAAAGTTTTTCAATGTACCTTTTTTGTTTATATATATAAATTTGAGCAGGAAGTTGAGACACAACATGATTAGGAGAGGACGGCGTGCTTGGCATGTCGTCTTTTTTTTCTATAGTTTCTATAGATGGAAGGAGGAGAAAATGAGGGGCAAAAGAATTCTTGCGCTGATGGTGGCTGTTGGGGTAACAGCATGTTCCATTTGCGGATGCGGCGTCATGGATTGGGCGAAATCCATGATGAATAATCAGGTGAAGTCGATAGTGTTGGGGGAGGCGGAAGAGGTGGAGTCCATTTCTTCCGATCGTTATGCTTATCAGCATCTGGAAAAGGAAGAACAGATTGTCTATGATCAGGTATTGCACTGTATACTGGAACACAAGGAGAGCGTCCCTGTTTCGACAAAGGATGCTGAACTTTTGCAGAAGGTCTACAACTGCGTTTTTGCAGATTATGGCGGACTGTTCTGGGTATCAGGCTATCAGTACAATACATACACTAGTATGGATGAGGTCATTGGTATTGAGTTTGCACCAAAATACATCTTTACCAAGGAAGAGACAGAAAAATACCAGGCAGAGGTTGATGCTGTTGTGGAGGAATGGCTCGCGGGTATATCACCGGACGACAGCGATTATGTGAAATCAAAATATGTTTTCGAAAAATTAATCAACGAGGTGGAATATGAACGCACGAGTGAAAACAACCAAAATATTCTGAGCGTGTTCCTGGGGAGAGAGACGGTCTGCCAAGGATACGCGGATGCGACACAGTATTTGCTCCAGCAACTGGGGATTCAGTGTATGATTGTGCGTGGCGAAGCAAACGGGGAGTCACACGCATGGAATCTGGTTTGTCTGGATAGAGAGTACTATTTGACAGATACGACATGGGGAAACAGTCGATACATGACACCGGATTTGTCTGTTCAAAAGAGTATTGATTATCAGTACTTAAACGCTACATCGGCGTTTATGAGCGAGACCCATGAGGCAATGATGGAAGTTCCATTGCCGGAATGCACGTCGACGGAGCATCATTTTTATCAATAAAAGGAAAAGATTCGCAAAAGCTATTTACAAAAGTGGTCTTTTGTATTACCATGATGTAGTAATGAAAACCGTATGTAAGAAAATACAAAACCACGATAGGTTAGGAGGCTTTGCATGTACAAAATAATTATTGATAGCTGTGGAGAATTGACAACTGAAATGAAGGAAAGCGGACATTTCGAAAATGTCGCGTTGACATTACAGATAGATGACGAGGAGATTATAGATGATGATACTTTTCAGCAGGCAGATTTTTTAAAGAAGGTTGCTGCCAGTGAGCGCGGACCAAAGTCTGCATGCCCATCGCCGGATGCATATATGCAGGCAATGGATTGTGAGGCGGAGCATATCTATGTCATCACATTATCTTCGCAGCTTAGTGGTTCCTACAATAGTGCTTGTCTGGCAAAGGATTTGTTCTTGGAGGAACATGAGGATAAGCAGATTTGTGTGATTGATTCGAAATCTGCGTCGATTGGTCAGTCATTGATTGGTCTTAAAATTGCTGAACTCGAGGAAGCGGGTATGGATTTTGAGCAGGTTGTAGAACAGGCGGAGGCTTATAGAGAGAGCCAGCATACTTTTTTCGTGCTCGAATCCTTGGAGACTTTGCGAAAAGCGGGGCGTCTCAGTGGTCTGAAGGCAAAGATTGCAGGTACATTAAATATCAAGCCAATTATGGGTTCTACAGATATCGGCAGCATTCAGCAGTTGGCACAGACGAGAGGCATGAATAAGGCGTTGGATAAGATGGTAGAGTGCATGATGGATGTTACAACCGAATTTGAGAATCGTGTGGTCGCAATTTCTCATTGCAACTGCCCAGAGCGTGCTTTACAATTAAAAGAAAAAGTGGAAAAGATGGCGAACTTTAAGAAGATTTTTGTTGTAGATACTGCGGGTGTCAGTAGTATGTATGCCAATGATGGGGGCGTCATCATGGTGGTATAAGTCGTGCAATACGAAGAGATTCTTTCAATCATACAATCAAAGAGAAGATTTGGTCAGGCTTACGGTCGTGATGTGACGGCTGAGATGATGAGGCACTTGGGATATCCGGAGAAGGGAATGAAAGTGATTCATATTGCCGGGACCAATGGTAAGGGTTCAACGGCAGCTTTTGTAAGTAGTATCTTACAGGCTGCCGATTTTGTCGTTGGGCAATTTACCTCTCCGCATCTTGTCTGTTTCCGTGAGCGCATTATGGTCAATGGTGAGATGATTCCGGAGGAAGATGTGGTTCGTCTGGGAGAACGGCTGCTTTCTCTTCCTATGGATTTGGAATGTACGATGTTTGACCTTTGTCTCGGCATGGCAATTTTATATTTTAAAGAACAGGACTGCGACTATGTAGTTTTGGAAACGGGACTCGGAGGTGCCAAAGATTCGACCACAGGGTTGTCAGTCACACCTCTTGTTTGTGGATTTACAAACATTGGCTTTGACCACACTGCGATTCTCGGAAATACACTTTCTGAGATTGCGTCAGAGAAGGCCGGAATATTAAAATCCGGGACGGTTGCAGTCATCGGAAAAATGGAAAATGAAGCCCGAAAAACAATCGAAACAGAGGCGGAACGTCTGGGCGTGGAAACGTATAATGTGGATAACTTGTTGACAAAAATTTCAACACGAAAAATGGCGCTAAATGGCGTATTTCAGAGGGAAAACGCGACATTGGCAGTGGGTATAGTGGAAGCATTGTTCAATCAAAAAAGTGGATATCTTTTGGATAAAAAATTGTCTGAAATTGTCGATATCGGTTTGGCAACTGCGAGGTGGCCGGGACGCATGGAACAACTGCAGGAAAATCCTATCATTATATTGGATGGCGCACATAATCCGCAGGGAGTTGAAGCGTTATTCAACTCACTTGTTGAAGCCTATCCGGGTGAAAAATTTGTCTTTTTGGTGGGAGTTATGGCGGATAAGGAGTATGATAATATGATGCGGCAAATGTTTCCGATTGCAGATTGTTTCTATACCGTTACCGTGGAGAGCGAGAGGAGTCTGCAGGCAGAAACATTGGCAGAACAGTTGCGCGGAAAGGGGCAGATGGCACAGGCATGTGTGGATTTGCTGACGGGGGTTGAGCAGGCAAAATCGTATGCGGTTGCATCCGGCAAAAAACTGGTGATTTTTGGTTCTTTGTACTTTGTCGGCGAGGTAAAGCATATATATGAGGCATGCGATTTTCTGAGAGAGGGAGTGAACTGATGGCAAGAATTCGTTCAAAATGGGAAGCCTGTCAAGTGCTGGGGATTCCTGTGAATGCTACGGAAGAGCAAATCAAACATGCATATAAGGAACTCTCCAAGCAATATCATCCGGATGCGCAGCCAGATGCGTGTTTGCATTGGCAGTATTATGATATTGTGGAGGCATATCATTTTTTGACAGATGAGAATGTGGGCGGGCAAAGGTATTTGCAACAGGCTTTTTACGAGGCGCCAACGAGAGGACCAAAGGTGATTGGTGAGGTGACGTCTTCCGAGAGAGACTGGGTGAGTCAGAGACGAAGTTCAGATGCGGCGTATGCCAAGTGGGAGAAGCGGCAAAAACAGCGCAAGAAAGAGAAGGAGGAGATCCTTGAGGAAAAGCAGCGAGAGATTCGCAAGCAGCGCCAGTACGACGATGTGATGAAGAAAATCAATGCGATTCGAACGGCACGGGCGATTGAGGCGCTTTTGGATCGTGTGAGAGAAGAAGAATAAAAAACTGTCGCGCAAGTATTATGCACGACAGGTACTACTTTTACAGATATCCGAAAGACAGCATTTTTCACAGTATGGTTTCGTGCGGGCGGTACAAACAGCACGCCCATGGTCCACGAAGCGGTGGCAGAGTCCGTTACCCTCCTCCGGCGGAACGATTTTCCATAATGCCATCTCGACTTTTTTTGGGTCTTTGATATCATCGACCAGCCCGATACGGTTCGAAAGACGAATGCAGTGTGTATCGGTGACGATGGCAGGTTTTCCATAGATATCGCCCATCACGAGATTTGCACTTTTTCGCCCGACACCGGGAAGCGAGAGAAGTGCATCAAAATCATCCGGGACATTTCCGCCAAATTCATCCCGAATCATTTTCATGCAGGCGCTGATGTCGCGTGCCTTACTTTTTCCGAGTCCACAAGGGTGAACATATTCTTCAATCTCTTCCGGGGTTGCCTCGGCGAGGGCATCCACCGAAGGGTATTGTTCAAACAGGTCTTTGACGACAATATTGACTCTGGCATCAGTGCACTGTGCAGCGAGTCTTACGCTGACCAGAAGTTTCCATGCATCGTCATATTCCAGCGAACATCCCGAATTTGGGTATTCTTCTTTTAAGCGCGCAATGACAATTCGAGCCAATTCTTTTTTTTTCATGTATTACAACCCTTTCATTATATGGTATGATATTAAGTATAGATTGCATTATAGCAGAAATATTAATTTTCTACAAAGGAAACGAATGGTAGTATTGAGATGAGAATTGCAAAGAGATTGGTGTCGTTTGAGGACAAAAAAGAATACGTACAGTTGCAGACAAATAGCATTGCACTTCGCGTGTGGTTTGTGACGGAAGATATCATCCGAATTCGCGCGGGATTTGATGAGAATTTTACAGAAGGGTCATACAGCCTTGTGACGACAGCGTGGGAAGACCATATGGATGCATTTATGAGGTCGGAGCGAAAGAGGATTGCTCCAGCATCTTATACAGTGGAGGAGAGTGAGAATGGTTTGTTGCTTCGAGGTGCAAATCTAAAAGTGGAAGTTAGGAAGGAACCATTTGTGATTTCTGTGTACGACGCGGAGGGCACGAAGATTCATGCGGATATTCCTGACTTGGCATATCAGGAGGACGCGAACCATCGCCGTATTCATGTTTCTGAGATTACTCCGGAGGACCATTTTTACGGATTTGGTGAAAAGAGTGGTGATATTAACAAGGCGCAGATGTATCTGCAGATGAGTCCGAAAGATGCGATGGGATACAATCCAAAGATGACGGATTCCTTGTACAAACATATTCCATTTTACATTAAGTTAAATGAGGACACACATAAAGCTGTCGGGTATTTTTATCACAATACAGCCGAATGCGACTTTAATATGGGGCGGGAGAAGAGCAATTACTGGCATATGCACAGTGCCTATCGCACCGATGCGGGCGATGTGGATTTGTTTTTGATTGCAGGGCCTACGGTGCGGGAGGTCGTCTCGCGCTATACAGACTTGACAGGAAAATCTGCGATGCTGCCAAAGCAGGCACTGGGATATCTCGGTTCGTCGATGTATTATGCGGAGTTGGATGCGGCTTGTGACGAGGCGATTCTAAAGTTTATGGATACGGCAGAGGCGGAGAACATCCCGATGGATGGCTTTATGCTTTCCTCAGGCTATACTTCGCAGGAGACGGAGCAGGGATTGAAGCGATGCGTCTTCTGCTGGAACGACGATAGATTTCCGGATCCGGGCCATTTCTTTGAGGAGATGGCAAAACGAGGCGCGGCGGTTTCTTCCAATGTAAAACCGGGCATTTTGACTTGTCATCCGAAGTATGAAGAGATGAAAGAAAAAGGTATGTTTGTTCGTGATAGTGAAACCGATGCTCCGGGCGTTGGAACTTGGTGGGGCGGCCCGGGCTCTTTTGTGGATTTGACGGACGAAACCACGAGAAATCAATGGAAAGAGATGCTGAAAGAAGGATTGTTGAAATACGGTTCCACGTCTGTCTGGAACGATAACTGCGAGTATGACAGCCTGGTAGATAAGGATTGCCGTTGTTGCAAAGATGGATTGCAGGATACGATAGGAAATACCAAGGCAGTGATGTCCAGCATCATGTGTCGTATTACGAGAGAGGCGATGGATGAGATGTGGCCGGAGCTTCGTCCATATGTGGTATGTCGTTCGGGCCATGCCGGTATTCAACGCTATGCACAGACATGGGCCGGCGATAATTTGACCTGTTGGGAGTCGTTGAAATACAATATTGCCACGATTCTTGGTATGGGTCTTTCCGGTGTGGCAAATCAGGGATGTGATATCGGTGGATTTTACGGTTCGGCTCCCGATATGGAATTGTTTGTCCGCTGGGTGCAAAATGGAATCTTTCAGCCGAGATTCTCCATCCACTCCGTAAATATCGATAATACGGTGACGGAACCGTGGATGTTTGAACAGGCGACACCGCTTGTGCGGGATGCGATTTGGCTTCGCTATCATTTGATGCCATATTTTTATTCGCTGATGTATCGTGCACATGTCACGGGACTTCCGATAATGGAGCCGATGTGCAGCGCATTCCAAAGCGATGTGAAATGCTACGATGAGGGTGTGGATTTCATGCTCGGTGACAGTTTGCTTGTGGCGAATGTGGTAGAGCAGGGTGTGACAACTCGCAGCATTTACTTGCCGGCAGGTGAGACATTTTATGATTTTTGGACGGGTGAAAAATACGAGGGCGGTCAGACAATAGAACTTCCGGTTACACTTGCTTCGATTCCGATGTTTCTGAAGTCTGGCGCACTTCTTCCTTTGACGGAGGATAAGCTGCATCCATTGAAGGACACAAAGATGACGCAGTTGACGCTTCGCTCAACTACCGGAGATGATGCGACGTTTGTACTGTATGAGGATGATGGATACACGAATGCATATCGGAAGGGAGAATACTGCAAGACGACGATTGCGATGTCCTGCGGTGAGATGACGACATTTCATTTTGAGAAGGAAGGCGACTTTGCATCGACGATTGAGCATATGAAAATCGAGTACCGCTGTCCTGATAAATCACCATTTTATGTGAATGTCGCCGGAAAGCAGATACCGCATATTTTATATAAGAAGGAATTTGACACAGTTGAAGGTGGATGGTTCTACAACGTGGACACGAAATCGGTTGAGGTGACATATCCAAATGTGGCAGGCGACTACGACGTACAGATATCCTTCGAGCAGTTCGATATGATTGGAATGTAATTTGATTGGGGTGTGCCATGGAACATCGTTCTGTCTTGCACAGCAACGCCGACATCCCAGCAGGCGTGCTCGACATCTTCAATGGTCTTGCCATGTGTATTCATTTTATTGCCTACTTGTCACATAATGGATAAGTCTATTATACCACAAGATGGCATCAATAGGGACAGACCTAGTGTGCATTGGTACCTGTTCCTATTGATGCCATCTTGTGGTATAATACAAAAGTTATATTATGAAGGATCAAGTGATGTTAAAAAAAACGAGAAAAAAACGGATACATTGGATTGGAGTAGGTGTTTTGGCGGCGGCAGCGATTGTTATCGCCGTGATACTTATTCGAAATAAAGTAATTGCAGATCGAGAGGCGGCAGTTGCCTCTGCGATTTTGGATCAAGAGCAAAAGCAGGAAGCATATTTGATTTCCCAGGGCTATGTTCCGCTTGTCGAGACGATGAAAGCGAGTGGTTATTCGCAGGGAAAAGATACCGGCACTGGATATTTTTTCTACAAGCGTCATGCCAACATGGAGATTGATGTGACTTTTGATTTGGAAAAAGAAATCTGCAGGAAAAATGAATATGATTTTGATTTAGCAGACAGTTGCATGGAATTGCGAGATGTTTGGTATATCAAAGAAGATGCGTTGGATGCGATTACCAATCGAAGCGCAAAGGAAATGGATTATAAAAATCATCCGTGGACGGAGGAACGACTGATTGCACACGCGGGCGGTGGCGTTCGTGATGCAAATGGTGGATACATATCTAGTTACACGAATTCCTATGAAGCACTGGTGCAAAACTATAATTTGGGTTGTCGCGTGTTTGAGTTTGACTTTGCGCTTACAAATGATGGAAGATTGGCAGCAGTACACGATTGGAAGAATCATGGGAATATGAATGGGGAACCGGTTTCATCAAAACAGTGGGACAAGCTTGGCGCGGTGGCAAAGCCTTTGACACCGGGGACATATACATCGATTTATGTTGAAGATATCTTAGATCAAATGTTGGTCAATGAAGATATGTATGTTGTTACGGATGTGAAGTTTGATGATTTGTCGGAAGAGGAAATCCGCTCACAATTTGAAAAGATTTGTGGAGCGGCAAGGAGCAGAGATGCGTCGATTTTAAATCGCATCATACCGCAGGTATATTCTCCGGAAATGTATGACTGGATTATGGAAATATATCCATTTCAGAGTGTCATTTTTACCTGTTACAAGACGGAGATGAGTGCGCAGGAGATTATAGATTTTTGTGCGGGCAAGGAAAACATTCATGTGATTACAACGCAGTATCAGGCGGTGGCGATTGAGGATAAGCTTGCGTTGACAACAGCGGTGGATGATACCGATACGATCGATGAGTCAGTATTTCGCTTTACATCAGCAGATATTGATGCGATTCACGCAAAGGGCATGTTGATTTATAATTTTACGGTATCTTCTTATACAAAGATGTATGATTGCCTTTCCCGGGGCATAGACGGCATTTATTCCAATAATATTTTGCCGCAGGATATGGCGGTATTTGATGAGGTGAAATCATCGCAAAGATAACAGAAAAACCGGTGGGTATATGAATAGTAAACCCACCGGCTTATATTATGTACTATTTCTTGACCTTTGCCTGATCCAATGCATCGCCAATGGCCATGAGCAAGACTTCGGTGGTGTACTGGTTATTTGCTTCATAAGTAATATCATCCAAAGACTGCTTTTCGTATATTTGATTACTAATCGATTCCAGAGCGGGCTCCATCAAAGGATACATAACCGAAACAGACTCCTCCAGATTTACAAAGGAGATGTCATTGATATGGTTTTCGTCCACAATTACTTCAACAGCGATGGCATTATCATTCATTTCAAAGCTAGCCGTATACACCCCTGGGACATACATTGTTTCCACAATGGGCTCATCATGATTTTTGTCGGCAAACATCCAGCAAAGGAGAATGACAAGCAATACTCCCAGCCCGGCAAAAATAGCCGTATAAATTAATTCTTTTAAATGAAGAACCACAATTTTTGTCTTACTACTCAATTCCAATCCCCAGTATTTCAGTGTTTAATAGAGTATATGAAAATAAATAAAAAAAATTCTATATTTTTGTTGACATTGAAATAGCGTTTATATATAATAACTATTGTCGTCGCGAGATGACAGATAATTATGCGCGAGTGGCTCAGTTGGTGGAGCACAACCTTGCCAAGGTTGGGGTCGCGGGTTCGAGTCCCGTCTCGCGCTCTTATAATAAACAAAAAGAGATACCAAAAAATTTTGGTATCTCTTTTTGTTTATATGAGCCCTGCCGGGCTCGAAGGGTTCTCGTTCTCCACTCTGCTCCGGTCGTCGCAAAGCCGAGGCCCCCGGACCTCGTGCGACGTCTCGCGTTCTTTCTTTCATTTTGCAACAAATTGTTATAGATGGTATAATACGCATAGATAAGAAGGGTAATAGTATTATGGATATTTATGATTACAACGAAACAAGAAATAAACTGGAAGGATTAGAGTTTGAAGACAATTTGAAACTTGCGAGAAAATATATGGTTGAGAGTGTGTATCGTTCTGCTAATATTGAAGGCATCGGCGTTACATTTCCCGAAACCCAAGCCATTTGTGATGGTATGAGTGTGTCGGGGCATACAATAGATGAAATTAATGCTGTAAATGACATTAAAAAAGCGTGGCAGTGGTTCTTTAACAATCCAATTGCAAGTGTTGACGTTGAAACATTAAAAACAATAAACAGAATACTTGGTAAGTATACTGTTGTTAATGCAGGAACAATGAGAACGCCATATGACAAACAAATTATTCTTGAATGTTAGAAAGATAATCAGTAAGGGCAGAGGAATCCAGCGCAATCTGTGTAGGATGCTCAGCCTGGTTTTTTTCATAATTTTTATATACGGAAAAACCAATCCATCCAACAAGAACAACTGCGATGCATACCCCAGCAACGATGCCGAGCGCATGGCGTGTTTTTTGCTTCTTGACGATTTTCTTGCGGTTGTGTTTTTGTTCTTTATTATAATCTACTTTTGCCTGACTCATTTTAAATTACTCCTTTGATAAAAACTCTAACCTATAATATAGCTTATTCGCATTGAAATATCAACACATTTCCAAGTGTTGCCGGTTGCGTTCGACACCAAAATCAGATAAACTAGAATAGATTAAAATATTTACCAATAGGCATGGGAGAAAGTAAATGAGCTTAGCAGATCAGATTTTTGTTGACATGTGTAATGATATCATCACGAACGGTATTAGCACGGAAGGAGAGAAGGTTCGTCCGGTGTGGACAGATACGGGCGAAAGCGCATATACCATCAAGAAATTTTGTGTGGTGAACCGCTATGATTTGTCGAAAGAATTTCCGGCGATTACCCTTCGCAAAACTGCCATAAAGAGCTGTACGAACGAGATGCTTTGGATCTGGCAGAAGAAATCCAACAACATTCATGATCTCAAGAGTACCGTCTGGGACGAGTGGGCTGATGAGACGGGTTCCATCGGCAAAGCCTACGGTTATCAGATGGGCGTAAAGCACAAATATAAAGAAGGCATGATGGATCAGGTGGATCGGGTGATTTATGACTTAAAGAATAATCCGTTCAGCCGTCGGATCATGACAAACATTTATGTGCATCAGGATTTGGCGGAGATGCATCTGTATCCATGTGCATATTCGATGACATTCAATGTGACGACACGACCGGATACGGACAAGCTGGTGCTGAACGGAATCCTAAATCAGCGCTCACAGGATGTTTTGGCAGCAAACAACTGGAACGTATGTCAGTACGCTGTTTTGCTCCATATGTTGGCACAGGTGTGTGATATGGAAGTGGGCGAGCTGGTACATGTCATTGCTGACGCTCATATTTACGACCGTCACATTCCTCTGGTAAAAGAATTAATCACAAGAGAACAGTTCGAAGCCCCTAAGTTTTGGCTCAATCCGGAAATCAAGGATTTCTACCAATTCACAGAGGACGACATCAAATTAGAAAACTATGTGACTGGACCACAGATTAAAAACATTCCAATCGCAGTGTAATAAATGGAGGACGGGACATGAAGGTAATCGCAGCGGTAGATAACAATTGGGCTATTGGCAAGGACAATAAACTTCTCGTCAGTATTCCGGCGGACATGAAGTTTTTCCGCGAAACGACTACGGGACATGTGGTTGTTATGGGGCGCAAGACGCTGGAGAGCTTTCCAAACAAAAAACCATTGCCGAACCGAGTCAATATCGTGATGACGCGCGATGCATCTTATGCGGTAGAGGGTGCAACCATTGTTCATAATGAGGAAGAACTATGGGAAGCCTTGGCTCCATATGATACGGATGAAGTTTTCGTGATTGGCGGACAAAGCATTTATGCACTGCTCATCGACAAGTGTGATGTGGCATACATCACAAAAATTGATTATTCCTACGATGCGGACGCACATTTTCCAAATCTGGATCAAATGGATGCGTGGTCGATTGCGGAGGAGAGCGAGGAGCAGACATACTTTGATTTGGCATACACATTTATGAGATATGAGAAGAATTAAGGGGATTTGTTATGGATATTACAG
Organism: uncultured Roseburia sp.; assembly: GCA_964408625.1. Taxonomy (GTDB): domain Bacteria; phylum Bacillota; class Clostridia; order Lachnospirales; family Lachnospiraceae; genus Pararoseburia. The sequence goes on along the minus strand of CAYPAA010000004.1, from coordinate 48,605 downwards.
GTAGAAAATTATTTGTAAAAGCATTACAGGAAGAGGGCGTGGATACGATTTTTGCATACCCGGGCGGAATGGTGACAGATATCGTAGATGAGCTTTACAAACAGGAGGGCATCCATGTGGTGTTGCCTCGCCATGAGCAGGCATTGATTCATGAGGCGGAAGGGTATGCGAGAGCAACTGGAAAGGCCGGCGTTTGTCTGGTGACGAGCGGACCGGGGGCGACGAATACGATTACCGGTATTGCAGATGCACATTATGACAGCATTCCACTCGTGGTTTTTACCGGTCAGGTTCCACAGAATCTGATTGGAAATGATGCGTTCCAAGAGGTTGATATCGTCGGAATGACGCGAAGCATCACGAAGTATGGCGTGACCGTGCAGGATCGCAAGGATCTAGGGCGCATCATGAAGATGGCATTTCACATTGCCCAGACGGGAAAGCCGGGTCCGGTGCTGATTGATATTCCAAAGGATTTGCAGACACTGCCGGGTTCTGCTGTGTATCCTGACCATGTGGATATTCGCGGCTATAAGCCAAATGAGACTGTACATATCGGACAGTTGAAAAAGGCATACAAGATGATTAAGCAGGCGAAGCGGCCATTGATTCTTGCAGGCGGTGGCGTCAACATTGCAGGTGCAGGAGAACTTCTCACACAGTTTGCAGAGAAGATGAAGGTCCCTGTTGTCACGACAATCATGGGAAAGGGTGCGATACCGTCTGACCATCCATTATACATAGGAAACAGTGGTATGCATGGACGCTTCGCAGCAAACAAAGCAGTCAGCGAATGCGATGTTTTGTTTTCCATCGGTACACGATTTAACGACCGCATCACAGGCGATTTGAATGAGTTTGCGCCAAAGGCAAAGATTGTTCATTTAGATATCGACGCGGCATCGATTTCCCGAAATGTCGTGGTAGATGTTCCGCTTGTTGCGGACGCGAATCTGGCGTTGGAGCGTCTGGTTGAATACGCAGAACCAAAGAACACTGAGAAGTGGCTTGCAAAGATTGCGGCATGGGAGGCTGAGAATCCTCTTGAGATGCGCCGTGACAAGGGGATGTCCCCGCAGATGATTATGGAGTCAATCAACGAAGTCTTTCCTAAGGGTATCGTGGTTACGGATGTTGGTCAGCATCAGATGTGGGCGACACAGTACATCGACATGCCGGTGGGCAAAAAGATGATTACATCCGGTGGTCTTGGCACGATGGGATTTGGTTTTCCGGCAGCGATTGGTGCAAAGATTGGTGCACCGGAACAGGATGTCGTCTGTATCACCGGTGACGGCGGTATGCAGATGAACATGCAGGAGATGGCGACAGCGATTACAGAAAAAGTACCTGTTACGGTTTGCATTATAAACAATTACTATTTGGGTATGGTGCGTCAGATGCAGCAGCTTTTCTACGGAAAGCGTTATGAGATTACCTGCCTGCGCAGAAACATTGACTGTCCGGATAATTGTAAGGGACCAAACGAAGCATGCCCACCGTATGTTCCGGATTTTGTAAAATGGGCAGAAAGTTATGGCGCGAAGGCGATTCGAGTAACAGAGGCATCGCAGATTGCGGATGCGCTAAAGGCGGCAAAGGCAAATACAAAAACTGCCACAGTGATTGAGTTTATGATAGCGACCGACGAGTTGGTTTTGCCGATGGTAAAGGGCGGCAATCCAATGAGTGAGATGATATTGAAATAGGAGGGCAAGAACATGGAAATGAAAAATCGGTGGATTGCATTATATGTTGAAAACCAGGTTGGTGTTCTTGCCAAAGTATCCGGACTGTTTTCCGGCAAGGCATACAACTTGCAAAGTCTGACCGTTGGTACAACAGAGCATGAGGATATTTCCCGCATGACGATTTGTGTTACCAGCGATGACATTACGTTTGAACAGATTAAGAAGCAGTTAAACTGTATGGTGGAGGTTATCAAGGTGATGGATTTGACGAATGTCCCAATTCATATGAAAGAGATCCTCTATGCGAAGATTAAGGGAATTGATGGCCCACAAAAGGAGGAGGTGTTCCAGATTGCGCAGGTATTCAATGTGAATAACGGCAATGTCAAAGTGGCTGATATCGGCGAGGATAGTATCCTTCTGGAGTGCACATTGACGGAACATCGCAACAACGATTTGATCGCATTGCTAAAGAAAAAGTTCAAACATGTCGAAATTGTTCGTGGAGGGGCAGTTGCCGTTGAGGCTATCAGTACCTCCTGCAGATAAAAAATAAAAAGTACACGGAGTATAGTTTCATGAGAAAAATACGAAATGTAATCGTCTGTCTTCTGGCGATGATGCTGGTGTTGTGTCAGCCGATGAACTTATATGCGGCGAAAGCCGGTGAAAAATCTGAGGCGCAAAAACAGTTGGAACAGCAGCAACAGAAGATTAACGAAGAGAAAGAAAAAAACAAACAACAACAGAATGCGCTCGAAGACGAAAAGCAGGGGGCGCAAAAGGAAGCCAATGGTTTGAAGGATGAAGCAAACGAATTGGGCTCTACATATACAACACTCAATAATCAGTTACAGAATGTAAACGACGAAATTACAGAAACGCAGAATGCGATTGCAACGACGTCGGCAGATATTGAGCAGTTACAAAAAGATTTGGACGAAGCTACAGCAGCACGCGATGCACAGTATGAGGGTATGAAAAAACGTATCCAGTACATGTATGAAAATGGTACAGACTCTATTTTGGTTTCTATTCTGACGAGCGGTTCCGTGACAGAATTTGTACAGCGTGCAGAATACGCTTCTATGATTGCCACCTATGACAGAGAGATGGTGCAGTCTTATGATGAGTTGCAGTCGACGATTGTATCGAAATCAGAAGAATTATCCGCAAAGAAACAACAACTCTCCGCTTATGAGGATACGCTTTCCCAAAAGCAGGATGAACTGGATGATCTGGTTGACAATGCAGGAAGTAAGTATTCAGCGAAGAAGGGCGAGGCAAGTGCTGCCCAGATGACAGTTGACGAGTATAATGCAAAGATTGCGCAGTATCAGGCGCAGGAAAAAGCGTTAGAGCAGCAGTATGCAGCGATTCAGGTGGAATTGGCGAAGCAGATTGCGGCAGAACAGGGCGATGTCATTGAGGATACCTCGGGAGCAATCGGATACTCGGATGCGGATTTGAAGCTGATGGCGGCGATTATCGAGGCGGAAGCCGGCGGAGAGCCATATGAAGGAAAGGTGGCTGTGGGGACGGTTGTTATGAACCGTGTGATGAGTTCGAAATTCCCGAACACGCTTTCCGGTGTTATCTATCAGACCAATCAGTTCCAGCCGGTGCGCAATGGACACTTGGCGTTGATTTTGGAGCGCGGTCCGAATGAGACCTGTATTCAGGCAGCAAGACAGGTGCTGGGCGGATATCGATCGGGCAACTGGCTGTTTTTTATGACGAAGTATTGGGCTGATTATTATGGTATTACAGGTTATACCATGATTGGGAATCATGCATTCTTCCTTCGATGGGGTGCAAACTAAAAAATATAAAATAATTATTTTCAGACAATTAAGAAAATCGGCTTTGGAAAAGGCACAACTTTTCCGGAGCAGATTTTTTTAAAATGCCGAAATCTTGACATATTTTTAACAAACGACAGAAGGACAAACCTATTATATTGTGTAAAAAACGAAAAAATATTCTGACAATTTAATTTTCATGGACAAAGATGTGACTACATTTGGCTTGCAACCTTATGATTTTTGTGATAGTATTAATGCATCTTAGGTTGCATGGATTCTATTTTTTTTAACAGAGATTGTTAAAAAGTTAACAAGAAACCAATTGCATAAATTAAGGAAAAGGAGAAAGAGATATGGGAAAAAAAGTAGTTTTAGCAGGTGCATGTCGTACAGCTATCGGTAAGATGGGAGGAGGATTATCCAACACGCCGGCAGCCGACTTGGGGGCAGTGGTGATCAAGGAAGCATTGAATCGCGCAGGTGTCAAGCCGGAGCAGGTTGACGAGGTTATGATGGGATGTGTAATTCAGGCAGCCCAGGGACAGAACGTTGCCCGTCAGGCATCAATCAAAGCCGGTCTTCCGGTTGAAGTTCCGGCACTCACATTGAATGTTGTGTGCGGTTCCGGTTTGAAGTGTGTAAACGAAGCTGCAAACATGATTATGGCAGGTCAGGCAGATATCGTTGTCGCAGGTGGTATGGAGAATATGTCAATGGCGCCATATGCTATGACAAAAGCCCGTTTTGGTTACCGCATGAACAACGCGACCATCATCGATACGATGGTGAACGATGCGCTTACAGATGCATTTAACCATTATCATATGATGATTACGGCAGAAAATGTTTGTGACAAGTATGGTATTACAAGACAGGAATTAGATGAGTTTTCAGCAAATTCACAGCAGAAGTGTGAAGCCGCAATTGCAGCAGGTAAGTTTGATGACGAGATTGTACCGATTCAGACAGGCGTTGACCGCAAGACGAAAGAACCGATCATCTTCTCAAAGGATGAGGGACCTCGTGCCGGCACAACAGTAGAGACCCTTTCTAAATTGAAGTGCTGCTCTGGAAAAGAGGGCGGACTTGTCACAGCAGGTAACGCATCAGGTATCAATGATGGTGCTGCAGCTATCGTAGTGATGAGTGAAGAGAAGGCGAAGGAGTTAGGTGTTAAACCGATGGCTACTTTCGTAGCAGGCGCTCTCGGTGGATGCGAGCCGGAAATCATGGGTGTTGGTCCGGTTCCGGCAACAAAGAAGGCATTGAAAATCGCCGGTATGACGATGGATGATATTGATTTGATCGAAGCAAACGAAGCCTTCGCAGCGCAGTCAGTCGCAGTTGCCAGAGAATTGAACTTCGATATGAGCAAAGTAAATGTGAACGGTGGCGCAATTGCACTCGGACACCCTGTTGGAGCTTCCGGATGCCGTATCTTAGTTACTTTATTACATGAAATGCAAAAGAGGGGCGTAAACAAAGGTCTTGCCACATTATGTATCGGTGGCGGAATGGGTTGCGCAACCATCGTTGAAAAATATGAATAAAAAAGGAGAATGAAACATGAAAGTAGGAGTTATTGGTGCAGGTACTATGGGACAGGGCATTGCTAAGGCATTTGCTCAAGTAGACGGATATGAAGTAGTGCTTTGTGATATTAAGCAGGAATTCGCTGATGGCGGTAAGGAAAAGATTGCAAAAGGTTATGCCAGATTAGTGGAAAAAGGCAAGATGACACAGGATGTTGTTGACGGCATCATGGCTAAGATTACAGCAGGATTGAAGGAAGACCTTTGTGCGGATTGTGATTTGATTGTCGAGGCTGCTTTCGAAAACATGGAAGTGAAAAAGACAACATTTGGTGAACTTGATAAGATTGTAAAGCCGGAGTGTATCTTTGCTTCCAATACATCAAGCCTTTCTATCACAGAAATTGGAAATGGTTTATCAAGACCTATGATTGGAATGCACTTCTTCAACCCGGCAGACCGTATGAAGCTGGTTGAGGTTATCGCAGGTGTAAATACACCGGATGAGACAGTGGAAGCAATCAAGAAGATCGCTGAGGAAATCGGAAAGACACCGGTTCAGGTAAATGAAGCAGCAGGATTCGTAGTAAACAGAATCTTAATCCCAATGATTAACGAAGCTGCCTTCATCAAGATGGAAGGTGTTTCTGATATTGCCGGCATTGACGCTGCTATGAAACTTGGCGCAAATCATCCAATGGGACCTTTGGAGTTAGGTGATTTCATCGGTTTGGATATCTGCCTTGCCATCATGGATGTTCTTTACAATGAGACAGGAGACAGTAAGTATCGTGCATGCCCATTGATTCGCAAGATGGTTCGCGGTGGAAATTTTGGTGCAAAGACCGGTAAGGGATTCTACATTTACAATCCTGACCGCACAAAGACACCGGTAGATGCGCAGTAATTCATAGAAAAGGAAACATGGAGGAAAGAAAGCATGGATTTCGGTTTAGATAAAAAACATGAAATGGCGCGAACTCTATTCAGAGAGTTTGCTGAAACAGAAGTAAAGCCTCGTGCACAGGAAGTCGATGAGACAGAAGAGTTCCCGGCAGACACTGTGGCAAAGATGGCAAAGAGCGGATTCTTGGGCATTCCGGTACCAAAGGAGTACGGCGGACAGGGATGTGATCCACTTACCTATGTTATGTGTGTGGAGGAACTTTCAAAGGTTTGTGCAACGACAGGTGTTATCGTATCTGCGCACACATCTCTTTGCATCGATCCGATTATGACGTACGGTACGGAAGAGCAGAAACAGAAATATGTGAAGGCTCTTGCTACAGGCGAAAAGCTTGGTGCATTTGCCCTTACAGAGCCTGGTGCAGGAACGGACGCACAGGGCGCTCAGACAAAGGCTGTTCTTGATGGCGATGAGTGGGTATTGAATGGCTCAAAGTGCTTTATTACAAACGGTAAAGTTGCAGATGTTTACATCGTTATCGCTATCACAAGCATTACAGAAGACAAAAAGGGTCGTAAGAAAAAGAACTTCTCTGCCTTTATCGTAGAAAAAGGTGCTCCGGGCTTCTCATTTGGTACAAAGGAGAAGAAGATGGGTATCCGCGGTTCTTCTACATATGAGTTGATTTTTGAAGATTGCAGAATACCGAAGGATGCACTCCTCGGACCGGAGGGTAAGGGATTCCCAATCGCGATGCATACATTGGATGGCGGTCGTATCGGTATCGCAGCACAGGCATTAGGTATCGCCGAGGGTGCGCTGGATCGCGCGGTTGCCTACACAAAGGAGAGAAAGCAGTTCGGTCGTTCGATTGCTGCACAGCAGAATACACAGTTCAAGCTTGCTGATATGACTACCAGAATTGAAGCAGCGCAGCTGCTTGTATATAAGGCCGCAAAGGCAAAAGAGACACAGAAGGTTTATTCTGTGGAAGCTGCAAAGGCGAAGTTGTTCGCAGCTGAGACAGCAATGGCTGTTACGACGGAGGTTGTTCAGTTGTTTGGTGGTTACGGATATATCCGTGAATATGATGTTGAGCGTATGATGCGTGATGCGAAGATTACAGAAATCTATGAGGGAACATCAGAGGTTCAGCGCATGGTAATTTCTGGAGCATTGCTCAGATAGCACAAAACCCAAAAAGGAGGAAATAGAATACATGAAAATCGTAGTATGTATTAAACAGGTTCCGGATACAAAGGGTGGCGTAAAGTTCAACCCGGACGGAACATTAGATAGAGCAGCAATGCTTGCCATTATGAATCCGGATGATAAAGCCGGTTTGGAAGCGGCACTTCGAATCAAAGACGAAACAGGAGCAGAGGTAACCGTACTTACCATGGGTCTTCCAAAGGCTGACGATGTACTTCGTGAGGCTTTGGCTATGGGAGCTGACAATGCAATTCTTGTCACAGATCGCGTGCTCGGCGGTGCAGATACATGGGCGACTTCGACTACCATTGCAGGTGCCCTTCGCAATATTGATTATGATCTTATCATCACAGGCCGTCAGGCGATTGATGGTGACACAGCACAGGTTGGACCACAGATTGCAGAGCATCTCGGTATTCCGGTGATTTCTTATGCAGAGGACCTCAAGGTAGAAGGGGATTCTGTTATTGTTAAGCGTCAGTATGAAGACAGATATCATATATTAAAGGCACAGATGCCATGTCTTGTGACAGCACTTTCTGAATTGAATACACCTAGATATATGACACCGGGTGGTATCTTTGATGCCTATGAGAAAGAAGTAACTGTCTGGGGTAGAGCAGACCTGAAAGATGTGGATGATTCTGACTTAGGTTTGAAGGGATCCCCTACAAAGATTGCCAAGGCATCTGACAAAGTCAGAAAGGGTGCCGGCGAGAAGATTACGCTTGATGCAACGGAGTCTGTTGCATATATCATGGGCAAATTAAAAGAGAAACATGTAATCTAATTTGGAAGGAAATGGTGAATAAAATGGCATTAGAAGAATATAAAGGCGTATTTATTTATGCGCAACAGGTTGATAATGAAATTAGTTCCATTGCTTTCGAATTGATTGGTAAGGCAAAGGAATTGGCAGCAGACCTCGGGACGGATGTGACTGCTGTATTACTTGGTCATAAGGTTGATAACCTTGTAGATTCGTTAGCAGAGTATGGTGCTGACAAGGTAATCGTAGTGGATGATCCGGAGTTGGAGACATACAGAACAGAACCGTATGCACACGCATTGGCTTCTGTCATCAATGAGTATAAGCCGGAAATTATGTTGGTCGGTGCTACCGCAATCGGCAGAGATTTAGGTCCTACGGTTTCAGCCAGAGTAAAGACAGGTCTTACGGCTGACTGTACCGTACTTGAGATTGGTGATTTTCCACTCGAGGCAAGAGAGGGCGTAGAGCAGAAGCATAATCAGTTGCTCATGACGCGTCCGGCGTTCGGTGGAAACACTATCGCTACCATCGCATGTCCTGACAACCGTCCACAGATGGCAACGGTTCGTCCGGGTGTTATGCAAAAGATTGACCCGATTAAGGGCGCAAAGGCTGAGGTGAATCACTTCAATCCGGGCTTTACAAAGAACAACAAATACGTTGAGATTCAAGATGTTGTAAAGGCTGTGGGAACGGTTGAAAATATCATGGATGCAAAGATTCTTGTATCCGGTGGTCGTGGCGTTGGAAGCGCAGAGGACTTTAAGATGCTTCAGGATTTGGCAAATGTACTCGGTGGTATGGTGAGTTGCTCGCGTGCCGTTGTTGAGAATGGTTGGTTAGCACAGGACTATCAGGTTGGTCAGACCGGTAAGACCGTTCGTCCAAATGTATATTTTGCGATCGGAATTTCAGGTGCCATCCAACATGTGGCAGGTATGGAAGAATCAGATATCATCATTGCAATCAACAAAGATGCGGATGCACCAATCTTTGATGTGGCTGACTATGGTATTGTTGGCGACTTGAAGAAGATTGTGCCTGCTTTGACAGAGAGCCTTAAGGCTGAATTGAAATAGTTTTTCCCATCTTTCTTATTTTCATAAAATGGGCCGACAAGAAATTGCCGGCTCATTTTGCGTTGTGCCCTCCCCCGCGCCGCGCCACCGGCGATATCACTTATGAAATTCGAGCAGAAAGTATAGAAATTCTTGCAGTGAAATTTTCTTGATGTAAGTCTGTCTTTTTACGGCTTAGACTTGGCGCAGTGCGTTGTCCGTCTGCCACGCATGTTCAGGATGCTGCTTTCTAGTCTGTCTAAGCGAGCACTTTTACAAACTTTATAGCATGCCCGCTCAGTGAAACTCGCGATGCTCAAACAGCACTTCGCGGCATGCGTATTGTAAAAGCTGCTCGCCAAGGCAGACACGAAACCACATATTCACATGCGTGGCAGACGAACAACCACAAGCCATGTCTAACCTTAAAAAGACAGACAAGATAAACAAAAGAAAATTTCACTGTTTAGAATTTCTACTTTCTGTGAGTGAGTAAGTGATATCGCCGGTGGGGCGGCGCGGGGGAGGGCACAAAAATCGAGTAGGAGAAATCTCTCCTACCCGATTCAGTGTTTTATATTCTAGCGTTGGAGTAAATCCATCAGGTCTTGGATTTCCTCTGCAATGACTTTACCATTGTCGGAATCTTTAACCATAACTCGCTTTTCTGCGACCTCAACAATCAAAGAGTCGGAGTCGATGTCAGCGTTTTCGCTGAGGGCAGCTTCTATGCTGTCAAAAGGCTGATGCTCTATCAGGCGAAGCCCGTGAGAATTATAGATGAGCGTGTAGCCGGCGATACCGGTCTGCTCGTGGTAACTTTCACAGAATCCGCCGTCAATGACAATGAGTTTGCCGTTGGCACGGATTGGTAGCTGACCATCCTTTCTTTTCACAGGTGTGTGACCGTTAATGATATGACAGTGGTCGCCGTACAAATTGAATTCTCTGAGAATCATATTGCAGATTCGTTCCTCTTTGTAAAAGTGATAGTATGGATTACGCTGTTCATGTGTCTCCTCTTTATAAAGCGTAGGGTCCAGATAAGTTCGCTCGAATGTTTTGATATGACGGCCGGACAACGGAGATTTTATGCCTGCCCAAAGATACCACATAAAATCGATTGCCTCCGGTTCACCATCTCTTGCCTTGCGCACCACTTTTTCCGCAAAATCCAAATAGGCGCGACCCTTGTAATACTTGTTCTGAAACCAGATGCCTTCAAAGTTGCCCTCCGCATCGAGAGGAACACAACCGTGAAAGAGAAGATTGCCGTTATATATCTTGTATATACTGCCGTAATCATACAGAAAGTCCATATGGCGTTTGAGGGCAGTGCTGTTGACGAAGTCGGACACAAGGTTTTCTATGACTTCGGTTTCCTCCGGTGTCAATGCATATCGGTCTGTATCTTGCAGGGTCGGGAAATCATGGCGTTTCATCAGACATTTTTTGCCTGCGATTGTGACGGTCATGGCAGAAAGGTCAATGGCATCCAACAATCGGCGGTCTTCCATCTCGTATTCCGGGTGTCGGCTGATTAATTGTCCCTCCAACTTAAAAAGGATGACGGAAATCGCCTGATAGGATGCATCTGTCATATCCTCATTGCCATAGACCTGAGAGGCAAAGGAGGTAAGTTTGCGCAAACTGACGCCATATTCGTTTTCCAGAATGGACATGCTGTTGTAATGGATATTGTTTCTCACCACCAGAGCTACACATACAGGATTTCCGCAGGCAGCGCCCATCCAAAGAACATCGTGATTTCCCCACTGGATGTCCACGGAGTGAAGTTGCATCAACAAATCCATAATGCGGTCCGCGTGAGGACCTCTGTCGTAGATGTCACCAATAATGTGCAGATGGTCTACCGCCAGACGCTTAATCAATTTTGTCAGAGCAATGAGAAATTCATCGCCATTATGCAGCATTAAAATGGTATCCATAATCTTCTGGTGATACACAACCTGATTGTCGTCCTCGTCCTTTTGTACGTGAATTAATTCATCTATGATATATGCAAAATCTGCCGGCAACGCTTTTCGGACTTTGGAACGGGTGTATTTGGAGGATAGAACCCGTGCCAGTTCTATCAACTGGTACAGTGTCACGCGATACCAATCGTCCGTAATGCGACCTTCCCGCTCCAACAATTCTATTTTTTCCCGAGGGTAGTAAATCAAAGTACAGAGTTCCCGCTGCTCGTTTTCGGACAGCTTTTTATCAAAAACCATGTTCACTTTTTCACGGATGACGCCGGAGCAATTGTTTACAATGTGATAAAACGCATCATATTCTCCGTGCAAATCACTCATAAAATGCTCTGTTCCCTTTGGAAGATTCAGTATCGCATTGAGGTTGATAATCTCCCTGCTGATGGATTGCTTTGTGGGATACTTTTCTGCCAAAAGCGCAAGGTATTTTTCTCTCTGATTCATAGAAAGCTCCTTTACATGTGATATCAACTATAAGCTTGTTTCAGAATAATACATTTTTTCGGATTTATCAATAGCAGGGCATTCGTTTACATATGCCACAAAAAACAGAAAGTGTGGATTGCATTTGCGCGAACGGTATCAAAATCCGCGCAAGTGGAACAACTGCCATCCAAAATTAAGAGTAAAATAAAAAGAAGAAAATTTATTGTGAAAGAGATAGGGCTTAAAAAAATCATAGCGTTGCTGCTTGTGGTATGCATGTGTTTGGATTATGACGCGTTAGCTATGGCAAAAGAAAGGGTGGCAATAGCGGCTGAATTGTATGAGCAATATCAGACGCAGCAGGAATACGATGCGCTGAAATCCGAAATTGAAAGTGATATTGTTCCTGAGAATGCAAAGATAGGACAAGACCAGCCGGTGGAGGAATCGGGGAATACACTCGCAGATGAGACAGGGCAGGTTTCACTGGAGTATCCGGAGATAACGACCCGGAAAATGAACAATTGACGGAGATGGAGGCAGCATATGGCGAACCGGTAGAGGGGAATGGATAACCCATTAACTAAGAGAGCACTGAGCAGTTTAGGTGACACCGCTTTAGATACCATACAGTCAGTATCATCATGAGATAAGGTCACTGCAGGAAGTATCGGAGCATCCTTTGCGCTAAACTTTGCCCTAGCCGGTGGCGGAGGCTCACCAAGTGCAAAGAATGGCATTGCTGATTCTGTTGAGGATACGGCACAGGATGTTGCGGAAAAAGAGGCAAAGAAGGTTGCTGGGGATGCTGTTGGGAAGGGTGGCAGTAAACCTAAAAATGTATTTCCAGAAAACCCGGATGACTTGTTACCAGAAATATCGAGAAATAAAGCAACGAAAGTTAATGGTACAACAAGTCAGACTATTCAAACGAGCGATAATATTAGGATAAGGGCAGAACAACATCCGTTATTGCCAGACGAAACCTATAATCCAAGGCATCATGGTGTCCGTTATCATGTGGAATATAAGGTTGATCCTACAAAAAGTTGGAATAACAAAAATAATGTAAAGAAATGGTATCCTGAAGGATATGCACCTGGAGCAGGATCTGGATTCATACCAGGAGAGACCTTCCCAGAATAAGAGAGGTAACAAATAATGGATTGGATAAATAGCATAAGTAACATGGATAATACAATACATGATATTTGCATAAAAGATTCTTGCTTGATTATATATATCAAAACTTGGGATCAAAAAATTAGGCAAATTACTTTTTCGGACTATTATGCCTTCAAAGAAAAAAATTCTATAGGTAGAGAGATAGGAGATATACTAATTCAAACAAACTCTATATTGTTAGAGGAATTGAAAGAAGATATTGTAAACGGTGATGGTACAATTGATGAAATAGCAGAGGTCAAAAGCATAACCTTTTACGATTCGTGGAATGAAATAATTCTTTTAGAGGTTTTAGGCGAAAACATAGAATTTGTTTAGTTAGGTTTTCAAACGTAATAATTTTGTAACATTTTCCTTGACGCCTCCTAAACACCTATGTTAAATGGCACCCATCAGGGGTTATAAGGGGGATGAAAAATTCCTTCACAACTAAATAAAAGCACAGTATCAGCGGTATTCCAAGGTCTAACAGGTTATGAAATACCGCTGATTTTCTGTCTGTTCTTATAAGTCAGCCAGTTGCATCAGTAGGGAAAAACAGCATTGTATACCCATGCGGAAACAACAACCGTGTAAGCGGATTCCTGTGCTAGGATGGCAACTGTCCCCCCAAAAAAATTTTGCTATACATCCATAGTTTCTATAAGACTTTGGATATGCTTCTCTGTATCTTCCAGTTCCTCTGCTATTTGAGAAATACTCTTGCCTTTATCCAGTTTCTTCCTCACGAGAGATATGACTAATTGCTGCGTTGCTTGTTGCCTACCTTGTTAAATGCCACGTTGCATGCCTTCTTCTCTTGCAATTCGCTCTCTTTGATACATCTCATCTGACATACTCATATATCTCACTCCAATCTGGCTGTCGCACTTAATCCGATCTACCATTGCCTGAATTTCCAACAATTCACTGCTGGTAGCGTTTTCTTTGCGACTGTCCTCAAAATACTGTAATAGTTTTTTTGCATCTTCACTCGTGCAACCTACTTCACCCTTCGTGTAAAAATACAAAGTGGTTGCACCATCATTATAGCATATTTCGGGGCATTCTACACAATGATTTTTTATCGTGTACATCATGCGATTTTCTCCAAAAGGATCGTACGGAACAATAAATATGATTAGGACATTTTTCAGATCCTTATAATGTTGCCCTTTCGCTAAAATCCTGCTGTCCATAACACTGTGATAGTATCGAATTCGCTTGGGTTCGTTTTCTAAATCGGGATATTTGTTTGGCTCGATATCAACAATCTCTGCTTGATCTGTTTCTACATACGCATCTAATTGAATGCCGTGCCCGCCTGTTCTTTATCCTCCTGCATCGTGAGTTCATTGAACAAAAAATTGTCAATGAGGTTTAACTCCTGTAATGATTTTTTTGCCATAGGCATCTCCTTTCTTTCTTTCGATTTGTGTATTTGCCAAAGTGGAAAATTCTTGTATGTAGGAAACTACATACAGATATCAGCGGATTGCTGAAAACAGAAGGTCACAACAAGAATGTTGCGCCGACGTTATGATTGGAAGTTTAACAGACATTTATCATTTGTGCAAGGCGTTTTGAAAAAATGCCTACGGAGTTTTTGTACCCTTGTATTCCAACGAGAGAAGTTCTGCTATAATAAGATTAATTCGTTATGCGACCGCTGACTGTAAACTACCAAGGAGAAAGACAAGAAATAAGCTAATGTCGAAAAGGGAGATACAATGAAAAAAGGATTAAGATTATTAAAAGTTGTTGCCATATATGTTATATGTGAAATTGGATTGTCTGTATTGCAAGGAGTGCTTGCAACACAACTTTATCATAACGTCAATATTGATTATGAATTGATGCAAAAAATAATAATGTTTGGCTGCGCATGTTTGCAAAATAGCATTCGTATGTTGATGATTTCGTTTGTAATACTAGTTTGGAGCTGTTGCAAATCCTTTATTTTAATGATAGAATTCATATGGAGACCTACGTGAAATGACATTTTTCGCTGTACGAAACTTCTATTCTCATCTTATCTTTAGTTGAAAAGGTGAGGATACATGGGAAAGATGCGGAAGTGATGGGTGCGGTTATAGATTTGGGGAATTGCCTTAATTTGACTGATAGTGCTAGTTCTGAAATTTTACGTCAGGGATATGAACTTTTAAAGTTTAGGTGTGAGATTATTAAGACGGAGCTGCCTCAAGACATCCCGTCATCAAAAACAAAGGATGTTTTACTTAGAAATTTGGATTGTGCAGTCATTCAGCAGATTCATGATTATAATAAGACAACAAAAAAAGCGGAATTCGATTCCGTGAGAGGTGTGTTTACTGAAGGAACTGAAGTATATCCGGGATCACAGTTTTTAGAAAAGACACATATTCAAATATGTATTTGCAATCCTAATTGCATAAAAGGGTATTTTTCGCCCATGCCACCAAATGAAAAATATGCTGTGCCATAGTGTAAATCCCCTTGACATTTCCGTCAAGGGGATTTTTCGTTGTGATAGGGTTTCATTCTTTGGATGCGGATATGACTACCCACGGGAATCCAACAAGAAGTAAGTAGCAGGAGAAAGAATGATTGAGAAAGGATATGAGGATAGAAAATGGGAACAATAGACCTTATAAAGACAGACACCGTGATGCTTGATGATGAGGGTGATGCGGTTGTTATTATTGATCAGACAAAATTGCCGGGGGCAGTGGAATTGCTTCGGCTTACCACGGCACAACAGATGTGGGATGCGATTTATCTTTTGCAGGTGCGAGGAGCACCGGCGATAGGAGTTGCAGCGGCAATGTGTATCTATATACTTGCAAAGGGGATGCCGAAGGATAGTTTTGCCCAATTTTATGCGGAATACAAAAAGCAATCAGAGTTTTTGGATTCTTCCAGACCGACAGCAGTCAATCTGTCGTGGGCGTTAAAGCGGATGGACAGATGCGTGCTTGCACATAAGGAAGAACCGGTCGCAGATATTATTGCAGCACTTCATGATGAGGCAGTTGCTATTCGGGACGAGGATGTGGAGGTTTGCAGAAAGATTGGCGAAAATGGTGTGACTTTGCTCAAGCCGGGTGACGGCGTTTTGACACATTGTAATGCCGGTAAACTTGCGACGGTACAACTTGGTACTGCGACAGCACCGATTTATGTGGCGGAGGAAAGAGGATATGGTCTTCGTGTCTTTTGTGATGAGACAAGACCTCTTTTGCAGGGAGCGAGACTGACAGCATTTGAGTTACAGGAATCCGGTGTAGATACGACATTGATTTGTGATAACATGTCCGCGACGGTGATGAAAAACGGATGGGTGGACGCCATTTTTGTGGGATGTGACCGCGTGGCGGCAAATGGAGATACGGCGAATAAGATAGGTACTTCTGTCGTGGCAGCAGTTGCAAAACAGTATGGTGTTCCAATGTACATTTGTGCTCCCACATCCACGATAGATATGGAAACGGCTACGGGAGATGACATTATCATTGAGGAGCGCAAGCCGGAAGAGGTGGCAGAGATGTGGTATGAGAAGCGTATGGCACCGAAAAATGTAAAGATATTTAATCCAGCATTTGATGTCACAAACCATAGTTTGATTGCAGGCATTGTGACGGAATATGGAATCGCGAGAGCGCCATATGAGAAGTCGCTTCAAGATATTTTTGATAAGAAAAATGGAGGAAAATAAAATGGCAGAAGAAAAAAACACATGCGCAAGTGCATCTTCATGTTCAAAGGAAAGTTGTGAAGGATGTTCTCCTAACAAGTCATCCTTTCTCGAGGAGCCAAATTCCAATTCACGCATTAAGCACGTGATTGGAGTAATCAGCGGAAAAGGTGGCGTGGGCAAGTCTTTCGTCACATCATCACTGGCTTCGATGATGGGAAAAACAGGTTATAAGGTTGGTATTCTCGATGCCGACATCACGGGTCCTTCGATCCCAAAGATGTATGGGGTACACGGACCGGCAATGGGCAATGAGTTGGGCTCTTTCCCAATTGTCGCAGAGGATGGCACAAAGATTATGTCAATCAATCTTTTGCTTGAGGATGAGGAGGCGCCGGTTGTCTGGCGTGGACCGGTCATCGCTGGTGCAGTAAAGCAGTTCTGGACAGATGTACAGTGGGAAGATGTGGACTATCTTTTCGTTGATATGCCTCCGGGAACAGGTGATGTGCCACTTACGGTGTTCCAGTCGCTTCCGGTAGATGGCATTGTGATTGTGACATCTCCACAGGAACTGGTGCAGATGATTGTAAAGAAAGCGTACAACATGGCGGAGATGATGGGTATTCCGGTACTTGGTGTGGTTGAGAATTACAGTTATGTACAGTGTCCGAACTGTGATGAGAAGATTCAAATTTATGGTGACAGCCATATCGAAGAGATTGTGGGAGACTTGAATATCAATCTCTTGGGCAAGATGCCGATGGATCAAAAATTTGCACAGGCAGCCGATGCCGGCGAGATTTATCGTGTTGAGAATAATTTTTTGGCAGATGCAAAGAAGGTTTTGGAGCATCTTTAGTTTATTCGCCGTAAAAAAGCATATGCATATCCGGTGGCATCGGCGCTGCAAATTCCATTTTCGTGCCGGTTACCGGATGGACAAAAGATAATCTTTGTGAGTGCAACGCTTGTCTCGATATTTTCCGATTGTCAGGATTGTATAAAAAATCACCGGGAAGCGGGTGGCCGATAGAAGCCATATGAACACGGATTTGATGGGTTCGACCCGTCTCTAATGTAATGGAGATGAGGGAGAACCCATTTTTTTGTTCCAAGCAAGTGTAATGTGTGATGGCAGGCTTGCCATGTTCGATATCTATCGTCCTTAGGATAACGGAGTCCTCTCGTCTGCCAATCGGGGCGTCGATGGTGCCGGTGGCATCGAGTGCACCCTCTACAATGGCGATATATGTGCGGTGGAGTTGGCGCTTTTTGACTTGGTGCTGCAATATTGCTCCACTATATGGATTCTTTGCGATTACAGTGAGGCCACTGGTATCACGGTCCAAGCGATTGATACAACGAAATACAAATGGAGAATCGGCGTCTTTATAATAATGCATCAATCCGTTTGCTAAGGTGTCTTCGTAATGCTGAATCGACGGATGAACTGGAAGTTCGGCAGGTTTGTTGATAACCAAAATGTCTTCATCCTCATAGACAATATCCAAGTCCATTGGCGTAGCTATGATATCAGAACGTTCACCCTCCACAATTTTTAAGCATAGCAAGTCCCCGGTATATAGCGGTGTGCGCAACAAAACAGGCACACCATTTAACATAACATGTTCGGAATGTTGCTTTAGTTGAGTCACGATTCTACGAGGGAAAGAGCGTACTTTGAGAAAGGAAAAAATGCTTTCGTATTCTTTGGTTATTTCAAATGTAAGTGTTCTATTCATACAAAGTATTGTAACAAAAAAGAGGCGTGTGTGCATCCTTTACTTTACGAGGAGATGTATTTGGCATATAATGGTTGGTGCATTATTAAGAAAGTAGAGGTATGAATTATGGCTCAGAATCCAATCGTTACCATCGAGATGGAAAATGGAGACATCATGAAGGCGGAATTATATCCTGAGATTGCTCCAAATACAGTAAACAATTTTATTTCTTTGATTCAGAAAGGATATTACGATGGAATTGTTTTTCACCGAGTAATCAAAGGCTTTATGTTGCAGGGCGGTGACCCGACGGGGACAGGGACAGGCGGTCCGGGCTATTGCATCGCCGGTGAGTTCTCAAATAATGGATTTCAGAATGATTTGAAACATACGGAGGGTGTGCTTTCTATGGCGCGCACCATGATACCTGATTCCGCAGGCAGTCAGTTTTTTATCATGCATCAGATGAGTCCCCACTTGGATGGTGAGTATGCTGCATTCGGCAAGATTACGGAAGGCATGGATGTTGTCAACAAGATTGCAGAGACAGAGACCGATTGGTCAGATCATCCGATTCAGGAACAGAGGATGAAGAAAGTCACCGTTGAGACTTTTGGTGTGGATTATCCGGAACCAAAGAAGTGTTAATCTATGGGAGACTTGGTGTTGTGCCAAGTCTCTTTTTGTACAAATTTTCTGTCTTTTGTGAAAATTAAAATTGCTCTTGCATTTTACAGACAATATTGTTAATATATGTCTCACCATCTTAGTGTGAAGACAGATGGTTTCTTTTTTCGTGGCGGTTCGCCGTTTTTTCATTTGAAAAGCATAGTCATTGGTTCCTTGCGTCAAAAAATAGGAAGGAAAGATTATTATGCAAGATATTATTAGAGAATATGGTCCGGCAATTATCTCTGTGGTGGTTATAGGAGCGATGATTGCGTTACTGACTTTTTTGATTGGAAGTGATGAGAGCAGTGTTGTAGGTCAGGCTTTTCAGTCACTGATGGAAGGCTTTTTCAAGGGAACGACATCATAGGGGGCTGTATGGAAAATAAGATAATTTTAGATCAGGAACAGGAACTGTTTTTTGGAGTGTTGTATCCGCTTGTCAGGGAGGATGCCGTGACGGACATTGATTTTAACGGGCGAGAGGTATGGGTTACGGATGCGAACAATTGCAGAAGGCTTTGCGATGGATTTGTTTTGACAGATGATTTTGTCGAACAGTTTACGCAGCGCGTTGCAAATGGCGTGAGCAAGCCGTTCAACAAGCAAAATCCGATTTTGGAGGCGGAGACAGATTGTCTGCGCATTACGATTGTGCATGAGACTGTTGCGTTGTCAGGAAGATGCATCTGTATTCGAAAGTCACTTCCTTATGTGCGATTGTCGTATGATCGCATTTTGGCGGAACGATATTGCAGCGAGGATGTGTTGGAACTCTTAATCTACTGCATCGACAACAAAATGAATATGGTGGTCGTGGGAGAACCCGGTTCCGGAAAGACAGAGCTGTGTAAATTTTTATCCGGTTATATCGCAGAGGAAGACCGTGTTATTACCATTGAGGATACGCCGGAATGGCATTATAGTTCACTGCATCCAAATCGGGATAGTGTGGAACTGCAGATTAATGCACAGATGGATTATTCAGCAGCGATAAAGACATGTCTTCGCCTGAATCCAAAGTGGATTATGCTTTCGGAGACGAGGTCAAAAGAAATCGTGCATCTGATTGAATCACTCAGCACGGGAGTGCGCGGACTGACGACGCTTCATGCATCGGACGTCCGCAAGATTCCGGATCGAATGTTAAATATGGCGGGCAGCGAAAGGGATGAAAAACGCTTTGAAAATGACATCTATTCTTTCATTGATGTCGGTGTGCTTGTTTGTCGCAAGCAGCAAAAAGATGCATTTGGAAATGTGGTGGTGCGTCGTTTTATCGACCAGGTTTGTTTCTTTACAAGGGAAAATGGTGTGAACGAATGCAAGATGATTGTCGATGGCGGCAGAATGATTCTGCCGAAGGACATAGAGAGGAGGGGAACCTATTATGAAACCGAAACTTTTGTGGGATGAGCTCCGCAGATATGGCTATGTTTTCTCATGGAAAAAAAGTCTGCTGACCTATGGTGCTGTCGTGATGGGAACAATTGCACTGGGGTTGTTTTTCCATTTGGACGGCGTATATCTCCTGCTCTTATGTGGCTGGATGATGGTGATGTCGCCTTTTTTCATCCGCAATATTTACAAGAACCGATATAGTCAACAACATTTTTTGGAGGCAAATACGTATATTGAGCAGTTTTTATATTCCTTCCAAAAATCGGGCAAGATTTTGACAACGCTCGAGGATGTGTCGAAGCTTTTTGCAAAGGGCGAGATGTATGATGCGCTTGAGGATGCGATTGATCACATGATGCATACATATGACGAAAATGAGGTGTCAAAGCATGCGCTTGACATGATTGAAGATGCGTATCCGGTCAATCAGATTACGACGATGCACCGGTTTGCTCTTCAGGTGGAAAAGAACGGTGGCGAGTACACACAATCCATTTTGCTGATGCTTGACGCAAGAAGGCTCTGGGCAGATCGTGTCTATGAATTGTTGAAGGAAAAAACGAGAAAGCGAATTCAAATCATGGTTTCCGTTTTCGTGTCGCTATTTCTTTGTACAACGCTGGTGTTTGTGGCAAACAAGATGGATATGGACATCACGAATTATACCGTTACAAAACTTAGCACATTGGTAGTTTTGATGCTGGATTTCTTTTTTGTTTATCGCGCCGACTACAAGCTATCGACGGGATATTTGGATGGGGAGGAAAATCAAGGAGAGTATCTTCGTCAGTACGAAGTCGTGAAAAAGGCCGCGCGTATGGAAAGGAAGCCACTTGGGTACCGGATTGCGAAGCGTCAGGTGACGCGCGCGATTCAAAAGTTCTTTCCGCAGTGGCTGATGGATGTTTCGCTTTTGTTACAAAGTGAAAATGTGCAGGTGGCAATCATGAAAAGCTACGATGATGCGCCCGATATGCTGAAGCCGGAATTGGAAATTTTTATAAAAAAACTGCGGTTACACCCGACGGACATGGAACCATACCTGTCTTTTTTGCAGGACTATCCACTGCCAGAGGTGCAGTCTGCGATGAAAATGCTATATTCCATTTCCGAGGGGACAGGCGGCAATGCCTCAAGTCAGATCCCCGATATTATAAGGCGCAATCAGGTATTGTTAAATCAGGCAGAGCGTCTGAAAAATGAAGATGCACTCGCGGGAATGTATGCTCTTTTTTTGGCGCCACAACTGACAGGTGCAATCAAGCTTTTGGCAGATATGCTCGTGATATTTTATGGATTAGCGCAAACGGGAGCGCTCAGAGTGTAGGAGGAAAAAGAGATGGAACAAATTTTTAAAGTATTTCTTACTCTGTTTTGCCTTATTATTCTTTCATTTACCGCAACAGGTCTTATCATCTCATCGATGAATGCCAGTAAGGCGGATGCGTTTATTTCTGACGCAACAAATGGCGTGTCAATGGGGAATTTTCAAGAGGATGTCATATCTGAATGGCAATCGGAGGCGGCAGAGAAGGGATATCAATTAACGGCGTCAAGAAAAGACGCCAATGGAGATGGCTACACGGATGCAGTAGATTTAACGCTGACCTATCAATATGTGGTTCCTTACCTCAATATGGCAGGAAGTGAGCACACATTGAAGGCATATGCGAGATAAGGAGGCAGTATATGGATAAATTGATAGAGGAATATGGGATGTCTGTCGTAACACTGATTCTTGGAGGCTTCTTTGTGGGAATGCTGGGAACTATTCTTGTGGTGGTAAGTGTTTAGGAGGATGAGAAGTGGATGAAATCATTGAGGAATATGGAAAAGTAATCATTGAAATAGTGGTAACAGGAATTGTCATAGGAGCCATGATAGGTCTTGTTTTTGAATCGGGACCATTACACGAATTGATATCTCATGTGGTTCTTTCGGCAAGTTAGGAGATTTTCAGATGGAACATATAGTAAAAGAATATGGAAAAGCAGTGATGGCGAGTCTCATCGTCATCAGCTGCATCGGAATATTGATATCCGGTGTTTTTATTGGCACTTCGGGTTTGAATGCAACCGGTGCAAGAGGGCTGGCAGGAGCCGCTGCTGAGATCAAAGAAGAGGATGTGACGGAGAATCGGGAAGGGCCGGAGTTAAATCATATTGCAACGGTGCCGGATAGTTTTGAAATCAAATGTCAGTCGCAGATTATTGTGGGTGAGATCGTTGATGTGGATGCCCTCTTTCTGGCATCAAATGGCGAAGATGCAGTTTTGCCGGTTTCCATTACACAGATAAAAGATGAAAACGGCGAGGATGCGTTATCTCAGGGGACGGCGGAACTATCGGATCAAGAGGTAGTGCTTCACACACCCGGCATATATCAATTTTGCGTGCGAGTGGCGCCGTTGAATGTAACCAAAAACTTTACGATACAATGTGTTGAAGGAGAGTAAGAATGAAACAGGCAGTTTATGGCATTGTGATAGGTATGATTATTATTTTAACCATTGGGATTATCTTAACAATCAATGGGAAAAAGACAAGACAGGGAGAGATTGACAACTCCCTATCTATGTCGGTGGAGAATGCGGTTAAGACAACCATGCGCGAAAAAACATACCGGATTTCGGATGAGGAAGCATTCATTGCAGATTTTACACAGAATCTTTTGTTACAAATCAGCAATGACTCTGCTCTCGAAGTTCAAGTTGCAAAGGCGGATTATGAGAGAGGGTTGCTTTCTGTAAAGGTTGTAGAACATTTTACGCATCCAAATGGCAAAGAAGGAAAAAATGAGTGTGAGACGACAGTTGTATTTGAGCAGGTGCCTAATGCGCAAAAGTTTGTCACGATAACATATCTTATGGATTTGGATACGCTATATAAGGAATATCAGATTGTAAAGGGAGAACCTGTGATTGTACCGAAAAATCCAATCGTGGAAGGAAAAACCTTTGTAGGCTGGCAGAAGAGTACAGACGAGGGCGTAAAAGATATAGATGGAAATGCTGAGTCGGATACGACCTACTTGGCAGTATTTGAATAAATTGTACCGACTGTCGGTACAAAATTTGAAAGGAGGCAGAAGATGAAACGATTTTCATTAAAAACAACCATCGCATCATTGCTTACCCTTGCTGTCATAATGACATCGCTTTTCCCGGGCGGCGCCTATGCCGGGGAAGTATCAGAGCAGGTGGATGAGACAGCAGAAGCGGCAAAAGAAGCACTTGATGAAAAAACTGCTACAGATAATGCAGACACAAAAACGGAAGACAAATCCGGCGAATCGGTAATAAGCGAACCTGAAACCAATAAGCCTGTAGAGGAAAGCGTCAAGACACCGACTTCCCTATTGTTGCTATCAGATACGATACCGGAGGATGTGTTTGGCGCAACTTCGCAAGAAATGATGGCAGGCGTTGTCAAACTTACATATGATTCAAAAGAAGTTGCGGATCAGGCATATCATGTGTATGTTGAACAAGGCTATCGTGTAGAATATGATACGGCAGTTGATGTCATCGAAGATGAAAGTGAGAAGACGGAAGAAGTAGATAAAAACGAGGTTAATCTGGAAGAGGTCGAAGTTGTTGAAGAACAATTAGAAGAAGTAGTCGAGATAGACAACAAGAAAAAGGTTACGGTTGCCATCATTGATACCGGACTTGATTTGAATCATGCAGTCCTGAAAGATAGATTGGCAGATGGCTATAATCCAACCATAACGGATGAGAATGGGCATGGTACTTTGATGGCAGAAATCATCGCATCTCAGACATCGGAGAATGTCAAGATTTTACCACTAAAAGCATTTGATGAAAACGGCAAATCTACTGTGGGGCAAGTCTACGATGCAATCATGTCAGCATGCGAAAGCGGTGTGGATGTCATTAATCTGTCCGTTTCCGGCGCAGGAACATCAAAGATGCTGACACACGCTATTGATACGGCAAAAGCAAAGGGAATCGTTGTGGTTGTTGCTTCCGGTAATAACGCAAGTGATGTTGCCGGATATATGCCGGGAAATATCGAAAACGCGATTACAATATCGGCTACGGATGAAAACAAGGCATTTGCAGAGTATTCCAATTATGGCGATAGGATAGATTACGCGGCGATGGGAACGATTATCAAAGATCATGGTACAGAAGATACCTCAGATGATGAGATCTTTCAGGGAACTTCCATTGCGAGTGCCTATGTATCAGGATATGCAGCCTATATTTTAGATCATAATGAGAACGCGGATGTAGAAAAATGTTTAGAAGAATCTGCGGATGATTTTGGAGGTACTGCAAGTCGCACTTATTTCGGAAATGGTTTTTTGTCTTTTGAAAATATAGTATACAATTTAGACGACGATGGCTCTGAAAAAGGTAATGAAAAAGAAGATAACCAAGCGAATGAAGAAGAAATAGTAGAAGAAGCAGAAGATAAAACGGCAGAGCTGAATATAGCCTATAATGAATACGAAACTTTTGTTGCAAATTTATTATCAAATCCAGGAGATACTAATATTAGTTTAGACCGAGATATTTCGCTTCCAAATATAAATCTTGGACCCGGGAAAAAAGTAATCAATGGTAACGGTCACAATTTCAACATGAATGTGCAAGGTTCAAATCTTATCGTTCCGGCAGGAACTCAATTATATGTGTCACATACGGTATTCGATTGCGGTTATCATTCACAACCGCCTGCTGGGCTTGTAGATTGTGTCATTGATGGATATGGTGGATATGTAAACATAGCAAATTGTGAGTTTAAAAATATGTATTATGATGAATCTGTTGCGGTTCGTAGTTCAAATGGTTCTAGGGTAGATATATCGTATAGCACAGTACACGAAGTAAAAGGGAGGGGATTTATTTGTGATATAGATCGTGCAGAATCTTCCCCTTATGCACAAATGTATATCAATAATTGCGTAGCCTATGATATCAACGGATTGGCAATGGGATCACATTGTCGATATGTAAATATCCAAAATTGTACGGTATATAATTGCAACCAGGGTATCTCTGTCGGAGGAATATATAATGATAGTTCAACATCTTATGCGGCTAATTGTATAGTTTATAACTGTAAAGACATCGGAATGATAATGAGATGTAATTCCACGATTGAAAACTGTAGCATACAGTCAAATGGAACAGGTATCGCTTGTGCTAATGACTATGGTACAGAAAAAAAACACCAAATAAAAAATGTGCGTATTGCGGCTACTAATACAGGAATACTAGTTAATAACGGAGTATCATGTTATGTAACCGGCACGAGCATACAAGGCTATGATGATGGCATTTATCTTTCCAATAATGCCGATTTGCAATCTGCGTTTGGTGGAAATTCTTTTGCTCTTAGACAACACATGGCTGTATATGGATTTGCAGAAGGAAGAAATGCTGGAAATTATAGAAATCAAACTTTTGTTGGTACAGGTATTGTAAATCAAGGATACGTAGAAATAGGAACTGGATCATTTTTGCATTATAGTAAAAATGCGTTAAATAATACAGGAACAGCAAAAATGACAAGTGGAAACATTTCTTCTAATCAGATGGGTGTAATTAACAGCGGTACATTCACGATGACCGCCGGTGCGATTAAGGATTCGACTAAAATGAATGTAGATATTTCCGATGGCACAGTAAACTTCAAAGGTGGAAGCATTACGGGAAGTGGTGCTGGTTATTATGGAGTGCGAATTGAAAATAGTGGATCTGCAACTTTCAATCAGTTTTCTAATATTGGAATCAATAACGCAGGAAGCGTAAGAAACCAAGCAGTGGGTATAAATCGTTACAATGTCTATAACGGTGCAACAAGTGCGTTAGGAAGCAATGGTCTTGACACTGGTGTATTTCTTGACTCCGGTGCTTCCATGACCATCCACCAGCCACTCACAAAAGATGTCAAGGTGGCATCTTATGACCGCTATACCGGTAAAGTGATTGCGAACTGCGATAGTGAAGCAATCGCAAAGAGCGCACAGGAGCATTTAAAACTGACAAGCAATGCTTCCTATACAAAAACCACATTAAATACCAGAAAATATGCGGATACATATGGGGATTTGAAAAATGCATTTGGCTATAATTATGAGGCTCTTTGGAATCACTACAATACATATGGCAGAACCGAAAAAAGAGCCAATGACGATGCGAACAAAACCGTTGTGTATCGTCAGGGAAATGGAAACACAGGAGCAAAAACACAAATCATTGTTTCTCAGGTAGAGAAAACCTCCTTTGATTCCAATCTGGCAGCCAATGGACTTACCAATGCCCAGTTTCGTGCAAAGATACGTACCTCGGATGAATTCACCGGACATAAGAATGCTGCTTGGCGTGATTATGTAGATACGTATTGGGGAGAAAATAATTCTCCAAGAGCAGAATCGATTGTATATCTTGACGGCGAAGATGTATCAAAATCCATCTATAACACAGGCTGGGCGACAACATCTGCTGGCCCAAAGGTTCACAGCCGTATTTTGAAAACATATGCAGCGTGGTATCCGACAACGCTTTATGCCAAGTATGAAACCGGTTATGATCCGAATGCGAATCATAACGACATTGATAAGCCGGATGCAGATGACGGCACTGATGATATCATAGACCCGAATCCGCAAGCACCGGAACAGGTGGATGGCGATACGCCAAATCCACAAGGATTTTCGTATTTCTTTGATGGCAACGGACAGGATAAGGGAGCGAACTATACCGTAAGGCATGTATCTTCTGCTTACAGGATGCCGGGAAATGCGCCATTTGAAAAGCAGATACATTCCGGACAAGGGTGGTCCATTGTAAACAACGCGACATATCAGTTTGCGGACGAACCGACGAAATGCAGAAAAGAGGGCGAAACGGTAAATACCTTAGTGCTTTTAAATGCCTGCATAGATCGAAAGGATTGTGTTCTTATGGTATCAGATGGAAACATTACCATCACGCAATTCGTTGTGTGGGATAAGTTCCCGGAGATTACCTCTAAGGATGTGGCGATTGCACAGGCATGGCTGGATACCATGACAGAGGAAGAGATTAAAAGTAAGATTTATACCAGCGTGATAGGAACGGATGCAGAGGACGGAAGACTGCCAAACAATAAGGAAGGAAGGATTGGAGTGACTGTCATTGATTTTGACATGGACGAGCTGCGTGCCTTTCATGGCACAGGAAATGTGACGGTTACCTTCCGCGCGACGGATGGCGTAGGAAATACGGCAGACACGAGGGTCCGACTCTGGGTGAATTCCAAATATCCGATAGAAAATGCGTATCCAAACCGCGCGAGATGCATCAATCGAAAGTATTATGATGCAGGAAAAGGTTATGCAGAAGGAGATTTGACGGGATACAAGAAAGGCGGGCTGATGCCAAACGATTTGTGGTACACCAATCCGAAGTATGCAACGATCATTGAAGAAGCCTTTGATAATCTGGAGAACGAGACTTGGGATTATACCTGGTACTTTACCCATGAGCAGGTGCTTGAGACACAAGACTGGATTGAGGAACACGGTTTTGGTGATTCCGAAGAAGAAGGTGCTTTGAAGGAGTATTTTAACAAGTATAAGGCAGGATTTATGGATTATACAAAATAAAGCATAAGGAATATCAGAATGCAATGAAAAGCAGCTATTCGATAAATGAGTAGCTGCTTTTATAAAACTGTAAAATAGAATAGAGTGTGCTAGAAACCAGAACAATCAATAACAAATGCATCAAGAGAAGATAAATATGGTGGGAGTTCAATACCGGCACCTTGATATGCGAGTATCTCATTATTGTAACTATTTCTATTTGCCTCTCTACCCCAATCCGTCACTTCATAAGTACCATCAGAATACTTCTTAGTACCAAAACCACCTACAGCAACAACATATCTTGAGTTTTTAGAAACGACGTTACCGTAAGCATCCGTTGTGTAAGGGCAATCATGATCGAAGTATGTTACCTCATTGAGTTGCTCACCACAATAAGGGCATCTACCCCAAATAGACTGAGGAACAGCAGTCCCACCACTTGCATTATTTGAAGTTGTAGAGCCGCCATTCGCATCTGCAGAGCCGCTTGATGTGTTAGAACCGGCATTAGAACTACCATTTGCACTAGAGGTAGAAGCGGCAGACTTCTTGTTAGGGGTATCTGACTTTGTATCAGATGCATTGTTTGCAGATTTGTTCTCATCAGAAGAAGCAGTGTCCTTTTCATCTGTTTCTGCAGCATCCTTCGTATCTGCTTTCTTTGTTTCGGTATTCTTTGCTGCAGACTGCTTGCCCTCCTTTACATCAGCAGAAGCGGTAGTGGTAGCGTTGTCCTTGTTGTTTGAATTGGCAGTAACACCAAATACGATACCGCCGGCAATCAAGCAGATAACAACAACTGTAATCGGAATTGTAATTTTCTTGTTTTCTAAAAATTTATTTAAGATGTTTTTCATTGCCATCCTCCTCGTAATAGTCATGTGAATATTATAACTCTATTTGTCCTTATAATCTATCTCTTTTATCACACGTTCCAATAAATACAGTACGTGCTCCGGAGGAGTCCTTCGTCCCTGCTCCCAGTTTTGTAACGTACAAAAACTCATGTGGTATTTTGCCGCAAACTTATGTTGAGATAAACCTGTATGTTTTCTTAATTCGCGTATATTCATATATAAATCCTCCTACATACATTATAACTCAGTGGGGTATGGGAGTCGGCAATAACATGCAAAAATGTGCCGACCGTCGGCAAAAACTGAGAAGTTTCTTATATTGTTTTGAATAATTGTATGTGCTAAAATATTTTTATCAGATTAGAAGCCTAGTAGGGATAGTCCGGTGGTCCTTTTCGGAAACGGAAAGGAGGAAACTATGACGACAATTGAGATATTGACTTTACTATTGGTTGTGTTTGCAGCCTTGACATACATAGATAACCATCACTTAAAATAAAACTATCTCCTACTGCAATAGGAGATAGCCTTTACTAAATTAACCGTAATTTAGTTTCCGAAATGCCATCGGATGTGCAAAAATCCTATGGTTTCTAATCTGATTTTATTATATAGAGTTTGTTTTGTCAAATGTAACTCATTGTGCCGATGAGCAGATTGCTTGCTGCTGGAAATATATTGCGGTGTTTCGGTAGGTACGATATAATATGAATTATAAATGACTTTAAGATGAGGAAAAGGAGTTTGTTATGGATTACGAGATTCGCGATATCAAACTTGCAGAGTCCGGAGAGCATAAGATTGACTGGGTGCGAAAGAATTGCCCGCTTCTTCGCTCATTGGAAGAGGATTTTAGCAAGGAGAGACCATTTGAAAGGGTTCGAATAGCACTTTCGATTCATTTAGAGGCAAAGACTGCATATTTATGTAAGGTGTTGGCAGCAGGTGGAGCAGAGATGTATATTACCGGCTCAAATCCGTTGTCTACGCAGGATGATGTCGCTGCAGCTTTGGTGGCAGCCGGACTTAGCGTTTATGCATGGTATCAGTCGACAGGGGAAGAGTATAATCGTCATATTACGAAGGTGCTTGAGCACAACTGTAACATCATCATTGATGATGGTGGTGATTTGGTGAATATGCTTCACAATCGCATGCCTGAGAAAATCCCATATGTTATCGGTGGCTGTGAGGAGACGACGACAGGTATCATCCGCCTGATGGCGATGGCAAAGAATGACGAGTTAAAATTTCCGATGGTTATGGTGAACAATGCTGACTGTAAGCATTTGTTTGACAATCGTTATGGAACAGGTCAGTCTGTTTGGGATGGAATCAACCGCACAACAAATTTGATTGTGGCAGGCAAGTATGTGGTAGTTGCCGGTTACGGCTGGTGTGGAAAAGGTGTTGCCATGCGCGCGAAGGGATTGGGAGCAAAGGTCATCGTCACGGAGGTGAACCCAATCAAGGCGATTGAGGCTGTGATGGATGGATTCGAGGTTATGCCGATGAGAGAGGCTGCAGCACTTGGGGATTTCTTTGTGACTGTGACCGGATGCGCCGGTGTAATCGGGGAGGAAGATTTCCTGCAGATGAAGAATGGAGCAATCCTCTGCAACGCAGGACATTTTGATGTGGAAATTGATATGAAACGCTTGCGCGAGATGGCAATATCAACGATTGACCAGAGACAAAATATTATCGGTTACGAGGTACAAAAAGACACATTCGTATATGTTCTCGGTGAGGGTCGCCTAGTGAATCTTGCATGTGGTGATGGGCATCCGGCGGAGATTATGGATATGAGTTTTGCAATTCAGGCACTCTCTGCAAAATATCTGGTAGAACATCATAAAGAATTGACAGAGAAGTTGATTGTAGTTCCAAAAGAAGTGGATATGGAAGTGGCAAATCGCAAGTTGAGATTTTTGAGTATTTCCATTGACACATTGACGGAGGAGCAGGAGAAGTATTTAAGTTCCTCTGATGTATAAGAATAGAGAGGTGATGGTTCGTTGGACACGGCGTCGATACTGCAATTTGTTTTTTTAGCAGTTTTGCTGTTGTTATCTGCATTTTTTTCTTCCGCAGAAACAGCGCTTACTACAGTGAATAAGATTAAAATGAAAACGTTGGCTGATGAGGGGGATCGTCGTGCGGAGTTGGTGCTTCGCATAACAAATGATTCGAGCAAGATGTTATCAGCAATTTTGATTGGAAACAATATTGTGAATCTTTCCGCTTCATCTTTGGCAACAACTTTGGCGATACGCTTGTTGGGCAGTTACGGTGCAGGAATTGCGACAGGAGTTTTGACTTTATTAATACTGATATTTGGTGAAATCTCACCGAAGACGATTGCAACCTTGTGGGCAACTAAGATATCATTGCGATATGCGAATATGATTTGGTATCTTATGGTGGTACTGACACCCGTTATTTATGTGATTAATCAGTTATCTATGTGTTTTTTGAAACTCTTTCGTGTGGACCCAAATCAAAACGAAGGTGCGATGACAGAAGAAGAACTTCGCACACTTGTGGATGTCAGCCATGAGAGTGGTGTGATTGAAGGGGAGGAGCGTGAGTATATTCACAATATCTTCGATTTTACGGATGCCACAGCAAAGGAAATCATGATACCACGTATTGATATGACGGTAGTCAATGTGAATTGGTCGTATGACAGACTATTGGAAGTTTTCCAAGAAGATATGTTCACGAGACTTCCGGTATACGAGGAGGACACGGACAATATCATTGGTCTGATCAATATGAAAGATATGATTTTAGCGCCGAAGGATGAGACGTTTGCGATGCGCGATTTTCTTCGCAAGGTGTATTTTACTTATGAACAGAAGAATACATCGGAACTCTTTGAAGAAATGCGAAAAGAACGGTTGGGCATGGCGATTGTCTTGGATGAGTATGGCGCGGTAGCCGGAATGGTTACACTGGAGGACTTGCTGGAAGAACTGGTTGGTGAAATTCGAGATGAATTTGATGGAGATGAGGAAGACGACGTTGTTCCAATCAGCGACCGTGAGTTTCAGGTGCAGGGTTCGATGAACCTCGAAGATTTATGTGATGATTTGTCGTTGAATTTTGAATCGGAAGATTATGATACCATTGGCGGATATCTCACAGGATTATTCGACCATTTCCCACAGAAAGGGGAGATGTATGTGACCGGTGAGGGCATTATCCTAAAGGTGGATGCTGTAGAAAATAAAAGAATTACAAAAGTGCATATCAAACTTCCCTCACATGAGGAAGAAGCAGAAGAATAAATGATAAAGGGAGCCGTATCAAAAAATGCGGCCCCCATTTTTTATTTTTTGTCTATATAGTCTCCTGTGACAATCAATGTGTCGTATCCATCGGCCTGTAAACGCCCTTGCATATCGACCGCTTCATCTAAAGTTTCCATCGGACCAACCCAAATTCCAATCAGTCCACCAACGCGACGCCAAATATTTGGATAACCTTGCTGATTCAACTGCTCCATAAGGTATACTGCATTTTCGGGATAACGGAAGAGACCGACTTGCACATAGTACCACATTTTTGGTGTTGGCTTCGGCGGGCGATTTGGAACAAGCTCCATCTGAATACCGGCGAGTGAATTGCGCATATCATCTGTGAGGTCATTGCTCGTAGGCATAATGTTGTCGGAAGGCACATTGTTATTTGCAGGCATGTTGTTATTTGTAGGCGTACCGTTGTTTGCAGGCATATCACTGTCCGTAGGCATTTCGCTGCTCATAGATGAATCTGTATCATGATTGGTTGCACGCGTCGTGTTTGCAGGAAATGCCTCTTCCACACCGCTGGCAATTGCATTTACAACCTCTTGGAATTTATCGTCAAATATCGGATTATCGACAGAGGAATTGATAAAGCCGACCTCGAATAATACGGCAGGCATGTTGGTTCGGCGTAAAACGACCAGTTCTTTTCGCTCCTCGATGCCGAGGTTTTTGAAACCGACTTCCTCTAAATTTCTATTGACATCATTTGCTACGCGAACTGCAATAGGGTTTTTGTCATATACAAGGGTTTGCATACCCTGATATAAATCCGGTCGTTCAGCGAAGTTTCTGTGGAACGAAAGGAATAAATCTCCACCGGCATTGTTTGCAATTTGGGCTTTGTCATATGGAGAGTCATATCGATCATCCTTTCTGGTGTAAATGACATTGTATCCTGCGTCTTCTAATTCCCGACCAACAGCCAGGGCTAATCTCAAAGTGTCATCCTTCTCCCGACGGTTGCCGAAGACAGCACCTGGGTCGAATCCGCCGTGTCCAGGATCTATAATAATGGTTTTAGACATGAGAAAACCTTTGCATATATTTTTAATAGTTTATGCAGATGAGAAAGAAGAATGACAAAATATCTTCATTGCATTATAATAAGATGGAAAACAAAAGATGAGGTGACGGATATGAAATGCAAAAAAGGCATTCGATTTTTCACATGGATAACGATCATTGCCCTCGTCAGTACAGGCTGTGCTACAACGAAGAAAACAATAGAAGAGGAAAAACAGGCAGGCATCGCTGCCATGGAAAAAGAAGACTATGAGAAAGCGATTGCTCATTTTGACGCCAGTATAGAAATGGCGGGTGGAAAGGTGAATCGCCAAGTAGTTGATACTTGTTACTACAAAGCGGCAGCCCAATATAATCTGGGAAAAGTCGATGAGGCGATAAAACAATACACCGCGATTATGAAATATGATGAAAAGAACCCGGAGTCATGCTTTTTGCGCGGAAGTGTCTACCTAAAGCAACAGGACAAAAAGAAGGCGTTGCAGGATTACGAAAAAGCGATTTCGCGGGACGAGTCAAATTATGAGATGTATATTTTGATCTATCGCAATCTTGCTGCACAGGGATATCAGGAGGAAGCAAAAGGATTCCTTCAGAGAGCCTTGGAGGTTGAGGGCGACAAGAAAGAGAACTATCTGGGTCGTGGCCGTATCTACATGGAGCTGGAAGATTATGACAACGCAAAGAAACAGTTAAAAAAGCTTGGCAAGCATCTTTCGGACGAGGCAATCGCGCTTTGGGGCGATATCGAACTTGCAGATGGGAATTATGAAAAGGCGCTATCCTATTATGAAAAAGGGCTTGAAAACAAGAATGCGCACAATAGACAGGTGCTTTTGAAAGGTGAAATTGTTGCGCTAGAACATATCGGTAGGTTTGAGGAGGCAAAGAAAAAACTGGAGGAATATCTGGAACTCTACCCGGCGGACGCGGACGCGTTGCGGGAGAAGACTTTCCTTAAAACACGTTAGAAATTAAAATAAAAGTAAACTTTTGTGAGAAATCCACAATTTCCAAGGGCTTGTGCATAAAAACACGAAAAATACAATATATTGTGATTTTTTATTGACCCCTGCACCATATTTTGATATAATCTTCTTATAAATTGGCGTTTGTGTAAGGGGCATAGACGTAAAAACATCAGAAAAGGAATTGAAAGGTGGATTTTGGGGATGTTTCAGGTTGTGAAAAGAGACGGAGAAGTAACCGAATTTAATCTTGGCAAGATTAACGATGCCATAGCGAAAGCATTTGATGCTACACAGATGGCATACAACGATGACATCATTGGTTTGTTGGCATTGCGTGTTTCGGCTCATTTCCAGAATAAGATTAAGGACAGTATGATTTCTGTTGAGATGATTCAGGACAGTGTGGAGACTGTCTTGGAGCAGACAGGATACACAGAGGTAGCGAAAGCATATATTCTCTATCGCAAGCAGAGAGAGAAGATGCGCAATATGAAGTCTACGATTCTTGACTACAAAGACGTTATCAATAGTTATGTCAAGGTAGAAGACTGGCGCGTTAAGGAAAACTCTACCGTAACGTATTCTGTTGGCGGTTTGATTTTGAGCAACTCCGGTGCTGTGACTGCCAATTACTGGTTATCAGAGATTTATGATGAGGAGATTGCAGAGGCACATCGCAATGCAGACATTCATATTCATGATTTGTCAATGTTGACAGGATATTGTGCCGGATGGTCTTTGAAGCAGTTGATTACAGAAGGCTTGGGCGGTATCACCGGTAAGATTACATCAGCTCCGGCATCACATCTTTCTGTACTCTGCAATCAAATGGTGAATTTCCTCGGTATTATGCAGAATGAATGGGCAGGCGCACAGGCATTTTCTTCGTTTGATACCTACTTAGCACCGTTTGTCAAGGTGGATCACCTTTCTTATGAAGAGGTAAAGAAGTGTATTGAGGCGTTTGTCTATGGCGTGAATACACCTAGCCGTTGGGGTACGCAGGCACCATTTTCCAATATTACGTTGGATTGGACAGTTCCATCGGACTTGGCTGAGTTGCCGGCGATTGTTGGTGGCAAGGAGATGGACTTCAAATACAAAGATTGTAAGAAAGAGATGGATATGGTCAACAAGGCATTTTTGGAGACGATGATCGAGGGAGATGCAAATGGCCGTGGCTTCCAGTATCCGATTCCAACCTATTCAATTACAAGCGATTTCGATTGGTCAGACACAGAAAACAATCGTTTGTTATTTGAGATGACAGCGAAATATGGTACACCATATTTTTCAAATTACATCAACAGCGATATGGAGCCGAGCGATGTGCGTTCCATGTGCTGTAGATTGCGTTTGGATTTGAGAGAACTTCGTAAGAAATCTGGTGGCTTCTTCGGTTCCGGAGAAAGCACAGGTTCTGTTGGCGTTGTTACCATCAACATGCCTCGTATTGCATACCTCGCAAAGGACGAAGCAGACTTCTATGCAAGACTTGATCGTATGATGGAACTTTCGGCACGCTCTCTCAAGATTAAGAGAGGTGTTATTTCAAAACTTTTGGACGAGGGCTTATATCCATATACAAAACGTTATCTTGGTTCCTTTGACAATCACTTCTCAACCATTGGCTTGATTGGCATGAATGAAGTTGGTTTGAATGCAAATTGGCTCAGAAAAGATTTGACAAATGAGGAGACGCAGGAGTTCACAAAGGCTGTTCTCAATCATATGCGTGAGCGTTTGTCAGATTATCAGGAAGAATATGGTGATTTGTACAACTTGGAAGCCACACCAGCAGAGTCTACGACCTATCGTTTGGCGAAGCATGATGTCGCTAAGTATCCGGATATTATTACCGCAGGCAAAGAGGGAGATACTCCATTCTACACGAACAGCTCACATTTGCCGGTAGAGTATACAACAGACATCTTTGATGCGCTTGATATTCAGGATGAACTTCAGACACTTTACACATCAGGAACGGTATTCCATGCATTTCTGGGTGAAAAACTTGACAGTTGGGAGTCGGCTGCGAAACTGGTTCGTACGATTGCTGAAAATTATAAACTTCCATATTACACATTGTCGCCTACTTATTCCGTATGTAAGGAACACGGTTATATCGCAGGTGAGCATTTCACATGTCCGCATTGTGGAGCAAAGGCTGAGGTTTACTCTCGAATCACCGGTTACTATCGTCCGGTTCAGAACTGGAATGAAGGCAAGAGACAGGAATACAAGAATCGTAAATTATACGACATAAAGAATTCAGTTCTAAAGAAATCGACAAAGAATATCGTGACAATTACAGAAGATGACGTGAAGATTGAGCCAGCAACTTCTGTGAAGTACTTGTTCACGACGAAGACATGTCCAAACTGTGCTGTTGCAAAAGAAATGCTTGCGGATGAGGATTATGTGCTTATCGACGCGGAAGAAGATGCTGAATTGACACAGAAATACGGCGTTATGCAGGCACCTACACTTGTTGTGGTGAATGGGGAAAAAGCAAAGAAGTACGTCAATGCATCAAACATTCAGAAGTTTGTGAATGAGAAATAAAATTCATAGGATTTTTAATGGGTCAGTGTTATGCACTGGCTCATTTTTTGCGGTTCTCAATGGGGATAGAATATGGTAAAATAATATCAAGTACGCGTATGAAAAAGGAGAGTGTGATGGGATTACTCATTAAAAACGGACATGTTTTGAATCCGGCGACAAAAGTAGATGAAGTGCTGGATATTCGGGTGGCAGATGATAAAGTTTCTGAGATGGAAAAGGAACTTACACCGGCAGACGGCGAGCTGGTCATAGATGCCACAGGATGTTATGTTTTTCCGGGGTTTATTGATATGCATGTACATCTTCGGGATCCGGGATTGACGCACAAAGAGGATATCGAGACCGGCTCGCGCGCAGCAGCACATGGAGGTTTTACGACCATTGTTGCAATGCCAAACACAAAGCCGGTTGCGGACAATGCAGATGTTATCCGATATGTACAAAAAAAGGCGGCAGAGGTTGGTCTGACGCATGTGCTACAGGTTGGCTCGGTGACAAAGAAAATGGCAGGCGAAGAACTTTCTGATTTGGAGGAGATGATTGCTGCAGGTATTCCCGCCATCTCAGAGGATGGCAAGAGCGTCATGAATTCCAATGTCTACCGCGACGCTATGAAGATTGTGGCAAAGGCGGGTATTCCGGTCCTTGCACATTGCGAAGACATCAATCTTGTAAACGGCGGTGTCATCAATCAAGGTGCGAAGGCAGAAGAATTAGGGGTAAACGGTATTTCCAATGCGGTTGAAAACATTATTGCTGCCAGAGATATCATGCTGGCAGAGGAGACGGGAGCAAGACTCCATCTATGCCATTGTTCGACGAAGGAATCGGTGGAGCTGGTGCGTGATGCAAAGGCGAAGGGGATTGCAGTCAGCGGTGAGGTCTGCCCGCACCATTTCACGTTGACCGAGGCAGACATTGTGGCAGGAGATTCCAACTACAAAATGAATCCACCGCTTCGCACACGGGAGGATGTAGATGCACTGAAACAGGGCATCAAGGATGGCATCATGGAAGTGATTTCTACGGACCATGCGCCACATACAGCGGAGGAAAAGTCGGCGGATTTGACAAAGGCACCCTTCGGAATTGTTGGAATCGAAACGGTGGCTGCGCTTACCTATACAGAGTTGGTACAGCAGGGGTTCCTCACACCAATGGGAATGGCGGCTGCGATGAGTGCCAATCCCGCCAGAATCCTTGGCATCGACAAGGGGGATATCAGTGTCGGTCATATCGCAGACATCACGATTTTTGATCCGAAGCAGACATATGAGATTCATAAGGCGGACTTTGTCAGCAAGGGAAAAAATATGCCTTACGAAGGTCGTGAGGTAACAGGAAAAGTAAGAGCGACGATTCTGGATGGAAAAGTCGTATATCAAGATAAATAAGGAGAGCGCGCCATGGTTAACAAGTTGAATGAAAAAATAAAAAAGACAGGAGCACCGATTGTTGTGGGTCTGGACCCAATGCTTGACTATATGCCAAAGCATTTGCTGGATGAGGCCGTTGCGAAAAAGGGTGAGAGTTTGGAAGCGGTTGCGGATGCAATTTTTGCCTACAATAAAGGGATTGTGGATGCAACATATGACTTGATTCCGGCAGTGAAGCCACAGATTGCGATGTATGAACAATTTGGACTGCCGGGTTTGGAGGCATTCAAAAAGACGGTGGATTATTGTCATGAAAAGGATTTGGTAGTGATTGGCGATGTGAAGCGAGGCGATATCGGTTCGACATCTGCAGCCTATGCGACAGCCCATATCGGAAAGGTGAGCGTTGGAAGCAAGGTCTTCACTCCGTTTGGGGAGGATTTCGCGACAGTAAATCCTTATCTGGGAAGTGATGGAATTCAGCCATTCATTAAAGTATGCAAGGAAGAAAAGAAGGGGTTGTTTATTCTGGTTAAGACATCAAATCCATCGAGTGGTGAATTTCAAGATCGCGTGATTACAGACGATGAAGGAAATACATGCCCATTGTATGAGTATGTTGGAAAGATGGTAGAACGCTGGGGAAGTGCTTGCATGGGTGACGAATTCAGTTATATCGGCGCAGTGGTAGGTGCTACTTATCCGGAGATGGGAAAGGTGCTGCGTGAGATTATGCCAAAGTCTTACATTCTGGTTCCGGGTTACGGAGCACAAGGCGGAAAGGGTGTGGATTTGTTACCTTTCTTCCGAAAGGATGGTCTGGGCGCCATCGTGAATTCTTCACGTGGTATTATTGCCGCCTACAAGCAGGACAAGTACCGGGAGAAGGGTATTACGGCGGAAAACTTTGCAGATGCGAGCCGTATGGCAGTTGAGGACATGATTGCAGATATTTCTTCTGCGTTTGCCTAAACGGATTACGAATGTAGGAGATGTGTAAATGAGTAAAGTAACAGAGATGGCTACGATTTTAGAACAGGAAAAACTTGCAGAAGGTGTTTACAGTATGTGGATTTCCACGACTGCGGCAAAGAGCGCTGCTCCGGGACAGTTTATTTCCCTGTATTGTGGCGAACACAGCAGGTTGCTTCCCAGACCAATCAGCATCTGTGAGATTGATCGTGAGAATAAAGCGCTTCGCCTTGTCTATCGAATTGCCGGAAAGGGTACGACGGAGTTTAGTGAATATAAGGCGGGAGAACGGATTCGGATATTAGGACCTTTGGGAAACGGCTTCACGCTGGAAGGTGAACACCCGATTGTGATTGGCGGCGGGATTGGAGTGCCCCCGATGTTACAATTATCCAAACAGTTGGATGCTGAATCAACAATCATTTTGGGCTATCGTGACAACCAATTATTCTTAAAAGATCAGTTTGATGAGCAGGGAAAGGTGATAATAGCGACAGATGACGGCTCTGTAGGTGTGCATGGTACTGTTGTTGATGCGATGAATGAGCATCATGTTACAGGCGATGTGATTTTTGCCTGTGGTCCCAAGCCGATGCTTGTCGCCATTAAGGCGTATGCCGCAGAGCAGGGCATCAAATGTTATATTTCGATGGAGGAGCGCATGGCATGCGGAATCGGTGCATGTTTGGGTTGCGTTTGCCAGACGAGGGATGTGGATGCACATTCACATGTACACAATGCGAGAGTATGTAAGGACGGCCCGGTATTCTTGGCAGAGGAGGTGGAACTTTCATGAACACATCGGTTAATCTGGCGGGGGTGAAACTGAAAAACCCTGTCATGGTGGCATCCGGAACCTTTGGCTCCGGAGAGGAATACAGTGAGTTTGTAGATTTAAACCAGTTGGGAGCGGTTGTGACAAAGGGTGTGGCAAATGTGCCATGGCCGGGGAATCCGACACCCCGTGTGACAGAGGTTCGTAGTGGGATGCTAAATGCAATCGGTTTGCAGAACCCGGGAGTTGATGTTTTCGCAAGTCGTGACCTGCCATTTTTGGAGCAGTTTGATACAAGAGTTGTTGTGAATGTTTGCGGAAAGACGACAGCAGATTATTTGGAGGTCGTAGAACGTCTCGGTGATGAGAAACGTGTCGATTTGCTGGAAATCAATATTTCATGCCCGAATGTAAAGGAGGGTGGAATTGCGTTTGGACAAGACCCAAAGGCGGTTGAGGAGATTACGAGAGAAGTAAAAAAGAAAGCAAAACAGCCGGTCATCATGAAACTGAGTCCCAATGTGACTGACATTACCGTGATGGCGAAGGCAGCAGAGGCGGGTGGAGCTGATGTGCTTTCTTTGATTAATACATTGACAGGGATGAAGATTGATATCAATCGCCAGACGTTTGCACTTGCAAATAAGACAGGTGGCATGTCCGGTCCGGCAGTTCACCCGATTGCAGTGCGCATGGTATATCAGGTGGCGCAAGTCACAAATCTGCCGATTATAGGCATGGGTGGAATTGAGACAGCGGAAGATGCCATAGAGATGATTTTGGCGGGGGCATCCGCGGTTTCCGTCGGGACAGCGAATTTTTACAATCCACATGCAACGATGGACATTGTCAAGGGATTGGAAGCGTATATGACGCAAAAGAAAATAGCGAATGTGGTGGATATGGTAGGCATTGTTCACTAAGTGTTTTGTGCTACTTCTATATGTTAAATGTAAACATCATGGTGGTAGCAAATATTGTGAGTGTAATCGTTTATATTATTGGATATTTGTGTCGGCCCGGCTGCAGCATTTCAGTGGTGCCTGTTGTTTCCGCCTGTTTTGTTTTTCTTTGCCGATTACTTTTCGTTACAAATCCGAGGTAAAACAGCGTTGGCACGTATGGGGAGTATCCTGTCAATCGCTGCATTCTTATTTTTGGAATTCTATGTGAGAACGAACCGCTTTATGTGATACCGGACAATGTGAACGACACCTTTGAACATGGAGTTGGCGACCATGTCTTGATGGAGGTGGCGGAGATACTGCGCGGTCTGCGCAAGGATCGGCTTGCGCCAGATGGGGTGGTGACAATTTTCTGATTTGTGGTTTTGATTATGATGGCGAGCAGGCGGTTGTGGAAGAGATGGATCAAATACGAGAACGGTTACACAAAATATCAAGATCGAGATGTTTGATGAAGTTATTCAGGTGCAGGTTACGATTGGTATTTCCTTTTATAAGGACGGTGAGATCGTTAAGGATTGGGTGAATAGTGCGGATCGGAAGTTGCGTGCCGGAAAGTACAATGGAAAGAACTGTGTTGTTACATAGCAAAAGTAGGCGCTTCGCTTCGGCTTGAAAAAGCCCCCATTTTATGGTAATCTTACTGTGAAAAACAGGAGGTTTTATGCAATGGAGAGCTATAAGCGTGAATTTATAGAGTTTATGGTAGAGTGCGATGTTTTGAAATTTGGAGATTTTACGTTGAAAAGCGGAAGAAAATCTCCATTTTTTATGAATGCCGGAGCATATGTGACAGGTTCTCAGTTGATGGGACTTGGTGAGTATTATGCGAAAGCGATTCATGACACCTATGGTGATGATTTTGATGTGTTGTTTGGACCTGCATATAAGGGGATTCCAATCAGTGTTGTGACAGCCGTTGCCTATGCGAAGTTGTATGGCAAGGAAGTGCGCTATTGCTCTGATCGTAAGGAGGAGAAGGATCACGGCGCAGATAAGGGGAGTTTCCTTGGTTCAAAACTGCAGGATGGTGACCGCGTGATTATGATTGAGGATGTTACGACTTCCGGAAAGTCAATGGAGGAGACCGTTCCAAAGGTGCGCGGTGCAGCAGATGTTGAGATTGTCGGTTTGATGGTTAGTCTGAATCGCTGTGAAGTCGGACTTTCAGGAGACAAAAAGAAGTCGGCTTTGGACGAAGTGGCAGAGACATACGGTTTCCCTGCACATGCGATTGTTTCCATGGAAGATGTTGTGGAGCATTTATATAATCGTCCATGTAAGGGTAAGATAATCATTGATGATGATATGAAGGGTGCAATCGATGCCTACTATGAGCAGTACGGCATCCAGAAACAGATATGAGAAAACAGAAAAAAATAGATAAAAAGACAACATGGTACAGTGTACTTTTCGCACTGTACCTTGCAATATTGATTTATTTTTTGTTCTTTGCGGATGGGTTTCGCGGCAAAATAGCAGATGCGTATCACTACAACTTTCGTCCGTTTCGGGAAATTATGAGATATATCACTTATTGCAGAACCATAGGATTTGCCAGGGTGTTTATCAATTTAGCAGGTAATGTTATTGCGTTCATGCCATTTGGTTTTTTTGTTCCTCATCTGAGTCGGCGAAAACTCAATTTCTGGACGGTAACATTACTTGCGTTGGAATTCAGCGTGATTGTTGAGGTCCTGCAATTATTTACAAAAGTTGGCTGTTGTGACATTGATGATGTCATTTTGAATACGCTTGGTGGTATGCTGGGGTATGCTTGTTTTGTTATTGGAAAAGGACGGAGAAGACGATGAGTCGAGGAAAAAGGAGATACGCAGAGAAAAAATCAAAATCTACAGAGGCGGTTGTAGATGCGAGCGTCGGGTTTGCATGCATCATTGCAAACTTTGTGATGCTTGTTTTGGCAGCGGGTGTAGAAGAATCACTTGGGAATGTTTTTGGCGGCATTTCTTTTTTGTGCATGCTGGTATCCATTGTTGTGTTGGTTCGTGGGT
Source organism: uncultured Roseburia sp. (assembly GCA_964408625.1). Classification (GTDB taxonomy): domain Bacteria; phylum Bacillota; class Clostridia; order Lachnospirales; family Lachnospiraceae; genus Pararoseburia. Next base: position 6,130 of record CAYPAA010000004.1, on the reverse strand, counting down.
CACGGGAGTACAAAAATGAGAATTTTGATAAGACCAGCCGTATATTTGGTGTGGCAGTACCGGCGATTGCAACGACGCTTTGGATACTTTTGTATATAACCGGGATATTTATGGGGTGACAATATGAACGAAGAATATGAAGAGCGTTATCAATTGATGACAGAACGCATTGCAGAAATTTCTAAGGATGCAGAGTTTCCGTCAAAATTCGACAAATATTTCATGGAAGTGGCGGATTTTATCAAGAAAACCATGGAATTATATGAGAAGGCGACGCAAGGCATAATCTGCGATTTGCCCCTGCGTGAGTGCCAGAGATTACAGGCAGAATTATATGGTCGTATAGCGGAGGAGAATTATGAAGAGAGTTTCCTGAATCCGGCGTATGCATGCCGCCAATTCGGTTCCGATTTGGGGGGAATGCTCAGTATGCTTTATGCGGATTTGCTCTCACTGATTCCGGCGGCTTATGAGAAACGAATGGATTTGCTCTGCATCTGGAGTGAATTGTTTGTACAGGTATATGGCTGTTTTGTTGCGGAATATCAGGAGCAAAATTCACAGGAGGCTTTCTCAGAGGAATCATGCAAATGGGTTGCAGGCAATGTCAGGGATGCTATCTATTGGTTCTATCATGATTACTGTGAAGTGTTCACACCGGAACCGGTTATTCAGATGATAGAGACGGATTACGACTATTTGTATCGGCTCATTATGGAATCGGATTTATCGGATAACTGTTACCTTTATCAGTTTGGATTGCCGGTTGGTGAAAATGAATGTAAGATGGCAGATTATCTGCGCAAGATGCCACAGGAAGAAATTGAAGCGATGGCACATACGTTTACAGAGGGCTATCGCAAGGGCTTCGAGATGAGTGGTAAGGACATCACCAAGAAAAAAACGGTAAAGATTGAGGCGCCACTTGGTTTTGAGAGAGTGACGAGAGCAGCGGTCGAACAATTCAAAGCATTGGGCTTGCAGGCAACCTTTTCCCGCGAGGCTACGATATCACTTCTCGGACGAGGCGCAGGCAAGCGGGGGATTTATTCGACCTCGGTGAACCGTCAGTTTGATTACGATCATAAGGACGACAGGGCGTATTACTTTGATAAATCATTTGTGGAGCGCAGATTGGAAGTGTTGCGCGGTACCTTTGAGAAACATAAGGAGGCGGCAGCCGTTTATGGCGGTCCGGCAGTTGTCGAAGTGTTTGGCGAAGAGCCATTTGCTCCGGTAAACAAGGAGGAGAACGCTTCTTATACCGACAAGCAGAATACACTAAATGTTTATCATGCATCAGAATCCGGAAAGATTACAAATCAATACATTCCGGGAGACTCCTACAGCTTTACAATCATTGCATATCCACTGCCGGCGATTGGCAAGGACTTTGAAGCGATATTTGCAAAGACGGTGGAACTGAACACGCTGGATTACGAACTTTATCAAAATGTGCAGCAAAAGATAATTGACGTGTTAGATGAGGGATATGCGGCACATATTACGGGGCGCGGTGATAATCATACAGACTTGATAGTTCGTTTGTTTCCATTACGCGACCCGGAGAAGGAAACCATCTTTGAGAACTGCGTGGCAGATGTCAATATTCCTGTTGGGGAGGTGTTTACATCGCCTGTCTTGGAAGGCACGAATGGCGTGCTTCATGTGACACAGGTGTATTTGGGAGAGTTGTGTTATAAGGATTTGGAACTGACATTCAAAGACGGTATGATTGATTCCTACCACTGTGCAAACTTTGATTCCGAGGAAGAAAACGTAAAGTACATCAAGGACAACGTTTTGTTCCATCATGAGACATTGCCGATGGGTGAGTTTGCTATCGGAACAAACACTGTCGCATATCGTATGGCGAGGGACTACGATATTGCAGACAAACTACCGATTTTGATTGCGGAAAAAACAGGGCCTCATTTTGCGGTGGGAGATACATGCTATTCTCATGCAGAGGAGGTGCCTATGTATAATGCAAATAGCAAAGAGGTTGTGGCGAGAGACAATAGCGTATCTCTTTTGCGCGACAAGGATGCATCTAAGGCATATTTTAATTGTCACACGGACATCACAATCCCTTATGATGAGTTGGGAGATATCGTGGTATTGTGTAAAGATGGGCGAAACATTCCGGTGATTGAACAGGGTCGGTTTGTTGTTCCGGGTACAGAAATTCTAAATAAGGCGCTCGATTAGCGTTTTGCAGGGAGGAAATTGAGATGGCAAAAGTAGGTATCGTAATGGGTAGTGATTCTGATTTGGCAGTGATGGCAAAGGCAGCAGAGACACTGGAGGAATTTGGAATCAGTTATGAGATGAATATTATCTCAGCACATCGTCAGCCGGACGAATTGATTACTTGGGCAAGAGGTGCGGAGAAAAACGGCATGAAGGTGATGATTGCCGGCGCCGGTATGGCGGCAGCACTTCCGGGAATGTGCGCGGCGCTTACGCCACTCCCGGTCATTGGTGTGCCTTTGGCAGGAAGCAAGTTGGATGGCATGGATGCAGTTTTTTCTATCATGCAGATGCCTCCGGGAGTGCCGGTAGCTACAGTGGCAATTGACGGTGCAAAAAACGCAGCGATTCTTGCAGCAAAAATTTTAGCAACCTCGGACGAAGTGTTGATGGAAAAAATAAAATCCTACGCCGTGGATATGAAGGAACAGGTGGAAGCAAAGAATGCAAGATTGCAGGAAGTAGGCTTCCGTGCTTACAAAAAATAACATATTAGCATTGCTAATGAATGACAGTAGTATTTATTAATAGAATTTCTAAGGTGAAGCGTTTATAATAAATATGTAATGTCGTGATAAGGAGGAAAACAATGGATTACAAAAAAGCAGGCGTAGATATCGAAGCAGGATATGAGTCAGTGAAATTGATGAAAAAATATGTGCAGGAGACGATGAGACCGGAAGTGTTGGGTGGTCTTGGTGGTTTCTCAGGTGCATTTGATTTGAGTTCCATCAAGGGAATGGAAGAGCCGGTTCTTTTGTCCGGTACAGACGGATGTGGTACGAAGGTGAAATTAGCATTCCTTATGGACAAGCATGATACGATCGGTATTGATGCCGTAGCCATGTGCGTAAATGACGTGGCTTGTGCAGGTGGTGAGCCATTGTTTTTCTTAGATTATATCGCTTGCGGAAAGAACTATCCGGAGAAGATTGCTACTATCGTCAGCGGTGTTGCGGAGGGATGCAAACAGTCCGGTTGTGCACTTGTTGGTGGTGAGACGGCGGAACATCCGGGACTGATGCCGGAGGATGAGTACGATTTGGCGGGATTTGCTGTCGGTGTTGTTGACAAGAAGGATATTATCACAGGCGAAGATTTGAAGGATGGGGATGTGCTGATTGGTATGGCATCAACCGGTGTACACTCCAATGGATTTTCACTGGTGCGCAAGATTTTTGAAATGACGAAAGAGTCATTGGATACATATTATGATGAACTTGGCATGACACTTGGAGAAGCACTCATTGCTCCTACAAGAATTTATGTGAAGGCATTGAAGGCAGTGAAGGATGCAGGTGTTCGCGTGAAGGCATGCAGCCATATCACAGGTGGCGGTTTCTATGAGAACATTCCGCGTATGTTGCCGGAAGGCAAGCGCGCTGTTGTGGAGAAGGATTCTTATGAAGTTCCGGCAATCTTTAAGTTGATGGCAAAGAAGGGTGATGTTTCAGAGCAGATGATGTACAACACATACAACATGGGACTTGGTATGATTGTTGCCGTGGACCCGGCAGATGTTGACAAGACGATGGAAGCAATGAAATCTGCCGGCGACATTCCATATGTTGTCGGAAAGATTGTCGATGGCGAAAAGGGCGTAGATTTGGTATAAGAGGTGACAGGATGATGAAGATTGCGGTATTAGTATCAGGTGGTGGAACGAATTTGCAAGCCATCTTAGATGCGATTGATGCCGGTGCGATTCGAAATACAGAGGTGTCGGTGGTTATTAGCAACAATCCGGGCGCTTATGCATTAGAGAGAGCGAAAGCAAAGGGAGTGGATGCACTTTGTATTTCACCGAAGGATTATGCAAGCCGTGAGGAATTCAATGAGGCATTTCTTGAAAAACTGAATTCCTATCGGGTGGATTTGGTTGTGCTGGCAGGTTTTTTGGTAGTCATCCCGAAAAAGATGATTGCACAGTATCGCAACCGTATCATTAACATTCATCCATCTTTGATTCCGTCGTTCTGCGGAACCGGATATTATGGTTTGAAGGTGCATGAGGGCGCGTTGGAGCGCGGTGTCAAGGTGACCGGTGCGACGGTTCATTTTGTAGATGAGGGAACAGACACCGGTCCGATTATTTTGCAGAAGGCGGTGGAAGTGCAACCGGGAGATACGGCAAAGGTATTGCAGCAACGTGTGATGGAGCAGGCGGAATGGAAGATTTTACCGCAGGCGATTGACATGATTGCGGCGGGACGCGTCGAAGTAATAGATGGAAAAGTGGTAATCAGGTAGAGGAGCAAAGAGATGAAAGTATTCGTAGTTGGCAGCGGTGGACGTGAGCATGCGATTTGTATGGCAGTTGCAAAAAGTAAGAGAGTGGACAAGATTTATTGTGCCCCGGGAAACGCCGGGATCGGTCAGATTGCCGAGTGTGTTCCAATCGGTGCGATGGAATTCGATAAATTGGTTGCATTTGCAAAGGAGCATGCGATTGACTTAACCATTATTGGTATGGATGATCCTTTGGTAGGCGGTGTGGTAGACGTATTCGAGGCTGAGGACCTCAAGGTGTTTGGTCCAAGGGCAAATGCAGCTATCCTTGAGGGAAGCAAAGCATTTTCAAAGGATTTGATGAAAAAGTACAACATTCCTACAGCGGCATATGAGAATTTTGACGATCCGGAGAAGGCACTTGCCTATTTGGAAACCGCAAAGTTCCCAATTGTACTGAAGGCTGACGGTTTGGCACTTGGCAAGGGTGTTTTGATTTGCAACACAAAGGAAGAAGCCATAGAGGGTGTCAACACGATTATGAAGGACAAGAAGTTTGGTGATGCAGGCAATACGATGGTTATCGAGGAGTTCATGACCGGTCGTGAGGTTTCGGTTCTTTCATTCGTGGATGGAAAAACCATACAGATTATGAGCAGTGCGCAGGACCACAAGCGTGCCGGCGACGGTGACACCGGACTGAATACCGGCGGTATGGGAACCTTCTCGCCGAGTCCATTCTACACAAAAGAAGTGGATGATTTTTGCAAAAAATATATCTACCAGGCAACAGTCGATGCGATGGCGGCAGAAGGCAGAGAGTTTAAGGGAGTAATCTTCTTTGGATTGATGCTTACGGAGGACGGACCCAAGGTACTCGAATACAACGCCAGATTTGGTGACCCGGAGGCGCAGGTCGTTCTTCCCCGTATGAAAAATGACATCATCGATGTGATGGAAGCTTGCGTGGATGGCACATTAGACCAGATTACGCTTGCGTTTGAAGACAATGCAGCAGTCTGCGTCGTGCTTGCTTCGGAAGGTTATCCGGTTTCCTATGAAAAGGGATTTGAGATTACAGGCTTTGATAAGTTTGACAATGAAAACTATTTCTGTTTCCATGCAGGAACGGCTTGGAAGGACGGCAAGATTGTCACAAATGGTGGTCGTGTTCTCGGAATCACAGCAAAGGGCAGCGATTTGAAAGAAGCCAGAGCAAAAGCATACGACGCGACAGAGTGGATTGATTTTGCGAACAAATACAAGAGAAATGATATCGGAAAAGCGATAGATGAGGCATAGAATAAACTGGGAGGCAGAGGTGCTGAGTGACTTTGATAAAAGCCACTTAGCACTTTTTTAATTTGCAAGTTATTTATAATATGCTAAAATTTTAATTATAGCGCGATACATATACCATTTATGGTACAATTCAGATAAGCTCGGATGTATGTACAGTAATTAGTGAGGGTATGGTCGGTAAGACTGCGGAGGGAAATCATCTCCCTGAAAGAATCTAAATATTTGTCCATAGTAAAAATCTCCTTTGAAATATAATAAAATGGTAGTTGCATTTCAAAAAGAGGAGGCGGGCGATAAAAATTTTCAGATATGTAGTTGTTGAGTTTAAAAGTCCATGATAACATAA
>CAYPAA010000003.1:59585-75547 GCA_964408625.1 uncultured Roseburia sp. | reverse complement strand
AAGGATGAAACGGAAGGAGTTGAATGGATAAATGATTAAGATAACAGTATCGATTGAGGGCATGATATGCGGTATGTGTGAAAGTCATGTGAATGATTCCATTCGCAGAGTGTTTCCGGTTAAGAAGGTGAAATCCTCCCACAGGAAAGGAGAGGCGGTTATTTATACAGAAGAGGATATTGAAGACAGAGCATTGGAAGATGTGATTGACAAAACCGGTTATACTGTGACGAAGATATGCAGGGAATCATCTTCCCGGTAGGCGATTCCAAAAAACCGGATATGAAGGAAACGAAAAAAGGAAAGGAATAATGTATGTCAGAGGAAGAGAGAAAGTTTTTGGAAATTGTAGATATAAAGAAAGGGTTTGGAAGCGGGGAAACCAGACAGGAGGTACTCCGTGGAATGAGTTTTTCCGTTGCAAAAGGAGAATTCTGTGTTCTACTGGGACCGTCAGGTTCAGGGAAATCCACACTGCTCAATATTATCGGAGGAATTGACCATGCGGATTCCGGATACATATCCATCCATGGAGACAAACTGGAGGATCTGGGAGAAAAAGAGCTGACGAAGTACAGAAGAAAACATTTGGGGTATGTGTTTCAGTTGTACAATCTGATTGGAAATCTGAATGTAAAGGAGAACATCGAGGTTGGCGCTTATTTGTCAGACAACCCGCTTGATATTGATGAACTGCTGCATACGCTGGGATTGTTTGACCACAGATATAAACTCCCAAACCAGTTATCCGGCGGTCAGCAGCAGCGGGTTTCTATCGGCCGCGCCATCGTGAAGAACCCGGATATCCTGCTCTGCGATGAACCGACAGGCGCACTGGATTACAACACTTCAAAGGAAATATTGAAGCTGATTGAGGACATCAATGCAAAGTACGGAAATACCGTGATTGTGGTAACACATAATGAAGCAATTAAGGATATGGCGGATCATGTCATAAAGCTTCGTGACGGGAAAGTGCGTAAAAATGACATCAATACTGCTAAAATTTCTGCTGCGGATCTGGAATGGTAAGGAGAGTAACAGACATGAAAAAGAAAAGTGTAAGAAATCCTTTGAGGAAACGTATTTTCAGAGAACTGCGGGACGACTGGAGCAAATATCTGGTTGTAAGCCTGTTCTTGATTCTGACAATCGGATTTGTGTCCGGTATGTATGTTGCCAATGGCAGTATGATGTGCGCTGCGGACGAGAGCGTGTCAAAGTATAAACTGGAGGACGGTCATTTTGAACTGAAGGAACAGGCGGACGGAGCGCTGTTCCGCGCAATGCAATCGGGAGACATTGCAGATGTGGAGCAATATTATCTGGATAAAGCCAAAGTGAAACTGGATGAAACATTTGAAAGTGAATTTACAGAAGAATTCGACGCCCGTTTTTCACAGGAATTCAAAACAGAATTTGACAGTAAATTTGTCACAGAATTTGATGCAATGTTTCAGGCGCAGATTATGCAGTCATTGATGGCGCAGGGGATGGATGAGAATACGGCAAACGCCATGGTTTCTTTGGCTGTTGCACAGGCGAAACAGGATGGAAGTTATCAGGCTGCCTATGATTCCGCCTACGATACCGCCTATCAGGCTGCCTATGACGATGCATACGAAGAGGCATACGACGAGGCGTACGCAACAGCCTACCAGGAGGCGTGGGAGGAGGTTGTGAAAGAAGTCCAAACGAAATATGTGGATGCGGTAGAAAAATACGAATTGGATGATGCTGACTTTGAGGCGGTTCCAGTAAAGATATACGAAAATTATTACATAAATGAGGAAGAGGATTACAACAATGACGGTACGATAGACGGAACCATCCGCATCTATGCCGAGACGGATGAAGTCAACGAGGCGTGTTTGATGGATGGAAGATTTCCGGAGAGTGCAAACGAGATCGCACTTGACCGTATGCATGCGGACAATGTGGGCATTGAGGTCGGAGATACTGTCACAGTGGGAAATCAAAAATTTCAGGTTGTTGGATTGATTGCCTATGTGAATTATTCTACGCTTCATGAAAAAAGTACGGATCTGATGTTTGACGCTTTGAAATTTGATGTGGCAATGGTAACGGAAAGAGGATTTGCCGGATTTGATAAGACGGTTCATTATGCTTATGCATGGCATTATGAAGAAGCGCCCGAAACGGAGATAGATGAAAAAAATGCTTCAGATGATTTCATGAAGGCACTGATCACACAGGTAGCGGTAAATGAGAACGAGTTGGAAGATTATGTGCCGCGATATGCGAATCCGGCAATCAATTTTGCAACCGATGATATGGGTTCGGACGAGGCCATGGGCGGAGTGCTGCTCGATATCCTGATTGTAATTATTGCATTCATTTTTGCGGTGACAATCAGCAATACGATTGTAAAGGAGGCGTCCGCAGTCGGTACGTTGCGGGCGTCGGGCTACACCAGAGGTGAACTGGTGCGCCACTATCTTGCCATGCCGGTTATTGTTACCTTTGTGGCGGCAGGAGTTGGAAATGCATTGGGTTACACTGTCTTTAAAAAAGTTGTGGTTTCCATGTATTATAACAGTTACAGCCTGCCGACATACGAGACAATATGGAATCCGGAAGCCTTTTTGAAGACGACGCTGATTCCGGTTGTGCTGATGTTTGTGGTAAATCTCGTTGTGATTATCCGAATGATGCAGCATACGCCGCTGCAGTTTCTACGTCATGATTTGAAGAAAACAAAGCGAAATAAGGCCATGCGTCTGCCGAAATGGACTTTTTTGAGAAGATTTCGTCTGCGGATTATCTTTCAGAATATCCCAAACTATCTTATTTTGTTTGCTGGTATTTTCTTTATCATGGTTATGCTTGCGATGGCAGTAGGAATGCCTTCTACGCTGCAATTTTATAAAGAAAACGCTGCGGATATGATGTTTGCGAGATATCAGTATGTATTGACGGATTGCGAGGATGCGGACGGTAATTACATAGAAACAAAAAATGAAACTGCAGAGAAATTCAGTATGTGTTCACTGCAAAAAGAGAGTGAGGAAATTACGGAGGAGGTATCTGTCTATGGTATTTCCGAAGACAGCAGTTATGTTAAAATCAAGAATTTGGCTTCATTGAAGAAAAATGAGATATATGTTTCAAAATCTTTTTACGATAAATACAGTCTGAAGGTGGGAGACAGCGTTTCCCTGGATGAAAAGTATGAAAATAAGCAGTATCAATTCACCGTTGCCGGTATTTATGACCGATGCCAGAGCATTGCCGTTTTTCTGCCAATGGAAAACTACCGTTTGATATTTGGATTGGAAGAAGGAGAATTTACCGGTTACCTGTCCGAGACGACAATTACAGATATTAGTGAGGAGAATATTGCAACCATAATCTCTGAACGTGATATTACGAAAATTTGTGATCAGTTAGACCATTCGATGGGATCCTATATGAAATATTTTCAGATTTTATGTATATTGCTGTCGGCGGTGCTGATTTATCTGCTGACCAAGATTATTGTAGAAAAAAATAAAAACGCCATATCCATGACAAAAATACTTGGATATGAAAACAGGGAGATTGCAAGCCTTTATTTGCTTTCCACAACCATAGTTCTAATCATTTTTGACGCAATCAGTGTCATTCTCGGGATTCTTGTGATGGAACAGGTATGGAAAGCCATCATGCTTTCGTATAGCGGATGGTATGCTTTCACGATGGATCTAATCGGATACGCTAAAATGTTCGCGTTTGTCCTGATCGGATATTTGATTGTCATGTTTTTTGATTTCAACAGAATCAAAAAAATCCCGATGGATGAGGCTTTGAAAAATGCAGAGTGACGCTAATGGGTCTGAGAATGATTGGCGTGCTGCTTTATGACACTGCTGCACCGGCTGGACTTTTATGTTCCCAAGCGCGTCGAAATAATTAGAATATACGTGACAATGTAGTGATTTTGTATCAACAAATATACAAAATCATCAAAATGTATAATTCGACGATACACAAAAAATTTTTTGTATCTTTTCATAAGTGAAAGATTTTCTTATACTTTCTAGGTATGATAGATGACAGATTAGATGTAAAAGTTAGGGAGGAACAGAGGAATGGCTTCATTCATTGAAAAAACACAGCATGCGGCTGAAAGAAAAATATTTGAGAAGTTAATCGACAGCATTGTTGGTAAATTACAGAATGCGGACGATGAGGCAACAAGACAGAAGGTATATTTGGAGCTTATTGATAGAGCGGAGAAATTCTGGGGCGAGGATACAACGGATAAAGATAAACTGGCGTTTGTGAAAGAGTATGTTAAAAACCCGGAGAACCGTTGGGTTAAGTTTGTAAACAGAGTATTGGATGAGACAAATCCGGAGTACGCAAAGAAGTTCTTGCTTAACTTAGGATATGAAGCATTTTTCCGTGGAACAAAGCAGATTCGGGAGAACCGTAAGAAATATGACTGCAATATTCCTTGGCTGATTCTTTTTGATCCGACAGACGCGTGTAATCTTCATTGCGTAGGCTGCTGGTCAGGTACATATGGACACAAGAATAACATGTCATATGAAGATATGGACAAGATTGTTACACAGGGTAAGGCATTGGGAACACATCTGTATTTTATGACAGGTGGAGAACCGACGGTTCGTAAGGCCGATATCCTGAAACTTGCTGAGAAGCATAATGATTGTTTCTTTGGTTTGTTCTCGAACTCTACATTGATTGATGAAGAATTCTGCGAGAAGATTGTTGCGTTGGGAAATATTACATTCCTTCTTTCTATTGAAGGAACGCCGGAGACAAATGACGGTCGTCGTGGTGACGGACATTATGCCGCTGTTATGAAGGCTATGGATTTGTTGAAAAAACATGGTATCGTATTCGGTACATCCATCTGCTATACAAGAGATAACATCGAGGCTGTAACAAACGAGGAGTTCCTGAGATTTATCGCTGACAAGGGTGCCCGATTTGGCTTCTACTTCCACTATATGCCGGTTGGGCAGAATGCAGCTCCGGAACTTATGCCTACCGTTGAGCAGCGTGAAAAAATTATTGAGACAATTCGTTGGGTGCGTACCGGTGACAACGATATCGGATTCTTCCCAATGGATTTCCAGAACGACGGAGAGTATGTTGGCGGATGTATTGCCGGTGGACGTAACTACTTCCACATCAATGCACAGGGCGATGCGGAACCTTGCGTATTTATTCACTTCTCTGATTCAAACATCCGTGACAAATCAATCCTTGAAATGCTGCAGAGTCCATTGTTTAAGGCATATCACGAAGGTCAGCCATTTAACAGAAATCACCTTCGTCCATGTCCAATGCTTGAGAACCCACAGTATCTGAGAGAAATGGTTGAGAAGACGGGTGCTCACGGAACAAATGCCGAATCAGAAGAGACGGTAGAACAACTTTGTTCCAAGTGTGATTGCTATGCGCAAGCGTGGGGTCCTGTAGCGGATAGAATCTGGGAGAATCAGAAGCATAAGACGCCTGCCTATGAAAACTATACGGATGAGAAGAGAGAAAATCCTCAACTGGCGGCATTTGAACATGCAGATGGTTTCGTAGGTCTCAGAGACGAAGATCTCAAATGTAAATAAGGAATACAGTCTTTTTTATTGAAATTTGCGGGAAAACAGAATATACTAGCCTAGTAATATTCTTTAAAAAGGAGGGTAAATAATGAAGAAGAGATTACTTGCAACATTATTAGTAGCAACAATGATAGCTACAGTATTTGCCGGATGCGGTAAGAAATCTGAGAGCGAAGATAAAGGCTCTGCAGATACTACAGATGCCGGATACAAGGTGGCTATGATCACAGATTCCGGTGATATTACAGACCAGTCATTTAACCAGACAACATATGAGGCTTGTCAGGAATTTTCTAAGGCAAATTCATTGGATTTCAAGTATTATAAGCCTACAGAGGATTCAACAGATGCTCGTGTAGCAGCTACAGAGCAGGCAATTGATGAGGGCTACAATGTTATCGTTATGCCGGGTTATTTATTTGCGGCTACATTAGTAGAGTGTGCAAAAGAATATCCGGATGTTAAGTTTATCGCACTTGACTGTTCAAAGGGTGACTTGTTAGAGGCTGCGATTGGTGACGATTATGACTACAACCCAGACAACTGGAAGTTGGAAGATTATGTTGACATGAGCAATATTTACTGTGCAGTTTATCAGGAAGAACTCTCTGGATATATGGCAGGATATGCATTGGTAAAACTTGGATATAAAAACCTTGGTTTCATGGGTGGTATGGCTGTACCTGCAGTAATGCGTTATGGATATGGTTTTGTTCAAGGCGCTGATGCTGCTGCGAAAGAAGATGGCGCAGATGTTACGATTCAGTATGCATACGGCGGAACATTTGGATCTAACAATAAGGAAGTAATTGCAGCTTGTGATACGATGTATGAGAAGGGTGCAGATTTAATCTTCGCTTGTGGTGGTTCTATCTACAAGGATGTTTGTTCTTCAGCAGTGAATGCAAAGAAGGAAGTTGTTGGTGTTGATGTGGATCAGGCGGAAGGTATCGCTGCTGATTACCCGGATCTTAAGGGCAAAGTTGTTACTTCTGCTATGAAAGGTCTTCAGGCTACTGTAATGGATACGCTTGATGATGTTATCAATAATGGCAACTGGGACAAGTATGCAGGACAGATTGCTACACTTGGTTTAGTATCAGGTGATGACCCAACGGCAAACTACTGCCAGCTTGCACCATCTACAGTTTATAATGATACATTTACAGAGGATGACTATAAGGCACTTGTATCAAAGATGTTTGCAGGAGATATAAAGGTTTCAAATGACATCAGTGGAGATGTTAAGGAACAGGGATCTACTGTTAATATTGTTGACGTTGGAACAATCCTTAACTAATTTGGAATAGGATAAGTCAAAAGCTTAAGGCGAGCATTTTTTGCTCGCCTTTTTTGCTGTCAAAACGCAAAATATATGGTATAATTTTCTACATCTATAAATCGTTTAGAAGAGGAGAGGTACTGTGGGACAAGAATATGCAATTGAAATGCTCAATATCACAAAAAAGTTCCCAGGTATAATTGCCAATGACAACATTTCATTACAGTTAAAGAAAGGTGAAATTCATGCACTGCTGGGAGAGAATGGTGCTGGAAAATCTACGCTGATGAGTGTTTTATTTGGATTATATCCGCCGGAAGAGGGAAAAATTAGAATGGACGGAAGAGAGGTAAGGATTAACAATCCGAATGATGCCAATGACTTGGGAATTGGTATGGTTCATCAACACTTCAAACTAGTGGAATGCTTTACGGTATTAGATAATATCATCCTTGGAGTTGAAACGACCAAGGGTGGAATTATTCAGAAAACAGAAGCAAGAAAAAAAGTTATGGACATATCTGATAAATATGGTCTGGCGATTGATCCGGACGCGATTATATCAGACATTACGGTTGGAATGCAGCAGCGTACTGAGATTCTGAAGATGCTTTATCGAGACAATGAGATTTTGATATTTGATGAGCCTACAGCGGTGCTGACACCTCAAGAAATATCGGAATTAATGCAGATTATGAAGAATCTGGCAGCAGAGGGAAAGAGCATACTCTTTATTTCCCATAAGCTCGCAGAGATTATGGAAGTGGCAGATCGGTGTACCGTGCTGCGCAAAGGAAAATATATTGGGACGGTCGATACAAAAGATACTACAATGGAGAAACTATCGGCGATGATGGTCGGCAGAGATGTCAACTTCCATGTGGAGAAAAAGCCCGCCAAGATAGGCGATACCGTTCTCTCCATAGAAAATATGACGGTGGCATCAAGTCTGCATAAGACAAATGCGGTAAAGAATGTTTCACTAAAAGTGCACAGTGGTGAGATTGTATGTATCGCGGGGATCGATGGCAATGGACAGACAGAATTTGTATATGGTGTTACAGGGTTAGAGCCATTGGTAAACGGAAAGATAACCCTATGTGGAAAAGATATCTCAAAGGATTCCATTAGGAAGAGAAGCATCAAGGGCATGAGTCATATTCCGGAGGATCGGCATAAGCATGGACTGGTTTTGGATTATTCACTGGAGGATAATATGATTCTTCAGAAATACTTTGAACCGGAGTTTGTGAATGGTGCAGGCTTTATGAAACGCAAGAATATCCGGAGTTATGCAGAGAATCTAATTGAAAAGTATGACGTTAGATCCGGACAAGGACCTATTACTACAGCGCGCTCCATGTCAGGAGGTAATCAACAGAAAGCGATTATTGCGCGTGAAATTGAGAAGGGACCGGAGCTGTTAGTAGCAGTACAGCCTACGAGAGGTCTGGATGTCGGAGCAATAGAGTTTGTCCATAAACAGTTAGTAGCACAGCGCGATGCAGGCAAAGCCGTACTCTTGGTTTCCTTGGAGCTGGACGAGGTTATGGACGTATCCGATCGTATCCTTGTGATGCATGAGGGAGAAATTGTCGGAGAATTTGATCCAAAGACAGTAACCGAAGAGGAGCTCGGATTATACATGTCAGGTGCTAAGAGAGATGAGGTGGTTGTGCGATGAAAAAAATAATGAAAAATTCCGGAGTACAATCTTTTGTCGCATCCGTATTTTGTATTGTGATTGGACTTTTGATTGGATTTATTGCACTTCTCATAATTGAGCCGAGTGTTGCAATCGAGGGCATGACAGATATCATAAAGAACTTTTTGGGTTATAACAGCTCAACAATGCAGATGAAATATTTCGGTTCGACCCTGGTAAAAACAGCACCACTTATTATGTGTTCGCTTTCCATTTTATTTGCATATAAAGTAGGCCTGTTTAATATTGGAGCGGCAGGTCAGTATGTTGTGGGGGCTTGCGCAACGATTTATGCAGCGATTCAACTTGGATGGAGCTGGTTGCCGTGTATGCTCTTTGCTGCTGTTGCAGGAATGGTTTGGGCAATTTTTGTTGGACTTTTAAAGGCATATTGCAATGTCAATGAAGTTATTTCCGGCATTATGCTAAACTGGATTGGGTTGTACCTTACCAATATTTTACTTGCAAAAGCAAAGACGCCGTCGACACCATATACATATTCGTTGGACGCAAAAGCAAAGACAGCGGTTCTTCCAAGTCTCGGCTTGGATGAGATATTTGGAAATGGTTATGTGGGACTTGCAGTACCGTTGTCCATCATTGCTGCCATCCTTGTTGGTGTAATTCTGGATAAAACAAAGCTGGGATATGAATTAAAGGCAACCGGTTATAACAAAAATGCTGCGAAATACGCGGGAATGGCTGAAAAGAAAAACATAATTCTTGCGCTTGCCATCAGTGGTGCGCTTGCCGGTTTGGGCGGCTCGTTCCTTTTCCAGACGGACATTCAGCAGTGGATGGTAGGAGAAAGTGCAGTTCCCGGTATGGGATTCAACGGAATTGCCGCGGCTTTTCTTGGAGGTTTAAATCCGATTGGAACTATCTTTGCGTCTTTCTTTATTCAACACATTACGGATGGTGGCGGACACTTAGATTTGAATTATTATTGTACACAGGTATCGGATTTGATTTCAGCAATCATTATCTATGCGTGCGGCTTTGTGGGATTTATGAAATATGCTTTCAATGCTAGGCTGGCAAAGAAAGAGGAGATGAAAGGAGGGAAAAAATAATGGTTATTCTTATTCAGTATACAATTATTTTTGCATGCATCCTTTCTATGGTGGCACTTGGTGGTTGCTTTTCAGAGCATTCTGGTGTTATCAATCTGGGACTGGAAGGAATTATGGTTATTGGTGCATTGGGCGGCGCGCTCATGATGAAGGCCATCGGTGATTCTGTTCCGGCCATCATTATTATTCTTGCAACGTTGTTTGTCAGTATCATTGTGGGAATGATTTATTCGGCGCTTCTTGCAGTCGCCGCAATACACTTTAACGCAGACCAGACATTGATTGGAACGGCACTGAATATGTTGGGTGTCGCTTTGGCAACCGTGATTGTTAAGGCGATTAATGTAGCTGCAAACCCGGATGATAAGTCGTCGATTGTAAAATATTATAACGGACACAAGGCGTTTGTGCTTGATATCGGTTCTTTCCAATTTAATTGGTTTATGCCGGTGGCGTTGCTGGCAGTTATACTTGCGTATGTCGTTTTGTATAAGACGAAATTTGGTCTGCGGCTTATGGCATGTGGCGAACATCCACAGGCGGCGGATTCTGTTGGAATCAGCGTATATAAAATGCGATGGGCGGGAGTCCTCATCTCAGGAGCACTTGGAGGACTGGGTGGAATCTGCTACATCACGGTTAGTTCAAGCCAGTGTCAATTTGAAGATGGCGTGGCCGGATTTGGTTTCTTGGCACTCGCTGTTATGATTTTTGGAAAATGGAAGCCTCAAAATATTTTGGGAGCAGCGTTATTATTTGGGTTCTTCCGAGCGCTATCAAGTGTATATATGGGATTTGATTTCCTGATGGCACTTCACATCCCAAGCACGCTTTATACGATGTTGCCATACATTATTTCTTTGGTTGTACTTGCATTTACATCAAAGAATTCTGCAGCACCTAAGGCGGAGGGTATTCCATACGATAAGGGAGCAAGATAACGAATAGATAAAAGAAAATAGCCCCTATATCTTGGGGTCATAGAGTTTTTTCCATACTAGTTTTCAAAAGTAGAGATTTTTCCATTGAAACTATAGTTGAAACATATTACAATAAAGACTGTCACACCCCGAAGGTGTGGCGGTCTTTTTACATATTGGAGAATGAGAAATGTTTGTTGGACGAAAGAAAGAGATAGAAGCGCTGAATGCATTCTATGAAGGAGATAAAAAAGCGATTGCCTGTATCACAGGCTCTATCGGAATGGGAAAGACAGCACTTCTACGCCATTTTGCAGAAGGCAAAAAGAGTGTTTTTTTCTGTGGATATGAGACAACGAAGCAGCAGGAGATTGCGTTGTTTGGACAGGCAGTAGGAATAAAAAAAGCAGCTACATTACAAGAGGTATTGGACAAGATTACAGCAATGGCAAAGAAGGAGAAGATTCTTTTGGTGATGGATCAGTATCCTAATTTTGCAAAAGCGGATGCGGAATTTGATGAAGTATTCCACTCCTATGTAACAAAAGAATGGAATGACTTACCGGTGAAGGTTGTGCTTTGTGGAGATGCTTTTCTTTTGATGGAAAAGACGGTTTACGGGAAAAAAGCGAAATGGAAGAATGATTTGGATGTGACGATTTGTTTAAAGGGATTGCCTTTTTATGAGTCAAAAGAATTCTTTCCAGCGGCATCTGCACAGGATGTTGCATTGCTGTACGGATTGAGTGGTGGAATACCGGGATACATCATTCGTATTCAAGGTAAGTCTCCAAAAGAAGCGGCAAAGATTATTTTCGCATCTTCTCCGGAGTGCGCAGCACTATTGCCGGAGCAGGTGATGGGAAAAGAACTGCGTGAGTTGTCATACTACAATTGTATTTTATCTGTGATGGCACAGGGTGTGAATCGCGTAAATCAACTTTCTGAGGCTGTTGAAAAGCCAAAGGATGTTGTTGTGCCATATCTGAATGCGTTGATGTCCATCGGAATGGTGACAAAACAAAATGCCATTACGGAGGAGACCAACCGAAAGAAGACAAGGTATTCTATCGTGAACAACAATACGGTATTTTGGTATCGTTATATTGTTCCGAATATGGATTTATATATTGCAGACGAATGGGATGAACTCTGGGATAAGCGCATTGTTCCTGAGTTGGACGATTTCATGCAGAGAGTGTTTATTGAAATCAGCCGTGAGTACATAGAGAAGGAAAGCACGGAGGGCAGTATGCCATTTGACATCGAACGCACCGGAAACTGGTGGACGAACGATGACGAAGCTGGGACAACCGAAGGGTTTGATATTGTGTCTCTTGGTAAATCAGAAGGTAGGAGCGCAACGATATTTACGCTATGCTTCTATGAGGACCGAGCAATCGAAGTGATTGAGCTAAAGGAGCTTATTGAGAAGACAAAGCGGATGCACCGAGAAGGAGATGCCTTTTATGTGGCATGTAGTAAGAAGGGATTTCACGAGAATGCTATGACGGTTGCATCGACAATAAAAAACATTATTCTGATTCAATTGGAAGAAATGTGCAAATAGCCCTATAAATTGATAAAAGACGACATCTTTCGTCAAAAGTGATATTGTAAAAAAGGAACATAGTAGAATAAAATAGGGTCGTAAGTTTGCGGCTCTATTACCATGTAAAAGAAAGGAATGGCATGATGACAAATCTTGAACTACAACAGCAGGCAGTAAAGATTCGTAAGGGCATCATTGATGGTGTACACGCAGCGAAGGCAGGACATCCGGGTGGATCTCTTTCTGCAGCAGAGGTATTCACGTACCTTTATTTTGAAGAAATGAATATTGATCCGAAGGACCCGAAGAAAGCAGACAGAGACCGTTTTGTATTATCAAAAGGACATACAGCACCGGGTTTGTATTCGGCACTCGCAAATAGAGGATTTTTCCCGGTGGAGGACTTGTTGACCCTTCGTCACATAGGTTCTCATTTGCAGGGACATCCATGTGTACAGCACACACCCGGTATTGACGCCTCAAGCGGTTCTTTGGGACAAGGAATCTCGGTTGCTGTTGGCATGGCTATGGCAGCAAAGTTAGACCGAGCGGATTATAGAGTATATACGCTTCTCGGAGATGGAGAGATTCAGGAAGGACAGGTTTGGGAGGCGGCAATGTTTGCCGGAGCGCGCAAGCTGGATAACCTTTGTGTTATCGTAGATAACAATGGTTTACAGATCGACGGTTCTGTCGAGGAAGTAAATTCGCCATATCCTATTACAGATAAATTTGCAAGTTTCAACTTCCATGTGGTTGCAGTTGAAGACGGAAACGATTTTGATCAACTTCGCGCTGCATTTAAGGAGGCAAGAGCGACAAAAGGAAAGCCAACCGCGATTGTCATGAAGACATTAAAAGGGAAAGGCGTTTCTTATATGGAGGATGCAGTAGACTGGCATGGAAAAGCTCCGAATGATGAGGAGTACGCAATTGCAGTCGAAGAGTTAAAGAAAGCGGAGGAAGCATTATGTCAGAAGTAAAGAAGATTGCTACACGGGAAAGCTATGGTAATGCTCTCACCGAACTTGGAAAAGAGCATGATAATTTGGTTGTTTTAGATGCGGACTTGGCAGCGGCGACAAAGACAGGGATTTTTAAGAAGGCTTTTCCGGATCGTCATATTGATTGTGGTATTGCTGAGGCAAATATGATTGGTATTGCAGCAGGACTTGCTTCTTGTGGTAAGGTGCCATTCTGCTCCAGTTTTGCAATGTTTGCAGCAGGCAGAACATTTGAACAGATTCGCAACTCTGTCGGCTATCCGCATTTGAATGTGAAAATCGGCGCCACACACGCGGGAATTTCTGTGGGTGAAGATGGTGCCACACATCAGTGTAATGAAGATATCGCATTGATGCGTACGATTCCGGGAATGACCATCATCAACCCTTCAGACGATGTCGAGGCAAGGGCTGCGGTGAAAGCTGCTTATGAGATGGAAGGTCCTGTATACTTGAGATTTGGTCGCTTGGCAGTGCCGGTCATCAATGATACTCCGGATTATAAATTTGAAATCGGGAGGGGTGTTGTGCTTTGTGAGGGTACCGATGTTACGATTGTTGCAACGGGTCTTGAAGTAAAGGAGTCGCTTGAGGCTGCTAAGATGCTCGAGGTGGATGGCATCCATGCGCAGGTCATCAATATGCACACAATCAAGCCATTGGATGCGGATCTGGTGGCAGAGGCTGCAGCAAAGACAGAAAAGGTGGTTACTGTAGAAGAACATTCCATTATTGGCGGTCTCGGAAGCGCAGTTGCGGAGGTATTGGCAGAGCGTCAGCCGGCGAAGCTGCTTCGCATCGGAGTAGAAGACCGATTTGGTGAGTCCGGGCCGGCATTAAAGCTTCTTGAGAAGTTCGAACTTGATGCGGCAGGTATCTATAAGAAAGTCAAAGCATTTATGTAAAAATCAAAAGAATGTAGTTAGGGCAACCCATTTGGATTGCCCTATTTTTATCTTCTAAAGAGGAAATGAAACTATCGCAGTTGTTCCCGGAAGGTGCAGATTATGTGACCCCGATTTCAGAGGAAATCATGTCGTAAATGAGAGCGGACGCGCAAACACCGCACTTTATAGCGGAAGATGGTGACATAGATGGATTTGAAATAATAGCCGAGGAGCAGAATTTTTATATCAATGAAAAGGGTCAGTTTGTGATAGCATTCAATGAGTATGAAGTTGGACCGGGATACATCGGAACGCCGTCTTTTGTGATTCCAAAGGATGTCACCGAAGGAATAAAGTAAAATCAGAATAAGTTTTCCAAAAAATAGAAATAATAATGGCTGTGAAAAGTAAATCTATAGGAAAAGGAGACAACCATTTGAATTATTTGGAAATTAAAAAAGTAATTGGAAGAGAAATCTTGGACTCGAGAGGAAATCCAACGGTGGAAGCGGAAGTACATTTGTTTGACGGAACGATAGCGAGAGGAATGGCGCCGAGTGGCGCATCTACAGGAGAGTTCGAGGCGCTAGAACTTCGTGATCAGGATGAAAAGAGATACTTGGGAAAAGGCGTAAAAAAAGCAGTTGAAAATATTAGTGTGACAATCAATGACCATATTGTGGGGATGGATGCCTCTCATATTTATGAAATTGATCAGGCGATGATGGATGCAGATGGTACAGACGACAAATCAAATCTGGGAGCGAATGCGATGCTTGCGGTATCCATTGCATGTGCAAGAGCGGCAGCACAGTCAATGGACATTCCGCTATACCAGTTCCTCGGCGGAATTGCAGGGAATACACTGCCAATTCCGATGATGAACATCGTTAATGGCGGAGTTCATGCACCTTCGAGTGGATTGGATGTGCAGGAGTTTATGATTATGCCGGTAGGTGCGTGTTGCTTCAAGGAGGCATTACGCTGGTGTGCGGAAGTGTTTCACACATTAGCAGGTATCTTGAAGGAGAGAGGTATGGCAGTGTCCGTCGGTGATGAAGGCGGATTTGCTCCGGCACTCGAATCCGATGAGGAAGCCATCGAAATCATCATAGAAGCAGTGAAAAAAGCAGGCTATGAGATGGAGAGGGACTTCATGATTGCGATGGACGCAGCATCTTCTGAGTGGAAATGTGGAAAAGGGGAGACGCTACAGGATACGATGGCTACAAGAAGCGGACAAATTATCTACCACTTGCCAAAAGCAAATATGGACTACACGACGGATGAACTCATTCGTCACTGGAAAAACCTAGTAGAAAAATATCCAATCTTTTCAATAGAAGATCCGCTGGATGAAGAGGACTGGGAAGGCTGGCAGAAGCTTACGACGGAACTGGGAGATAAAGTACAGCTTGTGGGAGACGATTTGTTTGTGACAAACACAGGACGACTCACAAAAGGAATCCAGATGGATTGCGGGAACTCCATTTTGATTAAGCTAAACCAGATTGGTACGGTGTCCGAGACGATGGAAGCGATTAAGTTGGCGCATGATGCAGGATACACCGCCGTGGTTTCTCATCGTTCCGGTGAGACGGAAGATACGACGATTGCTGACTTGGCTGTGGCTCTCAACTGTGGACAGATAAAGACCGGAGCACCAAGCCGAAGCGAGCGTGTGGCAAAGTATAATCAACTGCTCCGCATAGAGGAGGAACTTGGGGAGAACGCAAGCATTTGCACACTCGGCCAAACAGAGATATAATATCAAGGTTATGAAATGCTTGAAACAATTTACCATTATTTTAATATTTACATTTGTTGGGGAACGCATGCGTTGGAAACTCCCGTTTCCCATTCCGGCTTCTATTTATGGACTGCTGTTACTTTTTGCAACGCTTTGCAGTGGTTTAGTGGAATTAGCTGATGTGGAGGAAACAGG
>CAYPAA010000003.1:0-59485 GCA_964408625.1 uncultured Roseburia sp. | reverse complement strand
GGGAATTTCCTGTTTATGTTATACATTTAAAAATTTATAGATCGTGTTGGTGACAACCTCTTCACCTGCCGTTGCAATCGGCTGAGGGAAGGTTGGAACGTTGATGGCGTTTGGCGGAAACTGTGTCTCAAAGCAAACACCGTGGTTTGGACCATAATGGCATCCGCCTTTTCCAATCTCAGATGAATCAATATAATTTCCGGTATATAATTGTACCCCCGGACGATCCGTATATACTTCCATCTTGCGGCCCGATTTTGGATCATATAAAGAGGCAACCAGAGGAGTGATACCTTCCGGAACGTTAAGCACATAATTGTGATCAAACCCATTTCCGATTTTAAGCTGTTCAAAGTCTGCGCTGATGCCTTTGCCTAAAGGTGTTTCTACCGTGAAATCCATAGGTGTGCCAACAATATTTAAAAGGGTACCATCCGGAATCATATGATTGTTTACGGCTGTGATTTCTGTGGCATCAATCCAAACCAATTGATGGAGGACATCTCCGCTATCATGACCGGAGAGATTGAAATAGCTATGGTTTGTAGGATTGAACAATGTATCCTGATCTGACAGACATCGATACTCGATTTCGAGAGCATTCTCCTCTGTCAATGTATAGGTGACTGTGATGTCCGCATTTCCGGGAAGCCCCATATCCATATTCTTCTTGTGATATGTGAAAACAATGTGCTCATCGTCAACATCGACAACATCCCACATGCGTCTTGCGAGTGGGTCAAATCCGCTATGCAGATTGTTCTCGCCATCATTTTTATCAAGCCTATATGTCTTGCCATTTAATGTAAAAGTAGCGCCGCCGATTCGATTACCGTAAGGTGTTACGCAACAGCCATAAAAAGGTGCATTGACAAAGCAATCTTCCAGATTTTCATAGCCTAAAACAACATCTGCAGTGTCACCATTTTTGTCCGGCACGATAATGGAGCGGACATTGGCACCAAAATCCATAAAGGATACTTTCATACCCGAATCATTTGAAAGCGTGTAGATGGTGATATCTTCCCCTTGTTTTGTTTTTCCCCAAATAAACTTTTTCAAAAAAACCTCCTTAAAAGCAAATGTGAATAGGAACTTTCTTTATTATAAACTTTTCAAAAAGTTGCGTCTATGAGAAAAACAATAAAATAGAAAAAAAATGATTCTATTTAAAAAAAGGTGCTATAATATATGATATATAAAATTGGAATATTAGGCTTTCGTTAGGAGGAAAAAAGTGAAAGTAATTATTGCAGGTGTCGGTAAAGTTGGATTAATGCTGACACGAATCTTGTTGACTGAGGGATATGAGATTATTGTTATAGATAATAATCAGCAAGTGCTGGAATCATGTGTAGAGCGTTATGATGTTATGGCGGTACACGGGAACTGTACGGTGATGGATATACTGGAACAAGCAAATGTTCGAAAGGCGGATTTGCTGATTGCAGCAGCAGGTGGTGATGAATATAATTTGCTTTGCTGTATGACGGCGCATGGAATGAATCCAAATATTCATACGATTGCGCGAATTCGCACACCGGAGTATGGCGACCAGATTTATAAGATGCGAGATATTTTTGCATTATCCATGGTCGTAAACCCTGAGAAACAAGCCGCAATCGAAATAGAAAGATTATTGAAATATCCGGGATTTCTCAGAAGGGATACCTTTGCCAAGGGAAGAGCGGAAATTGTAGAGTTAAAGATAAAAGAAAACAGTAAGCTTTGTAATGTGGCTCTTAATGATTTAAATGGAATCATTAAAAGTAAGGTATTGGTGTGCGCCGTTCGAAGAGATGGCGTGGTGTCAGCACCGGACGGTAACTTTGTATTAAAAGAGGGTGACCGAATTTATGTGACAGCGACATCAAAAGAACTTACCAGCATGTTGAAATATACAGGTATCATTACGCATAAAGTAAAACGTGTGATGATATGTGGCGGAGGCAAGGTTGGATTTTATCTTGCGCAGCAGCTTTCGAAAACAGGTATCGATGTACACTTGATTGAAAAGGACGCAGAACGCTGCGTGGAGTTGTCAAAGCGTCTGCAGGAGGTATCGGTTATCTGCGGTGATGCCAGCAATCAGGCATTTCTTGAGAGCGAAGGGGTCGAGAAATACGATGCTGTAGTTGCTATGACAAGTTATGATGAGATGAATATGATCATATCTCTTTATGCGCAAAACTATGGCGTAAATCAGGTGATTACAAAGGTGGACCATACCGAAAATGTGCGGATACAGGATATCTTAGGACTGGGAAGTGTGGTGTGTCCGAAAGAATTATGCTGTAATGAAATTGTTCGATATGTCAGAGCGATGGGAAATAAAACAGGAGCGGCGCTTTCGCTACACACTTTTGCGGAAGGTCAGATGGAAGCACTTGAATTCCGCGTAGATGAAGAGACGCTACATTGTGGCGAACCATTAAAGGCATTGTCACTTCGCAAAAATGTATTGATAGCATGTATTAGTCATGGAAAGATGCCGGAAATTTCGGACGGAGATTCCACCTTTCATGTAGGCGATACGATTGTGGTGGTGACGAATGGTGATGTTGTTATACATCGTTTAAATGATATATTTGTGTAAAGAGGGAAAGTTATGAATTATAAAATGATGGGGCGATTTATGTCGCTAATCATTCTGACAGAAGCAATATTTATGTTACCGGCATGGCTCATCAGTCTACTACACAAAGAGTATGCGTCGGCTGCAGCATTTTCGGTAACGATGGTAGTAACGATTGTGATTTCTGTTTTTGTACTAATCCTATGCCGAAAGGCAGAGATGAAATTTTATGCGAGAGAAGGTCTGGTTTGTGTTGGACTGGGCTGGGTGCTTATGAGTCTCGTTGGATGTACCCCTTTTTTGATTTCAGGTGAGATACCAAGTTTTATAGATGCTGTTTTTGAAACGGTTTCCGGTTTTACAACAACGGGTGCATCGATTCTCACCGATGTAGAAATTATGAGCAAGGGAATGCTCTATTGGAGAAGCTTTACACATTGGTTAGGCGGTATGGGAGTGCTGGTATTTGTGCTTGCGATTGTCCCTGCGAGTGGAAAAGGAAGCGGATTTACCATGCATCTGCTCCGTGCGGAGAGCCCGGGACCGAATGTGGGTAAGCTGGTGCCGAGAATGCGTCAGACAGCGATGATTCTATATTTGCTATATTTGGTATTAACCGTGGTCTGCTTTTTGTTCCTGTTATTTGGAGGAATGGATCCGTTAGAAGCAATTTGCATTGCATATGGAACGGCCGGTACAGGTGGATTCGGTGTTCGAAATGATAGCCTGGCAAGTTATAGTCCCTATATCCAGAATGTATGTACGGTGTTCATGATTTTATTTGGCATAAACTTCACCTGCTATTATCTGCTTCTGTTAGGGCGCATCAAAGATGTGTTCAAAGATGAAGAACTTCGTCTCTATTTGGGGTTCATCTTTGCAAGTATACTTCTCATTACCTTTAATGTCAGAGATATGTTTTCGTCATGGGGAGAAACTGTGCAGCAGGTGGCATTTCAGGTTGCTACGATTATTACGACGACCGGTTATGCAACGACAGATTTTGACTTGTGGCCTACATTCTCAAAGGCGATATTGATTATTTTAATGTTCTGTGGGGCCAGTGCGGGCAGTACGGGAGGTGGATTCAAGTGCGGACGAGTCCTTTTACTGCTGAAGTCGCTCCGAAGAAACCTTCGGAAGACATTAAACCCACAAGAGATATTGATTGTTCGAAACAATGGACAGATGGTCAATGAAAAAGTGCTCGAAAATCTGCACACCTATTTGATTGCGTATGTGTTTATTATGATTGCGAGTTTTTTGATTGTCAGTTTGGATGGGGAGAGTCTTACAACAAGTATGACGGCTGTCGTTGCATGCGTGAATAATATAGGCCCCGGATTCGATAACGTAGGTCCGGTATGTAATTATCACATGTTCAGCCTGACATCAAAGATTGTACTGATTGTGGATATGTTGGCCGGAAGGTTGGAAATATTCCCTATCATGTTACTTTTCTCTCGCAATACGTGGAGAAAGATAGTATAATAATTTTAATATCCAAAGGAGAAAACTCATGAGAAAACAAAGAAAGAGCGGAAAAAGAATGTGGGCTCTATGTGTGATATCCTGCCTGCTTTTGGGAGGATTATATATCGCACCTGTTGAGCAAGTGAAAGCGGCACAGGATGATGACTATGTTTATATCTGTGGACATGAGTGGAGAAGTTATACCTGGCATGGAATCAAGTGTTTGTGAAAGTAGTAGTCGATGTACTGCTATTTTTTTTGAGTTACCAAATCCAGCAGCATTTGGTATTTGCAGAAAAAGGTGAGAGATAATGGACGAGTTGACGCGACATTACAATAAGTTTAATGAGGATAAGCGATTGACGCGAAGACATGGACAGGTAGAGTATATTACCACGATGCGCTATATTCATAAGTATCTCGAGATGTTGAAAATGCAGGATGTCACCGGAGAACAGATACGAATTCTCGACATTGGTGCCGGTACGGGGCGATATTGCATTCCGCTGTCGGAGGAAGGATATGATGTTTCTGCTGTGGAGTATGTGAAATACAATCTCGGAATCCTCAAACAAAAAAACAGTGCGGTCAAAGCATTTCGGGGAGACGCCAGAAAACTGAAGCGATTTGAGGATAATACGTTTGATATGACGCTTTTGTTTGGTCCAATGTATCACTTGTATACGGAGGAGGACAAGTTACAGGCACTCTGCGAGGCAAGGCGCGTCACAAGAGACAAAGGCTACATTCTGGTTGCATATTTGATGAATGAATATGGTGTTTTGACATATGGATTTAAAGAACAGAATGTATTTGCCTGTCTGGAGGATGGTCGCTTGGATACTACCTTTCATTGCCATGCAGCAGAAAAAGATCTGTACGATTATATGCGATTAGATGATATCGAGCGTTTAAATAAACGGGCAAATCTAGGCAGACAGCAGATCATCTCCGCGGACGGGCCGGCAGACTATATGCGGCGAGATTTGAATGCGATGTCAGAAGAAATGTTTGAAACATTTGTTGAATACCATTTGTCTACATGCGAGAGGCCGGATTTGTTGGGTGCAGGTGCGCATACGCTTGATATACTACAGAAATAGGGAGCAGGATGGAGTTAGCGGAGTTCTTTCGGGAAAACAATAAAATAGCGATAGGTTTTTCCGGTGGCGTAGACTCTGCGTATTTGCTCTATGCCGCGAGGCAGAGCCACGCAGATGTGACGGCATATTATGTGAAGACGGCATTTCAACCGGAGTTTGAGAGGCAGGATGCAAAAGAATTTGCAGCAAGATGGAAGATACCGTTGAGGGTTATTTCATGCGATATTTTAGAGGATGATAGAATAAAGAAAAACCCCAAAAACCGATGCTATTATTGTAAAATGCGGATATTCTCTGCAATTGCAGAAGCTGCACGCAAAGATGGATATCGAATCATCGCAGACGGAACGAATGCATCGGACGATGCTTCAGACAGACCGGGGATGCTGGCATTGTCAGAATTGGCTGTGCGCTCTCCGTTGCGGGAATGCAGGCTGACAAAGGATAATATTCGCAAGAATCTTCGAGCAGCAGGAATCGAACTTTGGAAGAAGCCGGCATACGCCTGTCTGGCTACGAGGATCGCATCCGGTGAGCAAATAACAGAGGATAAACTTGCCAGAACTGAGCAGGCAGAAGCATATATGGCAAGTTTGGGATTTCTGGACTTTCGAATCCGATGCAAAGAAGACACTGCAAAAATTCAAATACGCGAGGAGCAAAAGGCGTTGTTTGATGAATACAGCAGTAACATATTTACGGAGCTGGGAAAGTTATATCAACAAGTAATGTTAGATTCGGAGTATAGAAAATAATGAGTGAGACAAAGCGTATTTTAGAGGCTGTCAGAGACGGTACCATGTCAGTTGAGGAAGCCTTATTAAAAATAAAAACCGAACCGTTTGAAGATATCGGTTTTGCAAAAGTGGACTTGCATCGAAAAGCGAGACAAGGTGTTGCGGAAGTGATTTACGGTGCGGGAAAAACGACAGAGCAAATCATGGGTATTATCGACACGATGCAGAAACACAAGCAAGGCGTGATTTTAATTACGCGCTTGTGTGAAGTGTCAGCGTGTGAAATTCAAAAGAAATATGACTTACAATACAATGGGCAGGCCAAGATTGGAATCATCGGCGAAAAGCCAAAGGCGTATGGGATGGGAACGATTGTTGTTGCAACCGGTGGAACAAGCGATATTCCGGTTGCAGAGGAAGCAGCTCTCACGGCAGAAGTGATGGGAAACGAGGTTGTCCGTCTCTATGACGTCGGTGTTGCCGGACTGCATCGATTGCTATCGCACAAAGAAGATGTCATGTCTGCCAGTGTTATCATTGCAGTCGCAGGAATGGAGGGGGCACTTGCCAGTGTCATTGGAGGTCTCGTGGATTGTCCCGTAATTGCGGTTCCGACAAGCGTCGGATATGGTGCATCATTTGGCGGACTGTCCGCACTGTTATCGATGCTGAATTCCTGCGCGAGTGGCGTGTCGGTTATGAACATCGACAACGGCTTTGGCGCCGGATATTTTGCAAGCATGATAAACCATATGGAGGCGAAAAAGTGAAAACATTATATATAGATTGCAGCATGGGTGCAGCAGGCGATATGCTTACATCAGCGTTGCTGGAACTACTCTCTGACCCGAATAGATTTATTGAAAAATTAAATAATGTCGGAATTCCCAAGGTGGTCTTTTCAAAAACACGCAAGTCAACATGCCGGATTCAGGGAAGTCACATGGAGGTTCTTGTGAATGGCAAAGAGGAAGGCGATACAAAAGAACACATGCATTGCCATCGTTCCATGAAGGATATAGAAACCATCATTGACAATTTGCAGGTGTCGCAAGGAGTGAAAGAAAATGCAAAGGCCGTGTATCAAGTGATTGCAGAAGCGGAGAGCAATGTGCACGGTGTCCCTGTGACAGATCTTCATTTTCATGAAGTGGGAACGATGGATGCCATTGCGGATATCACGGCAGTCTGTATGCTGATGGAGGAAATAGACGCAAAGCAGGTGGTTGTCTCTCCGATTCATGTGGGATGTGGTAGTGTCAAATGTGCACATGGGATATTGCCGGTGCCCGCTCCGGCTACTGCGTGGATTTTGCAGGATTGTCCGATCTATGGCGGTGAAATAGAAGGTGAATTGTGTACGCCGACAGGTGCGGCACTGCTGAAACATTTTGCAACATCCTTTGGTGACATGCCGATGATGACAGTATCAAAAACAGGATATGGGGTTGGAAAAAAAGAGTTTGAAAAGGCCAATTGTGTTCGTGCGATGTTAGGGGAGACAAGATATGCGACCGACACCATTATTGAACTCGACTGCAATATAGACGACATGACAGCGGAGGAAATTGGATTTGTGATGGAGCGTCTGTTTGAAGGCGGTGCTTTGGAGGTGTTTACCATACCGATTGGAATGAAAAAGAACCGTCCGGGTCATTTGCTTCATGTGCTGTGCGAGAAGGAAGATAAAGAGAAAATGCTGTCTCTGCTATTTCGGGACACAACGACACTGGGTGTAAGAGAGAATTTCACCCATCGTTATAAACTTGATCGGGAGACGGAGGAAGTAGTTACCCCATACGGAGTTGTACGAAAAAAGAGAGCATCAGGGTATGGCGTGGAACGATACAAGTATGAATATGATGATATTTCAAGAATTGCAAAACAACAAAACATGACGCTTGCGGAAGTGAGAAAAATGGCTGATGAAGCAAAATAAAAACAGGTGCCGGGATGCTGAAAGATATCAGAACCCGGCCCTGATTTTTTATTTTAATGTAACATTCATAATCAATGGGTTATGATCTGTGTTCTTAAACTTCAAATCTTTTGTTTCATAATCATTGATTACAAGATTGTCAGAAACAATAAATCCATCGATGATGTAATACTGGAAGGAAGAAGGATCACTCTCATTTCCGGCAAGTGGCTTGTCGAGAGACCGACAGGAAGGATGCTTGCTGTCCATCACGAATTGTAAACTTTCATCAAATTCGGACACGTCTATGATACCCGGTTTCCACATATCTTCGCTGATAATAGGATAATTGCTGGTATCACAATTTGAAAATGTCTGGTTGAAGTCACCGCCGGCAATCACATAATTTCCTTTTGCAGCTTCCGATTCCAGCAATTCTCTTAACTGAGCTGTCTGAGCGGCTTTTCCTTCACCGTCATCATAAGCTTCCAGATGGAGATTAATCAGAACAAGTTCTTTATCACTTCCCTCAATAGGAACGCGATTGACCATTAAGCAGCGTTTGAGGTTTGCCAAACGAACCGGATACTTAAACGGGCAAGGCAATGATACTCGAGTAGAATCAGATACCTCAAAGGAAGATAAGGTCGCGATGCCACAGGTCACTTTGCCAATAGGCGGCCAAGGATAAGGAACGTAGAGCGTTTTGTAGTTTAATGCAAACGTATTTTGTGAATTTTTGTTGGCGTCAGCAATCATTTCCAATTCATTGATTCCATAGGAACGCTTAGAATCCGTATCTAACTCCTGCAAAAAAACGACATCGGCGCCGGAATCTGCGATGAAACGGTTGATGGCATCGATGTTTGCTGTGACGGTCTGGGCATCGGCACTTTGCACGCTCTTTCCTCCATCCATGAAGAAGTCTGCATTTTCACCGAGACCGCCATAACCGGAATTCCAAGTCATAATGGTAAGGGAATCGCCCTGTGATAATGTCTTGGACGCGCTTCCATTAATTTCCAGTGGCTCTGTAGCTTCTGGCTTGTACTCTGTGACGGTAAGAACACCGATGAAAACAACAATGGCAACGAGAATGATGCCGATGAGGACCAAAATGGATTTAATGAATCTAGAAATTATTTTAGTCATTTTATTGTTCACCCCCAAATTAGAATAAATTTCTTTCTTCTGTAGAAAATAATACCATAAAAAGAACAAAAGGAGGTAATCATTTTTTATGAAAGCAACGGGCATCGTTAGACGCATTGATGAGTTGGGTCGTATTGTTGTCCCAAAAGAAATTCGAAGAACGCTGCGGATTCGGGAAGGGGATCCACTTGAAGTATATACAGATCGTGAGGGAGAAATCATTTTAAAGAAATACTCTCCTGTGGGAGAACTGTCAAATTTTGCCACACAATATGCAAAGGTGTTGGCAGAGACGACAGGGAAACTGGTATGTATCTGCGATAAAGACCATATTATTGCATCCTACGGAGCAGGAAAAAAGAACTTTGAAAATCGACCGATTACACAACAGTTGGAAAAAGTGATAGAGCAGAGAAGCGATTTTTCAACAAGACACGGAGGGAATGCAGTTGCCATTGTTGATGGAGACGAGTTGGAACATGCAGGACAGGTGATCTCCATCGTAAATGTGCACGGAGATGCATTGGGCGCCGTGATTTTATTGGGGGCAGATGTGATGACAGAGATGGATGAGACGCTGGTGAAAACAACGGCAGAGTTTTTGGGAAGTATTATGGAAGATTAGGAGGAAAGACAGGCAATGAGACCTGTCTTTTTTCTTGTATAAAGGAAGGGAAATGTGTAAAATAAAGGCATGAAAAAACGCAAGAACAAAACAAAATCCCAAAAAGTCTGGGGCTTTTTAAAATTTCAAATGGTTTTAATTGTATTGGTGGTGGCAGCCGTTGCATATTATTACTTAGGTGGATATGCAGCAAAGATCAATGAAATGAAGACAGAAGCGATCACGCTTGTCGCGAAATCCGACCGCGATACCTTTCGGCAGAGTCAGACAAGTATTGCGTATGATAGCAAAGGGGAGGTGCTTTCTGTTCTAAAAGGGGAAAAAGATGTCTATTATATTGATATTGACGATATACCAATTTACATAAAGCAAGCTATCGTCAGTACAGAGGACAAGCGATTCTATAAGCATAAAGGAATTGACTACAGAGGCATCATACGTGCGGTGGTTGCCATGATTCAGAATGGCGAGGTGACGCAGGGTGGCAGTACCATTACGCAGCAGCTTGCGAGGACGGTGTTTTTGTCGAATGAAAAAACATGGGAACGAAAAGTCGAGGAGATGTATATCGCTGTAGCATTGGAAAACAAATATTCAAAAGAAGATATTTTGGAGTTCTATCTGAACAATGTATATTTTGCCAATGGATATTATGGTATAGAAGCAGCCGCAGAGGGATACTTCGGCGTGGATGTAAATCATCTGTCGCTGGGACAGATGGTATACCTTTGTGCCATACCGAACAATCCTACCATGTACGATCCGCTGAAACATCCGGACAAGACAACAGAGAGAAAAAACCGTATTTTAAAGACGATGCTGGATGGAAAAGTGATTTCCGAATCCTCCTACAAAACAGCGAAGGCAGAGAACATAGAGGTGAGAGAAAAAGAAACCATAAAAAACAATTATGTAGAGACATTTATCCACTATTGTGCGACAAGAGCATTGATGGAATCGGACGGGTTCCAATTCCAGACAGTGTTCGACAGTGACGATGAAAAAAAATCATATGAGAAAGCATATGCACAAAAGTATGAAGAGTGTAATGCCAAGTTATTTACAGGGGGATACCGTATCTACACATCGCTGGATATGGAGGCGCAAAACAAATTACAGGAAACGCTGGATGCGGAATTGTCCGTATTTGATGAAAAGAACGAGGAAGGAATTTATGAGTTGCAGGGAGCAGCCGTCTGCATTGACAATACTACCGGTATGGTGAGAGCCATTGTTGGCGGACGCAGTCAGGAAATCGAGGGCTACACATTAAATCGCGCGTTTCAGAGCTTTCGACAGCCGGGAAGCGCAATCAAACCATTGCTTGTCTATACGCCGGCGCTGGAGAAAGGCTATACTGCAGACACGATTGTTGTGGATGAGCCGATTGCCGGCGGACCTGTGAATGGAGATGGTGTATACGCCGGCTCTATGACATTGCGGCAAGCGGTAGCAACCTCTAAAAATACGGTCGCATGGAAAATCTTGGAGGAGTTGACGCCGGAATATGGAATTACATTTTTGCAGGCATTAGGATTTTCAAAGTTAGACAAAAAGGATGTGAGATTGGCGGCGGCTGTCGGTGGATTTACCAACGGCGTCTCCCCGCTGGAGATGGCGAAAGGATATGCCACACTTGCAAACGACGGTGGAGCAAGAACGCCTACATGTGTTGTGAAAATAACAAATGCACAGGGAGAAGAGATTTATAAGGCAGATCAAAGTGCGACAGTGATTTATAAAGCAAATGCATGCCGTCAGATGACGGATATGCTGCAGACCGTTATTTCGTCGGGTACAGGAAAAGGATATTCCCTCGGAAGTATGCCAAGTGCCGGCAAAACAGGGACAACAAACGATAATAAAGACGGCTGGTTTGTCGGATATACACCATATTATACGACAAGTGTCTGGGTCGGATATGATATTCCGAAGGAAGTAAAGGGTCTTGGAGGGGGAACCTATCCGGGAAGAATCTGGCATGACTATATGCTTTGGTTACATGAGGGGCTAAGCCCGATAAGTTTTGTGACACCATTGCAAAACGAGGAATAAAGATTTTCTGGAAAGTCTCTTGTCATAGGGATTGTTTCGTAATAGAATAAAAAAATAATGCTATGTGAGGATATACAATACGGAGGATTTAACAATATGACAGAATATGGTTTCGGCGCTGACGTTGGTGGAACAACCATCAAAATGGGCCTTTTTAAGACGGATGGCACGCTGGTGGAAAAGTGGGAGATACCAACAGATATTTCGAATCACGGAGCGAGTATTCTTCAGGATATTACAGCAACTGTTCACGGGAAAATGGTGGAGAGAAATCTCACGAAGGAGATGATTCGTGGAATTGGAATTGGCGTTCCGGGAGCGGTTGATAAACATGGTGTAGTCAACAAGGCTGTCAACTTAGGATGGGACGTGATTCCGGTTGAAGAAGAACTGGGTCGTCTTTCCGGTATGAAAGTCAAGGCAGGCAATGATGCAAATGTTGCAGCACTTGGCGAAAACTGGATGGGAAGCGGAAAAGGATACAACAGCATCGTAATGGTGACACTTGGAACAGGTATTGGCGGTGGTATCATTGTTGATGGAAAGATTTTGATTGGCGCAAATGGCGCGGGCGGAGAAATCGGTCACATTATCGTGAATGACAAGGAGATTGAAGCCTGTAATTGTGGACATTACGGATGTATCGAACAGTATGCATCTGCAACCGGTATCGCAAGGATGGCGCGCAGAGCACTCGCGACGAAGGCTTGCGACAGTTCTCTCGCGAAATTTGGTGATGCGGTCACAGCAAAAGACGTCTTTGACTGTGCAAAGGCCGGTGATAAGCTTGCTTGTGAGGTTGTTGAGGATGTCTGCAATTTATTAGGAGCCACATTGGCAAAGATAGGTTGCATTGTTAATCCGGATGCTTTTGTTATTGGCGGAGGCGTTTCCAAGGCGGGACAGATTTTGCTTGATTATTTACAGGAGCCATTCCGATCAGAGATTTTCCATGCCAGCAGCAACACACCGATCGTGCTGGCTAGTTTAGAAAATGATGCCGGTATTTATGGTGCTGTTCGAATGATTTTGGATTAAATCTTTGACAAGGAGTATGGTTTTGCGCTATACTTCTTATATTGCGGCGCGTGGCTCAGTTTGGTAGAGCGCTGCGTTCGGGACGCAGAGGTCGCAGGTTCAAATCCTGTCGCGCCGATGATAACAAAAATCAGACCCTCATGGGTCTGATTTTTGTTATCTTTCATTTCTTTCTGCGACACCGGCATATCCGCAACAAATAATTTGACTTGTGTAGTGAATCAGGTCTGTTAGCGGAATCGGTCTTCCGTTTTTTAACCAATCACGATAAATAAATGTGATGCAGATGGAGTATGAGCGGACGACATCCGGGTGCTTTGTCTTTTTAAAGAAAGATGAGAAAACATCACTCTTTAACACCGCATCTGTAACATCTTCATAGAAAAAGTGATAATGGGAATCACAAAGTAATTTCTGCTGCACATCGTCACATTCATCCAGATAATGATAAAAGGTGCTTACGCAACCTGCCACATCCAGATTTTCGGCACTGAGGTGAATGTTCTTCAAGATGTGTTCAATTGTCTCCTGCTCAACTTCGTGAATCAAATCATCAAGAGATGAATAATGTAAATAGAATGTTTTTCGGTTAATTTCAGCTCTTTCTGTCAGTTCTGTAATGGAAATGTCAGAATAACTTTTTTCCAACACGAGTTCATAGAAGGCTTTACGGATTGCTTTTAATGTTCTTCGAACCCGTAAGTCTTTGCTTGTATGTTCCATTGGAAACCTCCTAAGAGAATTGATAATACATATTATACAACTTGTCTCACAATTGTGCAATGAAATGGGTACTTGACAACTGGGTGGGAATTGTGTAGAATAAGTCTATTTTGAAAAGAGGAACAGGTGAATTTTGATTGAAGGGAAGTAAAATATGCAAATATTAAAGACATTACTATCTCAGGTAAAAGAATATAAAAAAGATGCGATACTCACGCCACTGTTTATGTTGTTGGAAGTGGCAATGGAATTGTTGATACCACTGCTTATGGCTTCCATCATTGATGATGGCGTCAATGCGGGGAATATGAGCCATATAGTAAAGGTTGGCGGAGGAATGGTTCTGGTTGCGCTTGTCGGACTTTTTGCAGGTCTGATGGGCGGTAAATACGGGGCCAGTGCGTCTGCGGGGTTTGCCAGAAATCTTAGAAAAGCAATGTTTGAAAACATCCAGACATTCTCTTTTGAAAATATTGATAAGTTTTCAACAGCCGGTCTTGTAACGAGATTGACAACAGATGTGACCAATCTTCAGAATGCATTTCAGATGATTCTGCGCATGGGAATGCGAGCGCCGGCAAGCTTGATTGTTGCCATGATGATGTCATTTTATATCAGTTCAAAATTGGCAAGTATATATCTCATTGCGGCTGTTGTATTGGCGATTATTCTATTCATCATGATTCGGGTGGTTAAGTCGATTTTTGATACAGTTTTTAAAAAGTATGATGATCTGAATGCGAGTGTTCAGGAGAATATTTCCGGAATTCGCGTCGTAAAGGCATATGTTCGTGAGGACTATGAAAAGGATAAGTTTCAGAAAGCAAGTGGTCATATTCATGATCAATTGCTGAAGGCGGAGAGATTATTAGCATTAAATGCGCCAGTCATGATGGGAACGTCATACGTATGTATTCTTTTGATCAGTTGGATAGGGGCAAAAATGATTGTCACAGACCAGTTCACGACAGGCGAGCTGATGAGTATGCTTACCTATTGCATGACAATTCTTACGAGCCTTATGATGTTCTCGGGTGTATTTGTCATGATTACAATGAGTATGGCAAATGCACGACGTGTTGCGGAAGTATTGAATGAGAAGGCGACAATCACAAATCCCAAAAATCCGATTATGGAAGTGAAGGATGGTTCTATCGACTTCAACCATGTGAATTTCTCTTATAAGAAGGATGCCGGTGAATATGTACTTTCAGATGTGGATCTTCATATTAAAAGTGGGATGACCATCGGAATTTTAGGGGGGACAGGTAGCGCGAAGTCAACACTCGTAAATCTGATTTCCCGCTTGTATGATGTCACAGATGGAAGCGTTATGGTCGGCGGTGTCGATGTGAGAGAATACGATTTGGATGTGATTCGAAATGAGGTGTCTGTGGTTCTTCAGAAGAATGTTCTGTTCTCCGGAACGATTTATGAGAATCTGCGCTGGGGAAATGAAAACGCCAGCGATGAAGAATGTCAACAGGCGTGTAAGCAGGCGTGTGCGGATGAATTTATCGTGACGTTGCCGGACGGATACAATACCTTTATTGAACAGGGCGGAAGTAATGTGTCCGGTGGACAGCGTCAGAGACTTTGTATTGCGCGAGCACTTTTGAAAAAGCCGAAAGTATTGATTTTAGATGACAGTACGAGTGCAGTAGATACGAATACAGACGCAAGGATTCGCAAAGCATTCCGGGAGGAGATTCCCGGTACGACAAAAATTATCATTTCGCAGAGGGTTTCGTCGATTCAGGATGCGGACGCCATCGTGGTCATGGAAGATGGCAAAGTGAATGACTTCGGTTCGCATGAGGAACTGTTGGCGAACAACGAAATCTATCGTGATGTTTATGAGTCGCAAACCAGTGGTGGCTTTGGAGATTTTGATGAGAAGGAGGGTGAGTAATATGCCAAGACCGGGTAAAGTTGCACCTCGACAAAAGGGAAGTATTAAGGCGAGTAAGGGTACATTAAAAAGAGTATTCCAGTATGTATTCAAGCGGTATGGATGGCATGTCATTGTGGTTGTAATATGTATTTTTGCCAGCGTGATGTGTAATTTGCAGGGGACGATGTTCATGCAAAGCCTGATTGACGATTACATCACTCCGATGGTAAAAACGCAAAGTACGGATTTTGGGCCGCTGGCGGGGGCGATCCTTCGTGTCGCAGGATTCTATTTATTGGGGATAGTGGCGACATTTTTGCAAAATTTTATTATGGCAGGTGTAACGCAGGGAACGCTTCGTGATTTGAGGAACGAACTGTTTATGCATATGGAAGAGTTGCCGATTTCTTATTTCGATACACATCAGCACGGTGATACCATGTCTATTTATACAAACGATATCGATGCGCTCCGTCAAATGATCAGCCAAAGTGTGCCACAGTTTATCAACAGCGGAATTACGATTATCGGTGTGCTGGTCTGTATGTTCAAACTAAGCCTTCCGCTTACGATCGCAAACCTTTTTATGGTTGGGCTTATGCTGGTTGTCACAAAGAAGCTGGCGACGAACTCCGGCAAGTATTTTGAAAAGCAACAGAGGGATATCGGCCGTGTGAACGGAAATATCGAGGAGATCATGAATGGTCAAAAGGTCGTTAAAGTATTCTGCCATGAAGAGCAGGCGATGGAAGATTTTAACAAGTTAAATGATGAATTGTTTGACAGTGCAAACAAAGCAAATAAATATGCAAACATGTTGGGACCGGCCAATGCACAGATTGGAAACCTCAGTTATGTGCTGATTGCTGTTGTCGGCGGTATGCTTGCGATAAGTGGTTTCGGTGGATTTACACTGGGAAGTCTTGCAAGTTTTCTCACATTCAACAAGAGTTTTAATATGCCGATCATGCAGATGAGCCAGCAGTTAAACTTTATCGTAATGGCTATGGCAGGTGCAGAGAGAATATTTGACCTGCTGGACCAGGAGCCGGAAATTGATAACGGATATGTCACATTGGTAAACGCAAAGGAGGAAAACGGTCAGTTGGTTGAGACGACGGAGCATACAGGTATGTGGGCATGGAAGCATTTTCATCAGGATGATGGGACGACGACGTATGTGAAACTGGAAGGTGATGTTGTCTTTGATGATGTGGATTTCGCATATGTTCCGGAGAAGACAGTCCTTCACAATATCAAACTGTTTGCGACTCCGGGACAGAAGATTGCATTTGTGGGCGCAACGGGAGCGGGTAAAACAACGATCACCAACCTGATCAATCGTTTTTACGATATTGCAGATGGTAAGATTCGTTATGATGGCATCAATATCAACAAGATTAAAAAGGATGATCTTCGTCATTCGCTAGGTATTGTATTGCAGGACACCCATTTGTTTACGGGAACGGTGGCGGATAATATCCGTTACGGAAAGCTGGATGCTACAGAGGAGGAAGTCAGAGCGGCTGCAA
This sequence comes from uncultured Roseburia sp., assembly GCA_964408625.1. Lineage (GTDB taxonomy): Bacteria > Bacillota > Clostridia > Lachnospirales > Lachnospiraceae > Pararoseburia. The sequence continues at coordinate 42,660 of CAYPAA010000003.1, read as the reverse complement.
AACTAGCGAATGCAGACAGATTTATCCGCCGTCTGCCGCAGGGCTACGACACGGTTCTCACCGGAGATGGCGCGAACCTCAGCCAGGGGCAGCGTCAGCTTCTTGCCATTGCGCGGGCTGCGATAGCAAACCCGCCGGTGTTGATTCTTGACGAGGCGACAAGTTCCATCGATACGAGAACAGAAAAAATCGTGCAGGACGGCATGGATAAGCTTATGGCAGGAAGAACAACATTTGTAATTGCGCATCGTCTGTCTACGATTCAAAACAGTGACTGTATTATGGTGCTCGATCAGGGACGAATCATCGAGAGGGGAAGTCACGAAGAACTAATAGAGGAGGGCGGAAAATACTATCAGTTATATACGGGAAAAATCGTAAATGCATAACATTTTTTGTAAAAAGTGTTAACTTCTAAACCTTTCCGGTCGATAAAAAAAAAGAATAGGTCTATTTATGCTTATTTTTAGGAATTTTTTGAGTCTTTTTTTAAACAAAGAAACGAATCCAGAAGGGAGAATTTCTATGAAATCTTACAAGGATGTGAAAAGGAGAATAATGGCACTGGTGGTTGCGGCCGCGACAATTCTATCGAGCATTACCATCACTATGAATTCTCAGGCGGAATCCGTGGATGGTGTTTCGAGCGGAGGCGCTGTGGCACAGGTGTTTTGTGCACAGTGTTCGGCGAATGCGACATACGTCAAGCTGACAAGTGTGGCATTGAAACTTCATATGAAAGCCGGTCAGAACGTCAGCTGTACGGCGACGATTCATAGAAATTTGACGGATGGCAATCCATACAGCGATACGGATATTGTCTGCGGGACGGATGCAATCCCTTCTGTCACTGCTTCAGAAGAAGGAGAAGAATCGATTACAATTACGCCGTCGGAAGATATTTATCTGACAAATGGCGAGATGTATTCTGTGGTAGTCACATTTGAGTCAAATATGAATATTGTATATTTGACAGAGAACGGAACGGGTGCCTACATAATGAATCCCGGAGAAACCTACTGGGAAGCACAGAGTTATAGCGCCATGACTGCTACAGAGACAGAAGTGGACGGCAGTCCGGCAGATGAGACCTTTACCGTTACACTGAATCCTGCCGTTGTCTGTGTGGACAAGGCAGATGTCGCAGACGGAGCGAAAAATTTTGCGTTTCAGGCAGTTTTGACGCCTGCATATCAAAGAACCGTCAAATATACGGTCCCTGAAAATACTGCATTCACGATAACCGAGGCGGGTGCGGTCTCCTTTACAGGAGGCGCATGTGGTTCGGCGACGGTCACAGCGAGTGTGGACGGCGATGCTGCAAAGGGAACAGCGACAGCAACGGTCACCGTTGTGGAGGCAAAACTGGACGAGACGCAGCTTAGTTATTCCGGGGAAGCGCTTATGCCGGCGGTTACGTTTAATGATGGTGTAGATACGAACGGGTTTGATTACAAATATGAGAATAATATTGCGGCAGGTGAGGCATCTGTGACAATCACCGGAAAGAAAAATACGATTTACGAGGGGTATTCTCACCAAATTCCGTTCACGATTCAGCCGCTTTCCATTACACAGGACAATGTGAAAAACGGAAGTTTTACGATAGATACAGAAACTGACACGGTTACAAATGCATCCATTACTACCGACACTGGTGTAGAACTTGTATACAACAGCGAACGTCAGGATTTTGATGTCGTGGCATCGAAGACAGGCAGCAAAATTGAGAGTGGGAAACTCAAGTACACATACACCATTACCGTTACGGGACAAGGAAATTCTTCGACAAACGGCGCACTTACGACGACCGTTGATGCTGAGGCGGTGACTTCGGACAGTGGGAAGATAGATATATCCACTTTGTTAAATATAGAATTAACTTCTGAAAAATATACTTATAACGGAAAAGAGATCATCCCGGAGTATACAGCCACATTGGCGGGCAGCCCGGTCACTGTGACAGATATCGCGGATGTGAAGGGAAGCGTTGATGCAAGCAAAACTGCGACGGTTACATTTACGGGAAAAGGAAATTATACAGGTACCATCACAAAAACATTTGTGATCGACAAGTGCAGTTTGGATAAGTACTGGTCACAGTTTGTTTTGGATGTGGAAAAGGATGCTGTGACAAATGACTACATCTACATCAAAACCGGTGAGCCGATCAATCCAAAGGTGACGTTGAAGTATAACAATGGAGATGAGACGGTAGTTTTAGACAGTAAAGACTACAGTGTTGAGTACAGAAATTGTATTTATCCGGGTCAGATGCTTATATATCTCAAGGGAAACGGAAACTTTACCGGCAGCCATCTGTTTGAGTGCAAAATTGTTGGTGACTTGACAAAGGATGTCATTTGGTCCATTGATGGATACGAAGCGGATGAGGATTTCAACACAGGATATACCCTTACTTATACAGGAAGTGCACAGGATGTGACGGTGGATGGCTCCATTGACGGGCAGGACCTTGATCCTGCTGCTGACTTTTCTGTGAAATGTACCAGCAACACACGTGTCGGTACCGCAAAAGCAACCGTCACCGGCAAGGGTGATTATGCCGGACAAGAGGTGACGATTACATACAAGATTGTGAAAGCACCTTTGGCTAATTTTGGGGAATTGTGGATCGACCCGGACGGGGAATGGATCTACACGGGCGATCCGATTACGCTGTCATCGACAGAATGTATGATCAAAGACGGCGATAAAGCCAGCAGTCTGAAAGCCGGTACAGATTATGAATTGAGTTATGAAAATAATGTAAATGCCGGCATAGCAAGGGTGACTGCAAAGGCAAAGGAAGACAGCAATTACACGGGCTCGCTGTCAGGGGTATTTACCATTTCTCCGCTGACACTTTCTGCCTCTGATACAAATCTGACAGTGAATATAGAAAGTTTGGTATATAACGGGTTCCCTCAGAAACCGGATGTAACGTTATCTTACAATGGGCAGGAAATCGATAACAGCAATTATAAAGTATCAGCAACAGATAATGTCAAGATTGGCACGGGAAAAGTGACGATAACGGGTAAGAACAACTTGACGGGAGAGGTGGAGTATGACTTCACCATTTTGCCAAAGACATTACAATCCGTGGAGTGGAATGTCGGTGGAACCGGATTTAATCAGAGCAGACCTTCCGGCTACGAGGTGGAATATACAGGGCTGCCTCAGAGACCAAGCATCGAGCTTCGCGATGGAGATACGAAACTTGTAAAGGGCGAGGATTATGATGTCGCATACCAGAACAACACCAAACCGGGAACAGCAGCAGACCCGGCACAGATCATTATCACATGGAAAAACGGATATAAGGACAATGCGCAGACCATCGTTGAATTTGTTGTGACAAAAAAAGATATCAGTGCTGATAACGCCAAGGTAAAGGTAACTTATAATGGCAATAAGCCGAAGGATACAAACGGAAAAGTATTTCCGGAAATTACGGTTGTTGATGAGGGATTAGAGTCCGGCACAAAGACGCTTGTTGAAGGTACAGATTACGTGCTGGAAGCATCAGACAAAACGGGCGACGACTATGATTTGACGACGTCAGGTGCAGCAAAGAAAGCAGTTGTGAAAGGCTGTGGCGATTATTATACAGGTGAACTTGAGGTGACCTATGAGGTGGGTACGAGTTTGCAGACGGGGGATTACTTTGTCCGCCTGAAGGATCCGTATACACGTGAGATTGTTACTCCGGATGAGGACGGTATTGCGCGTTTCTACTATCTTGGAGAAGGGGCGAACAACAGACCGGAAGCGACATTGTATTATGACGACCCGGCATCTGACGAGGAGCCGACGGAAGTGAGCACATCGGATACGGATATGACATACACATCGTCTTTGGGAGAAGGGGCGAACCTCAATTCCGTATACACAGCTTCCAATCCCAATATCGTCACGGTATCGTTTAAGGGAAAAAACAATTATTACGGCGTTGTCAATGCACAGTATCTGTTAAGACCAACAGGTATCGGTGGTGAAAAAAACAATGTTATCGCAGTAACGTCAAAGAAGCTGGGAACGTTTGAAAGTACTGTTTGTAGTGTTCCGTATACGGGAGATATCATTGGAGCCGATGAAATTGCAGACGACATGATATTGACATACAAATTTAGTGACACGCAGAAAACGGTGTTGACATACCAGGAGGATTACTATCTGGAGATTGCCGGCTCTGCGTCAAAGATTGGCGATACCGTTACAGTGAAGGTCTATGGTCAGGGTAATTATAACGGTTATCAGGAGTTTACCTATATGATCGTCCAGAGAAATTTGGAATTATGTAACGTACCGGAGGATGGAAACGGCATGGTGTATAACTATACCGGCGAACCGATTTATCCTGTCACGAAAGTATATGATCCTGACAGAAAAGTATTCTTAGTGTCGGGCGTAGATTATAAGGTGATTTGTGACGAAGATATAACACTGCCGGGCAAAAAAGGATTTACAATTGAAGGCATAGGTAATTATCAGGGCACGTTGATACAAGATGTGAATGCTGAAGAATTACATTTCACCATCAACAGCAAAACATTGTCTGAGGATACCATACGAATTGAGAATTTCCACCCGACATGGACGTATACCGGAGAATCTGTCACACAGACGGAGATGTATGTTATTTATGTTGGAGACGGAACAGAATCCATCCCATTGACAAAGGATAGTGATTATACGGTGACGTACAGCCCGGAGGATCCGACTGGACCGGGTAAGGTTACAATGACAATCAAAGGTATCAATGTATTTGGAGGGAGCGTTTCCAAGGACTATTATATCCAGGCGGATATGTCTTCGGAGATGATAGAGATTGACTATACTGCTACAAAACAGTATGTTGTCAACCCGGATGGTACAATGGCAAACTTTGATGAAACGGATTTCACATTAAAGTACAAAGATGAGATTTTAGTAAAGGGAACAGATTATACCATAGACTTGACGGAATGTACGACGCCGGGCGAGCATAATGTCGTTTTTAAAGGAATCGGAAAGTATGCGGGACAGAAAGCCGCAGCGATCAAACTCTATGGAGATTTGTCGCAAGCAACGGTGAAAGGTGCTGCAAATAGTTATGTGTATACCGGTTCGGAAGTCGGTCCGGAAACCGTGATGGTATACTATGGCGAAAATTATCTGGTAGATGCTGCGAACTATACTATAACAAGAAGCAATAATACGACTGTGGGAACGGCGACACTCATGGTATCGCCGAACGCCGGCACATATTATCTGGAGAATAAGACAAAAACGATTTCGTACGCCATCTGCTATGATCTGAGTGAGATTTATACGGAGTTGGAGATTGCCGGCGCTCCGCATCTATATGATAAAGATGGCGTGGAGCCTCAGATTACGGTAACATGCAAAGCAAACGGCGCACTTCTTACAAAGGGTCAGGACTATGAGGTGACATATTCGGGCAACACAAAAGCAGGTACTGCGTATGTGACGATCACACCGGTGACCGGCAGATCCATCAACAGCCAAATCAAATCATTTGAAATTCAAAAAATTGATATCTCAAGTGCTGCGGTCAGCTGGAAAACAGGACAAATGCCGGCAAATAACGAGGTGGAGTACAAGGGAACCGAATGGAAGCCGGAGGTCGAGGTCGTTGCAGGCGGCAATACACTTACCTATGATGTAGATTACAATGTGATCTATGCAAATAATAAAAACGTCGGAGAAGCAACGGTAACGGTTGTCGGAAAGGGAAATTATTCAGGTAAAATCGAAAATGCAAAAACATTTACAATTACACCGGCATCTTTGAATGACGATGAAAACGATAATCTCAATATTGTGGTTGGGGATACTTACTACAACAGAGGAAAAGCACAACCGGAGATCGAGGTCAATTTTTATGGCAAGAAATTGACGGCAGGTGTTGACTACGACTACGAAGTGGTTTCGCCGGACGCGGGATCGGACGGAGTTATGTATCCGACGACAACATCCTATGTAGAATTTAAACCGCACACCGAGGATGGTGTAGAGCCAAACTTCAAGGATACATGGCAAGAAACATTTGAAATCAAAGCAATCAACCTCAATAACAGCGGACTCGTTACGCTGGAAAATAATACGGTAGAATATACCGGGCAGGTAATTCCGGAACAGGATCTGGATATTCAGGTGGTATGCAGGATGGATGGTCAGGATGAACCTTACACATTGGTGAAGGGTGAGGATTATACCATCACTCAAATGGAATCAAAGGAAATCAAGGATGTCGGCACCTACAAGATCAAGGTGGAAGGCATCGGAGGATTTACAGGTTCGTGGGACGATCTGGCGTTCGAGGTCACTCCGAGAGACCTCTCTGCACATGTTGCAGTTACATTGGAGAGTGTTGATATGCCATACAACGACGGCGAGGCAGTGGAACCGAAAGTATTGGCGGTAGCAGAGGAAGGCGAGGACGCATTGCTCGATGATAACGGCACTCCGGTGCAATTGGTAGAGGGTGTTGACTATGAGGTTTCCTATGAAAACAATAAGAATTCAGCGTCAAGAGAAGATCCCGACGAAAGTAAGCGCCCAACCGTTGTCATAAATGGCAAAGGAAATTATGAAGGAACGGAGATGAGGGTTTACTTCAATATCGGTACCAATATTGCGGGCGCAAATGTTTCACTGAATTTGCCAGCCGAGGGCTATACCTACAATGGAGAGGTACAGAAGCCGGATTTAAATTCTGTTACTCTGAATGGGATAACGCTTAAAAAAGATGTTGATTATGTTTTGACGGAGGATGGTGATTTCACAAATGCCGGAGAGAAACACATCAATATCGAGGGTATCGGTGCATATTACGGAACTGCCTTTGGAACATATACGATTGAAAAATCAGCGGCGACAGACAAAATCGATATTAAACTTGGCGGTTTGAATTACAATAAGGAGACAAAAGAATATTCTACTACATATACGGGAAGTGCGATCGTTCCAACCGTGACAGTCTACGACGAGGCGATTTCAAAGAAGACGCCGCTGGCAGAGGGTGATGACTATACGGTTAACGTGATGGAGAATGTGAATGCCGGGAAAGCTTTCGTATATGTTACATTGTCTAAAAATTATACAGGCGAAATTGAAAAGGTGATGACCTTTGAAATTTTGTGCAGGGATATTTCGGACGACTTTGAACTTGTGTTTGATAAAAAGAAGTATGAGTACGAGGATAGCGAGATTGTTCCGGATATCAAGGTGATGAGTAAGACCGGAATTACGCCAAGTGTTGAGTTGAAGGAACTCGAAGAATACAATATATCTTCGCTCTCAAACAATGTGAATGCAGGAATTGCAAACGTGACAGTGGAGGGAGCCGGCAATTATACCGGTACACTTTCGGGAGAATTCATGATCGTGGCAGCGCTTGATGATCCAAATCCGGATTTCACCAGTATTGAAATTGCGGAGCAGTTTTACACGGGCGAGGAAGTAACGCCTTCCGTAAGTATTCACTGTGGTGGCAATGACTTGGAGCAGGAAGTTGACTTCCATGTGGAGAATAAATGGAGTAAGTCGGACCCATATCACGGAACTGCCATTATCACATCAAAGCAGGAGTATTACACATGTGAAACGCCGATTAAGGTGGAGTACACGTTGGCGTATGGTGCAGATTATCTGCAAGTGACAGGGTTCGCAAATGAATATACCTACACCAGATCCGAAATCAAACCGTCATTTAAGATCACAGACTTGTCCGGAAAAGAGATCGATGCGGAAAAACTGAATTATGATCCTGCAAATATTACATACAAAAATCTGGAAACAGGCAGGGAGGATTGTATCAATGTCGGACCTATTGAGGCAACGATTCCGGTGAGTGTGGATGGTCAGGATGAGATTTTATTGCGTGCTGTTTACCAAATTATTCCAAAGAATATCAATGACTGCAGCATTACAAAGGCAGATAACAATACATACAATGGATCGGCTATTGAACCTGCGGTCGCAATTGTGTACAATGGACACGAGCTCACAAAGAATCAGGAGTTCACTGAGAGTTATACGAACAACATCAACCCGGGAACTGCAACAGTAGTTCTTCAGGGAACAGGGAACTATACGGGTCAGTGTAGTATGCATTTTAAGATTGAGCCGGCATGTATGATTAACCTTACGGCAAGTACGGTTTCTGAGAGTGCAATCCGCATTGGATGGGTGCGAAATGCAAAGGTCACCGGTTATGAAATCTACAGTGCAGACGGAAAGAAAAAATATGGCACGACGTCCGGCAATAATTACGTTGTAGAAGGTTTAAATTCTGCCACAAGTTATTCTTTCAAAGTTCGCTCTTATGTGACAATAAATGGAGTGACATCATATGGCGAAGCATTACAGGTTACAGCCTATACTAAGGTGCCGGGAGTTTCCGCCACTGTAAGTTCAAATGCTTCAGGAACGGCAACGCTTGTATGGAACAGATACACTTCAGTAGGTGGATACGAGGTTTATCGCAGCACTTCATCCAATGGCAGTTACAGAAAAATTGCGACTGTGCCGAATGCATATGGTACTTACACAGACACGAAGGTTAAGAGTGGGAATACTTACTACTACAAAGTACGCGCTTACAAGCCGATGAATGGTGTTTATTCGTATGGAGACTTCTCAGAGGAGATTAAGATTACGATAAAGTAGGGCATTAGCATGCAAGAGCAGGAGAAATATACAATTGGAGAATTTACTTTTGATACCTTCTATGCGTATCGTGAAGGGCAGGAGGATGTTCGTAAAATTGAATGTATCAACAAAGAATTAAATATTCAGGATCCCGAGGTGGCGATTCGACTTTATAATGATATCCGAAGCGGAATAATAAAGTTCAAGTCGCCGATCGGGGATCAGTTTTTTGCCCATCTGGCAGACGTTGTGGCAGACAAATCTGTCGGTCTGCTGGAGGACAAAGCGGTTGTGGAAGAGGCAGAAGGTAAAGTAAAATACCAAAAAATTATTGGTTTGGTATGTATTGCGTTAGCGGTTGTCTCTTTTGCTGTATTTGCAGTTGCAGAGGTGAGGGATATTGTGACGACACGCAAGATGCAGCAGATGGCAGACAAAGTGCAGCAGGAGGCTGAAAATAAGGAGTCTGCTTCATCGACAAACGATGGGAATGAACAACAGGACGGGATTGATGTTGAGGAGTTAACAGTCTTGCCGGAGTATGCATCTTTGGTGGCACAAAATCCGGATATGGTGGGCTGGATCCTCATTGACGATACAACCATCAATTACCCTGTTGTGCAAAGGGATAGATCCTATTATCTGAATCACAACTTTGAGGGCAAAGAAAATGCAAATGGTTCCATTTTTGCGGACGACCGAAGCAGTATTGTGAACCCGACGACCAATACCATTATATACGGTCATAATATGAAAAGCGGAATGATGTTCGGCAGTTTAAAGAATTATTTGCAGGAGGGATATCTCGACAGCCATAAAATCATTCATTTTAATACCATATATGAATATCGGGATTATGAAATTGTGGCGGTCTGCTTGTCAGAAGTGCAATATCAGGATGAAAGCACGTATCGGTATTATGATTTTATTTCTGCCGGAACAGAGGAAGAGTTACAGGATTTTAAGGATAATGTTAACGAATTGGCGGTATATGGAGACGCGAATTCGCTTACCGCTGAAGACAAATTACTGACATTATCAACCTGTAACAGTTATACAGAAGATGGAAGATTATTTGTAGTAGCCAAACAAGTAAAATAGGTGTATAATATACAATATATTGTGATTTTATATACGGAGAAGTGAAATGAAGAGAGGAACGAAGATAGGATGGCTTCTGATAGCCTTATCAGTGATTATGTCTGTTTGGGTGATTGCCAGCCAAGGGGCAAAAGCCGATACAGATATAGGGGATGGATTCGTGGTTGCGGATGACGATGCAACAAGACTTACAGGCTATACGGGTGTTGGCGGAAATATTACCATCCCTTCTCGGATAAAAACAATTGACGCAGGTGTGTTTGCAAATAACAGCACAGTGACAAGTGTGAACCTCAATAATGTGGAAACTTTGGGTACCGGTGTTTTCAAGGGTTGTAACAATTTAACGACGGTTGTTTTGGGAAACTATTTAAAAAGCATTCCTGAGGATACATTCTGGGAATGTCACAGTTTAAACTCCGTGACGATTCCAGACACTGTCCAGTCGATTGGAGCTAACGCATTCTACGGATGTGCAACGATGTCGAGCATTACGATTCCTGCGAGCGTGACATTTCTATCGACAGATGCATTTACGCAGTGCAGTAATTTACAGTCAATCAATGTCAATAATGGGGGGCCCTACACATCTGCGGATGGATGTGTATATAATTCATCAGGAACACTTTTGATCGTGCCGATTGGAAAGACATCAGTTTCCATCGCAGCCGGAACGAAAGAGATCGCAACAGGTGCATTTAAGGATTGTGTAAACATCAGTTCCCTGACGATTCCAAATGGAGTGAAGAAGATTCAAAACAATGCATTTTCCGGAAGTGGAATTGAGGTATTAACAGTTCCGGCTTCCGTGGAATATTTTGGAACACAGAGTGATTGGACGCCGGCAACCATCATTGGATATCCGGATACAGTGGCTGAGCAGTACGCGATGGATGCAAATGTTTTGTTCGAAAGTATGGATACCGATTCGGACGATGGCTCATCGGATAATTCGACAGAAGATAATACTTCCGATAATTCGACAGAAGATAATACTTCCGATAATTCGACGCAAGGAGATGTGGTTCATCCAGATGGAAGTGTTACACATCCGGACGGTTCGGTGACAAACGCGGATGGTACACATGTGAAAGACGCGACACCACAGACAGCAGACGGACTGGATCCTAGATACTTCCTGTGCCTGGCAGTTTTTGTCGGAGGTGTGGGAATGATTCTGTACAGTCGTTTCAACAAGTTAAAATACATGAGCGAAGAAAGACGAGACAATCGTTAGAATATATGGATGATGAAAGGTGCAATCCACGTGATTGCACCTTTTTGTAAATTCAGGAATATGGTATCGTGAGGTAAATATGATGACAAAAATGATAGTACAGGGAGTGTGTGCAATCCTATATGCAATGGAAGTGGCGCTGGTATTGTTTGTAAACCAAAAGAAATACAAACAAAAATATTATTTGAAAGCAAAGATGACATGCAGTATTTCGTTTATTGCAATCGCGACCATTTTTGCGGCTGTGAGTGGACACTGGAAATATTATATGTTGATGTTACCTGCACTTGTGTTTTGCACATTGGGTGATTTGTTTCTTGGCATCTATCAGACGACGAAAAAGAGCAGACAGGTGTTTTTGGGCATCGTTGCCTTCCTGCTGGCGCATCTGGAATTTTTAGTGGCGTGGTTTTTTCTGGATATGACATTTGACGTATGGAACATAGCAATCCCTGTTGTAGGAATTGGAATTTTATTATGCCTGCGGAAGTTCGTATCACTGAACTATGGAAAATTGTGGGCGCTGGTTTGTATCTACAGTGTCTGTCTGACATCCATGTTTACAAAGGGGACACAATATATGATACATCAGCCCAGCATCTCATCTGTGTGGATTGGCGTAGGTGCTTTATTGTTTTTCATCTCAGATTTTCTCATCAACTTTATTTACTTTTCCGAGGATAAAGAAAAAAGGAATATGCAGATCGTGGAGAGAATAAACTTGTCAACATATTTCTTTGCACTATTAGCATTTGATATGAGTATACTGTACTATTAAGAAAATGGAGTTATGAATGATTACGTTACTATCAAGATGTTTCATAAAGGATGAGAAGAATTATCAGGACAAAAATGTCAGAAATGCTTATGGGGTATTGTGTGCTATTGTCGGAATCTTTTTTAATATGCTATTATTTGCCATCAAATTCTTTGCGGGAATCATCAGCCACTCAATTGCGGTGACGGCAGATGCGTTCAACAATTTATCGGATGCCGCTTCTTCTGCCATTACGCTCTTGGGGTTCAAGATGTCTTCTGCAGATCCCGATCCGGAACATCCCTTTGGACATGGTCGAATTGAATATATATCGGGTCTGATTGTGTCGGGATTCATCATTCTGATGGGATTTGAATTGTTGAAGGATTCTGTGGAAAAGATAATACATCCGCGAGAGACAGAATTTTCGATGTTGGTTTTTGGAATTTTACTTATCTCCATCCTTGTAAAGCTGTATATGGCATTTTATAATCGGACACTGGCTAAAAAAATTGACTCCGCAGCAATGAAGGCGACAGGTACAGATAGTTTAAGTGATGCGCTTGCCACGACGATTGTATTAATTTCAATGCTAGCAGCTCATTTTACAGCACTTCATATCGATGGAATCTGTGGTGTGATCGTGGCTCTGATCATTTTATATGCAGGATACTCGGCTGCGAAAGAAACCATAACACCACTGCTTGGGCAACCGCCGGAAACAGAATTTGTTGAGGAGGTAGAGCGCATTGTGATGAGTCAGGAGGGAATTGTCGGAATTCATGATTTGATTGTACATGATTACGGACCGGGACGTGTGATGATATCTCTTCACGCTGAGGTGCCGGCAAATGTGGATATTATGGAATCGCATGATGTGATAGACATGACGGAGCATTTGCTAAAGACGACATTGAAGTGTGATGCGATTATTCATATGGACCCTATTATCACGGACGATCCGAGGGTGAATGCGTTGAAAGAGAGAATACGTGATTTGGTAGAAGAGTGGAATGCCGATGCCAGTATGCATGATTTTCGCGTGGTGTTTGGAACAACACATACGAATCTTATATTTGACCTGGTGGCACCTTATTCCGTGAGAATACCGGAAGATGAAATAAGGCAGCAGATACAGGAGATGATTTGGAATAAGATAGGTCGGAAATACATGGCAGTGATAGAGATAGACAGATCATATACATGAAAAGAGGAAGCCCCTTGAAAATAGGGGCTTCCTCTTTCTTATTCTACATAACTGATAAACACGTTGCCGGCACCTTCAAAAAGCTTATTGGCTTCTTCCATCGACATTCTTGTATAGGTGTCATTGTCGGAATGATAGACAACGATACTTGTACCATCGTATCCGATAATCAGAAGAGCGTCGTTAGAACCTGTTCTGGCATATACCGGAGCGTTGTGACTGACATAGTACAAAACTTGTGAGAGATTGCAACCGGTCAGATCTAACACAAGATCATCTATGAGCGCTTTCTGTATAATGGCGAGTGGTTTGTCTCCATGTGCAAGTGAGGAGTGCACTTCTGTGGTTTTACCCTTTCTTGCAAGCATTGCACTAATACATCCGGCGGAGGTATTAGAAGAGGCATCTAACTGGCTTACTTCAATGTCAAGAAATGGGTTTACATATGTTTTTTTACCACGCTTCCAAATATAACGCTGCTGATTATCGACAACAATACCCAATCCCTCATCGGCGGTAGCTATCGCCTTTTGCAAATTTTGTGTGGTCAATACAACGTTGTTTCCGACATACACAAAGTATGTCTCTTCCTGCTCGGAGGCAGACACAGACATACTGCGGGTCTGTTTCGTGATAGCAAGCGATGCCGTTGCGCTTTCTACAGAGCGAATCTTTGTACCTTCATCCAATTCTGTCATTATAAATGTGCTGACAGAACCTTTTTGGGCGGATGGATTTTGTTCAAGTGCAACTGTTTTGTTTTGCTCGCCGGCGCTATCTTTAATTGTGTCGCTGTCGGCTTCCACAAAAGTGTCGTCCTGTTTTGAAACACGGTCTAAGAAGAGCGTGTAGGAGTTTTTGGAAACTTCTGTCACATAGTATCCGGATTTATGGTATTGTTTTAATGTGTCAAAATTCTCTGATGATGTGTCGACAATCATTAACTGAGACATCGGGTAAATATCACTTCCGGCGGCATCTTTTGTAATGTCATTTGTGTCAGCAACACCGTAGACAAGGTCTTCCGTCATAAACGCAAGGGGTTTTAGTTTTGTGCCGGCGTTTGCCTTAATGGTGCGGACATTTTCCGTCTCCAAATCCATGACAGAGATTTTGTCGGACATCGCGCCATCGTCAATCCAAGCAACATACTGTCCGGACTGAGATACTGCATATTGTCCGGAAGAAAGACCGGTGATGAGTTCCTCGGTTGACAGATCGTTGAGACCGACTTTGGCAAGCGTTCCTCCTAACATAATATAAAAGTCTCCACGGAGATTCTCGTATAATAAGTTGCTGAAGTTTGCATTTAAAATCTGATAGGAGTGTGCAGAAGAAATAAATACCTGTTCGACAGATTCCTGTTTGGCGCTGTCATAATGATATAGATTGATTCCACATTTTCCTTCGTGTTCGCCTCGATTCATATAACCATACACAACGAAATCCATGTTTCCTGTTTCATCAATATTTAAAATGCGTATGTTGTGTTGCTGGTAATTTTCCCTCTCATCGGTAGGGTCATTTATAAAACCAAACACCTTTGTGAAGTGTCTCTTGTTCTGATTGTATTCAAACAGTTCGCCGCCTTGCACAAAACTGACAATCGTTCCGGTTTCATTGGAAAGATATTGTATGTCGGCTGGTGCAATGCCGGTAGAAAGAGTGGAATCCTTTACGGAAACAGCATTTTCGTCGAGGATCTGCTCCATGGAACGCTGATAATCCAAAAGATAAATCTGTTCCGCCGTATAACGAATCTTGAAGTATTCTTCTACATTGTAATAGTTTGTATATCCTTGTTCCTCCTCTTTCATTTGAAAATAGTAAACTAGGGAAATATAGTCATCATTCATATCGGTAATTTCAATCAGCGGGTCATCGACGATTGTCCCCTGAAAGTCCTTCCAACCGATTTGCTCCAGTGTAGAATTGATGCCGACAGATGCAAGTGTGTCGGTATCGCAATACGGAGAGGTTTCGATGTAGGAAGCAAGGGATTCATATTGATTGCTCAAAGCAGTATCGTGAAAAGTTTTTGCAAAATCAAGGCACTGTTTCTGATAATCCACAGATGGCAACATGATGCGGGTGTAATAGTATAATGTTTGCGCATCGCTCTCCACCAAAAATACAAGAAGATATTCTTCACCTTCTTCTACAAGGTTTTCAATTTGAAGCGTGGTGGACATATTGTCTTTTGATTTGTTCCATTTGGTGATTTCGGTATCAGCAATTTTACGTTCGGTATCCAGACTGCGAACTTCATAAGATACAGAATCCACCGGATAGCCAAAGGTTTGGAGTGTAATGTCCATCTTTCTGTTTTTGTCCAAAGGGATAATAGCGTCTCTCATGTAGCAGGCGTCCATTTCCTGAGTGTAACCATGGAGTTCGCCCATCGTACTGCCATATGCTTCCACATTAATGAGTGGAAGCGTTGCATTCGCCATCTTGATGTCTGTCTCAGACTCGTTTGCATTCAGCACAATTTGAAAAAATATGATTGCGATAACAAAAACAATCCCCAGAATCTGTAGTCGCCTTTTTATCTCTCTTGGAAGCCCTTTTTCTCTAAAATTCAGCTTTGCTGCCATAATAATCTCCTATGTCGTTCTCTTGCATTCATATATGGAAAATGGTATAATTCTCGGCGGAATTATATTTAACTTTTACATAAGATAATACTATTTGATGGAGGTCGATCCATGTACGAACATCCGCATGAACACAACCATGAACATGGTCATTCACATACACATACACACTCACCGGCACATACAAAAAAAGTGGTGAACCGCTTAAATCGGGCGATTGGACACCTTGAGGCTGTGCGAAATATGGTAGAAGACGGTAGAGACTGCAGCGAAGTGTTGATACAAATTGCTGCTGTCCGTTCTGCAATCAATAATATTGGTAAGCTAATCCTCAAAGAGCATATCAGTCATTGTGTCGTAGACGCCGTTGAGACCGGCGACGAGCAATGTCTGGAAGATTTGGAGGATGCAATTAATAAATTCATCAAATAATGATACAGTGTCTATATTTTACCACTCTTTGCCGTATGTGTCTTGTAAGTTTCACATTTTTATCACTTTTTTATTATAGTATCGTGATTGGCGAGAGTGTATTTTTATCTGGATAACTTTTAGGAGGTTATGCATGAAAAAGTTTTTTTCTAAAATAGCAATGGCGTTAAAGCAAATTGGAACAAAAATCAAACATGTGATTGCTAAGATTCCAACACCAAAGTTTATTACAAAAATAAAAAAATCGAAGGCGATTGCGAAGTTTACACAACTATGCAACGATTATTCGCTGATTGAACACATTCCATTATCACTTATTATGTGCTTTGTCGTGGAGTGGCTATCAAGACATTCGTTTGTTGAGGCGTGCGGTTTTGTGATTCATCACACGGGAGCATATTTATACAATTCGTATTTGATATTTGTATGTTATTCTTTGTGCTATCTGATTACGCGCCGTACGTTTGTGCGTATGATTGTCAGTGCCGTTTTTGTAGCACTCGGTATTACAAACTGCATTATCCTATTGAACCGCGTCACACCATTTGGGTTTACGGATTTATATATGATTGGTGATTTGTTTACGATGCAGAATACAAATTACTTTACATCGCAGCAGGCGGCACTTGCTGTTGTCGCAATTCTGATATATGCAGCACTTATGGTTCGCCTGTTCATAAAAGGCAGGAAATTAAAACCAAGATTTCCATATCCGGTGACATTGGCATTTATTATTGCCTGCTTCGTCAGTGTTCCGTTCACGACTTCTGCGTTGCAGGGAAAGGGCGTGTTGTCAGCATATTTTGGCAATCTGGCACAAGGGTACTTAGACTATGGGTATTTGTATGGTTTTTCGACAAGTATCTTTAACAGAGGAATGAAAGAGCCGTTAGATTACAGCGAAAAGTCGATAACCGCTATTGTAAACGAGATGAAGAAGGAAGTGCCGGATACGGAAGCGAAAACACAACCGAATGTTATTGTAGTCCTTTTGGAGTCATTTTATGATGTGGATGAGTGTGAATTTATTGAGACATCGGAAGACCCGATACCATACTTCCATTATTTGGAGGATAACTATTCCACGGGACATCTGACTGTGCCTGTTGTCGGTGCGGGTACGTGCAACTCTGAGTTCGAGGTGCTGACCGGTATGTCGTGTCAATTCTTTGGACCGGGAGAATATCCGCAGAAGACAATCCTGAAAAAAACAGATTGTGAAAGTTTTGCGTCTGATCTAAAGAAACTGGGATACGGAAGCCATGTCGTTCACAATAATGGAGGAAACTTTTATAGCAGAGCAAATGCATTTTCAATGATGGGATTTGATTCCTTCCAAAGTAAGGAGATGCTTGATATTACAGAGTACACGCCACTTGGGTCCTGGCCGACGGACGATATTCTGATTGATGCAACCGTGCAGGCGATGGATTCGACAGAGGAACCGGATTTTGTTTACACCATTACGGTAGAGGCTCATGGAGATTATCCTACGGAAAAGGTCGAGGAAGATTCCGATCTGGTTGTAAATTGTAAGGATAAGTCTCAAGAACAGAATAACATGTGGGAGTACTATATAAATCGTATTCACAATGTTGATGAGTTTATGCAGGCTTACATTGAAGCAATCGATGCCCGCGGCGAGGATACATTGGTGATTATGTTTGGTGACCATTTGCCGACCATGGGTCTGCAGGAAGATGAGGTTGCTACAGGCGATTTATTCCAGACAAAATATGTCACATGGAATAATTTCGGTATGTCAAAAGAAGATCAGGATTTGACATCGTATCAGTTGGTTGCAGAATATTTAAATCGGCTTGGAATTCATGAGGGTACGATGACAAAATATCACCAAAGCAGGATGGCAAATGGCGTGGAGGCCGGAACATCAGCATATATGAAGGATTTGAGGGCGTTGCAGTATGATTTGTTATATGGTGAACGTTATGCATATGGCGGAAAAGACTTGTATCCTGCTTCAGACCTTGTAATGGGCGTTGCGGATGTTGTAATCGACCGGGCATATTTCTTTGACGGAAAGCTTCATATCTATGGAGAGAACTTTACAAAGTGGAGCAAAGTATATGTCAATGGAGAAAAGGTATCTACGGACTATGAGAGCGGACAGCATTTGACAATTAAGGAGTCGTCTGTGAAAAATGAAGATACCATCACCGTTTGCCAAGTGGGTTCGAGCAACACAATATTTAGAGAATCAAACGAGTACAAGGTATTTGATCCAAACTTTGTTTCGGAGAATGAGGAAGAAGAACCGGAAGAAATTGAGGAAGAATAGAGATGATAAAAAAGAACGAGACCCGCAAGGGAAATGCGGCCTCGTTCTTTTTTCTATACATATAAAGGCTTAGTAATCGCCGTTTTTGTATCGGTTTACCAGCTTGTGAATTCTATCATATGGATCGAGAAGTTCGCTGATGGAGCAATCATGATTCAATGTATCAATGATGTATGCAATGTATTTGCTCATGTCACAATTGATGTAGTATGGTTTCTCTAAAAGCTCCGGTGACTGATATGTCAAGTTTGTAGTGACAACGCGGAAGATAATGCCATCGGCAACAGCTTTGTCAAATTTTTCCAAGCCATTTGTAAACAAACCAAAGGTTGCTACTACGAAGATACGATTGGCTTTTCGTTTCTTTAACTCTGTAGCCACATCAATCATGCTTTCTCCGGAAGAAATCATATCGTCAACGATAATAACATCTTTGCCCTCCACGGAAGTTCCGAGGAACTCATGTGCAACGATAGGATTGCGTCCATCGACAATCTTACTGTAGTCTCTTCTCTTATAGAACATACCCATGTCGACACCCAAAACGCCGGCCATATACACGGCACGGTTTGTACCACCTTCATCCGGGCTGATGATCATAAGGTGATCGTTATCAATTTGAAGATTTTTTATATTCTTTAGGATGCCCTTGACAAATTGGTATGCAGGCTGAACGGTTTCAAAGCCGTTTAATGGGATTGCATTTTGTACACGAGGATCGTGAGCATCAAAAGTAATGATATTATCAACCCCCATGTTAACCAATTCCTGTAATGCGATAGCACAGTCTAACGACTCTCGGGAAGAGCGCTTATGCTGACGGCTTTCATAGAGGAAAGGCATAATAACCGTAATACGTTTTGCTTTTCCTTCAATTGCAGCGATGATACGCTTCAAATCTGAAAAATGATCATCCGGAGACATGTGATTTGTCTGACCGCAAAGAGAATATGTCATGCTGTAGTTTGTGACATCTACAATAAGGAAAACATCCAATCCTCTGACAGATTGCAGAATGGTTCCCTTTGCTTCCCCTGAGCCGAATCTCGGTACGGCTGCTTTTACGATATATGAATCATTCTTATACCCGGCAAGCGCAATGTGGTCTAAATGCTCCGATTCTCTTTTTGATCTCCAGTCAACGAGGTAACGGTTTACCTTGCCGCCCAGTTCTTTGCAACTCTCCAATGGAATAATTCCAAGAGTTCCAATTGGGGTGCTGTCTTTCAACAAAATCTCTTCGTTTGGCATGAATGTAGTACTCCTTTGTTTCTTATTGTTTGTTGTTTATTTTTTTCTTGATGCGAATATCGTCACCAAAAAGTTTGCATGGTTTATAATTGCTGAAAATTCTAGAGGAGGTACGCTCTGAGTATATTTCCTCAATCTGTCCCATGGACAGGTTGGTTGAGATAACAGTTGACTTTCCTCTGAGAAGTCTTTCGTTCAGACATAAAAATAGCTGGGAAGTAGTAAAGGAATTGCTAAACTCTGTTCCCAAGTCGTCAATGATGAGCAAGTCACATTGGAAAATATGTTCATGTGCTTCCATGGCTTCCTCGTCTTTTTGAAAAACTTCTTTTTCAAAAATATCGAACAGCTGAAATGCCGTAAAATATATCACGGAATAGCCCTGATCAAGCAGAGCCTTGGCAATACAGTTTGATAAGAAGGTTTTACCGGTACCGGTATCCCCATATAATAGTAGGTTACCACCTTCTGTAGAAAAATTCTGCACAAAATTTGTGGCGTTTTCATATGCCTGTCTGGCAGATTCCAAAGAGGAGGTGCCTGTTGTCGGACTGATAATATCGTCGGAATAGTAATCAAATGAAAAGTGCTCAAAATTTTCCTTCTCCAGAATATCATCCAAGTGTGACTGGGCATAAACCAAATCAATGGCGGCCTGCACAAAGCAATGACACTTCTTTCCGTCAATGAAACCGGTGTCCTTGCAATCGCTGCAAGTATAGGGCGGTGTCAGATAATCTGCCGAAAACCCGGCGCCTTCCATCAGAGCAAGACGTTTTTTTGAGATGTCAGAAAGCTGGGCTTTTTTTGCATCGGTGCCGGAGCGGTCGCCGTCGAGCAATAACTGTAAACTTTGAACGGAAAGTGCACTTACCTGCTCGTCCAAATCGGCAAGAGAAGGAATTTTCCGGTAGAGCTCTTCTTGCCGCTTTTGTACAATCTGGTGATTACGCATTTGTTTATTGTTGTACTCTCGCATGAGAGTGTCATACTGTGTATTTGTCAATGGCATATAGTGACACCGTCTACTTTCGCAATAGTTGTTGTTCCAGAGTTTCGTAATAATCATCGTCATTCCGGCGCTGCTCAAAATTGTGGAATCGATTGTTTGTTTTGGCAGCAGGTTTTGCCTGTTTGTTGGACGAGAATGCCTTGTCCAAGGTTGCAACATCTTCCAGATGATGAATGTGTTTTTTGTGCCAACTCGTTAAGATGGAGTCTGCATACTCAAAGTTAGCTTTTCCGGTGTTTCGAATCGTACGGGCACAAGCTTCGTTGATGATATCCAATGTAAAACCATAGAGGTTTGTCCATTTTTCTATAAAGGCAATTTCATTGCGTACAAGATTGCGACCGGAAATACCAAAGGCCTTCATAACAGCGTAATATGACTGTGAATGAATGTTGGTATTCTGCTTTGCTTCCTCCAGCGTAGTAATGCCGTTTTTTGCCCAATCCAATGCAACTTTATTCATATAATGAACGCTGACGTGGCCTTTCTCCACACAGTATTCCACCAGATATTCAATCAACTCCGTAGGGAATTGCAATTGATCATACCAGTATAGGATGCTATTGATGTCGGTCATGGTCAGAGGATGGCCGATGTATCGTTCGGAAACCATAAGGAGCTCCTGTACATTATCCTGCTCTTGGAAAACCATAATATCCTCAGGGGAATATTGAGAAATATGGGAAGCCTCATTTGCTTTTGGTTTCGCAACAGGTACAGGTGATGTGGCAGTCTGTGTCTTTGACACGGTGACTTGAGAACATCCTTGCGGCTCCAAAAGGCATATGCCGACAAGGTTGCCTGACTCATCATATTCGAGATGAAGCAAATGCATCTTTTCCCAATAAGAAAGACTGCGACGAATGTCGCTCTCTGTATAATTAAACTTGTCCGCCATAGCAGAAATCGAAAAATGTCCATTGTCTTGACACAGCATGTGCAACAAATAGAGGTATATTTTTACAAATTCACCGTTTGCGTCATGCATGTATTCATCGATAAATGCGTTTGGAACACAGGTAACCTGATGTCCCCCCGCTGTATGTATGAGTATATCTGTCATATCTGAATCCTCTCTCCCTTAGTAAGATGGATTATAGCATAAATTTTTTTGATTGAGAAGGGAAAAATAATCCCCAAACCTAGGAAAATCAAAAGGTGTAAGAGATTGTGCTTTTGTGGATAAGTGGCAGGATATCCCATTTTTGAGGCATAAATAATCCACAATTCTTTGAGGATAAAAAATGCACTCAGAATTGTGGATAATGTGGATAGTTATCTTTTTAGTAGGTCTTCGCCAATATTTACGACATCTCCGGCACCCATGGTTATCAACAAATCGCCGTTCATACATTTTTTTTGTAAAAAATCTTCAATTTCCGAAAAACTAGGAAAATAATAACTTTCTACGCCGGACTCCTGAAGAAGATTTAAGATGTCTCTTGAACTGACGCCATAGATATCCTGCTCGCGAGCCGCATAAATATCAGCTAACACAACCACATCTGCCAATGACAGAGCTTCTGCAAACGCGGGAAGAAATGCCTTGGTTCTCGTGTAGGTGTGTGGTTGGAACACCACAATGATGCGATTGTGCGGATGATTTTTTGCTGCCTCAAGGGAAGCGATAATCTCTGTCGGATGGTGGGCGTAGTCATCAATTACAGTGGCCCCCAGAAAGTTGCCCTTGTATTGGAATCGCCGATCGGCACCGCTAAACTGCAGAAGACCTGCAGTAATCTGCTCCCAAGGCAAATTCATTTCCCGACATAGTGCGATACAAGATAGCGCATTTAAAACATTGTGTTGTCCGGGAACACTGAGTGTGACAGAGGGAAGTGCCTCGCTGTGATGCATAGGGATAAAACTCGCGCACCCGAGGTCGTTGTATGTAATGTCCGTCGGATAATAGTCAGATTGATGCGTAAAGCCGAAAGTAATCACATTGCGGGACAAATCGCTACATAGTTCCTGATAGTTCGGGATGTCGCCGTTGATAATAAGTGTGCCGTCCGTCTTTGTGTTTTTTGCAAATTTATGGAAGGAATCGCGTACATCATCAAGATCTTTAAAAAAATCGAGGTGTTCAGCTTCCACATTTAATATAATGCTGTATTTTGGATAAAATGAATGGTAACTGTTTGTGTATTCACAAGCTTCCGTGATAAACAAGTCAGAGTCGCCTACATGGACGTTACTTCCGATTGCTTTTAAGATGCCGCCTACGGAAATAGTCGGATTCTCATCTCCGGCCAGCAGAACCTGACTAATCATGGAGGTGGTTGTCGTTTTTCCGTGTGTACCCGCAACGGCGATAGACCGATTGTAGTGGTCCATAATCTGCCCCAAAAGCTGTGCACGCGTCAACATTGGTATGCCCGCTGATGCAGCAGCGGCAAATTCGGGGTTGTCGGGATGAATTGCTGCTGTGTAAACAATGACGTCAATATCATCGGTGATGTTTTCTGCAGATTGCGGGTAAGCAATTTTGGCACCCAGAGAACATAGATGCTTTGTTAAATCTGATTCTTTATTGTCGGAGCCTGAGATGGAAAAACCTTTCTTGCAAAGAATCTCAGCCAAGCCACTCATACTGATGCCACCAATTCCAATAAAATGTACATGAACTGGGATAGAAAAATCTAATTGATACATATTATTACCATCCATATTAATAGTCTGATTAGGTATATTGTTCTTTTATATGACATACCTATTTCTATTATAACGGTATCATTTCAATTTGCAATAACGTATTAATTTGTGAGAGGAATTGTATAAAATAACGAATTACTTTCAGATAACTCGTGGTTTTTTATGAATATTGTTGCAAAAAAAAGAATGGTTATGCTATACTTTATATACAAATCTCGAGAATAGTTGATAAATTGTCTAAAATATGACAAATTTGGACTAGCTGGAGAAGGATGGAGATAGTTGACAGACTAGAAAAGACGTGAGGTGATTAACATGATTCACAAGGAAATGATTGCCATGCTGCTTGCAGGGGGACAGGGAAGCAGATTGGGAGTACTTACTTCTGACGTGGCAAAACCAGCAGTGTCCTTTGGTGGAAAGTATCGTATTATTGATTTCCCACTAAGCAACTGTATCAATTCCGGAATTGATACAGTCGGCGTACTTACACAGTATCAGCCGCTAGTGCTAAATTCCCATATTGGAATTGGTATTCCGTGGGATTTGGATCGTAATAACGGAGGCGTTACCGTTCTTCCACCATATGAAAAAAGCGAAGCCACCGAGTGGTATACCGGTACGGCAAATGCGATTTATCAAAATTTAAAGTATATGGAAAGTTATAATCCGGAATATGTTTTGATTCTATCAGGTGATCATATTTATAAAATGGATTATGAAGCAATGCTCAATTTCCATAAGCAGAACAATGCGGATGTTACAATAGCAGCGATGCCGGTTCCGATGGAGGAGGCGAGCAGGTTTGGCGTTGTAATTACAGATGATGAGAAGCGAATTCTGGAATTCGAGGAGAAGCCGGAACACCCTAGAAGCAACTTGGCATCTATGGGTATTTATATCTTTAGCTGGCCGGTACTTCGAGACTCTTTGATTGCGATGAAGGATCAGGGTAATTGCGACTTCGGAAAGCACATCATTCCATATAGTCATGAGAGAAAACAGCGTTTGTTTGCTTACGAGTACAATGACTATTGGAAGGATGTCGGAACGTTAGGCTCTTATTGGGAAGCAAATATGGAATTGGTTGATTTGATTCCGGAATTCAACCTATATGAAGAGTATTGGAAGATTTATACCAAACAGGATATGATTGAGCCGCAATATATAGCGTCTACGGCCAATGTGAACAAATCTATTGTTGGAGCAGGAGCACAGATTTATGGCGAGGTTTACAACTGCGTTCTCAGTGCGGGCGTTGTGATTGAAGAAGGCGCGGTTGTCAGGGACTCCATCATTATGAGGGACACGCATATTGGAAAAGGCGCCTATGTTGAGAAGTCAATTATCGCTGAGAATTGTGTGATTGGTGACGGCGATCAGATTGGTATAGGAGAAGAAGCGCCGAGTCAATTAAATGCCAGTGTATATGCATTTGGTTTGGCGACCATCGGAGAGAAGACCGTGATTCCACCTAACATTAAGATCGGTAAGAACACAGCAATTAAGGGAGTGACAACAGTAGAAGATTATCCTAACGCAGAATTGCCGAGTGGAGGATATATCATAAAGGCAGGTGATGAATCATGAAAGCAATAGGTATTATTTTGGCAGGCGGTAATAGCAGCAGAATCCAAA
Source organism: uncultured Roseburia sp. (assembly GCA_964408625.1). Classification (GTDB taxonomy): domain Bacteria; phylum Bacillota; class Clostridia; order Lachnospirales; family Lachnospiraceae; genus Pararoseburia. The sequence goes on along the minus strand of CAYPAA010000003.1, from coordinate 17,813 downwards.
AACTTTCAGAAAAAAGAGCAATCTCGGCTATGGAAATTGGATGCAGTTATCGCTGTATTGACTTTGTGTTAAGTAACATGACAAATTCCAATATTCAGACAGTGGCGGTACTTAGCCAGTACAATGCACGCTCGCTGAATGAACACTTAAATTCTTCTAAATGGTGGAATTTTGGTAGAAAACAAGGTGGATTATTCTTGTTTACACCGACGGTTACAGCAGAAAACAGTTGGTGGTATCGAGGAACTGCGGATGCAATGTGGCAAAACATTGATTTCCTTAAGAAACGCCATGAACCGTATGTTGTAATTACAAGTGGCGATTGCGTATACAAGATGGATTTCAACAAGGTGCTTGATTACCATGTTGCAAAGCAATCAGACATTACCGTTGTTTGTGCAAAGATGCCGCAGGGGGATGATGCCACACGATTTGGAATTGTTAAGTTGGACATGGATGGTAAGGTTGTAGAATTTGAAGAAAAGCCTATGATTTCAAATTCTGAAATTGTTTCTACCGGTATTTATATTATTCGCCGTCGTATGTTGATTGAGTTACTTGAACAGTGCAACGAAGAAGGAAGATACAATTTTGTTACCGATATTCTGATTCGTCAAAAGGGCTTGAAGAAGATTTACGGATACATGATGGAAGACTACTGGAGAAATATTGCATCTGTTGACAGTTATTACAAGACAAATATGGACTTCCTGAAAAAAGACGTGAGGGATTATTTCTTCCGGCAGGAGCCGAAGATTTTTTCAAAATCATATGACCTGCCGCCGGCAAAGTATAATACAAATTCCAGAGTGTCAAACAGTCTGATTGCCAGCGGATGTATTATCAACAGTACCGTTGAGGATTCCGTCCTATTTAAAAAGGTATTTGTTGGAAATAACAGTTATGTGAAAAACTCTATCATTCTTAACGGAGCATATATTGGGGACAATGTTCGCGTTGAGAACTGTATTGTAGAAAGCGGAGAAACACTTCTCAGCGGTAGCAGTTATGTTGGAGAAGAAGGAAATATCAAAATTGTTGCCGAGAGAAAAAACAGGTATGAGGCACAGCAGATATAACGGGGAGGGTTAATATATGCAGATAACGGATGTACGGATTCGTAAGATTGAAAAAGAAGGCAAAATGAAAGCAGTGGTCTCCGTTACAATCGATGATGAGTTTGTGGTGCATGACATTAAAATCATCGAGGGAGAAAAAGGTCTATTTATTGCAATGCCAAGTCGCAAGACAACAGAGGGTGAATACAAAGACATTGCACACCCAATTAAATCGTCTGCAAGAGAAAAGATTCAAAACCTCATATTGCAAAAGTACAACGAAGAGCTTTTAGCAATGGATGTATAGACAAAAGAGGAAGCAGCGGTCAAATCACAATAAAGTTGGTTTGACCGCTCTTTTTATGCTATAATGATTTCCACAAACGAAAGGAAAAGAAAACCATGTATGTAATTGTCGGCTTGGGAAATCCGGGAGAAAAATACGAAAAAACAAGACACAATGTGGGCTTTGATGTGATAGATTTGTTGGCCGAAAAGTATCATATTTCTGTGACGGAAAAAAAACACAAGGCGTTGATTGGAAGAGGACGTGTTGCTAATCAGGCTGCCTTGCTGGTAAAGCCACAAACATTTATGAATTTGAGTGGGGAAAGTGTAGGTGATGTGATTCACTTCTATAAACTAGACCCGGAAGATGAACTAATCGTTATTTCAGATGATGTGACACTAGACCCGGGAACAATACGCATTCGTAGAAAGGGGAGTGCAGGTGGGCATAACGGATTGAAGAATATCATTGCCCATGTGCATACAGACGAATTTAAGAGAATAAAAATAGGCGTGGGGAAATTACCGCCGGAGGGCGATATGGTGGCACATGTTTTGGGACGCCTCCCGGTCGACGATCGCAAACTGTTGGAGCGTGCCTATGAAAATGCCGTTGGGGCAATCGAATGTATGGTATGTGATGATATTGATCAGGCAATGAATCTATATAATGGAAAAGTTGAGGTATCATGAAGGTTTTTTTGAAGCCGTTTGAAGAAATGTCGCAAATGGCAGAGGTGAAAGAACAACTAAATAAAAACAAACAGATTTATGAGGTTTCAGGGGTGATAGATACTCTGAAGCCACATTTGATTTATGGGCTGGGTCATGATGTGAAGGTAAAGCTGGTTGTGACATTTGATGAACTTCGGGCAAAGCAGTTGGCGGAAGGGCTTGATTTCTTTGAGGGACAGGTGCTTTACTATCCGGCAAGAGATTTGCTTTTTTATCAATCAGATATTCATAGCAATGCGATGACAAGGGAACGCCTCTCTGTTGTGCAAGCGCTCTTGCAGAGGGAGTCGATTACTGTTGTTACAACGATTGATGCTTTGATGAATAAGATGCCGGCAATTTCGTCGTATGAAAAGGGGATTTTCTCGATTTCACGGGACGATGAGGTTGATTTGGAGGAAATGAAAAAACATTTGGTTATGCTTGGGTATGAGAGTGTGACACAGGTAGAACATCCGGGGGAATTTGCGCATCGAGGTGGTATCGTAGATATTTTTCCTCTGACGGAAGAGCATCCGATTCGTATGGAATTGTGGGGTGATGAAGTGGATTCCCTGCGATATTTTGAGGTCGGAAATCAAAAATCGATTGCAAATATTGAGAGCGTTACGATATATCCGGCAGTGGAACTCGTCTTGGAGAAGGAGGAGATTGAGGCAGGTCTTCGCAAGATGGAAAAAGATGCGGAGAAACTCTATCAGGAATATCGCAGTCAGATGAAAACGGAGGAAGCACATAGAATAAAAAGCAGCGTAGCGCAGTTGATTGAGGAGACGCGTGAGTGGGGAATCATATCCGGTCTGGAAACCCATTTGAATTACTTCACAGAAGATGCATACAGCTTGTTGTCGTATTTTCCTGAGAATACCATGGTTTTTCTGGATGAGATGGTGCATTTGGATGAAAAAGGTGAACTGATTGAACGGGAATTCCTAGAAAGCATGACACATCGTTTGGAGAAGGGATATTGTCTCCCAGGACAACTGCATATGCTGCTGTCCACGAAGGAAGTGTTTGCCAGACTCCAGAAGTTCTGTGGTGTGGTGATGTCTACATTGGAGAGTCGGGAAGGCCTGATGAAAATCGGGGGTCGTACGGGAATCCGCGCGGTTTCTGTCGGAGCATATAACAATCAATTTGATTTACTGGTCAAAGATTTGACGCGATTTAAACGACAGAAATACCGCATTCTGCTCTTGAGCCCATCTAGAACCAGAGGAAAGCACCTAGCGGAATTGTTGATGGATGAGGAGTTAAATGCGTTCTTTACCGAGAATTATAATCATGAAATCCATCCCGGTGAGATTATGGTATCTCCGGGTAACTTGACAAGAGGGTACGAATTTCCTGAGATTGGCTTTGTGATTCTGTCCGAACAAGATATTTTTGGCGCCAGGGCGAAAAAACGCAAGAGAGTTCACAAATATGAGGGGGAACATATTGCCGGTTTTTCTGATCTGGAAGTGGGAGATTATGTTGTACATGAGAACCATGGGCTGGGAATTTATCAGGGCTTTGAAAAAATCGAAGTCGATAAAGTGATGAAGGACTATATCAAGATATCCTATGCAAAGGGAGGAAATCTTTATATACCTGCCACACAGTTGGACGCAATTCAAAAATACGGAAGTCAGGATGGGAAAAAGCCAAAACTTAATACGCTGGGCACACAGGATTGGACAAATACAAAGGCGAGAGTTCACGCTGCGGTTGGTGTGATTGCAAAAGAGCTGGTGGATTTATATGCTCTTCGCCAACAGGAGAATGGATATGTATATGGTCCGGATACTGTGTGGCAGCAAGAGTTTGAAGAGACTTTTCCATATGAGGAGACGGAAGGACAGTTGCAGGCAATCGCTGCAGTTAAGCGTGATATGATGAGTCCTAAAATTATGGATCGACTGATTTGCGGTGATGTTGGATATGGAAAAACGGAGATTGCTTTGCGCGCAGCGTTTAAGGCAGTACAGGATGGAAAACAGGTGGTGTACTTGGTGCCGACAACGATTCTTGCGCAGCAACATTACAATACGTTCCTGCAAAGAATGTCGCGCTATCCGGTAAACATCGGTTTGTTGTGCCGATTTGTCAGTGCAGGCGAACAGAAAAAAACCATTGAAGGTCTGAAATCGGGTGCTGTTGATATTGTGATAGGAACACACCGATTGCTGTCGAAAGATGTCGGGTACAGGGATTTGGGGCTTTTGATTATCGACGAGGAGCAGCGTTTCGGTGTTAATCATAAAGAGCAAATCAAACAGATGAAAAAGACAGTGGATGTATTGTCGTTGTCGGCAACACCGATACCAAGAACGCTGCATATGAGCTTGATAGGTATTCGGGACATGAGCGTTTTGGAAGAAGCACCGCTGGAGCGTCAGCCGATTCAAACATTTGTGTTTGAGTACAATGAAGAAATGATTCGAGAAGCGATTGTGCGCGAGATGGCAAGAGGCGGTCAAGTGTACTATGTGTTTAATCGTGTCAACCAGATTGCAGATGTGACGGCAAAATTGGAAGCATTGGTGCCGGAGGCGAATATTGCGTATGCGCACGGCAAGATGACGGAGAGCCGTCTGGAAAAAATCATGTATGGTTTTATCAATCAGGAGATTGATGTTTTGGTTTCGACCACAATTATAGAAATCGGTCTGGATATCTCTAATGTGAATACAATTATCATTCATGATTCTGACCAGCTTGGTCTGTCTCAGCTCTACCAGTTGCGTGGCCGTGTTGGACGAAGTAACCGCAGTGCATATGCATTTTTAATGTATAAGCGAGATAAGATGCTCAAAGAGGTGGCAGAAAGGAGACTTGCTGCCATCAAAGAATTCACGGATTTGGGCAGTGGTTTTAAAATCGCGATGCGGGATTTAGAAATTCGCGGTGCCGGGAATATGCTGGGTCAGGAACAGCATGGACATATGGCGGCGGTTGGCTATGACATGTATTGCAAAATGCTCAATGAGGCGGTGAAAAGAGAAAAGGGTCTGGTACAGGAAGAAAGTTATGAGACAACGGTGGATTTGGAACTGGATGCATATCTGCCGGAGAACTATGTGTCTAGCGAATTGCAACGTCTGGATATCTACAAGCGTATTGCGGAGATTTCCTCGCAGGATGCGAGAGACGATATGCTGGATGAGTTGCTGGATCGATTTGGAGAGCCGGGAAAACCGGTGCAGAATCTACTTTACATTGCGATGCTTCGAGTGGAAGCGCATAAAGCATATGTGGTTGATATAGCACAAAAATCAGATGCAGTTATCTTCACAATGTTTGAGCGGGCGCCAATAGATCCTTTGGAGATACCAGCGGTATTGGAAAGACACAAACCCTATGTGAAATTCAGTGCTGATGCGAAACGCCCGGCATTTCACTATTTATATAAGATGAATTCAAAGGTAAGAGTGAAAGAGTTACAGGATGTGTTGATGGGATTTGTAAAGGAATTGCAAGGGCTTGTCAAAACAGATATAATAGAAAAAGTGACAAAATAAACGAGGAGAAGAAAGAATGAAGAATAAATGGTTAAGCAAAATACTTGTGGCAGTATGTATGGCAGCAATACTTTTGACAGGATGTGGTGTGGACAATAATGCTGCTCTTGTGACAATCAATGATGGGGAGGACACCATTTCCTATGGTTATGCTTATTTCACTGCAAGATATACGCAGTCTATGTATGATGCATTTTATTTGTCATATATGGGTGAGCAGATGTGGAGTCAGTCACAGGGTGAACAGACGATGGAGGAGTTGACAAAAGACGGCATTTTGGATTCACTGAAGGAGGAGTATCTTCTTCGTCAGCATGCCGAAGAGTATGGTGTGAAGATTACAGATGATGAGGAGAAGGCTATCACAAAGGCTGCCAAGGCATTTATAAAAGCAAATTCAAAAAAAGCCCTGAAAGAGATGGGGGCAACACAGGAAATTGTGGAAGAGTATCTGAGAAATCAGACATATACAACTAAGGTGAAAGCGGCAATCAAAGAGTCGGCGGACGTTTCTGGTATTGAGGCGGAAGAAGAATCGGAAGCCGGGGCTGAAACAGAAGCCGGGGCTGAAACAGAAGCTGAGGCTGAAACAGAAGCTGAGGCTGAAACAGAAGCTGAGGCTGAAACAGAAACTGAGGCTGAAACAGAAGTTGAGACGGAAACAGAAGCTGAGACGGAAGAAGAAAAGAGGACAGAACACTACAATACCGTGATGGAAGGCTGGGAGAAAGACATAAAGTGGAAGGTCAATAAAAAGCTGTGGAAAACAGTAAAGTTTGATACATTGTTCAAGGCGAAATCATAGTGATAATGAATAGAAGAAGCAAGTTTTTTCTTGCTTCTTTATTTATAATATGATAAATTGTATCGGGAATTAATAAAATTGGAAAGGCAACACAAGATTTTGTGGCGCATATGATAATATATGTGGTATACTAACTTTGTGTGGTAGCACAGTAACTATTTTTTGAGGTGTAGTATGGAGCAATTTGTAATAAAGGGTGGAAATCCGATTGCCGGCGAAGTAGAGATTGGGGGTGCCAAAAATGCGGCGCTTGCGATTCTTGCAGCAGCAATTATGACGGATGAAACTGTTACTATAGACAATTTGCCGGATGTTAGAGATATTAACATCATGCTAGATGCGTTAAGTGATATTGGAGCCGTTGTGGAAAGGGTTGATCGACATACGGCAAAAATCAATGGTTCAACAATTGGTCAGCTTAGTGTTGATTACGAATATATCAAGAAGATAAGAGCATCTTACTATTTGCTTGGAGCACTGCTGGGAAAATATAAAAAGGCAGAAGTGGCACTTCCGGGGGGATGCGTTATAGGAAGCCGTCCCATTGACTTGCATGTCAAAGGATTTAAGGCGCTTGGCGCAGAAGTTGATATTAGTTATGGACTAATTTCCGCAAAAGCAGAGAAGTTGACAGGAGGCCATATCTATATGGATAAGGTGTCCGTTGGTGCAACGATAAATGTACTGATGGCGGCGTCGCTTGCCGAGGGAAAGACTGTCATTGAGAATGCTGCAAAAGAACCGCACGTTGTTGATGTGGCAAACTTTCTCAACAGCATGGGTGCCAATATTCGAGGTGCCGGTACTGACGTGATTCGTATTGTCGGGGTAGATAAACTTTACAAGACAGAATACTCTGTGATTCCGGATCAAATCGAAGCGGGCACATTTATGTGTGCGGCAGCAGCCACTGGTGGAGATGTTCTTTTAAAGAATGTGATTCCCAAGCATTTGGAGGCCACAACAGCGAAGTTACAAGAGGCGGGATGTGTGATTGAAGAATTTGATGACGCGGTTCGCATTGTTGCTAACAAGGCACTTCAGCATACACAAATCACCACACTTCCATATCCGGGGTATCCGACAGATATGCAGCCACAGATGGCGGTTGTGCTCGGTGTGGCAGAGGGTACAAGTACTGTTACAGAGAGCATCTTTGAAAATCGTTTCAAATATGTTGATGAGTTGTCACGTATGGGGGCAGACATTCAGGTTGAGAGCAACATCGCGATTATTCGTGGCGTTGAAAAATATACAGGCGCGAGAGTATGTGCGCCGGATTTGCGCGCAGGTGCAGCGCTTGTGATTGCGGGGCTTGCTGCAGATGGCATTACCATCGTAGATGATATCCATTTCATTCAGAGAGGATACGAAGATTTTGAGCAGAAGTTGCGTTTGCTTGGAGCACAGATAGAAAAGACATGTTGTGAAAAAGAAATTCAGAAATTTGTATTACAGGTTTCTTGAGGAATAGAAGATTGAAATATGCAAAAGACCACCTCATCCGAGGTGGTCTTTTGCATTATATGACAGACTGAATATATAGTTCTTTGTTTTCTGGTAAAGAAAGATCCAGCAGATTTTCGTCGTTTGTTTCAATGATGGGTCTGGAAAGAGCATTTCTGTTCAAAAAAACAACTCTGCCGGAAATACCGTTTGAAAGAAGGACACGACTGTTGTTGTAGCATCCGGCAACCCTCTGCAGGAATGTCAGGAGGACGTTTGGATTGTATTTTTGGAAGCCGTCCTGCTCAAATGCATAGATAACTTGGAATACACATTTCGGTGCGCGATAACTGCGTGCTGCCGACATTGCATCGTAAACATCTGCAATCGCAATGATAGATGCAAAAAAGTCGATTTCATCGGATTCCAGACCGCGCGGATAACCGGAACCGTCATAACGCTCGTGGTGCTGAAGTGCGGCAAGCTTGATGCGCGTATCAAGATTCGCGTTCTTCAAAATCTTATGGCCTAATTTTGCATGGCTTCTTATGAGGTCATATTCTTCGTCGGTAAGAGCTCCCTGCTTGTTTAAGATTTCCGGTGGAATCTGTGTCTTTCCGATATCATGGAGAAGACCGGCAAGTGTCAATGTATTAAGGTCTTCCCTTGAGAGATGAAGCCATTTGCCAATCGCCCGCGCAATCAATGCAACATTTAGAGAGTGCGCATAAACAGAATCGTCAACGCTGCGCATGTTATGTATCATATCAAAAAGTTCAAGGGACGTTTTGGAAGCAAATAAATCGGAAGCTTCTCTTAGCAGATTGTCACATGCGTTTGAGGTATCTCCTGCGATAATGGCATCAAAGTTGTTTTTCAAACTGACCATATTCTTGGAGTAATTCGTTTGAAATGCTTGGAACTGTGGTGTTGCTTTTAATTTTTGTGAATAGGATTGTGTCTTTTTTGAGGAAGGTTTTGATTCCTCCACTGCCGGTTCAGGTGCGACAACAACCTCTTCAGCCGGTTCGTCAAGAAACTCGCATTCCGTATTTGCATCGCCCGTGGCGGAAGCGTCTGTTACCATAACAGATGGAATCCGATAGAAGGAGAGGTGTGCAATAATCTGCGAGGTGAGTTCGGTTCCTGCAGGTGCAATTACCTGTCCTCTCTTTGTGACGATTGGTTTTTCTGCAACCATTCCCGGTTTAAGACGACTTGTCGAAATCTTTTTCATATTCAACTTCCCCCATTTTGTGTGAAGTAAACATTTTGAAAAAAGTTTATCCACACTATTTCATTATATATGTAAAAATACGTATTTGGCAATGATTTTCAGATAAAAACTTGACAAATATTAAGCAGGGGTGTAAAGTCTTGTCTGATAAAGTCGTTAATCCGCAAAGTGCGGTTTTTTTATTCCACAAAATAAGGAAGGAAGAAAGGATATGGAAAAGAAATTATTTACTTCTGAATCAGTTACGGAGGGACATCCGGACAAAGTCTGCGATATGATTTCGGATGCAATCTTGGATGCATGTTTTGAGCAGGATCCTATGAGTCGTGTGGCTTGTGAGACGGCTTCATGTACAGGATTTGTACTTGTTACAGGAGAGATTACAACAAAAGCACAACTTGATATTCCGGCCATTGTGAGAAAAACAGTTCTCGATATCGGTTATGATGATGGAGCGAAGGGGCTTGATGGTAACTCCTGTGCCGTTATGGTCGCTTTGGATCAGCAGTCGGCTGATATCGCTATGGGTGTAGATAAGGCGCTTGAAGCAAAGCAGGGTACGATCGGTGATGACCTTGATACAGGTGCCGGTGATCAGGGAATGATGTTTGGCTATGCTACAAATGAAACAGAGTCATTTATGCCGTATTCCATCGATCTTGCGCATAAGCTTGCACTTCAGCTTACAAAGGTTCGTAAGGATGGTACACTTACATATCTTCGTCCGGACGGAAAGACACAGGTGTCTGTTGAGTATGATGAGAATGATAAACCGGTTCGTCTTGAGGCTGTTGTTTGCTCTACGCAGCATGATGCAGACGTAACGCAGGAGCAGATTCATGAGGATATCAAGAAATATGTATTTGATCCGATTTTGCCTTCGGAGTTGGTGGATGAGAACACAAAGTTCTTCATCAATCCAACAGGACGTTTCGTGATTGGTGGTCCACACGGTGATGCAGGTCTTACAGGACGTAAGATTATCGTTGATACATATGGTGGAATGGCGCGTCATGGTGGCGGCGCATTCTCCGGTAAGGATTGCACAAAAGTAGACCGTTCCGGTGCTTATGCAGCTCGTTATGTTGCAAAAAACATTGTTGCAGCAGGACTTGCCGAAAAGTGTGAAATTCAACTGTCATATGCTATCGGTGTCGCACAGCCCACATCGGTACGTGTTGATACGTTTGGTACAGGAAAGGTATCTGATGGCAGGATTTTAGAAGCAGTTCGTGAGAACTTTGACCTTCGTCCGGCAGGAATCATCAAGATGCTTGATCTCCGCCGTCCAATTTATGGAAAAACAGCCGCTTATGGACATTTCGGTCGTACAGACATCGATCTTCCATGGGAAGCATTAGATAAGGTTGACGCTTTGAGAAAGTATCTGTAATCTCATATAGAATGATAGAAATGAATATGTTACAATAAGGTCGTGGAGTAAATACTCCGCGACTTTTTTGTTTAGGAGAATTGTGATATGGTTTTGGAGGTTGTTTTTGAGGACGAAGATATTCTGGTGTGCTATAAGCCGGCAGGTATCGCGACACAGACAAGTAATGTGGCAGAACAGGATATGGTCAGTTTAATCCGCAACTATCGGAGCGCAAAGGGTGAGGACACCTATGTTGGCGTGATACATCGACTGGACCAGCCGGTGGAAGGCTTGCTTGTCTTTGCAAAAAATGCGGCAGCAGCAGCGATTCTTTGTAAAGAACTAAAGAAGATTCAGTTTGCAAAGAGTTATCTTGCAATCGTGACAAGAGAGAACATTCCGCCACAAGGGGTGTTAGAGGATTATGTGGTGAAGGATGGTCGTTCGGGAAGGGCGATGGTGGTTAACGAGAATAATCCTCGAGCAAAGAAGGCAAGACTTGCCTATGAAGTGATTGCAAAAGTGGATGATCGAAACCTGCTTAAGATTTCCTTGGAGACGGGCAGATTTCATCAGATTCGCGTGCAGTTTGCCAGCAGAACAGCACCGATTCTCGGAGATGTAAAGTATGGTGGAACGAAGACGGGGGAGCCGCTTTGCCTTTGCGCGTATCGCTTGCAATTTACGCACCCTGTGACAGAGGAGGGAATGTCATTTGAAATTTCTCCAAAGGGAAAAGAATTTGCACCATTTTTAGACAAACTGTGTTTCGAGAATAATTGATGCATAAAATGGTAATTTTTTACACATAATAATACCATGGAAAAGAATTATCATTTTATAAAAAATGGAACAAAATTTGCGGGAATCACCTTGGTGGTATTCATTTTTATGAAATGGATCCTTCCCCTGGTGCTTCCCTTTTTTATTGCATATTATCTGGCATCGGTAATACGAAATGCAAAGAGTAAAAAGAGGGAGAATCCGGTGCTTCGAGTCATGGTGACAATCGGGATTTTGTCATTCGTCGTGCTGTTGGGCTGGTATCTGGTACAGGAATTTATGGATTTGTGGGGCAGACGAGATGAATTGCTTGCGTGGGAGGGAGCGGAGGAATCCGGTCTGTTTGGGCAATTGTATCAGAAAGTCGTACAGAGATTTGATGCGGACCAGCTGTACAATCTGTTGGCAGATAAAATTGCATCGCCGTTTGGTGGGATGAAGGACACCGTGGGTGGACTGATTGCCGTGGCGGTGACGGTAGTGGCCACAATTCTGATGGTGTGCGACTATGACTCACTACATGAATGGATCAATAAGACTTCGTTTGGGCAGGTGATTGTTGCGCTGGCAAAGGACTTGTCTGTAGCCGGTGGGGATTACTTAAAGGCGCAAGGTTGGTTAATGCTGATTATAACAGGAATCAGCGTGGTTGCGCTGGCGATTGTAGGGAATCCTTATGCTGTATTGGTGGGGGTTGTCATAGGAATCTGTGATGCTCTGCCATTTATCGGGACGGCACTCGTCTTTGTTCCATGGGCTGTGGTCATGTTTTTTCAGGGAAAGATATGGCTGGGAATATACTATTTATTTCTGGCTGGTGCAACCAGTATGCTTCGGCAGTTTTTAGAGCCAAAACTGATTGGACAACGCGTTGGGGCAAATCCGCTTGTGGTTCTCATTAGTATATACCTCGGTTTAGAGGTGTACGGCATATGGGGTGTCATCCTTGGACCGGCATCCGCATTTCTCATTTGGGAGATTTATCGTTTTACCTAGCCACCTTGACAAGTTTTGCCTATTTTCATACAATAAAATATACTGATGAATTGAATAAATAAGGAGGCCTTTATGGCAAATGATAAGAAATTAGTAGAAGCAATTACATCGATGGATGAAGACTTTGCTCAATGGTATACTGATGTAGTAAAGAAAGCGGAGTTGATGGGATATTCAAGTGTTAAGGGCTGTATGATTTTTAAACCGGCCGGTTACGCCATCTGGGAAAATATTCAGACAGAACTTGACCGTAGATTTAAGGAGACCGGTGTAGAGAACGTTTATATGCCAATGTTTATTCCTGAGAGTTTGTTGGAGAGAGAGAAGAATCATGTAGAAGGATTTGCTCCGGAGGTTGCGTGGGTGACACATGGCGGGCTCAATCCTTTGCAGGAGAGACTTTGTGTAAGACCTACTTCGGAGACACTGTTTTGCGACTTTTACAAAGATGAAATTCAGTCATACAGAGATTTGCCAAAGGTATATAATCAGTGGTGTTCTGTTGTGCGATGGGAAAAGGAGACAAGACCGTTCCTTCGTTCAAGAGAGTTCTTGTGGCAGGAGGGTCACACAGCGCACGCGACGGCAGAAGAAGCTGAGGAGCGCACGCAACAGATGCTAAATCTGTATGCAGATTTTTGCGAGGAAGTCCTGGCGATTCCGGTTGTGCGTGGGCGCAAGACAGACAAGGAGAAATTTGCGGGCGCAGAGGCCACTTATACAATCGAGGCGCTGATGCATGACGGGAAAGCGCTACAGTCCGGTACAAGCCATAACTTCGGGGATGGATTTGCGAAGGCATTTGGGATTCAGTATACGGATAAGGACAACATGTTAAAGTATGTGCATCAGACATCATGGGGTATGACAACGAGACTGATCGGTGCCATTATTATGGTTCACGGAGATGATTCGGGTCTTGTGTTACCACCTGTAATCGCGCCTACACAGGTGGATATCATTCCGATTATGCAGAAAAAAGAGGGCGTATTGGACAAGGCTTTTGAAGTGAAAGAAGCACTGAAACAGGCGGGACTCCGCGTAAAGGTTGATGATACCGACAAAAATCCGGGATGGAAATTCTCTGAGCAGGAGATGCGAGGGATACCGGTTCGTATTGAGATGGGACCGAGAGATATCGAGGCAAATCAGGCGATTATTGTTCGTCGCGATACAAGGGAAAAGATGACAGTTGCGATTGAGGAGCTGGCAGCGAAGACGCGGGAAGTGTTGGACACGATGCAAAGGGAAATGCTCGAACGTGCGAGGGCGCATAGAGATGAGCATACATATGACGCTCATAACTATGAGGAATTTAAAGAAATTGTTGCTAACAAGCCGGGCTTTATCCGTGGTATGTGGTGCGGTGAGCAGGCGTGTGAGGATAAGATTAAAGAGGAAACGACAGCGACAAGCCGATGCCTGCCATATACAGACGAGAAAATTTCAGATGTTTGTGTATGTTGTGGTAAACCGGCAAAGAAGTTAGTATTTTGGGGTAAAGCATACTAAGATGAAAATGTTATTGCCAGAGGATGTGACAAATATCATAAATCACCTACAAAAAAACGGACACGAAGCTTACGCTGTAGGCGGATGTGTCCGCGACTTGTATTTGGGAAAAACGCCGGCAGATTGGGATATTACTACCGCTGCGTCCCCGGAAGAGGTGAAGGCACTTTTTGACCACACGATTGATACGGGAATTGCACATGGAACGGTAACCGTTATGTTGTCCGGTGTGGGCTATGAAGTGACGACATATCGCATTGACGGAGAGTATAAGGACGGTCGTCATCCGGAGCAAGTTGCGTTCACTTCTCAACTTTCAGAGGATTTGTGCAGGAGAGATTTTACCATAAACGCTATGGCGTACAATGAGACAAATGGATTGGTTGATTTGTTCGGTGGAATAGAAGACTTGGGGAAGAAGAGGATTCGGTGTGTCGGATGTGCCAAGGAACGCTTTTCGGAAGATGCACTTCGCATGCTTCGGGCACTGCGGTTCTCGGCACAGTTGGATTTCGAGATTGAGAAGGATACCTATGACGCAATCTGCGAATTGGCACAGACGATTGAGAAGGTGAGCAAAGAGCGAATTATGGTGGAGCTGAATAAGCTGCTGGTCTCTGACCATCCGGAGCGCATGCGGCAGGTGTATGAAACGGGACTGACAAGCGTGTTTATGCCGGAATTTGATGCGATGATGGAGACGCCACAGAACAACAAACATCATTGTTATTCGGTAGGTGAGCATACACTTCATACATTAAAGCACGTATCGCCGGAAAAGAATTTGCGATTGGCGATGCTTCTGCATGATATTGGAAAACCGGTGACGAAAACGACGGATGAAGAGGGACAGGATCATTTTTACAAACATCAGGAAGTGGGGGCAGAGATGGCGTCAGCCATATTGCACAGATTAAAATATGACAATGACACCATTGCAACAGTAAAGAGATATGTGAGATTCCATGATGAGAGACCGGAGATAAACGAGAGAGTCATTCGGCGAGCGATTGTGCGGATGGGAACATCTTGTTTTCCGGAGATATTTGAAATCAAGCGCGCTGATGTTCTGGGGCAAAGTGACTATATGCGGGAGGACAAACTAAAAAAGATTGATGCATTTGAGGAAATGTATTATCGGTTTATAAAAGAAGGTCAGTGCCTGCAAAAACGGGGCCTGGCTATCTCGGGAAATGATGTTATTTCACTTGGCATAAGTCAGGGAAGTCGAGTGGGAGATTTGCTTGCCGCTTTGTTTGACGAGGTCGTGGAACATCCTGAAAAGAATACCCACGATGTGCTTATGCGTCGAGCGAAAGAGTATATTGAAAATGGAAATATTCCAAAGCGGAAACCGATGGAATAATATAAAAAAACCCTTCATAAAATGAACAGATATCAATGATATTAGTTCGTTATGGAGGGTTGTTTTTTATGGATGAAAATATAGAAAAAAACGCATTTGTGATGCCACGTCTGGGTCAAGGGGAACAACTGCTTTCTGAATATGACATCACAATCAAAGGAATTGCCAAGGGTAGGGGAAGCCTGATTGTATACAGTGATAAAGAGACTTATATGTTAAAAGAATTTCGAGGATCAAAAGAAAAGGCGAACGAACTGGCAAGGGTGTTAGAGGAGTTGTCCGGTTGGGACCCTGCAAATGAAACACTTGTAGCAACAAAAGAGGGGGAATATGTTGTAAAAGAGGAAGGTGGTCCAACCTATATTTTAAAAACATATCACTCCGGCAAGGAGTGCGATGTAAAAAATGCATTAGAAATCATAGAAGGTGCACGAAAACTTGCGGATTTACATATGCAACTGCAAAACATAAAGTTAGATAATCCAATTCCATTTCAAACACCGGAACATGGAATGAGACAAGAAATATATCGACATAACCGCGAACTGCGGAATTTGAAGAATTATATTCGAAAGAAGAAAAAAGAAAATGAATTCGAGGAACACTATGAGTGCGCATACAAGGAATTTTACGAACAGGCACAAAAGATAGAGGAACAAATGCTCGGCGAAACTGAACTGCTCGATGACGCAGGATTTCAACTCTGTCACGGAGATTTTCACCATCATAACGTTATGGATTGCAGCGGAAAAAGTTTTGTTGTGCACTATGAAAATATGCGGTTGGACAGTTCTGTGGCGGACCTTACAAAATATATTCGAAAAGTGCTTGAGAAGAATCATTGGCATCAGGAATTGGGATTACAGATTTTGAATACATATGAGCGAATTCTGCCGCAGAGCGGGTTGCAGAAAAAAGAATTGTATCTGCGCATGGCATATCCTGAAAAATTCTGGAAAATCGCAAATCATTATAACAATAACAAAAAAGCGTGGGCATCCAAACGAGATGGAGAAAAATTGCGACAGATTATTGCGCAGGAAAACGCGAGACAGGAGTTTCTGGGATTGTTGTATAATCGGTTGGAATAGTTTATAATCAGAATTATGAAAAAACGATGGAATACATACATGTTTCTTCTTATGGCGTTACTGGTAGCAATGTTTCTTTGCGCATGTGAAAAGAAAGAACCGGAATCGGTTACCTATCGGGGTCCTTCTCCGAAGCAGGAAAAAGAAGAGACAGAGGAGAAAGAAACGGAATATATTGTAGAAGAGATCAACATGGAGGAGGAGACGATTACTGCATTCTCGACGGAATCCGGCAGACCGGTGCGATATCGCTACAATCTGGGAACAAAGTTTTTAGATAAGTATGGAGATCGATGTAGTGCCGTGCATTTTACCTCCGGTCAGGTGGTGAAGCTGGGAGAGCGTAACGAGAAGTCTATTCTGCAAAGCGTGCAATTATCAGATGCAGTTTGGAACTATGACAATGTAGAAAACTACAGTATCGATCAGGAGCGAGGCGTTTTTACCATTGGAAAGTCAAACTATCGGATTACAAATCAGGTAAAAGTATACTCTGACAATGAACAGATATCGTTTCAGGATATTGGAAAAGACGACATCCTACAGGTTGTCGGAAGAGACAAAGATATTATTTCTGTGGTGGTTACAACAGGGCATGGATATATCCAACTTGTGAATTCGGCATTGTTCCAGGACAGCATGATCTGTATTGGCAACAAGATATTTACCACCATTACGGGTGATATGCGTATCGAAGTCCCGGAAGGCAGTTATAATATCACTGTGGCGAATAATGGCTATGGCGGCACAGCGCAGTATGAGGTGGTTCGAAATGAGACTACGATTGTAGATTTGGATTTGCTCAAGGGTGAAGGACCAAAAATCTGTAAACTTAAATTTGAATCGGATATTGTCGGCGTTGCAGTATATATAGATGGAAAGGTAATGCCGGTAGGAGAAGAGATTGACGTGACTTATGGATCGCATCAACTGACCGTTATCGCGGAGGGATACGACAAATGGCAAAAGACATTGGTGGTTAATTCATCCTCTGCCACAATCGCTCTTGATCTTGATGAGAGCGAAACAACGAATAATACCGACGAAACTACAGATACTACAAATACTACAAATACTACAAATAGCACAAATTCAAAGAATGATAATACCTCGAAAACAAATACCGACCTATCCGATACTGAGGTGGATTATTTGACGACAATTTCTGAGTTGTTGGAAAAAATGTTAGACTAAGTCTAGTGCCAAAATCAACAAAAGAAAAAAAATATTTTGTTGATTTTGCGCAAAACATCGCTGGGGCCTTTAAAATATAAGGTTTTTTCTTGACAAAAGATGGTAAAAGTCTTATAAATAGATTTGTGATTATTTTGGAGGAGTTTCTCCGATTTAATAATATTTTTAGATTCCAGAGGAGGAAGTTGATATGAACAAAACAGAATTAGTTGCAGCTATGGCTAGCAAGGCAGATCTTTCAAAGAAGGACGCAGAGGCAGCATTAAAGGCATTTACTGATGTAGTTGCTGAAGAGCTTAAGAAGGGTGAGAAGATTCAGTTAGTAGGCTTTGGTACATTCGAAGTATCTGAGAGAGCTGCTAGAACAGGTAGAAATCCTCAGACAGGCGCTGAGATGAAGATTCCTGCATCTAAGGCACCTAAG
>CAYPAA010000002.1:18351-87400 GCA_964408625.1 uncultured Roseburia sp. | reverse complement strand
CATGGGACTGGAAAAACATGCAAGGATTACGGAAGATGCTGAGGCAAGGATACTGGAGGAGGCGGTGGAAAGCAGCTACCGGAAGGGAGGGATTCATGCCTGTATCGGTGATCAGGAAGTGAGCAAGGAAACTGTTATGAAAAAAATTCATGCGTTGAAAATTCCCAGAATGGAATCATTGGAAGAAAAGCGAAAAGTAAGCCGCCTGTATAAAGATATTCTGGAGCGTCTGCGCCGGGAGTACCCGGTCGGCTGCCGTGTAGAACTGCTGCAAATGGACGATGCGACCGCTCCGCCTGTCGGCACGAAGGGAACGGTCACAGGCATTGACGATACCGGCTCAATTATGGTCGATTGGGACAATGGTTCCGGCTTGAATGTCCTCTATGGAATTGACCGTGTGCGAAAGGTGGTGGATTCCGATGACTGATACCATCCGAGAGCAGATTCTCGCTATCCGGGACAGTGGGCGCACAAATATGTTTGATGTGAACGCTGTTCAGCGCATCGCCTACGAGAGCGGCTATTATGAATTAGTCTGCTACATTGAGGAGCATCGCCGGGATTATTGGCACTTCATTATGACGGGTGAGGAATAAGAAATAAAGACCACACGGGAATTTTCCTGTGTGGTCTTACTGCTAAAATACCTCTGCAATTGGTTTCCAGTTATCATCGGCCATATCAATCGTAAAATTGGTATTGTTGATATAAAGGCGATTATCTTTGTCTCGGACGAAACCCCAATGAAGGCCATGCGCAGCGGCATAGTTTTTGAATGCGTTAAATTTATTTTCTATCTGAATATCGATATTCCTGTCTTTGCCCTTGGACTCACCGCCCTTGGTTTCAATTACCCATACCGTACCGTCCTTTTTCATTACGATATAGTCGGCATAGAAGAGCCACTGATGCTGCAGACCGTCCAGATAGACGATAGAGAAATTTTTGCCAATTAATATTTTACACTAACAAGATGGATAAGATAGGTTTTATATCAACGAATCTTGTAGAAAAGACAGCACTGACAGTGATAGAGTTACCATACCGCGTAACAGCAGACATTATCAATGAAACCTGTGGACAGTATATCAGTACACAGGGAGTATGGAGCCTGGTGCAGAAACTGGGATGCGGAAAAAGAGAGAGTATAAAATAAATATTTTGTCCCACTATTGAAAAAAATGTCCCAATATGTTATATATAATATATAAATAGTTTTGTGGAAAGAGGCTGACCTTATGAAGAAAAAGAATGTATTAAATCTAATAAAATATTATTCAGAAAAGAATGATGCAGGTTTTCGAACAGAAGCATACGAAATAGCAAGGGATTTTGATAATGCAGGAGATTATCAGCTTGCAGAGTATATTATGTCTCTTTTGTCAAATGCTAATACTTTTGTTCCGCAGATGTCTGAAAACAGTTCAGCTTTTTTTGAAAAAATAGAATCCGTTGAAGATATGTTGCTATTACCGGATTGTATAACACAAGATCTACTTGGGGTGGTAAATGCAGTTGGAAGAAAGATGAGTATTAATAAATTCTTGTTTCAGGGAGCACCGGGGACGGGAAAGACAGAGGCGGTAAAGCAGTTGGCAAGAATTCTAAATAGAGAAATCTTCATGGTTGATTTTTCTGCAATTGTTGATAGTAAATTAGGTCAAACGCAGAAGAATCTGACAGAAATGTTTAAAGAAATAAATTCCTTTGTTTGTCCGGAAAAGGTTATTGTGTTATTTGATGAAATAGATGCATTGGCATTGGAACGAACCAGTTCGAATGATTTAAGGGAGATGGGGAGAGTTACATCAATACTGCTTAAGTGTTTGGATAGAATGAATGAAAATATAATATTGGTAGCGACAACAAATTTGTTCAATATGTTCGATAAGGCATTGAGTAGAAGATTCGATTCTATAATTGACTTTAATCGATATACGGATGAAGATTTGATGGATATAGCTGAAAAGATGCTGAATACTTATTTGGATAAAATGAAGTTAGGTGGCAGAGATATTAGACTTTTCAGAAAAATAATGAGATTATCAAAACCATTGCCGTATCCAGGAGAATTAAAGAATCTGCTGAAAACAGCTATTGCATTTAGCGATGTAAACGATGGAATGGACTATTTTAGAAGAATATATTATTCAGTATGCGGGGAAAAACCAGAGGATTTGATAAAGCTTCAAGAACAAGGATTTACAGTTAGGGAAATAGAAACTCTGACAAATAAATCAAAAAGTAGTGTGTCAAGAGAATTAAAGGCAGGTGTTACTAAATGAATGGATTATTACAGTTAAAAGGAAGATTTGAAAAACGTGGAAATGAAGGTGGGGGACCAACTGGTTTACCAGCACATAAGAAAGTGACATCACAGCATATAGACGAATTGATTGGTCAACTTTCTAAAGTAAAGGCGTATTGGTCAGATAAGGATGATATAGCAGGCATAATTGTCAGCGTTCATTACATTCGTGTCGTGGCTAAAAGTAATCGATTGAAGGCATTACTTGCAGATGTTGGAAAGAACCCTGTGGATTCGGTTAGAGGAGCAAAATTTGTCACCGGGAAAGATGATCAAGGCAAGACAATTCATAAACATGTATTTACACATTATGTACAGGAGTCTGCCATTGATAAAGCAATTAATAATTTGCATATTGTAAAGGAAATTGTTGATGCAGATTATAACGGATGTATAGCAGCTGAAGATATTGAAAAATTGGGGAAAGAAAAGAAGTATATGCATGCTGATAAAATTGCCAAAACAAATTTTGTAAATGTTGTTGTTGATTGTCATTTCGTCGAAAAATTTGATGTAGACGAGGTCAAAGAATCGATTACGGAAGAATCTATTATAACCATCTATAAAACAGATATTGAAACTAGAGAGTTATTGTCAAGGTTTGGAATTGATGTTGCAGAAAGCAAGATTATTGGTGGCACAACAATATTGTTAACTCCGCCACAGGCAAGACTTTTATATGATAAAGCACCATATCTCATTGCAATGAGTATTACGGATTTTTCAAAGATCAGTTTAGATGATGAGTTGTTTGGAGATGATGAGTTCGAAGAAGATGATAGTACTATTCCATTACCGGGAAATGAACCAACTGTGGGTGTTATTGATACTCAGTTCAATGAAAAGGTGTATTTTAATAAATGGGTAGATTACATACCCATGTTACCTGCCGATATATTAGTGCCAGAGGATTATAAACATGGAACAGCCGTATCATCAATTATTGTGGATGGACCTAGAGGAAATAGTGGATTAGATGATGGATGTGGTCATTTTCGTGTAAGGCATTTCGGAGTATCAAAACAAAGTGGATTTAGTTCATTTGCTATTTTGAGAGAGATTAGAAATATAGTTGAAAATAACCAAGATATCAAAGTGTGGAACCTGTCGTTGGGAGCAAAAAATGAGATACGCGACAACTATATTTCTCCAGAGGCTGCAGAATTAGATCGCATTCAAAGTGAGTATGATGTCATATTTGTAATATCTGGGACGAACACACCGGATGGAATGAAACATTCAGACATGAAGGTAGGGGCTCCGGCTGATTCATTGAATTCTTTGGTAGTAAACTCTGTTGACATGTCTGGGAAATCAGCATCCTATTCTAGACGAGGACCGGTGCTCTCTTTTTTTCATAAACCAGATATCTGTTATTATGGTGGTGATGGAACAAAAGCAGAAGAAAAAATAGCAGTATGTGCAGATGAATTGGGCGCTATATATTTATCAGGAACATCATTTGCTGCTCCGTGGATTACAAGAAAATTAGCGTATTTGATTTATGTCATGGGTCTTAGTAGAGAAGTGGCGAAGGCACTTATTATAGATGCGGCTGCAAAATGGGGACCTAGTGGGAATGTTTCAGATATCATGGGATATGGAGTTGTTCCTAAACGTATAGAAGATATTTTGAATACATCAGACGATGAAATAAAATTCATAATTACAGGAACAACAGAAGATTATGAAACCTATAACTATAAATTGCCGGTTCCTGTAGTAAATGGAAAACATCCGTATTATGCAAAGGCTGTATTATGTTATTTCCCGTATTGTGATCGAAATCAAGGAGTAGATTATACCGGAACCGAGATGGATATACATTTTGGTCGTGTAATTACGGAAAAAAAGAATGGAAATATCAAAACCAAGATAAAATCTATTGACGATAATAAGCAGACTGAAGAAGGCCAAATTATGTATGAGGAAGATGCAAGAAACATATTTAGAAAATGGGATAACGTTAAGCGTATATGTGAGAAAATCAAGGATAGAAGAGTTCCTAAAAAGTCCTATGATGCCGGAATGTGGGGAATAGGAGTCGTAACGAAAGAACGAGTAACCTCAAAGAACAGAAGACCATTGCAATTCGGTCTTGTAATCACACTTAAAGAAATGTATGGAAAAAACCGAATAGATGACTTTACTAAAATGTGTGAAGCGAAAGGATGGTTGGTTAATCGCTTGGATGTTCGGAATCAACTTGATATCTATGCGAGAGCAGAGGAAGAGATAAAGTTTGATTAGAAAAATTGGTATGGATTAACTAATAAACGGTGAGGAGTCTAGAAAAAACAATTGCCATTTAAATATGTATAATAAAAGTTAACTATGTTAAAGTAGATGAAATAGCAAGAATTGCAGTGTAACGAGAGTGATTGTAAAGCAGGAGTCATAACCTGCCACTGCATTAGCTTTCAATCAGGGAAGTGAGAAATTTTGTGAGAGGAAGTGGTTAAATTGAAAGAAATAAAAAATGTTTTTTGATTTAAGTCAAGGTGCAAAGGATTCTAAGCGCTTAAGTGCGTACTCCCACTTGGGAACCCAGCTTTCATCTGGCGCAAGTTGACTACAAATAGCATAACACACTTTATAATCAGGTCAGGTTTTGTGTACTGTTCATACGCCTGATTTTATTTGATGGGGATTTGATAGAAGTGCCGAAGAATCAATATGCAGATTTTAGTTAATGGGTAATTGATGGGGGATTGGTATATAAAGGCTCTATTACATATAATCGCCCAAAAAGTTGAAATAATGGTAAATTATATAAAAGATTATGATGAAATAATTGTACTTTTTGCATCGAATGCTGTATAGTAACATGTATGAGGACAAGTGAATGCTTAACCCATAATACGATAGAATTAGGATGTGATATATTTTGGAAACATATTATTTGATTGATTTCGAGAATGTTCACGATGAAGGACTTGCAAATATAGATTCGTTATCGAAAAATGATCATGTACATATATTCTATACAAATAATGCCCTTAAAATTAATATGGATATTCTTTCTAAGGGGCATGATAAAGGGATTGATATAACAATCATCCCCATTCCTACGGGTAAACAGTCATTAGATATGCATCTTGTTTCATACCTTGGATATCTTCTTGGAAACTATGGAAAGCAATACGCTTATGTGATTGTCAGTAAAGATACAGATTACGACAATATTATCAAATTCTGGCAGGAAGAGGGATATCCGAATATTTCTCGTAAGCCGGCTATTCCGGCAGCGGTAAATCTGCAGAAAAAAGTGACACAACAGACATCGACAGCAGTGCAGACCGTCAATAGCAAAATCAATGCGGGAATGGATTATGTTTTTACGGGAGATGACAGAAGTGAGTTGAATCTGTTTATGCAACATGGTCTTGCCGAGATGAGCTATTTACCGGATGATGTGAATAGGATATGCAAGTATGTGGTAGCGCATTGTAATGATGAGCGAATGCTGAGTGGCATTCACAATGACTTGACAAATGACTTCGATGATTATTCTGAAGTATATGAAGATGTAAAAACAATTCTTGGAAAATTTGCATCATCAAAAAGTAAGGTTGCAAAAAGAGAATCGCAGGTGCGGTCGTTTTTTGGTCAGCATTTTAGGAAGAAACTATATGTTGATAAGAAAGAAGAAATCATTAGCCTTCTTTTAGATGCAGAGACAAAACAACAGGTAAATAATGGCTTGCTCAAGTTATATTCAGACGGTAAGGTTGTGAGACATATATATCAGACTGTGCAACCATTGATGAAAGACTTACCGGGAGAGTAAAATATCATAAAATGTATTAGAGAGCATCGGCAGAAATGGCGGTGCTTTTTTTGAACAAAAATGCAAGAGTTAAACTTAGGAACAGGAAAGGTGATTGCGTGAGCATTATAAAAAATGGTTTGGTTTTTACGGAAAAAGCAGGCTTTGAGCAAATTGATATACGAATAGAGAACGGAAGGATTGCGGAGCTGGGAAGGAATCTGAGGGGTAATGATATCATAGATGCAGTCGGTCTGTATGTTGTTCCGGGGTTTGTTGACATTCACACACATGGTGCAGTGGGTTGCGATTTTTGTGATGCATCTGTGGATGGGCTAAAAGCGATTGTTGCATATGAGAGAAGTGTAGGAGTAACTTCCTTTTGCCCGACTTCCATGACATTTCCAAAGGAGCGGCTTGTACAAATCTTTTCCACAGTAAGGGAATTTAAGAATCAAAAGGGAGAGTCGCGCGTGCTTGGAATCAACATGGAAGGCCCTTTCATTTCTCCGAAAAAAGCAGGGGCACAGAATGCTGATGATATAAGAAAGCCGGACATAGAAATGTTTCGGAGTCTGCAACAGTTAAGCGGCAATAAAATTAAACTTGTTACAATTGCACCGGAGGAGGATGAAGCATATTCCTTCATTTCCGCTCTTTCGAAAGAGGTGCATATTTCCATTGGACATACCAATGCAGATGTGGATGTGGCGGATAAGGCTTTTTTATACGGCGCGGATCATGTGACGCATCTTTTCAATGCAATGCCTGAATTCTTTCACCGAAATCCCGGGGTTGTCGGCGCCGCTCAGGATCATGAGAATGTCTATGTTGAGCTGATTGGTGATCTTATTCATATGCATCCTGCAATGATTCGTTCTGTCTATAAGCTTTTTGGAGAAGACAGAATCGTGTTAATCAGTGATTCAATGGAGGCGACCGGTATGCCGGACGGAGTCTATGAGCTCGGAGGGCAGAAAGTATACAAGAAGGGAAGACAAGCCACATTGGAGGATGGAACACTTGCCGGTTCCGTTACGAATCTGTATGAGTGTTTTTGCAACGCGGTTGATGTGGGTATTCCGCTAGAGGCGGCGCTTAAAATGGTGACCTGCAATCCGGCAAAAAGTATTGGAATACAGGATATGGTTGGCGTCATCAAAAAGGGAGCATTTGCGGATTTGTTGCTGCTGGATGGAAACAGGCATATGATTCGGGTGATATAGTACTCTGCTACACAACGGAAAGTAGCATAAAAGGCTGCGTTTTACACGAGAAATTGAGGAAGAATTTTGCGGGGTGAATTTTGTGAATGAAATACTATGTTCGCTGGAAAAGGAAGGATTTATCGCCCATTATTTTCCTGGAACAAAAGAGAAAAACAAAGTTGTCATCGTTGTAGGCGGAGCTTCTTGCAATGAAAAGACAAGCATAGCGATGTCAGGCTATCTTAGAAGGGCAGGCTATAATGTTCTGGTTCCTTTTGATTATGTTATGGAAGAAACATCACCGGGGAACAAAAGATTGCATTGCTCTGTTTATACATACAAAGGTGAAAATCTTCCATTTACAGAAACGCCTATGTTGGATAAGGGAATGCTTAATTGGCTTAAAATGGCGGCAAATGCCAAGGGATACGGATTAAAGCGTTTTATGAGATTCGGTTGTGATTATATGTCAGATTCACTCAATCCCGAATCACGCATAAAGGTTGAAAATATGAATGCCGACGTGTTGCTTCTTGCGGTGAAAAATGTTGATTGCTGGCCGTCGGATGTTGCCGTACCGAGAATGCTTGGGGTTTTTGAGAAAAACAAATATCCCCACAGAGTAGAATCGTTTATATATGAAAAGGGCAGTCACGCATTGGCAGATGGCATTGCCGAAATGAATGGATTTACAAAGTTATTAGTGAACACTATGATTCCGACAGAAAAGAAATATCCGAAAGAGTGTGAGAAAGCAAGGCAGGATAGTTTTGCCAGAATTATCAAATTCATCGAACAATGCAGATAGTATCAGAGATATAGCCAAGGAAGTGAGCAGATCGTGATTATTCAGACAGGAATGAGGACGGATATTCCGGCATTCTATTCAAAGTGGTTCATAAACAGAATAAAGGCAGGATTTGTGCTTGTACGAAATCCTTATAATCCAACGCAGGTTACAAAGTATCATCTTTCACCGGACGTGGTGGATTTGATTGCTTTTTGCACCAAGAATCCGGCACCAATGATTCCGCATATGGATATGTTGAAACCATATGGACAGTATTGGTTTGTAACAATAACTCCGTACGGGAAAGACATAGAGCCGAATGTTCCTGATAAGGAAAAGGTCATGGAAGATTTTAAGAAACTGTCGGATATTGTTGGTGTTGACAGTATGGGATGGAGATATGATCCTATCTTTATTGATGAGAGGCATTCCGTAGAATGGCATATTTTGGAGTTTGAAAAGATGGCAGAAACCTTTGCCGGATATACAAAGTCGTGTGTCATCAGTTTTATTGATATTTACAAGAAGGTAGAGCGGAATTTTCCGAGTGTAAGAGAGGTATCAAAGGCAGATAGAATAAGACTTGGAAAAGAATTTATTAAAATTGCCGGACAGTATGGAATGACCATAAGACCATGTGCGGAAGGAGACGACCTTGCACCATACGGAGCCGATTGTGCCGGATGTATGACGGTAAGCACTTTTGAGACTGCCCTCCATACACATCTGGATGTGCCAAAGAAAAAAAGCAACCAGAGAAACGGAGCGTGTGCTTGCCTGTTAGGTGTGGATATAGGCGCATATGATACCTGCGGTCATTTGTGCAAGTACTGTTATGCGAATTCCAACGCTGCACTTGTGAAAGAAAACATGAGAAAGCATAATCCAGACTCTCCGTTTTTGTTGGGTGAGAATATGCCAGGAGATATGATACATGAAGCACAGCAGAAAAGCTGGGTTGATGGACAATTATCATTCGGAACAATAGGTATAATGTAACAAAAGTATTGTTCGGAGGAGATTATATGTGTGAGGTTGCAATTACTATAATAGTTTAGTACAGGAAAGGAAGGTGTCTATGTTCCCTTTAATCAACAAACGAGAAACTGGAGTTAAACTACGTAGAATCATGGATATGCGAGGTATCACAGCAAGGGATGCACAGCAGTATCTGGGACTAGGCTGCGTGCAGAGTGTATACCAGATTTCAGCCAAAGAAAATGGGAGCTCTGTTGGCAAACCATAATCCAAAGATGAGAAAATTAACTTGTCCCAGCTGTAATAAAAAAATTTGGAGTCTTGAAGTATATAGAAGAGAGGTAGATGCATAATGGAAAAATCGGGGAAAATTAACCGAAATTTCTTTTAGAAGTTGAAAACTAAGATATAATTGGTATAATAAAAGAAAAATCAGGAAAAATTAACCGAAATTTCTTTTAGAAGGGAGCCGGATGATGGAGGTAGAGATTAAGCGTGATTATTATCTGGAACAGATGATAAAACGTAAAAATAATGGTTTGATAAAAATTGTGACCGGCATTCGAAGATGTGGAAAGTCCTATTTGCTGCGTACATTGTTTAAAAACGCTTTGCTTGCGGACGAAGTGGCACATGATCATATAATAGAGATGGCATTTGATTTGTATGATAATATTGAATACCGTGACCCGAAGGTGTTTTATCCGTGGATCAAGGAGCAAATTAAGGATGATGGGGAATACTATATCCTGCTGGACGAGGTGCAGATGCTCGACGAATTTGTCAGTGTGCTGAATGGACTTGCGGATAAAAAGAACTGTGACGTATATGTATCCGGCAGCAATGCTAAGTTCCTGTCAAGTGACATCGCTACGGAATTTGGCGGCAGGGGTGATGAGATTCGTATGTACCCACTTAACTTTTCGGAGTTCATGTCCGTGTATGATGGAAATAAGTATGACGGATGGAATGAATATGTATCATACGGAGGAATCCCACTGGTTGTACTTGCAGATACGGAAGAACAGAAGGTGGCTCTGCTTGATAATCTGTTCAAAGAAACCTATATTAATGACATTGTAAAGCGTAATAAAATTAGAAATGTCGGTGAGATGGAAGCGTTGCTGAATATTCTTTCTTCTGCAATTGGTTCTCTCACGAATCCGAATAAGTTGAAAAATACATTTAAGAGTGTTGGAAATTCCAAGATTACTGCTACTACCATCACAAAGTACATTGAGTACCTGGAAGATTCATTTTTAGTGGAATCGGCTAAGAGATATGATATTAAGGGAAAGTTTTATATAGGAACACCGCTGAAGTATTATTTTATGGATATGGGACTTCGTAATGTGCGAATCAATTTTCGCCAGATGGAAGTGACGCATTCAATGGAAAATGTAATATACAATGAGTTGCGTATGCGTGGCTATAGTGTGGATGTGGGCAATCTGACAATCGTTGAAAAAAATAATGACTCAAAGGCTGTAAAAAAGCAGTTGGAGGTGGACTTTATTTGCAGTAAAGGTTCGAAGAGGTATTATATCCAATCTGCATATCTTCTTGAAACAGAAGAAAAGACAGCGCAGGAGTTACGGCCGCTTTTGAAGATTCATGATTCTTTCAAGAAAATTGTGATTACATCGAATACGCCAAAACCTTTTTATAATGAGGATGGGATATTGATGATGAGCGTGTATGATTTCCTGTTAAATGCAGAATCCTTGGATAGTATGTATTGACAAATAATCGAATAAGAAGGAAGTAATAACTAAGATGTTTCATGTGATTGACGAACGCTTTTTTGTGCCACTGGCATCGCCGAATAAAAATGTATATTGGGAGTGTATCTGTAAGCTGTTTTCTGTATTGGATCATCAGCTTTCCTTTGGAGTAGAAAGGGATGTGCTTGTGGAGGAACTGCAATATTATTTTGAACAGACACAGGCAGCGGATTTCCAAGAAGAAGAGGTTGACGGAAAATCCAGTAGGGATAAAGCCAACTGGATGATACGTAAGCTGGAGTATTATGGATGGATTGAAATAGAGACGGATAAAAGCTATGTACAGCGTGTAAGTTTTAAAGAATATGCTGTAAAGATTATCAGAACATTCATTGATATTGCAGAGGGAAAGCAGATTGAGTATCAGGGATACATCTATACAATTTACAGTCTGGTGCGTAGTAACACAGAAAATCCCGGTATTGTTTTGATGTCTATCGTGGAAAATACGGACATGCTGATTACCGGTCTAAAAAATCTAAATTCCAGTATCAAGCATTATATAGATGAATTGACAAAATACAAGACACCTGCAGAAATCATGGATGTTTTGTTTAATGATTATATCGAGAATATAGTAGACAAGGCATACCATCGACTCTTAACATCAGACAATGTATCAAAGTTTCGACCTGAAATTGTCGAGAGATTAGAGAGTAAAAGCCAGAGCAAAAGTTATATCGAGAAGGCAAGCGTGGATTTGGCGAGTATTCGGGAAATCAGCGAGGAAGAAGCAGAGGAGCTTGTTTATCAGTATATTCATCAGGTTGTGGACGCTTTTCAGAATATGGATGAGATTTTATCTGAGATAAATCAGAAAAATACACAATATCAGCGTGCTGCGATCAATCGTGCCAAGTTTTATTTGATTGGCGGCGAGGATGTAAGAGGACAGTTAAAGGAAATACTTTCGGGGATCGGGGAAAAACTGAATGAGGAAAGTATGGATTTGGGTGGAATTTACCGAATTGAGTTTATGGATGAATTGGTTCGCCTGTATAGTGCAGCCGTGTTGGATGAAAGATCCTTATATACACCAATTGAAGGAAAAAAAGCATTTGAACCAGCGGCAATTGAGGATTATGTTCTTGATTTGGAACTACGGAATGAAAAAATACAGCGCATGGCGGAGAAACTTGCGAAAGTATTGAATCCGGAGAAAATAGATCAGTATGTAAGTCAGAATATGAAGGGAAAAGATACTATATATGCATCAGAATTGCCGCTTAAAAATACTGATGATTTTGTTAAAATGATTTATGTCAGACTTTATGGTCAAAGGAAAAATATGAAGTATAAAATTTCGGTAAAAGAAGAAACACAGTGTAACGGATATCGATTTCGCGATTTTGAAATTTTGAGAAAGGAATAGAAAAGGTATGGATATGTTAGAGGGAATGCTGCAACGTGACAAGGATGACTTTTCGAGAATCTGTAATCGATTGTTAAGCAGCTGCTTTCTTTGTAAAAGAAATGAAACCAATAAAGCGGACTATTATTTTGTTCTGAAATATCGTGATAAATTTATGACATATCTGTCTCTTTTGGGATATCGTCTGGAAATCAATGAGGAGTACGGAGTCGTGCAGCTTACCAATCCGCAGAATTATAACCGTTATAATTTAAAACTATTTGAATCTGTAATTCTTCTTATTCTGCGTATTTTGTATGATGAGAAAAAAAGAGAACTGTCGATATCGGATGAGGTGATTATCAATGTTGGGGATATTCACGAGAAATTTATGAGTCTTAAAATTCGGGATAAAATGATTGATAAAACGACTTTGCGGAATGCCATCAGCACTTTTAAGAGATTTCAATTGATTGAAACGCTGGATAGTGATTTGTCTAGCGAGGAAACACGTATTATTATCTTTGATTCCATACTAATGGCGGTTCGTGTAGAAGATATAAAGCAGGCATATGAAAAACTGCAGAATTACAAAAAGGGAGATAAATCAAATGAAGAAACTGACGAGAGTGAAACTGATTAATTGGCATCGGTTCACAAATGATACTATTGAATTTGAAAATTCAACCTTGATTTCCGGTGAAAATGGTGCAGGAAAATCTACGCTTCTGGATGCTATTCAGTTTGTGGTGACTTGCACCACAAACTATTTTAATAAGGCGGCGCATGAAAACGGAAAACGTAAGCTGACAGGCTATATCCGATGTAAGACCGGACGGGAGAATAAGCCATATGAACGTACCGGGGAGATTAGTGCTCATGTTGCACTGGAGTTTTATGAGGAGAAAAAGGACCGATATTTTATTGTTGGTGCAGTGGTGGATTCAGCTTCAGAAGGACAGGAAAAAACGGTAAGATATCTGATGGATAATATGTGTTTGGACGACACTTTGTTTTTTCAAGGCAGAACACCCAAATCGATTAATCAGTTTCGTACTACAAATGCGAAAATGATTCGCCAGTGGTGTACCACAGAAAAAGAAGCAAAGTCTATGATGAAAAACCGTTTCGGACGTATTGAGGATAAATTTTTTCGCTTGATACCGAAAGCACTGGCATTTCGTCCGATTGATGATATTAAGGATTTTGTTTATTCCTATGTGTTAGATGAAAAAGAAGTCAACATTGACGTTTTGCGTGAAAATGTTCGCTCATATCAGGACTTGCAGAGAACGTTAGAGAATGTGAAATTACGTATTGAGAAATTAGAACAGATTGTTTCTGTTCATACCCAGATAGAAGATGGACAGAAAAAAGATAAAATGTATGATTACTTTCTGGAGCGCGTGGAGGCGGACTTAATAGCAGAAGAAATCGTAGCCTTGCAGAGAGAAGTCTCTTCGGAAGAATATCGTCTGAAGGAACAGAACGGACAAATTACAGCAACGAAAAAGGAGCAGGAGGAGAAACAGAGAATCAGGGATGACCTAAGGACAGAACTTGCCAGTGATAAAGATTTTATTGCAAAGGATGAGCAGGAGAAAAAATTAAAGGAACTGGAAGAAAGGCAGACAGGGCGACTGGAGGAACAGAAAAATCTGTTGGAAAGCGTCGGAAAGGCGAAACGACAGTTAAAGAAACTGCTAGAGGTAAAAGATGTAGCAGACTGTGTGAAGACATATAGAGAAGATTTGTCCGGGATAGAGCAAAAAACAAATCTTGCAGATGTGAGAAGTAATTTAGAACAGGTGATATCTTACAAAAACGAGATGCGGGATAAAGTGTTTAAAAAGCAGGCAGACTTGTCTATTCAAAAAGAACATATTAGTCAGGAAAAGCAGGAACTGGATCAGAAAATCGAGCGGCTTATGAAGAAGAAACTGTCTTATGCAGATGATGTATCCTTTGTTATGGAAGCAATCAAGGAAGAATTTGTGCGCATCGGCAGAGCGCCTGCGCCAAGAGTCTTGTGTGAAATGTTAGAGATTACAGACGAGACTTGGAGAAATGCAGTGGAAGGATACTTGAATACACAGCGATTCTATATTCTGGTGGAACCTGAGAATTTTGATATTGCGCTTGGAACTTATGATAGGCTTAGGAAGGAAAAGAAAGCATATGGAGTGGGCTTGATAAATACCCAAAAATTGGATGAATATGACGAAGTTCCTGAAGACTCTCTGGCTACCGTGGTAACCTCGAAAAATAAATATGCTAAGCGTTATATCAACATGATTCTGGGCAAGGTAGTTATGTGTGATAGCTATCAGGATTTGAAGAAGTATAGAATCTCTATTACCAGAGAATGTATGAAATACCAAAACCATGTGGCAAGTGCCATAAAACCGTCCATTTTTGAAACACCATATATTGGTCAAAGTGCGGTAAAAGTACAATTAGAACAGGCACGGCAGAAAAGCATTAAACTGAAAGAGCAGTTGAAGGAACTGGATAACCGAATGGAAATGTTGCAAAGTGTTTTAGAACCGTTATCTACAGAGCATGATATGGATATCAAGTACAGAATTCCGGTACTCTCAGATTTGCATCAGTTACGCATGGAGATTCATAAATGTAAGGAAAATATAGCTACATTAGAAAAAAATTCCGGTATGATTATGAAACAGGTGCAGTTGTCAACACTGGAAAACTTACTACAGGAATTGGCAGGCGAGTTGGACAAGTTGAATCGCGGAGCAGGAAAAACAGAGGAACATATTAAAAGCTTAACGCAGCGGATTGCAGAAAGACAACTTGATTATACCGTTCAGAAAGGGATTTATACTGAATCAGGTATACAGGCGGGGGATTATCTTCCGTCATGGAATCAGGAATATGAAAAACAGACTGGAGATAAGTCGTTCTCGCAGTTTAAAGAGAATTATGGTCGAAGGAAAAAGGCGAATCTGACGACGGTGGATAAGTTGTTAGACAATATGAAGGATACTATGGTGAAATACAAAACTGCCCATGATTTTGGTGCGGCAGCTACCATTGAAGGATATGCAGATTTTGAGGCAGAGTTTATGAAACTGAAAAATTCAGAACTGCTTCAGTATGAGGAAAAGGTGGAGTCAGCCAGACAGTCTGCTGAGGAGGAGTTTAGAGAGCAATTTTTATCCAAATTGCAGGAGAATATGAAGACTGCCCAAGGAGAGTTTAAAGAGCTGAATAAGGCGTTGAAAGATATTGTATTTAGTAACGAAAAATATGAATTTCTATTTATGCCCAGTAAGCGGTATCGCCAGTATTATGAGATGATTATGGATGATTTTAATGCCATGCAAGGCGAATCCATTTTTAGTGGTGTATTTCATGAAACCCATAAGGCGGTAATAGAGGAACTGTTTGAGCGACTTGCGTTGGACAATGACAACAGTTCAAAAGCATTGGATGAGTTTACAGACTATCGAACTTATATGGACTATGACATTCGCATCATTCATAGCGATGGTACGTATTCACTCTATTCTAAGGTTTGCGAAGAAAAGAGTGGTGGAGAGACACAGACTCCTTTCTACGTGACTGTAGCAGCATCCTTTGTACAGCTTTATAAAAATAATATTGGTGGGGAATCTATAGGACTTGTCTTGTTTGATGAAGCATTCAACAATATGGATGATGAGAGAATCGGCGGCGTATTGGAGTTTTTAAGGCGTCTGCCTCTGCAGATTCTAATTGCTTCTCCGCCGGACAAAATCCAATATATCAGCCCGTTTATTGAAGAAACACTTCTTGTTATGACAGATGAAAAGACAAGTTTTGTAGAGAGGTATGTAAATGGTGCAGTATGATAAGCAAGTCATAAACAAATTGCTGGATACCTATGAAAATAGTCTTCTTTCCATTGGTAAAAACAAAAGAAATGTTAAAATTGAACTTCGTTTTACAAAAACAGTCTTTCCGGAATATTTTGATGAAAGTTCTTTGGCATATGAGAATATTCATATCCAAATGCGGAACATGGAAGAAAAAGGACTCATTAAAATTATCTGGAAAGAGCAGAAGGTTGACTATGTGATACAAAAGGTACAACTCAACATGGAACGGTTGACGCAGGCATATACCTATGTCCGTCGAACGCCTAAATGCAATCTGGAGGAAGAAAATCAGACACTTTTGGAGAATTATTGCAACGGCGAAAAGGAAGAGATTCCGATTACCGGAAAATTCGCCCGATATTTGCAGGAACGGTTGAATAATCATCAGTCTGTAAAGGAGTATATTAATCTGTCGAAGATGGAGGAAACCAGACGTTTGTTCGTGGCTTTATCAAGCGTTGAGAAGAATAGAAAACCATGCTATATCAGAGAATTCTCTATTGAACATTTTCAAGATTCCAAATACTTTGAACAGTTAAAAAATCAGGTGGCGAAAATATTCCGAAGATTTCATCCTGAGTATGCTTCTATGGATACCGCTGAGATTTTAGCAGAGTATGGAATTTATCACACACCTAACTATGTCTATCTTAAGGGTGATATCATGATTATGATTGATGGAGGACCCATGAATCTTCGAACACTGAATCAGGGTTTGGGAATTTCAGGGGAAGATTTATGGAAGGTTACCTTTTCTGATTTATCCCGGATTAAACGGGTAATTACTATCGAAAATCTGACTACATTTTTTCGGTGGCAGGAGCCTGAAAGTCTGATTATCTATCTGGGTGGATATCATAATGGTATTCGAAGAACACTGTTAAAAAAGATATATCAGGAACTCCCGAGCATATCCTATTACCATTTTGGGGATATTGATGCAGGCGGTTTTTCAATATTAAAGGATTTGCGAAATAAAACGGGTATTCCCTTCCAAATGTATCATATGGATATTGAGACACTGAAGTGCTATGAAAAATATGGAAGAACATTAACGGAATCAGACAGAGTACGCTTGAAAGAAATGGAAAAGGATGAAGAACTACAGGAAGTGGTTTCTTATATGCTTTTACATAATGTGAAGCTGGAGCAGGAATGTGTAGGGATGGGGAATTTATCGGAGTGTCCTTTTGAACGGAGAGATAAAGAATATTAGAGGAGGAGACTTATCTTATGAAATATTATATCAGTGATTTGCATTTGTTTTATGAAGCCTGTATCAGATTTGATAAAATGCATTGAAGATTATTTGCAAAGGACAAAAAATTTGACAATCCTAAATACATGAGGTTTCAAAGACATGATAAAAATATTATTCGTCTGCCACGGCAACATCTGTCGTTCCACGATGGCGCAGAGTGTGCTTGCCCATATGGTGGCGCAGCGAGGCATGGCAGAGCAGTTTGAAATAGACTCGGCGGCGACGAGCCGAGAGGAGATTGGGAATGGTCCGCATTACGGTACGGTGCGAAAGCTACAGCAGGAAGGAATTCCCGTGATTCCGCATCGTGCGCGCCAGATGAATCGCGACGACTATTTATATTTTGATTATCTGATTGGAATGGATAGCGCCAACATCCGAAACATGACGCGCCTTGTTGGCGGCACAGACGCCAAGGGAAAGATCTTCAAACTTTTGACATTTGCGGATAGTGGAGCAGATGTGGCGGACCCTTGGTATACAGGGGATTTCGAGGCAACCTACCGCGATGTGGTGGTGGGGTGCGAAGGATTTTTAGATTACTTAAAAAAAGAGGGACTTCTTTAGAAAATGTCATTAAGATAAGATGACATTGTTCTTTAAGAAGCTCCTCTTTCTTTTTACTAAGATGACCTTGATTCATTTCGGGTTTCGACCGTTTCCGGTGGTGCTGATTTTGCACCCTGTTTACTTTCGTAAAAATCGGTGGCTTCCTTCAAAAGCGCATAACCTGCTGATGCCGCAGGCACTCCAAGGAGCATCCCAATCGGACCGGCAAGATTTCCGCCGATTGTGACAGCCGCCAAAACCCAGATTGCAGGGAGATTGATTTTATTTCCGACCACCTTAGGATAAATTACGTTTCCTTCTATCTGTTGCAAAATCAAAAGAAAAATCACAAATACAAACGCCTTGAAAGGATCTACCGTGAGTATCATAATGGCGCCGATAATCGTCCCGATAAAAGCTCCAACAATGGGAATCAATGCTGTTACAGCGATTAAAGCGCCTATCATTGGGGCGTATGGGAGACGCAGAATCATCATGCCAAGCATACAAAGAGTTCCGAGGATAATGGCCTCCGTTGTCTGTCCGGCAATATAAAGCCGAAATGTATTGTTACATACAGATGCAACATGGAGTACAATATCTCCGAAGCGTTGCGGCAGCCAGACATGGATTAGTCGGACAACTTGTTTTTTTAATGTTTCTTTTTGCGCAAGGATATAAATCGCAAAGGTTAGACTGATGATTGATGTAAAAATGATGCTTACGACAGAACCGGCTGCGCCTACTGCGTGGTTCATCAATTCTCCGCTTTGTGCTTTAAACCAATTTTCTAATTGATTCTTTAATCCGATCCAGTCGATTTGGTCTAAATATTCCGAAAATGGAATGCGCGTCAAATCACCGCCGGTCTTTTCCAAATCTGCAAGCTGTTCCAGACTGTTTGCGATAATCTGAACAATCAGGCTGATGGCATTTACTAATTCGGGAATTACAAGAAATGAAACACCAACCAAAACTCCGATGATCAGAAGGAGAGCCAATATGATAGAAAGACTGCGTTTGCCCTTTTTTATTTTTAGCTTGGGCAAAAGACGCTGTTCTATCGTGCGCATTGGAACATTTAGAATCAGAGCGACAATGATGCCGATTAGTATGGGCTTAATCAGATTTATCAATTGGGAAGCAACCCTCGCAATACTGCCTATATGAAACAACCCAAGTATGATAAGGGCACAGATCGATATGATGCCGATGATCCATTTAGCAACTCGTCGGTTCTTTTTAATATCATCAAACATTTTTACTCTCCCTTCTTTTACAGGATAGGTGCAATGGGTGTTGAAGTATCAGTGTTGGTGCTTGATAAGGCCACAGGCTTTGGAAAGTTCCATGACAAGAACCGGTACTAGAATCAGGCACAGTCCCTTCAAATACAGGCTTGCAGGAAGCAGAACCAGACCAAACAGTGCTGACAGTGGAGTAAACAGCACCAACACTACCAGCAGGGCGGAAATAAGGGCGGCAAGATTCAACTTATGGTTGCTGAAAACGCCAATCCGGAACAAGGAATGTTCTGACCGCATATTGAATGCCTGAATTACCTGTGAGAAAGCCAACACCATAAATGACATTGTTTGACCGCCTTCTGTGGTTCCCATTCCGCGTTCACCCATGTAGAATGCAATCAACGCTAACAGTCCGAACATGAAACCCTGCAATACCATACGGATGCCGAAGCCGTGGGCAAATAATCCTTCGTCTTTTGCTTTGGGTTTCTGATCCATAATATCCTTTTCTACAGGCTCCATACCAAGGGCAATGGCAGGCAGACTGTCTGTCACAAGGTTAATCCATAAAAGCTGCATGGACAAAAGAGGCGTTTTATGCCATAAAAGCATTGCCACAAAAACAGAAACAACCTCGCCGATGTTGGTGCCGAGCAGATATCCTACCACCTTTTTGATGTTTGCATAGATGCCGCGTCCTTCCCGAATGGCATCTACGATTGTGGCAAAATTATCATCCGTCAGAGTCATATCAGCAGCACCCTTGGCTACATCTGTTCCTGTGATTCCCATGGCGCAGCCGATATCTGCAGCTTTCAGCGCAGGGGCGTCATTCACACCGTCACCGGTCATAGAGACCACATGACCTTTGCGCTGCCATGCCTTTACAATACGAATTTTATTCTCTGGGGACACACGGGCATAAACGGAAATGTTTTCCACCTGATTATCCAGTTCAGAATCGGTCATGGCATCCAGTTCGGCGCCTGTGAGCGCTTTGTCATCATTTTTCAGGATGCCGAGTTCTTTGGCAATTGCTGAAGCAGTTACCACATGGTCACCGGTAATCATAATCGGACGGATGCCAGCCTTCCGGCATATCTGTACGGCATCCTTTGCTTCTGGGCGTGGTGGGTCAATCATGCCAAACAGTCCCATAAAGGTCAGACCGTTTTCCAGTACTTCCGAGGTAGGGGATGTAGGGATGTGGTCGATTTCCTTATATCCGACAGCCAGCACACGCAGGGCGTCCTTGCTCATCTTTTCATTTGCCGTTGCCGCTTCTTCCATATTTCCGGTGATGCACCGTGAAGCCATTACGTCAAAGGCGCCTTTGACGATTACAATATTTTTATCATCAATACGATTGATAGTTGACATTAGTTTTCGGTCAGAATCAAACGGGATTCCGGACAAACGAGGATAAGTTTTATTGAGCTCATCTTTGGACATTCCGTTTTTATGTGCAGCCAATACAATTGCGGTTTCCGTGGGATCACCAATGTGCTGTTCCTCGTTTCCATGAAAAACGACGCTGCCGTCGCTGCACAAGGTACCATACAAAAGGAGCTGGCGTATCTTTTCTGTATTTTGATTGCTGATTTCTTCTATTTCCCCTGTATCATCCAGATATGCTTTTACAAGCGTCATGCGGTTCTGTGTCAGGGTACCGGTTTTGTCCGAGCAGATAACGGATGCGCTGCCCAGTGTCTCTACAGCCGGAAGGCGGCGGATAATAGCGTTTTTCTTAACCATCCGCTGGACACCAATGGATAATACAATGGTTACAATCGCAGGAAGTCCTTCAGGAATCGCAGAGACAGCCAGAGAAACAGCCGTCATAAAGATTTCCATCGCCGGAATGCCGCTTGTAATGCCAACCACAAAGATGATTGCGCAGGCAGCTAGTGCAAGGAAGCCAAGATACTTTCCGAGTTGAGCCAACTTTGCCTGCAGGGGAGTCTGTACATTGTCTTCATTGTCAAGAAGATTTGCAATTTTGCCCATTTCCGTATCCATTCCGGTGGCAGTTACAATGGCGGTGGCAGTTCCGTAGGTAATGGAACATCCGGAGAATACCATGTTGCTTCGGTCGCCAAGGGCAGCCTTTTCATCTACAATGACGGAAGCATCTTTTTCAGATGGCACGGATTCGCCAGTTAGAGCGGATTCTTCGCTTTTCAGGCTTACACTTTGCAAAAGACGTGCGTCTGCCGGAATGAAGTCGCCGGCTTCCAAATGGATGATATCACCGGGAACTAATTCTGCAGCGTCGATAATTTTCTCCACTCCATCGCGGATGACTCTGGCGTGGGGAGCAGAAAGGCTTTTTAACGCATCCAATGCTTTCTCCGCTTTGCTTTCCTGCATAACGCCCATGATTGCATTCAGGATAACAATCAGCAGAATCAGCATTGGCTCAAAAAATTCTTTTGGGTCACCTTCTATGCAGGCAACCACAAAAGAGACAATTGCGGCTGCAATCAGAATAAGAATCATCACATCTTTAAACTGTTCCGCAAATCTTTGTAAATTAGTTTTCTTTTTTTTCTCTTTCAGTTTATTCTCTCCATGCTGCGCTCGTTTCTCCTGCACTTGTGCATCTGACAAGCCGGAAATGGGGTCGGAGTGGAGTGTTTTCACAACCTTGTGAGTATCCTCGTTATAAACTGTCATTTCAAATTCTCCTATTATTTGATTATGCATAATTTAGAAGCCCCAATTACCTTCTACTAGGATGACCTTGATTCGTTCTGGGTTACGGCTGTTTCTTGTTGTGACAATCTGATTACAGATACAGTCATCGGACAGGCAATCGCCACACAGACCCGTTTTTGAACAAGGCGTATTTTGATTCAAACGAATGCAGTTAGGAGGTGATGCGATGTTGCGCACACGCCGCATGGCATCCTTTATGTTCATACAAACTTTATTCATGCCTGCAACAATAATCACCTGTTTTGGTCCGAAGATAAGAGCAGCCACGCGGTTTCCTGTGCCATCAATGTTTAAAAGTTCGCCGTCTACCGTGATGGCATTCGTGCTCATGATATAGTTATCAACAGAAAAAACATCACGATAAATCTTTTCGATTTCCTCGGGCGTCTTTGCGCTCGCGCGGTCCAATACGACCAAATCATTTCGGCACCGGATTTCGTCAGCAAGACCGATTTCTTTCATTGTCATGCTGCCACCCCAAGAGACAGAAGATCCTTCCTTCATCAGAGAAGAGGCGAGTTTTACAGCTTCTTCCGGGGTCTTACAGTAAAAACCTTCCATGTGTCTTCTTTTCAAATTTTTTATCACCTGTTGAGCGACCAATTCCTGGTGTTGTCCTAAGATTTCCATTCTTTTCTCCCTTCTGATATGCACATTTATCCCTAGGATTTGGGACATGGTTTGATTGTTAAAAATTATACATATTTTCTGCAACAAAAACAAAAAATAGGTCATTGTTTCAAGAGGAAAATATGCTATAATTCTATGTATATGTACTTGTATATTTTGATACATCTCATTGTAGAAAGTCAAGAGAAAGAAAGAAGGAATAAAACATGACAAAAATTGACATTATTTCAGGTTTTTTGGGCGCAGGCAAAACTACTTTTATCAAAAAAATGATTGATGAAGTATTTGCGGGTGAGAAGATTGTATTGATTGAAAACGAGTTCGGCGAGGTTGGTATTGATGGAGGATTTTTGAAGGACTCCGGTATCGAGATTTCAGAGATGAACTCTGGATGTATTTGTTGCTCCCTTGTAGGAGATTTTGCAGAGAATTTAAAAGAAGTTTTGAATAAATTCTCTCCAGATCGTATTTTGATTGAGCCGTCGGGCGTTGGCAAGCTATCCGATGTCATGACCTCAGTCATCGATTTGGAAGAAAGTCATGATGTGAAGTTAAATGCACTTGTTACTGTTGTGAATGCGCTTAAGGCTTCCAAACAGATGAAGGCATTTGGTGAGTTTTTTAACAATCAGATTGAGTATGCTACGACAGTTGTTCTCAGTAGAACACAGAAGGCAACGCAGGACCAGTTAGAGTTCTGCGTGAAATGGATTCAAAATCTGAATCCCAAAGCGGCGATTATCACAACAAACTGGGATGAAATTTCCGGTGCACAGATTTTGAAGGTGATTGAGGGACAGGACAATCTCGAGATGAAGACATTGGCGGAGGCTGCACACGCAGAGCACGAGCACCATCATCACCATGATGACCATGAAGACCATGAGCATCACCATCACGACCATGACCATGAACATCATCATCACCATCATGCAGATGACGTATTTACAAGCTGGGGCAAGGAAACGCCTCACATCTTTGACAGGGAGACGATTGAGCATGCAATGCAGGTCTTCACTGAGACAGAAGATTATGGCATGATTCTCCGCTCAAAAGGTATGGTTCCGTCGACAGATGGCACATGGATCTATTTTGATTTGGTGGATGGCGAATATGAACTTCGTACAGGCGATCCGGACTATACAGGCCGTCTGGTTGTTATCGGTACAGATATCGATGAGCACAAGTTAGAAGAATTATTTGGCATTGCCTAAGGGGATGCCGATGACATAGAGAGGTGGACATAAATGGCAGAGATACCAATTTATTTTTTCACAGGTTTTATGGACAGTGGTAAGACTACATTGATTCAGGAAACGATATTTGAAAATGGATTTGGCGATGACAACGATCGTATGCTCATCATTGCGTGTGAGGACGGCGATGTGGAGTATGATGCGGACAAGTTAAGGACAGTTGGTGCAGCGGTCGCATATATCGAGAAGGAAGAAGATTTTACGACAGAAAAACTGCAGCAACTACAGGACGAGTATAAGCCGGATGCAGTTTTCTTGGAGTATAACGGTACATGGGATGTGGGCAATGTATACGAGATGTCGTTTCCTAAGGATTGGGTGATTGTACAATCTTTAGCGACTGTAGATGCCACGACATTTGAGATGTATATGGCGAATATGCGTGCCATGATGGTAGAGCAGTTTTTCCAGACGGAGGTCGTTATTTTTAACCGCTGTACAGACGATACTCCGAAGGCAAAATTTCGCGGGAACATCAAAGCAGTGAACCGACCGGCACAGATTGTTTACGAGCGTGTAGACGGTACGATTGACAACAGAGAGGAAGAGTTGCCATTTGATTTGAATGCGGATGTGATTGAAATTTCAGACGCCGACTATGCACTCTGGTTTATGGATTGTATGGAAAACCCCAAGAAATATGATGGCAAGACGGTTCATTTTCTTGGGCTTGTTTACAATCCAAAGGATGGCAAATTAAAGCGCGGTGTGATTGTGCCGGGCAGGTTTGCGATGACATGTTGTGTGGAGGATATTACATTCCTTGGCATGATGTGCAAGACGAATTTGGAGAATACGCCGGAGCATCGTTCGTGGATTGATTTGATCGCAAAGATAAAGGTGGAATTCGCCAGAGAATACAAAGGCAAAGGTCCAATTCTTTATCCGGTGGAGATGAAGCCGGCGGAGAAGCCACAGGACGAGTTAGTCTATTTTAGTTAGTATTTTTATGCTGCGGGGAGTCCGCGATGGACAAAAGCATATCAAATAAAATAAGAAAGTGGGAGGTATATTATGTATCCAATAGTAAGAAAAGAGAAGCTTGCTGATAAGATTTTCTTGATGGATGTG
The DNA here is from genome assembly GCA_964408625.1 of uncultured Roseburia sp. Classification (GTDB taxonomy): domain Bacteria; phylum Bacillota; class Clostridia; order Lachnospirales; family Lachnospiraceae; genus Pararoseburia. The sequence continues at coordinate 62,596 of CAYPAA010000002.1, read as the reverse complement.
AAGGCGCCGAGAGTTGCAGCGTCATGCTTGCCGGGGCAGTTCGTCATTGTGAAAATCGACGAGATTGGGGAAAGAATCCCTCTTACCATCTGCGATTATGATAGAGAAGCAGGTATCATCACTATCGTATTCCAGACAGTAGGAGCGTCATCAGAGCGTATGTCATATCTTGAGGTGGGAGATGCGTTCAAGGATTTCGTTGGTCCTTTAGGCATGCCATCCGAGTTATGTGAGGAGAAACATCTCGAGGAAACAAAGAAAAAGAAAATTGTGTTTATCGCAGGTGGTGTTGGTACAGCGCCGGTTTATCCACAGGTAAAATGGTTGAAGGAGCACGGCGTTGACGTCACTGTTATCATGGGCTCCAGAACAAAGGATTTGCTGTTCTTTGTTGAGAAGATGAGAGCCGTTGCCGGTCAGCTTTGTGTGACAACAGATGATGGTACATACGGATTCCATGGCATGGGAACCAATCAGTTGCAGGCATTGGTTGACGAGGGGCAGACATTCGATCACTGTGTTGCGATTGGCCCAATGATCATGATGAAATTTGTCTGCAAACTCACAAAGGAATTAAATATTCCGACCGTTGTTTCCATGAATCCTATCATGGTGGATGGAACAGGTATGTGTGGTGCTTGCCGACTCGTAGTTGGAGACGAAGTGAAGTTTGCTTGCGTAGATGGTCCTGAGTTTGATGGCCACTTAGTTGACTTTGATCAGGCGATGTCCAGACAGCAGCAATATAAAACAGAAGAAGGTCGCGCGATGCTTGCTTTGCAGGAAGGTGATACACATCACGGCGGATGCGGACATTGTGGAGGTGACAAGTAATGGATGTATTGGTAAAAGTTCCGGTTAGCGAACAGGACCCTAAGGTTCGTGCCACGAATTTCGAAGAAGTATGTTTAGGTTACAACATGGAAGAGGCGATGGAAGAAGCAACCCGTTGCTTGAATTGCAAAAATGCACAGTGCATCAAGGGATGCCCTGTTTCTATCCAGATTCCGGATTTTATAGCAGCAATCAAAGAAGGCGATATCGAGAAGGCATACAGTGTTATCAGCGATTCATCCGCACTTCCGGCTGTCTGCGGACGTGTTTGCCCACAGGAGAGTCAATGCGAAGGCAAGTGTATTCGCGGTATCAAGGGTGAAGCTGTTTCTATCGGAAAACTTGAGCGATTTGCAGCTGACTGGGCGAGAGAAAATGGAATCAAGCCACAGGGTTGTGAAGAGAAGAACGGTATCAAGGTTGCTGTTGTAGGTTCTGGTCCTGCCGGTTTGACTTGTGCAGGTGATTTGGCGAAACTTGGTTATGATGTGACGATTTTTGAGGCACTTCATGAGGCGGGAGGTGTACTTGTTTATGGTATTCCTGAGTTCCGTCTGCCAAAGAACAAAGTCGTTGCGGCAGAGGTTGAAAATGTAAAATCTCTTGGCGTTAAGATTGAGACCAATGTTATCATCGGTCGTTCGATTACCATCGACGAGTTGATGGAAAAAGAAGGATTTGAGGCAGTGTTTATCGGCTCCGGTGCCGGTCTTCCTAGATTCATGGGAATTCCGGGAGAGCAGGCAAAGGGTGTATTTTCTGCGAACGAATTTTTGACAAGAAACAACTTGATGAAAGCGTTTAAAGAGGGATATGACACACCAATTGCACGCGGCAAGAAAGTTGTCGTTGTCGGCGGTGGTAATGTAGCTATGGATGCAGCTCGTACAGCACTTCGTCTCGGTGCAGAAGTTCATGTTGTTTACCGTCGTAGTGAAGCAGAACTTCCTGCCAGAGTAGAAGAAGTACATCATGCGAAGGAAGAGGGCGTTATCTTTGATTTGCTCCAGAATCCGACAGAGATCCTTGTAGATGAAAACGGATGTGTGAAGGGCATTCGCATCATCAAGATGGAGTTGGGTGAGCCGGATGAATCCGGTAGAAGAAGACCGGTTGAAATTCCGGGCTCTGAGTATGAGATTGATGCTGATACTGTTATCATGTCCCTTGGAACATCTCCAAACCCATTGATTTCAGCTACAACAAAAGGCTTGGATGTAAACCGCAGAGGTTGTATTATCGCTGAAGATGATGGTGCAACTTCAAAGGATGCAGTTTACGCCGGTGGTGATGCCGTTACCGGTGCAGCGACCGTTATCCTCGCTATGGGTGCAGGTAAGGCAGCCGCAAAGGGAATCCATGAGTATTTCCAAAACAGATAAATCAGAAAGTACATAATAAAAGGGTCCGTGGGATGAAAATCCTGAGGACCTTTTTTGCTTTACATGATATATAAGAAATAATTGTATGCTATCGCAACAAGCATTCCAATAATCGATCGTTATCTTCAGGCTGCATAAAGCAGAAGCGAATGAACTTATCATTTAAAAATGGGAAGGTGGAGCAGTCGCGAATCATCATTCCCTCTTTGATGGCGCGGTCAAACAAATCGCTACTTATCAAATCTTCCTCCAAAATGCGAACGAGCATAAAGTTTGCTGTTGGCTTGTAGGGACGAAATCTTGTCGATGCCTTAAGGCTTTCATACATACGTTTTCGCTCTGAGATAATCAGTTCTCTGGTGTCATTGATATATGCTTTGTCGGCAAACATCAATTCGCCGGCAATCACAGCGAGCGAGTTGATTGTCCAAGGATTTTTGCGTTGACTCATGTTGCGAAGCAGGTCCTGGTTGCCGGTGATGGCATATCCAAGTCTGAGACCAGGTGCGGCAAAGAATTTACTTGTGCCACGCAGAATAATAATATTGTTATAGTATGCGGTCAGAGGCACGGCACAGGCGTGTTTCACATCATCCACAAATTCGATGTAGGTCTCATCGACCATCACATAGATGTCATGTTGCTTGCAGACATCGAGAATCTGGCGCATATCATCAATAGAAATGCAACTGGAGGTGGGATTGTTCGGATTGCATAAAACGAGTAAATCCAGAGAGTCGTCCAGTTTTGATGTGAAGTGGTCGGTATCCAGATGAAAGCCATTCTCTTCCTTCAGCGGATAGTAGAGCGTTGTGCCGCCCCCAAGAGCAATCTCACGTTCATATTCAGAATAGGTAGGTCCCAGAATCATTGCTTTTTTTGGATGTACAATCTGAATAAACAAAGAGATCAGTTCTGTTGAACCATTGCCCACGATGATATTCTCTGGTTCGGTGCCGACGTAGTCTGCCATGCACTGACGAAGAGAAGTGTAATCCCGGTCCGGGTATGTAGAAATACAGTCAATATGTCCTGCCAATTTCTGCTTGAGACTGGTTGATATTCCCAGTGGGTTTACATTCGCGGAAAAACTGATGATATCTTCTTTCTTAATCCCGTAGATTTTTTCTATTTTTTCCAAATCACTGCCATGAAAATGGTCCTTGTGAGTAATCATTGTGACCTCCTGTGAAGGACAAAGTTTATTGCAAGTCCCTCCTAAATAGTTTATAATTTATTATAGTCATAAATACCAAAAAATCAACTGGTATCGATACGCCAGGCTAGGCGAGAAAAGGGTGTCATATTTTGCGAAAGCGTATCTGGCGAATGTCAGAAGATAAGTTTGACAACAGAAGGCCGAAACTGATTTTTTCAGCCAATCCACTCGTTGTGGTAGGCAAAGAAAAAGAGAAACTTCAAGATGAGTTCACGATGAGTAGTGAAGACGGTTTGCCGATACGAGGTATCGTATATTCGTCGAATCCATATGTGCGGATTCCCAAGCCACAGTTTGATGGTACAGAGGTGACGATTCGTTTTGAAGTTCGTGGTCAGAAATATTCCGAGGGGGATCATCTTCAAGGTTACTTTACAATTGTTTGTAACGGGGGAGAGCATCGCCTTCCTTTTGATGTTCAATTTTCTGCCGAAAGAATTATGTGTTCGACAGGGGAGATTACGTCACTGGAGGATTTCGCAGAATTGGCAAAGGGGCACTGGATTGAGGCGATGCAGTTGTTCTATTCGGACAAATTTGCGGACTTTATGAGTCGGCGGAGTATCTGGGAGCAGCTGCTTTATACAGGCTACCGCAGAGCGATGCCGTCTTCCTTAAATCTGGAAGAGTTTATGGTTTCTGCAGGTTTGAAGGAGCCGATAGATTTCACAATCAAAGAGACAGAGAAAAACTTTTACCGCATCACGGAGAATCGCAAAGAGACCTTGCTGGTTTCTAAGAGCGCGTGGGGGTATGTCGAAATCGATGTAGAAAGTGACAACGATTTTGTCACAGTTGAAAAGGATAAAATTACGACGGATTATTTCTTGGGAAGCACGATGCTGCTCAATTACTACATACACAAAAACCGGATGCATGCCGGCAAGAACTATGCACGAATCACCTTTTCATGCAAGGGCGTTGTGCGAGAATTTCAAGTGATGGCGACGTTTGATTTGGAGAATAGCACATACGAATGGGCTACGCGCCAACAAAAGCGTGAGATGGTTCTTCTGACAAAGACATATGAAGATTATCGTTTCCGCCGTATAACGACAGGGAAATGGTGTGAGCGAACCATCGCAATTTTGGACGATATGCTGCGGCGCGATGATGATAATCAATGGTATCGCCTGATAAAAGCACAGTGTTACATCGTGAATAAGCAGAGACAGGAAGCACTATGGCTTATCCAGGATTTGAAGCGTGACATTGCGGATAAAAGCAGTGTGGCATGGGCTTACCTACTCTATCTTTGCACATTGATTGAACAGGAAGAAAGCTATGTGAACCGCTTGACAAAGGAAATAGAAATCATTTTCCGCAGTCATCCCGAAGATGCAAGAATTTTTTGGTTTTTGTTATTCCTTCGAGAAGAGTATTTGAACAATAATACGCGAAAATTGCGTGCGATTATCCAGTGGATGGAAGCGGGAAATTCATCGCCGTTCTTGTATATCGAAGCATATACACTTTATCAGCAGGACCCGTATTTGTTCCATGAGTTTTCAGAAACTTCCGTGCGATTGCTTTACTGGGCGACAAAGAAAAACGCCCTGACGCGTGACTTGGCGGTGCAGGTGTGTCATGTGCTCGAAAAAACGAATGTGTTTTCAGAGAAAATATGGTTTATTGTGAAGGCGGCATATGAGATTTATCCGGTTAAAGAATTCTTGACATGTATTGTTTCCTACCTGTTGAGAAATCAGATATATGAAGAGCGTTTCCTTGACTGGTATCGGAAAGGAATAAACGAAGATTTGCGTCTCAATGGTTTATATGAAGCCTACATGATGACGCTCCCGGATACAAGCACCGAAGAATTGCCACAGATGGTAGGCATGTATTTTCGATATAGTTGCAATTTGCCATATCAGAAAAAGGCGCTGCTTTATGCGAATGTTATTCTGAACAGAAAAAGCATGCCTCAGTTGTATCAACAGTATTTGCGCGCGATGGAACTGTTTGCGATTGAACAAATGAAATTAAACCGCATGAACGATAATCTTGCGATTGTATACCAGAATGTTTTGGAGATGGGCATCGTAGATGAGGATATGGCAAAAGCGGTATCGCGCATGGTTTACATGAAAAAAGTTGTGTGTGTTTATCCTGAGATTACGCGCGTCTTGGTGTATCAGGAACAATATGAGATGCCAATCGTGGTGCCTGTTGTGAACAAGGTTGCCTATGTACCGATTATATCAGAACATTTTCAAGTGTTTATGGAGACGAGATGGGGTACGCTGATTACAGATAAAAACAAATATCAGTTACAACGTGTGATGTTTCCGGAGAAATATATTGATAAACTAAAGAACTTATCACCGCTGTCATTGCCGTTTATTCTTTCTGATTTTGATAAGCGGACAAGTGCGGACACCTTTGTCTTGGATGATATCAACAAGATTGATACCTTTATTCATTCTCCACTTGTAGCAAAAGCATATGTGAGGAAGAAGTATCCCCTTTTTGTCTCATTCCTGCGCAATCATTGTCGTGAGGAGATTTTGGAGAAGCATTTTTTGGATGAGGTAGATTACACCAAAATGGATCGGGATGCATTGACATATATCATGACGTTATTTCTCTCGCAGGAACATTATGACCGGGCGTATGCGTTGATGAAAGAGTATTATGCACTTGATGTTGACGGACGCATGCTGCTTCAGATGTGTGATGAGTTTGTGGTTTCATCCGGCTTTGAGCGCGACGAATTCTTACTTGGGCTCTGTGGATATTTGGCGGAGCAGAATCTTGCCACGCCCGCAACCATTGTTTATTTGTCCAGCAATACAGTCGGACCGACAGAGTGGATGATTCAGCTGTGGAAAATGGCGATGGATCAGGAATTGCATGTCAATGATTTGGAGGAAAATATTTTGTTTCAGGCGTTGTATGCGGAGAGCCATTTGGGGGAGATTGTTGATATTTTCGCCTCCTATGTCACCAAGGGGCAGGACAAGATGCTCATCGAAGCATATTTGACCTACTGGTCCCATGAATACATGCTGGAGCACGAGGGTGTACCGCAAGAATTATTTACCTATTTAGCTTACTATTTTGAGCGTGAAACGCAGATGAAAGAAAGTTGTAATCTTGCATATATGAAGTTTTTGTCTACCGTGAAACTTCTCAGTGAGCGAGAATTTAAGGTGCTGGATCATCTGCTTCGCCAGTATGTCCTTCGCAATATGTATTTTGGTTTTTATAAGAATCTGGATTCACGTCTTATTATCAAATATCATCTTTATGATAAGTGCTTTGTTGAGTATCATGGTGAACCGGGGGAGCATATTACCATTGTTTATCAGTTCGAGGGGAAAGAAGCAGTGGAAGAGGACATGACGGAGATTTACGAGGGAATCTTTGTGAAGCAGTTCGTAGTTTTCTTTGGAGAAACCATTTCCTATGAGTTGTATTCGGATCGAATCGAGGATGCACCGGTGTTATCTGACAAGCTTGTGGTTTCGACCTTGATGCAGGAAGGAAAGCAGGATCGGTACGATTTGATCAATCGTATGCAAAATGAATTGATTTATAATGAGCGCGAAGAATTGGCGCGCGATTTGAAATTATACCAGGGATTAGATCAGGTGACGAGTACACTATTTACTACAATATAAGAGGATGCTATGGAGCAGGAGAAAAAAAGCGTATATTTGGGCATTGATATCAATGAAAAATATACCATGATTAGTTATTATCAACTGCATATGGACGAGCCACAGACGATGAGTACCGTCATGGGAAGTGAGAACTATCAGATTCCGACATTCCTTAGTAAAAAGAAAAGCATGGGCCAGTGGTTTTTTGGAAACGATGCAAAACAGCGGGTTAAGAACAACGAGGCCATTGGCGTGGAGCACCTGTTAGATTCTGCGCTGTTGGGGGAAGAAATATTTGTGGATCATGAGAAATACTCTGCAAGAGATTTGTTGACGATTTTTCTCAAGCATGTACTTTCGATGTCGGGGATCTCTTACACGAGACTTCCCATCGGGAAATTGGTGATTGCGGTTGACAATGTCAGTATTGAGTATAATGAACTTTTCTCTCTCGTTGTCACAAAGATGGGACTGGATGTTGATTGCCTGATGTTGATCGATCATCGGGAAGCGTTTTACTATTATGTATTAAATCAAAAACCGGAGATTTTTCTTCATGATGTAGCTATGTTTGATTATCGGGATTCGGATGTGATTTCCTGTGTACTGGAGAGAAATTTACATACAACGCCGCAGGTGATTTCGCTGCATCAACACAATCACGGAAAACTGCTGGACAATAAAGACAAACAATTTTTTGCTATTGTTAAAAAAGAATTTGAAGGAAGAGTAGTCTCTGCTGTTTTCTTGATTGGAGATGGATTTGACGGCGATTGGACGAAGGAATCGTTACAGTATATGTGCCGTGGCAGAAAAGTGTTTATTGGTAAGAATTTATACTCCAAGGGTGCGTGTTATGCGGGCGCAGTAAAAGACAGACAAATGGATTGGCCGTTTGTTTATATAGGGGCAAATGAACTGAAATTAAATCTATATTTAAAAGTGCTTGAGCGGAATGAAATGCAGTTGCATACACTTTTGACGGCGGGAGAAAGCTGGTTTGAGAGTAAGGGCGAATGTGAGGTTATCTTAGACGGAACCCCTGAGATTGAATTCTTTGTACAGCAGCCGGACAGTCGTGAAGTTCATGTGGAGTTGTTGGAACTGACAGACTTGCCGGAGCGTGAACGACGTACGACGAGGCTTCGTATTACTGCCACGCCGACATCAGATCGGGACATCACAATTGTGATTCGTGATTTGGGATTTGGAGAGATTGTTCCTTCATCAAATCGTACTTGGGAACACAGTATAACCTTACAGTAGGGAGTAACTATGGGAGAATTAATTCTTTGCAGACAATCCATTGCAGCCAACCCGTTCTTTCTGGAGGATGCGGCAATCAATATCTATTCACTGGAAGAATTGAGTTACTACATACAAAATAATATATATTTATTAAATGCAGAATTCATTTCTATAGATTTGTGCAACTGGATTGGAAGAGAACTTGGACAAAAAGAATTACAAAAGCAACTGTTGGATGCCATAAAAGAAAAAGCGCCGCTTCATGTGTTTGTCGGACAAATTCTAACTTACAATGGATATCTCACCAATATGGAAATACGTCAGATACTGGAAACAATCGCTTCCTTTGAGAATAAAAGCCCGGCGGAATGTCAGAAGATGCGTGCGGATCGCCTGATGGATAAGGAAAAATTGGTGGATGCTATATATGAGTATGAGTCTATGCTGGATGATGCGTTTTTGAAGAATGCACCACAAGAATTTCGGGGGGATATCTGGCATAACCTTGGCAGTGCATACGCGAGACTGTTCTTCTTTGATGAAGCAGCGATGTGTTTTGAGAACGCCTACATAAAGAATCACAAGGTTACATCCATGCGCCTGATGCTTGCAGCGCTGCGTTGTAACAAAAATGAGGAAGGTTTTCAGGCATTGGTGGATAAGTATTTTATCCCAGAGGATGTTGTCAAGAGCGTGAAAGAAGAGGTGTCTGCGTTAAGTCGGCAAGATTCGATTCGCGATTTTGATAAACAGATAGATGAATTACATATGATGTCGGGAAATCGGGAACTGTATGATGCAAAAGTGGCAGAGATTTTAGAAAAGTGGAAAGTATCATACAACCGACGATGTCGGATTTAGATTATTGGAGAGTAGGATGTTGTTTTTTGGGAGACGTAAGAAAAAAGAAAAGAAAATAGATGAGGCATTTGCGCGTGTATATCAGGAGATGCAGACAATTGATAACTGGGATGATCCCAAAAAATTGGAACATTATATCCTGGATTCCTGCGAGCAAATCATTGCGATTACAAAAGAGATTGAAGGCGAAAAAGCAGAGTATCGTATTGTGACCGCATATTTAAATGATATTCAATCTATCGAGAAACTGCCGGAGGAACAGGGCAAGGAACTTCGGGAAGTGGCGGCAAATATTGTTGAATTAAATGCTGCTCGCACAAACTATCTCAATTCATCCCATAATATCACAGAGGAACAATTTATGCTCATGGAACACGAGGAGAATGATATTCCGATGATCATCAATCGAATGATGGACCATGAGAGATATCAGGATGCTGTGAAAAAGGACAAAAATATACTGGAGGCACAAAAGAGCCAGTGGGAAATTGAGCAGGATTTGATACGAAAGAGGCTGACACTTTTAAAAAATGCAGGTATGGCTACTATGGGATTTTATGTTGCTTTGCTAATACTGCTGTTTGTGGTACAACAAATGTCTAATTTCGATTTAACGATCGCATTTTTAGTGCTGTTTATTATAGGGGCTGGCGGGGCGTTTTACATCTATGTGCGCTCAAATATCCTTCGGACAAAGCTGCGAAAAGCGAGAAGAAACACCAATCGATCCATTAACCTTTTGAATGTCGTTCGCATGAAGTATGCCAATGTAACAAAATCGGTGGAGTATACAAAAGATAAGTTTAATGTTCGAAGTGCCGCTGAATTAAACTATGTCTGGGAACAGTATGTGGATGCCGTTCGTGCGAAGGAAAGATTTAATAAAAACAACGATGATCTGGAATTTTTCAACGGAAGGCTGATTCGTATGCTTTCAAAGGTTAATCTGTACGACCGAAAAATCTGGTTAAATCAGACAAAAGCGTTGGTAGATGAAAACGAAATGGTGGAAATCAAGCATAAGTTGGTGAAGCGCCGTCAAAAAATTCGCAACCATATCGATGAAAACCGCATGATTGTTAAGAATGAGAGAAATGAGATTGATCATTTGATGGAAGAACATCAGCATTATGTTCCGGAGATTGTGGAGATTATCAGGTCTGTTGATAAATTGTGCGGTTTGAATCAATAAATGAATTTATTGAAAGGTAAGATGTATGGAAGTTATTCGCGTGAAAAAGGGGGAAACCATAGCCAGACGAAGCGAGAAAGTAAAAGCCTGGTATATCGTACAGGAAGGTACGGTCAAGATGAAATATGGTTTTGTGGAACAATATATTGGTTCCAACGCAATTATTGGGATATTGGAACAGGATTGGTTTATGTGTGATTATATCGCAGAGACAAATGTGAGTTTGATTATATTTCCTTGTAATGGTGTGCAGGATATGAAGCGCTTTCTTTCTGCTGAGGTGAAGATGCGTCGTGTTTTTCTTCGGACGGCATTGGTGCAGCGTCACCAGTTACTCTGCTTTTATGCGGAGTATTTTAATAACATCCGACAGTTTCAGCACTTTGTCAATAGCGCAATCAACGATTATCATCTTTGTTGCGCAAAGAATAGAATTGAAGTTAAAACGAACTTTGATGTGGAAGGATTTAAACCGCTTGAGATGAAGCACAAAGCGGAAAACTGGGAGATGTGCAACAGTAATGTTCTCGTCAAAAACTATATGGATGAATATCTGAATCTTCTGGAAAAAGATGAAAACATGTGTGTCGCCGCCATCATGGAAGTCTCTGCACAGATGCATCGTGTGATAGGTGGAATCGGCGAGATGATAGACTATCTCAAATACAATAAAGATATTTTGCTTAGTGAAAGAAAAGCAGACTTATTTCATGCTTTGTTTGAGGTGGAGATTGCGTTGAAGGAGTCGGGGAAAGAACATGAAACAATAAACGGCTACATTCATCAATTATTTGTGATTGCGCGAAAATTGGGCGCATTTGACGAGGAGTTTCTCGCCATATGTGACGAGGAATATGAAACAAATTCTGCCGCCATTGTAATGCCGATAGAGGTATCAGAGGAAGACGATTTGGCATATATTCTTGCGTTTGCCGGCTATGAAGGTGTTGAAAAGAACAAACTGTATGACACCATCAGTCGATGCCAAAAGTTGTCACACGCAGATAGCAAAGATGAGGACGCATACCAACTTCGCAAACAAATCAATCATGTTTATTACGAGATTTACAGCAGATGTTTTTTTGCGGCAATGGAGCGACACACCAAGATTCCGACCGTTATGGAGATGTTTTTTAATTTTGGATACATGGACAAGAGATTCTTGGAGGTTGATAAGGTTGAATCGCTATTTGGTGTGGCTACACATATGGATTTATGCCGCTCAGAACATGTTTTTACAATCTATGAGTGGTTAAAAGCGGTATATCGTGGCGATAGAGAGCCTTCCAAAAACGAATTTGATATGAACTATCCGACCTATCTGGCAGAACAGTGCAAGGGAGGATATTTGACAAAAGAAGAGGCCGAAATCAAGAAGAATGATGCACATGCAAAGGTGGAGTTTGAGATTCACAACATGTTTAAGGTGGTGAATCGTCTTACATACGGCAATATAACGATGTTTTGTCCGATTCTTTTGGGCAAAGATATGTTCAATGCAGCGGATAAAATGTTAGTCACTGCCAGCAAAGTGCAACAGGCGTTAGATGAAATCCGCAAGATTGACTATTCTGCATTCTATCGTGAAATATTAAATCATGGATTAAATAATGAGATGACGCATGAAAGATTGATGTATGAGATACTTCCGGATGTTATTCTGATGCCAAATGTAGGTGCAAAAGCTATGATGTGGCAAGAGACAGCGAGTGTAAGAAATGATACACCTGCGCGTTTCATGGTTCCGATTTTGACTGCTGCAGATATCAATGAGATGATGATTGAAATCACAGGACGATATCGTTGGGAAATGTGCCGAAAAGTGCAGGGTGTTCACTGGAATGATATTACGGATCGTTCGCTTACGAGTGAATATTATGATTATCTGCAGTTTTATCGCAAGAACCGTGAGTTGTCTACAGACACGAAAGAACAGATTAAGAGTGCATTAGTCAGAGCAAAGAACAACTTCCGCGAAGTTTTTGTTAAGGATTATCAGAACTGGATCAAATACGAAGCGAAGGGCGGATTCCGTCTCAATAAATACGTGAGACAGATTGTATTTGCATATTGTCCGTTCTCAAAATCAATTCGTACTGAGCTAAAGGGAAATCCGACATTTACGGATATTATTGAGAGGCATGAGCGCACGAGTGTACAAAAATACAAGAAGTTGGAAGCACTCTATGAAAAATTTAAGCAGTCCGGAGGAGAGATTACTGCACAAATGAAAGAGAATATCGACTTTTATCAGATGTGAGTAAAAAAGGGAACCCATTTGGGTTCCTTTTTAATTGTTGTTACATGGACAGTCTGAAATTGGCATGATAGAAGGATTGTGCATCTGACCACAAGGTGGCATCGTAGAAGGATTGTTTACCTGACCACAAGGTGGCATCGTAGGAGGGGTGTTTCTCTGACCGCAGGATGGCAAAATAGGCATGTTTTTCTGCGGTATTTTGTCAAATTCAGGGTTGAACATATAGAAGTTCTTTTCGTTTAGTCGATCAGTAACGATTCTCAAAGCTTCACCAAATCTTTGGAAGTGAACCACTTCTCTGGCTCGTAGGAAACGGATCGGGTCGATGATGTCGGGATCTTTTACCAGACGAAGAATGTTGTCGTATGTGGTGCGGGCTTTTTGCTCAGCAGCCATGTCTTCATACAAGTCAGTGATGGTATCGCCCTTTGACTGGAAGGAAGCTGCATTATAAGGGAAGCCGGCGGCAGCCTGTGGATAAACGCCCAATGTGTGGTCGACAAAGTATTTGTCAAAACCGGATGCCTTGATTTCCTCTGGGGTCAGTCCGTCCGTAAGTTGATATACAATTGTAGAAACCATTTCCAAATGGGACAGTTCTTCCACGGCGATATCCGTAAGCAAGCCGGCAACATCACGGTATGGTATGGTATAGCGTTGTGATAAGTAGCGGAGAGAGGCTCCTAATTCACCGTCCGGTCCACCGTACTGACTGATGATGATAGCGGCGGCAGCCGGGTTTTTTTGCGTAATGTTGATTGGGTATTGTAAGCGTTTTTCGTAATTAAACATTTATGCGTTTCCCCTTTCCCATGGATTTTTTTGAAGTCCCCAGCACCAAATGTTATCTGCAGTGGTGGTAGAAAGCGTCAACGGACCGTAAGCGGCCGCATATTCTTTCAGCGCTTTTTTATAAAGAACTTGATAATGATTAAAGTGATCTATGGCATTTTCATCACATGGATGCGTATCCAAATACTCAGTCAGATCGACAAGCATCAGACTTACCATATCAATCCAATGAAGTAATTGCTCCTGGCTTCGTTGTTGAGACATTATTTGATTCTCCTTCCTTCAAATGGTTTGTTTAATTCAGGGAAAATGGTGCCGACTTGTAAAGCTTTATCCGGTTCGTAAAGTGTATGCAGGTTCTGCCAAGGTACATAGCCCATTGCAACGGCTAAGCCGTCCAATTCGTCCATTTTTTTGTGCGAGCAGAATGCAAGTTTTTCATGGTTACAACATTGATTCATAATATTTACCTTTCTTATGTCTTAATTTTAGAATATGAGGTGTCAAATTTATTGTGACTAAAAAGACAGGTCTCATTTGACAAAGTGTCTTAATTTTTCTATGATAGGTTAAGTATTATCGACGATAGAGAAAGGAAACGCGATGAGTAGGGTTAGAACAAGATTTGCACCTAGTCCAACAGGTCGTATGCATGTTGGAAATCTGCGAACAGCATTGTATGCATATTTGATTGCAAAACATGAAGGAGGGGATTTTATCCTTCGTATTGAAGATACAGATCAGGAGAGATATGTAGAAGGCGCAGTGGACATTATTTACCGCACCATGGCAGGAACAGGTTTGATTCACGATGAGGGACCGGATAAGGATGGTGGTGTCGGTCCATATGTACAGAGTGAACGTCAGGCTGCCGGTATTTACCTGAAGTATGCAAAACAGTTGATTGAAAAAGGGGAAGCGTACTATTGCTTCTGCGACCAGGAACGATTGGAATCACTGAAACAGGAGGTGGCAGGCAAGGAGATTTCTATCTACGATAAACATTGTCTGTCATTGACACCGGAAGAGATTCGGGCAAACTTAGATGCCGGCAAGCCCTATATTATCCGACAGAACAACCCGCGTACGGGCACTACTACCTTTCGGGATGAGATTTATGGCGATATTACAGTAGACAATGCAGAATTGGATGATATGATATTAATCAAATCAGATGGATACCCGACTTACAACTTTGCAAATGTCGTGGATGACCATTTGATGGGGATTACACATGTTGTCCGCGGAAATGAATATTTGTCATCCTCACCGAAGTATAATCGTCTGTATGAAGCTTTTGGCTGGGAGGTTCCAACATATGTACATTGCCCGCTGATTACCAATGAGGAACATCAAAAACTCAGCAAGCGAAGTGGACATTCTTCTTATGAAGATTTGCTGGAGCAGGGATTTTTGACAGATGCGATTGTCAATTTTGTCGCGTTGCTCGGATGGAGTCCTGAGAACAATCAGGAGATTATGTCTCTGGAAGAGATGGTGCAGAACTTTGATTACCATCATATGAGCAAATCGCCAGCGGTCTTTGATACAGTAAAACTTCGTTGGATGAATGGTGAATATTTAAAGGCGATGGCGTTTGATGCTTTCTACGAGAAGGCAGAGTCATATATTCGAGAGGCGATTACGAAGGACTATGATTTGAAGAAGATTGCAAAGATGGTGAAGACTCGTATTGAGACATTCCCGGATATCGCAGACCACATTGATTTCTTTGAGGCGGTGCCAGAGTATGATATCAACATGTATTCCCATAAAAAAATGAAGACAACACCGGAGACTTCCCTTGCTGTACTTCAGGAAGTATTGCCGGTGCTTGAGGCGCTTGATGACTATTCCAATGATGCAATCTATGCGGCAATCAGCAACTTCGTAACAGAAAAAGGATATAAAAATGGGTATGTTCTTTGGCCGATTCGCACTGCCGTTTCCGGTAAGCAGATGACACCGGGTGGTGCGACGGAGATTATGGAAGTCATCGGGAAGGAAGAATCTCTTAGACGTATTCGAAGTGCAATCGAAAAAATACAAAAAGAGATATAATTAAAACAAAATTTAATATAAGCAGTGGATAGAGAAGAAGAGTAGTAAGGAGTATGTATGCTAAGTTCTTCACAAAAAGAAGCAGTTTGTCACGGAAAGGGACCATGTCTCACACTGGCTGGTCCGGGGAGTGGAAAAACGCTTTGTCTGACGAGACGAATCTGCCACCTGATAACGGAGGAAGGTGCATCACCGGAGAAGATTCTGGTTATCACATTTACCAAAGCCGCTGCGATGGAGATGAAGGAGCGCTTTGATTCCCTGATGGGAGAAGGCGCTCCTGTTGTTTTTGGAACGTTTCATTCCGTTTTTTATCACATTCTGCGTCAGGAAACACGATTTCGCGGCTATCAGTTGGTGGATGGAAAGAAAAAGCGGCAAATCATAAAGGAGAGTGCTTTTCAGTGTAAGGTGACATTGGAGGATGACGAGGAACTGGAAGCTTTGGAGCGTGAAATCAGCTTCACAAAGAATATGATGATGCCGCCAAAGCAGTATGTGGCTCAATCGTATTTCAAAGAGCAGTTTATAGATTTATATGAGCATTATGAGGCGAGAAAGGAGGCATATCGCCTGCTTGATTTCGATGATTTGCTCTTAAAAACGTATCTTCTGCTGAAAGAAGATGACGCAGTGCTAAGAAAATGGCAAAGTCGGTTTTCCTATCTGCTCATCGATGAGATTCAGGATGTGAATCGGTTACAGTATGAGATTATGCAATTGCTTGCGTTGCCGGAGAACAATTTATTTGTGGTGGGGGATGATGATCAGTCTATTTATGGATTCCGTGGGGCGAATCCATCCATCATGTTCGCGTTTGAAAATGAGTATCCAAGGTGCAGGAAAATCGTTTTGGGTGAGAATTATCGCTGCGCAAAAGCGATTGTGGAAGCTTCTGTCCGGCTGATTTCTCACAATAATAAACGATTTGATAAGAAAATAGAGAGCAGGAATCAAAACGAGGGTAAGGTCGTTACGACAGTGTTTGAAGATGAAATGGCTGAGGTTGGTGGAATCTGTGATGGGATTGAAGCGCAATGGGAGAAGGGCATCCCGTACCAAAATATAGCGGTCTTGTTTCGAAACCACAATCAGGGGCAGGGATTGGCGGAGGAATTGAAGCAAAGAGAGATTCCGTTTTATCTGAAGGAGAGGATTCCTAATAGTTATCAAAATGCCATTGTGCTGGATATGATATCCTATTTGCGCCTGGGCAGTGGTACACTTTGGCGCAGAGATTTGTTTCGAATTATGAACCGACCAAACCGCTACTTGTCACGTGCGAGCGTGGAGCGAGAGTGGACAACCTTTGATGCATGGAAAAGGTTTTATAAAGAGCAGCCGTGGATATATGACCGGATAGAACAACTGGAGCGTGACATCTCTTTTATGAAACATCTCTCGGCAGTCGGAGCCATCACCTATATTCGGAAAAAGATAGGGTATGATGTATACTTGAAGGAGCGGGCGAAAGACGAGGAGGAACTGAAACAATGTTACGGTGCGCTGGATGTTCTTCTCGCTCTGGCGAGAGAAGAAAAGACAATTGGGGGACTTTTGGAAAAGTGGGAGGAACGAAGCCGATGGATAGAGAAACTGAATTCGACAAAGCAGACACAGAATAAGGAGGGAGTTGGGCTGTACACGCTACATAGTTCCAAAGGACTTGAATTTTCTGCCGTATTTATCATGGGATGTAATGAGGGTGTGATACCTTCGCCGAAAGCCGAGTCTGTTGCACAAATCGAGGAAGAGAGAAGATTATTTTATGTGGGAATGACGCGGGCA
Organism: uncultured Roseburia sp.; assembly: GCA_964408625.1. Taxonomy (GTDB): domain Bacteria; phylum Bacillota; class Clostridia; order Lachnospirales; family Lachnospiraceae; genus Pararoseburia. The sequence continues at coordinate 45,351 of CAYPAA010000002.1, read as the reverse complement.
AAACACAACCTGTTTTTGTCTTATACAAAAAAACGAATGGGCAATCCCATGCATCCGTCGCGGTTCCTGTCAGAAATCTGATAGTGAGGCGGTGATTTTTGACAACGGTCTTTTGACAAAAATTTTTTAAATCATTGGAAAATTCCGACAATTCTAGTATAATGAGAAAAAATAGTGCCAAAATTTATTGGTGAGCAGTTATGATAGTTAAAAAAGGAGAAAAATCATGGCGAACGAAGAAGTTTTTCCAGTGGATGAAAATGATGATGATGTAGTGGTTACAATCAACATGGATGATGGTTCCGAAGTGACATGTGAGATTTTGACTATTTTTGATGTGGGAGAGCAGGATTATATTGCGCTTCTTCCTATCACAGAAAATGGACAGGAGGTAGACACAGACACCGTTTATATTTATCGCTATTTTGAAGATGAAAATGGAACGCCTGCGCTTGATAATATTCAATCAGATGAAGAATATGAGGCGGTCGAAGAACGGTTTGATGAACTCTTAGATGAAGTTGCATTTGAGGAGATGGACTAGTGTAGCGTTTCCGAATTAACTGGACTAAAAAATCCAAGAACTATAGATTGAAACGAGGGAGACATGAAGACTAGGATAGGTGATTTTAACAACTATGGTACAGAAGAGACAACAGATGGCATGATGTTCACCTTCTCTGTTTGTGGGGAGGGAAATTGTGCCATAGAATTATATACTACGACGGATTTTCGCTTGGTCGATTCTGTGACAATTTCGGAGGAATACCGCATCGGTGATGTGTATTCTGTTGTTTTGATTGGGCAAAATTTCAAACGAAATTGCTATTTGATTGCGCAGGATGATCAAAGATTCGTAGATCCGTATGCGGCTGTGATCGTAGGAAGAGGCCGCTGGGCAGATGCAGGGCGCGAAAAGAATGGATACCGGGTTTATGGCGGTATGTCATGTGGTGGGTATCAGTGGAAGCATTCCGGTCCTTCGATAACGCCGGCGAATATGGTGATGTACAAGCTTCATATGCGCGGTTTTACGATGAATCATGGATTGCAAGCCGGCAAGAAAGGTAATTACAAAGGTCTGCTTGAAAAACTGGATTATTTGAAAGCACTTGGAATTACTACGATCGAATTGCAGCCAATTTACGAGTTCGAAGAGATTTTTTATGAAAACAGACAGGTAATCGGACCGAGGGGGAAGATAAAAAAAGAACTCTACCCAATGGAAAAGACTAACTACTGGGGCTATGGAGCTGCATATTATATGGCACCAAAAGCCAGCTATTTTGGCGGAAAAGATGTGATTTGGCATTGCAAAGAGATGATAGATACCATTCACGGTGCGGGTATGGAAGTGATTATGGAGGTATCGTTTGACCAGAAGGTATCAAATGATTATATGATGGATTGCCTATGGTATTGGGTAAAAGAATACCGAGTGGACGGCTTTCATCTGTTGGGATGCAATATTCCGATGGAACGAATCGCAAAATCACACCGGCTGGCGCATACAAAGATTTTCCACGACAATATTTCAAATGAGATTCTTGCGATGGAAAAAGGAAGAAAGCATTTGTTTTTGTATGATGACAGTTTCATGTATGTGTGTCGTCAGATTCAGAATCATATGCAGGGATCTATGGTACAGTTTACGAATTATCTGCGTAGACAGAATAAACATTACGGTTTTGTAAATTACGCGGCAAACACCAATGGATTTACGTTGTGGGATTCTTACACATACGGCGAAAAACATAACGATGCCAACGGTGAGGGAAATAAAGACGGCAATAATATCAACTACAGTTTTAATTATGGAATAGAAGGCGAGACAAAGAACCGGCAGATTCAACAGATGCGAATGTTGCAGATGCGCAATGGTCTATGCGCAACATTTTTGTCGCAGGCGATTCCGTTGCTTCGCGCGGGGGATGAATATGCAAACTCACAAGAGGGAAATAATAATCCATATTGTCAGGATAATGCCATAGGCTGGACGCAGTTTGCCAAGACAAAAGGCAGGCAGCAATTAATGGAATTTACACAAAAACTGATTGCTTTTCGAAAGGAACATAAGGTATTGCGCAGTGAGGATGCCATGCAAATGACGGATTACAAGCATATCGGCGCCCCGGATATCTCCTATCATGGATATGAACCTTGGCTAATGGGCATTGGCGAGGAGATGAAAGCGGTTGGTATTTTCTATATGGGAGCATACGAACGAAAAGGCGCGGAAAATGTGTACGTGATTTATAATTATCATTATGATGAGGTTCAAATTGCACTGCCAAATACCTCAGATACCAGAAAATGGTCGCTGATTATGAACACGGCGACAAAGGAGACGCTTTCTTTTGAACCAAAGTTGTTAGAAAATCAGCATATGATTGCTGTTCCTGGTGGCTCAATTTCGATTTTAACATCTTAGAAAGGAAGAACATATCTGTGATATGAAAGCGTGGGATCATTTTAAGACAATTACGCATCATAGACATCTCGTGATGAAAGGATGTTTTGCGGTAGGGCTTTACAAGCAGGGGCTGCTACATGATTTATCCAAGTATCAGCCGGTGGAATTCTTCGTTGGCTGCAAATATTTTCAAGGCGACCGCAGTCCGAACAATGCAGAGAGGGAAGCGACAGGTGTTTCCATGGCATGGCTTCATCACAAAGGGCGCAACAAACACCACTTTGAGTATTGGATTGACTATGGCGTTGACAGTGATGTTGGTATCGTTGGGATGAAGATGCCGGTCAACTATGTCGTCGAGATGTTTATGGACCGCGTCGCGGCGAGCAAAAATTATCAAAAAGAGAAATATACGGATCGTCACCCATTGGAATACTATGAGAGGGGACGGCACAAATATATTATTCATCCGGAGACGGATGCGTTGTTAAAAGAGTTGTTGGTTATGCTTGCTGAAAAGGGTGAAGCGGAGACATTTGCATATATTAGGAGAGAAATCTTAAAGAACAAATAGGAAGGAATTACATCATGCAAAAGGACAAAAAGATTTTATATAGCGGAATGCAGGCTACAGGGACATTGACACTTGGAAATTATCTTGGGGCATTGAAAAACTGGGTAGGCTTATGCGATGAGTATGAGTGCTTTTACGGCGTCATGGATCTGCATTCGTTGACAGTGCGCCAAAACCCTGCGGAGTTCCGCCAGAATGCGAGAAAACTCTATGCACTTTATGTTGCTGCCGGACTTGACCCGGAAAAGAATTGTATTTACTATCAATCACATGTATCTGCACATGCAGAACTGGGATGGATTTTGGATTGTTTTACTTACATGGGAGAGCTGAATCGTATGACACAGTTCAAGGATAAAGCGAGCAAGCATGCGGACAATATCAATGCGGGGCTGTATACATATCCGGTACTGATGGCAGCGGACATTCTGCTTTACCAGGCGGATGTTGTTCCGGTTGGCGTGGATCAAAAGCAGCATCTTGAGATTACAAGGGATATTGCGGAAAGATTCAATCATCTCTACGGCGATGTGTTTACAATTCCGGAGCCTTACATCGGCAAGGCCGGTGCTAAAATCATGAGTCTTCAGGAGCCTACGAAGAAGATGTCGAAGTCGGATGAAAATGTCAACGCGACAATTATGCTTCTGGACGATAGGGATACCATTATCCGCAAGTTTAAACGCGCTGTTACAGATTCTGACACTGAGGTTCGCTACGGTGAGGATAAGCCGGGTATCAGCAATCTGATGGATATCTATGGATGTGTGACGAATAAGTCTCATGAGGAGATAGAAAACGAATTTGCCGGCAAGGGGTACGGTGATTTCAAACTCGCAGTCGGCGAAGCCGTTGCAGACGAGTTAACACCATTGCAGAAGCGTTATGAAACTTTGATAAAGGATAAGGCTTACATTGAAGGCTGCATCAAAGAAAATGATGATAAAGCCAGATATATTGCAAATAAGACACTTCGCAAGGCACGAAAAAAGGTGGGCCTGACAGAACTTATCCAATAATGCTGCGAAAAACCTTTTGAAGGAAATCGCAGGTGGAAAGGCACTTGGATAGAGGGTATCACATACAATAATAAAAATGATTTCTTGAGGCAACTTGAAAACATTTTTAGATCCCCTGGATGCAAAAGAAGAACAAACCTTGCTTGAAAAAATGGAGCAGGGAAGTATAGAAGCAAAAAACAAACTGATTGAGCATAATATGCGATTGGTAGCACATGTGGCAAAGAAGTATTACAGTCCAAACGAAGATACAGAGGATTTATTGTCGATTGGAACGATTGGGCTGGTAAAGGCGGTAGATACCTATAACCCCAAGAAGGGATACAAACTTGCAACCTATGCAGCAAGATGCATTGATAACGAACTCCTTATGTATTTTCGAGGCAAAAAGAAACAGGCAAAGGACATATCTCTTTATGAACCAATCGGAAGAGACAAGGAAGGAAATCAGATTCGCCTGTATGATGTGTTAGAACAAGACCCGGTTGATATTGCTGAGGAAATGGATAAACAACATCGCATTCGTATTCTTGGTGCTATTATGGAGCAAATACTGGATGAACGTGAGATGGAAATCATATGCAAGCGCTATGGCATCGGCTTGGAGGAGCATTTTACGCAAAGACAGATTGCAGAACAACTGGGAATTTCCCGTTCCTATGTCTCGCGAATCGAAAAAAGGGCGCTTGAAAAATTGCGAATTGCATTAGAATCTTAAAAATCACTTGAAAAAGATGGAATCTATGATATGATAGTTCCATCTTTTTTCGTTTTGTCGTTTCGACAATTTTCACAAGACAATTTAAAGTTGTGTGATATTCACTTGCAAAAACTGGTTAGAAGGAGTGAGTGTATGTATAGTGTTGTGCATACAGCAATGGTGTGTGGGATAGATTCTGCATTGATTGCTGTGGAAGCAGATATCAGTAATGGAATGCCAATGTTTTCTATGGTTGGATTTTTGGCGTCCGAGGTAAAGGAATCAAAGGATAGGGTTCGTACTGCGATGAAGAACTGTGGATACGAGTTGCCGGTCAAGAAGATTACCGTTAATTTTTCTCCTGCAAATATCAAAAAGTCGGGATCGGGCTACGATTTGTCCGTGGCGATTGCCGTACTCTCGGCAATGGAGGCGGTCGACAAGGGGCGACTTGCGGATTTGATGATGGTCGGTGAACTTTCGCTTGAGGGGAAAGTGTCGGGGGTCAGCGGCGTGCTCTCCATGGTGTTGTGTGCAAAAGAAGCAGGAAAGACATGTTGTATTGTTCCAAAAGAAAATGAGACGGAAGCGAAACTGATTCCGGGGGTACATATTTATGCGGTGTCGCATTTACAGGAAGTCATTTGGTTTCTAAATACAGGCGAGGAATGCGAAAGTACAGAAGATGGAGTGACTGAGAGGAAAACAAGGGAGAAAGAGCGCATGCATGACTTTTCGGAGATTAATGGACAGCAGGTGCTGCGCCGTGCCTGTGAGATTGCGATTTCCGGAATGCATAATTTTTTGATGGTGGGGCCTCCGGGAGCGGGTAAGACGATGGTGGCAAAATGCATTCCGTCAATATTGCCTCCGATGAGTATTGAGGAACAGATTGAAATTTCAAAGATATACAGCGTGTGCGGATTGTTTCGGGAGAGGGAGACATTAATGGAATGCAGGCCGTTTCGCAACCCGCATCACACGATATCGGAGCAGGGATTGACCGGCGGAGGCAGAGAACCGAAACCGGGAGAAATATCTCTGGCGCACGGCGGTGTGTTGTTTCTGGATGAGCTTACGGAATTTCGAAAGAGCACATTGGAAGTGTTGCGGCAGCCGTTGGAGGATAAGGAGGTCACGGTTGCGAGAGTGGGAGGAACATATTCTTTTCCTGCAAATTTTGTGCTTGTGGCTGCCATGAATCCATGTAACTGTGGGTATTATCCGGACTTGAGCAAATGTCATTGTTCGACGAGTATGATCCAGCGCCATATGAACAAGTTGAGCCAGCCATTGCTCGACCGAATTGATTTGTGTGTTGAGGTGTCGGCTGTGGGGTATGGCGATTTGATAAAAGAAAAGGCAAAGAATGAATCTTCAGAGCAGATAAGAAAGAGAGTGATGTTGATGCATGAACTGCAAAGAAAACGTTTTTTCGGGACAAAGATTCATTTTAACAGCCGAATTCCTGCAAATGAGATGGACAACTTCTGTCCGCTGGAGCTAGAAGAAAAACGGTATATGGAGCAGGTGTTTGACCGAATGAATCTGACAGCAAGGACATATCATAAAATCATTCGTGTGGCACGTACAATCGCAGATATGGATGGGGCGGAGCAAATTGCAAAAAAACATTTGCAGGAGGCGGTTTGTTATCGTGGAATGGATAAGAGTTACTGGGAGAACTGCCTATGATGTATCGCTATTGGTTTATGGAATTAAAAGGCATTGGCAATATGATGAAGCATCAGTTACTAGATGCGTTTGGCAGTGCAAAAAATATATATTATCTGTCCGAAAAAGAACTGAGAAAGTATAATCTTTTGCAGGAGTCGCAGATACAAAACATACTGGCAATCAAAAATACCTGGGATTTGCAGGGACAATATACAGCATTTTGCCGCACGGGGCAGGGTCTTGTAACATTGGAGGATGCGGAGTATCCCCATCTTTTGTCAAAGATTTACGATGCACCCTATGGATTGTATTTTCTTGGTAATTTGCCAAAAAGCAGGCAAAAAATGGTGGCGATTGTCGGTGCGAGAAATTGCAGTGAATATGGTCGGAAGATGGCAAAGGATTTGGCGTATGCGTTGTCCAGCCGGAATTACTGGGTCGTAAGTGGAATGGCGCGGGGAATCGATGCATGCGCACATAGAGGTGCGCTCGACGCAAATGGTACCACGGTGGCAATTCTTGGAAGCGGCATCGATGTATGTTATCCGAAAGAGAACAAATATATATATGAAGAAATAAAAAAAGCAGGCTGTATTCTCTCGGAGTATCCGCCGAAAACGCAGCCGATGGCAAGGCAGTTTCCGGCAAGAAATCGAATCATCAGTGGTATGGCAAAGCAGGTGATTGTGGTGGAAGCACGGGAGAAAAGCGGTTCGCTCATCACGATGGATTACGCATTGGAACAGGGGAAAGACATCTACGCAGTTCCCGGACGGATTACAGACCCGCTCAGTGCGGGATGCAATCGCTTGTTGGCGCAGGGGGCAGGGATTATCACTTCGGTCGAAGATTTTATTTCAAATATAGAAGATATTGAAGTTTCTGAGTTGGGAATGTCTTTTTCCGGAAAGGAGAATGATTTTGTCCTTGAAAAAACAGAATGCTTGGTGTATAGTTGTTTCGATTTCTATCCCAAAAGTCTGGAACAGGTGTTGCAGGAGACCACATTGGATTTGTTGACATTATTGTCTGCGGTCATGAACCTGTGTGATAAGGGATATCTGAGAGAAGTATTTAAAAATCAATATATAAAATGTAGATAGTAGGAGTTCAAAATGGCAAAGTATCTTGTGATTGTGGAGTCGCCTGCGAAGGTGAAAACAATTAAAAAATTTTTGGGAAAGAATTATGAAGTGATGGCTTCCAATGGTCATGTTCGTGATTTGCCGAAAAGCCAGTTGGGATTTGATCCTGAACATGATTTCGAACCAAAATATATCACCATTCGTGGCAAGGGAGAGTTGTTGGCAGGACTTAGAAAAGAGGCAAAGAAAGCGGATCGTATCTATCTCGCAACTGACCCTGACCGTGAGGGTGAGGCGATTTCATGGCATTTGACAAAGGCGCTCAAATTGGAAGATAAGGATGTTGCCAGAATTACATTTAATGAAATCACAAAGACGGCTGTCAAAAATTCTTTGAAGAATCCAAGGGCAATCGATATGAATCTGGTGGATTCCCAGCAGGCCCGCAGAATGTTGGATCGTATGGTGGGATACAAAATCAGTCCACTGCTCTGGGCGAAAGTAAAGCGTGGCCTTAGCGCCGGCAGAGTGCAGTCGGTTGCACTTCGATTGATTTGTGACCGGGAAGAAGAAATCAATGCATTTATTCCACAGGAATACTATACTTTGGATGTCACCCTTGAAAATCTGGACGACAAGAAGTCATTTGTTGCAAAGTTTTATGGGGATGCCAATGGTAAGATGGACATTCCAAACAAGGAGACACTGGGTAACATCACAAAGGATTTAAAAAAGGCGGATTATCAAGTGACTTCCGTAAAAACAGGAAGCCGTGAAAAGAAGGCTCCGCTGCCATTTACCACAAGTACATTACAACAGGAGGCATCAAAAGCATTAAATTTTTCGATTCAGAAGACGATGCGTGTTGCACAACAGCTATATGAGGGAGTCGATGTCAAAGGAATCGGAACGGTCGGTTTGATTACGTATCTTCGAACAGATTCTGTCCGTGTGTCGGATGAGGCAAAGGCGTCTGCGGCTGATTTTATTGCTGCGACATATGGAGAAGATTATTTGCAGGATGGCGTGGCACGAGCAAAAAAATCCGGGACAAAGGTTCAGGATGCACATGAGGCGATTCGCCCTTCGGACATTTCCAGAGTGCCTTCCAACATTAAGGATTCTTTGTCGAGAGATCAGTTCCGCCTGTATCAGTTGGTCTGGAAACGATTTGTCGCGAGCCAGATGAGCAATGCGGTATATGAGACAGTAAACGTAAAAATCGGAGCCGGAGAATATCAGTTTACCGTTGCGGACTCTAAGAGATTATTTGACGGCTTTATGCTGGTTTATACAGATGCAGAGGATGAAAAAGATGACAAGATTCTGTCTGCACATCGTTTGTCAAAGGAAACAAAACTGGCATTTCGTGCATTGGAAGAAAAACAACACTTTACACAGCCGGCACCGCACTTTACGGAGGCATCTTTGGTTCGTACGTTGGAGGAGTTGGGAATTGGTCGGCCGAGTACATATTCTCCAATCATCTCAACGCTGTTAAAGAGAAGATATGTCACAAAGGAAGCAAAAAATATTTTTATGACAGATCTTGGTGAAGTGGTAAATGGCATTATGAAAGAGTCATTCCCATCGATTGTGGATGCATATTTTACCGCAAATCTCGAAGAACTTTTGGATAAGATTGAGGAGGGGACGGTTTCATGGAAGTCGGTTATCAGCAATTTCTATCCGGATTTGGAAGCGGCGGTCAAAGTGGCAGAGAGTGAACTGGAAAAGGTTAAGATTGAGGACGAGGTGACCGATGTCATTTGTGAGGAGTGTGGTAGGAACATGGTGATTAAGTACGGACCACACGGAAAGTTTTTGGCATGTCCGGGATTCCCGGAATGTAGAAATACAAAGCCTTATCTGGAAAAAATCGGCGTCGCATGTCCGAAGTGTGGCAAGGATGTCGTTTTGAGAAAATCAAAGAAAGGTAGAAGATTCTTTGGTTGCGAGAACAATCCGGAATGCGATTTTATGTCATGGTCAAAACCGGTGGAAAAACGGTGTCCTGATTGTGGCGGTTATATGGTGGAAAAGGGAAATAAGCTGGTATGTGAAAATGAGTCCTGCCGCCATGTTGAAATTGCAGAGAAAACGAAGCAATAAACCTTTAATTTTCTGAAAATAGTTGTAATTGTGACGAAATGATGTTAAAATCTCTTTATCTATCTTTATTCTTTGGAGAATTTGCATAAGTAAGGAGGAGCAGAATGAGTGTCCAATTACTAGATAAGACTAGAAAAATTGGCAAGTTACTACACAACAACAACTCATCAAAGGTTGTGTTTAATGATATTTGCCAAGTGCTTACGGAGATATTGAATTCTTGTATTCTTGTTATCAGCAAGAAGGGCAAGGTACTTGGTATCAGTCATTGCAAGGGGACAAAAGACATCACTGAATTGATTGTGGACGAAGTTGGCGGATTTATAGATCCGGTGTTGAATGAACGGTTGCTCGGTATTTTGTCGACGAAGGAAAATGTCAACTTACAGACATTAGGGTTTGAAAAAGATAACATTAACAAGTATTCCGCTATCATTGCACCGCTTGATATTGCAGGGGAACGACTGGGTACCTTGTTTGTATATCGATATGACAATCAGTATGACATCGATGATATCATTCTATGCGAGTACGGAACTACGGTTGTCGGACTTGAGATGATGCGCTCCGTGAATGAGGAGAGTGCGGAGGAGAATCGAAAAGTTCAGATTGTGAAATCGGCAATCAGCACACTTTCCTTTTCTGAATTGGAGGCAATCATTCATATTTTTGACGAGCTGGAAGGCTCAGAAGGTATTTTGGTGGCATCGAAGATTGCTGACAGAGTTGGAATCACACGCTCGGTAATTGTCAATGCACTTCGAAAGTTTGAAAGTGCGGGTGTGATTGAATCGCGTTCTTCCGGAATGAAGGGCACTTACATCAAAGTATTAAATGATGTAGTATTCGATGAATTGGATAAAGTTCGTAGAGAAAAATAAATCATATTATTCATGGATGGATGATATAAAAGGACTTATGGCGCAACCGTAGGTCCTTTTTTGGATTATTTTTCCTGTGGCAAATTTTGACACAATCAACTACTACTTGTGTTTAATCGATTAAAAAACACAATATCGTGTAAAAAGTGCTTGTTTTTTTGGGAATATATTCTATAATATAATATGATTAGGTAGACATTAGCCTAAGAAGGAGGGAAAGGTATGCTTCATTCAAACGCATTTAATTACATTAATGTATTGGACAGAGCCGCAGATGCCAGTTGGATTCGAGAGAATGTGATTGCAAACAATGTGGCTAATGTGGATACCCCGGGGTATAAGAGACAGGACGTGGAATTCCAAGATATTTTGGAACAGCAGTTGAAGAATACAAAATATCGCTCGTTGCAGGAAGCGGTGGACCAGGTTTCGTTGGATTCTTTGGACTCCCGCATATATACGGATTACGCATCGTACTCTTATCGTTTGGATGGGAACAATGTAGATATAGATACAGAAAATGTTGAACTGGCGTCAGAGCAGTTGCGTTATCAGACGCTGACGACAGCAGTAAGTCAGGAATTCAGTCGTATGAAATCTGCGATGACAACACCATAAGGAGGGATAGCATATGGGATTATTTCAGTCTTTTGATATTTGTGCATCGGGTATGACGGCACAGCGTTTCCGTATGGATACCATTGCGGAGAATATTGCGAATGTTAACACAACAAGAACCGAAGACGGAACGCCATATCGCCGTAAGATTGTGACATTTGAGGAGAAGGAGATCACCCCTTCCTTTTCCGATATTCTGTCAAACACGACAACATTTCAGGGAAATGGTGTAAAGGTATCGCGGGTTTCAGAGGATTACGAGACAGATTTTACAATGGTCTATGATCCTTCGCATCCGGATGCCGATGAGAATGGTTATGTTTCTTACCCGAATGTAAACACGGTTACAGAGATGACAAACCTGATTGACAGCAGCAGAGCCTATGAAGCAAATGCGACAGCGTTTGATGCGATGAAACAAATGGTACAGGCAGGTCTGTCAATTGGAACACAATAAGGCGATTTTAGGAGGCTATTATGGATATTTCAGCGATTTCCAATATTTATAAGGCATCTGCTGTGCAGACAACACCGGTAAAGACGGATACTGCGGAAGGGTTTGACGGTGTTTTGAATCATGCAATGAAACTGGTGAATGATACCAACACATTGCAGAATCAGGCATCTGCGCAGGAAGTGTCGTTTGCGCTTGGTGAATCAGATAATGTACATGACTTGTTGATTGCGGAGCAAAAGGCAAACATGGCGATTCAATATACCGTGGCGGTTCGTAATCAGTTTATACAGGGATACAATACAATCATGAACATGCAAATTTAGTTAAAAGGATGTAACGACAATGCCTGAGAGAATGCAACAGATAATAAACCGAATATTAGAGTGGTGGAAGAATTTCAATACAAGACAAAAGGCGCTGATTATTAGTATAGCGGCTGTTGTTGTTGTGGCGTTTTCTATTTTGGGATATGTTGTGACAAGACCGACAATGATTCCTCTGGTAACCTGTACGACGGCGGATGAGGCAGCACAGGTAAAAGATTTGCTGGAGGGTGAATCCATCACGTTTGAGGTTTCGGATGATGGTATGTCTTATACAATCAACAAAGAAGATCAGGCTACGGCGAGCATTCTTTTGGGACAGAATGACATTCCTACGAATGGATACAGTCTTTCGGATGCAATCGATGGAAGCTTTAGCACAACAGAAGCGGATAAAGCAAAAAAATACCAGTTATATCTGGAACAAAAATTTGCAGACGATTTATCGACAATTTCCAATATTTCCTCTGCGAAGGTAACGCTTTCCATCCCGGAGGATGACGGCACTTTGATTTCTGAGAAAGAAGAGTCCTATGCCAGCGTTATTTTGACACTGAAAGGCGAAATGGATGAAGAACAGGCATATGGAATTGCCTCTTATATGGCGACGCAGTTGGGAAATCAAACGACACAAAACATTCTGATTCTCGATGGAGACGGAAATGTTTTGTTTGCAGGTGGTGACGAAGCGACTTCCGCCGGGAAAGCGACATCAAATCTCAGCGCGAGGCAAAAGGCAGAAACCTATGTTGCGAGTGCCGTGAAAAATGTTGTTTTAGGCACGAATGTTTATGACAATGTCGAAGTTGGCATGAACTTGGTGATGGATTTTGACGAGCAGGAAGAAACGAAATACGACTATTCTGTCGATGAGGATCGTGAAGAGGGCTATTTGGACAGCCGGACAGAGTCGACTTCCGAGAGCACTTCCGGAGTTGGCGGTGTGCCCGGAACAGATACCAATGATGACGACTCTACATATGTGATAGAGGATAGCGACCAGACATCTTCGACGACATCAGATATTACAGAAGATTACCTGCCGGACGAGACTATCACAAATACAAAAAAAGAAGTTGGAAAAATACAATACGATGAGTCATCGCTCACGGTGGTTGCAACAAACTATGTGACTTACAATGAGGATGCGCTGAAAAAAGACGGTACTTTGGACGGAACCACCTTTGACCAGTTTGTAAAAGACAATTCCGCACGTGTTAAGACGGAAGTCGATGAAGATTTTTATGATATGGTATCCAAGGCTACCGGCATTAGCACAGACAATATTTCGATTGTTGCTTATGATATTCCGCTGTTCCAGTACTCGGAGGGCAGTGGAAGAGATTTGACGGATTATCTGCAGATTATACTTGCAGTGCTTATCTTTGCGATGCTCGGATTTGTTGTATTCCGCACGATGCGCGGAGAGAAAGAGGAGGAACTTGCCGAAGAAGTTACAGTTGAATCTCTGCTGGAAGCACAAGAGGATGAACTTGAAGATATCGGCTTCAGTGAAAAATCAGAGGCGCGTGTCTTGATAGAAAAATTTGTTGATGAAAATCCAGAGGCGGTGGCAGCATTGCTCCGAAACTGGTTAAATGATGATTGGGGATAAAGATGGCACTACAGAGTGAAGAGTTATCAGGTGTACAAAAGGCAGCGATATTGTTGATTATATTAGGTCCGGAAAAGTCTGCTGAAATCTTTCGTCATCTGAAGGAAGAAGAAATTGAAGAATTGACATTGGAGATTGCGAATACACAGAGCGTTTCTCCTGATGTGAAAGAGGATGTACTCAATGAGTTCTATCAGGTCTGCCTCGCACAGCAATATATCGCCGAAGGTGGTATTGGCTATGCAAAAGACTTGCTTGAGAAGGCGTTGGGCGATGATGAGGCAAAACGTGTTATTTCAAAGTTGACAGCTTCTTTGCAGGTTCGTCCGTTCGAGTTTATTCGAAAGACAGAACCGTCTCAGGTTTTGGCTTTTATTCAGGACGAGCATCCACAGACGATCGCTATGATTCTGTCATATCTGCCACCGGCGCAGGCATCTATGATTCTGGGTGCTTTGAACCCAGAGAAGCAGGCGGATGTTGCGAAGCGTATTGCGTTGATGGATCGTACTTCACCGGAAGTAATCAAGGAGGTGGAGCGCGTATTGGAGCGAAAACTTTCTTCTCTGATTAATCAGGACTACACAATTGCCGGTGGTGTCGATTCCATCGTTGCAATTTTGAATACAGTAGACCGTGGTACAGAAAAGCGTATTATGGAATCTTTGGAAATCGAGGAGCCGGAACTTGCAGACGAAATCCGAAAGAAAATGTTCGTATTCGAAGATATTCTCCTTTTGGACGACAGAGCCATTCAGCGTGTGCTGCGTGATGTTGATAATGGAGATCTTGGCATCGCTCTCAAGGGCGCAAATGAAGAGGTACAGAATGCCATCTTCAAGAACCTTTCATCTCGTCTTTCTACGATGATCAAAGAGGATATGGAATTCATGGGTCCTGTTCGTATGAGAGATGTGGAAGAAGCACAGCAGAAGATTGTTGGTATTATTCGAAAACTCGAGGATTCATCTGAAATTGTTATTTCTAGAGGTGGAGGTGACGAATTAGTTGTCTAATATACTTTACCGTATGCAGATCATGCCGCAGGAAGAGATCGAGACGCGAGTGATAGACTCCAATGAAATCATGGATGAGCGCATAGAAAAGAGACAAAAACAACAATTAGAAAGTTTGCGGAAAAGACCACAAAATGAAACAAACGAGATTCCGTCTATAGATGAGGACGGCGAATCGGAAGAAGGTGTGGCATTTACGGAATTTGGTGAGATGGGCACAGAACAGATCCCGGTGCCTACCATTGCATCGGAACAAGAGGCGGAAGATTTGGAGAATGCGAAGGCTGAGGCAGAACGAATCATAACAGAAGCCAGGATGGAAGCAGATGAGATATTAGTACAAGCAGAAAATCAGGCGGAAGAGATACGCCAGCAAGCGGAGGCGATGAAGAGTCATGCCGAGAGTGAAAGCCGCAAGGAGGGTTTTGAACAAGGCGTTCGCGACGCTGCTGCCAAACAGATGGAATGGGAAGTGGAAACAGAGGCGCTGAGACAATCTTTGCGGGAAGAGTATATGGAAAAACAGGCTTCCATGGAAAAAGATTTGGTAGGTGTTGTCTGTGATGTTGTCGAGAAGGTATTTCTCGTACAGTTTGGAGATAAGCGGGAAATCATCTTGCATCTGGTGGACAATGCACTTTCCAATGTGGACGGCAGTAAATCATTTTTGATTCGTGTGAACGAGGCAAATTGTGAGTTTCTGCGCTCGCATAAGGCCGAACTTCAAGATAAGGTTGGACAGGAGGCTGTTTTAGATATTGTTCAGGATCCATTGTTGGATGATTCACAATGTATGATTGAGACGGATGGAGGATTATTTGATTGTAGCATGGATGTTCAGATGCGCAATCTGACGAAAGATATAAAATCACTTAGCTGATGGAGCAGAATACGTGGAAATAGATACAAGCAAGTATATGTCTCTTGTGGACAATACATATTTTGACAGACTGGGAAGAGTGACAAAGGTGGTTGGTTTGACCATCGAATCAGTCGGACCGGAAGCAAAACTGAATGATTTGTGCGAAATAGTGGTGGACACCAAGGAAGACAGAAGAGTTCTTGCGGAAGTGGTCGGCTTCCGTGATAACCGTCTGCTTCTCACGCCGTTTGAAAGTGTGGAAGGAGTCGGCATAGGCTGTATGGTTGAAAATACGGGGCTTCCGATGTCGGTTCCGGTTGGAGAGTGTCTTTTGGGGCATACACTGGATGGGATCGGCCGACCGACGGATATTGATGAATTGCCGACGGAGGACGCGTATCCGGTGGATAGTGTGCCGCCGGACCCGATGTCGCGCGAGATTATCTCACAGGTATTGCCGCTGGGGGTGAAAGCGGTCGATGGACTGATCACAGTCGGGAAAGGACAGCGTATCGGAATTTTCGCCGGCTCTGGTGTGGGAAAAAGTACCTTGATGGGTATGTTTGCAAGAAATACGAAAGCGGATATCAATGTGATCGCATTGATTGGTGAGCGTGGCCGTGAGGTGCGTGAGTTTATTGAGCGAGATTTGGGCGAAGAGGGTATGCATCGAAGCGTTGTTGTTGTTGCAACCTCGGATAAGCCGGCTTCCATTCGTAAATGTGCTGCGAAAACTGCGACTGCGATTGCGGAGTATTTTAGGGATCAAGGGAAAGATGTCCTGCTGATGATGGATTCCTTAACTCGTTTTTCCATGGCGCAAAGAGAGATTGGACTCGCGGCCGGAGAGCCACCTGTTACAAGGGGGTACCCGCCCAGCGTATATTCGGAGATGCCAAAACTTTTGGAACGTGCCGGCAATTCTGAGAAGGGATCGATTACGGGATTGTATACGGTCCTGGTTGACGGTGATGATTTCAATGAACCCATCACGGATACTGCACGTGGAATTCTGGATGGGCATATTGTGTTGTCCAGAAAGTTGGCACAAAAAAATCATTATCCGGCGATTGATGTTTTGGCAAGCATCTCCCGTGTTATGAGTGTCGTGGCGTCAAAGGAACACAGAGCGGTAGCGGGGCAGTTGAAAAATGTATTGGCAACCTATCAGGAGGCTGAGGATTTGATTAACATCGGTGCATACAAAGCGGGGTCAAACAAAAATATTGACTTTGCAATTGCGAAGATCGATCAGGCAAATGATTTTCTGTGTCAGTCAACGGAAGAAAAATTTGATTTTGAGGAAATTACGTCACAACTCAATGCTATATTTCAGGGATAGTGGGGTGATGTAGTATGGCAAAGTTTATTTACCGTATGCAAAACATTCTGGATATCAAAGAAAAATTGGAAACGCAGGAAAAGGTAGCATATGGTATCGCGAATGCAAAACTATTAGAAGAACAGGAAAAGTTACAGGTATTGTTGAAGCGGCAGGAAGGATATGAGCAACACCTAAAAGAATTAGGGACAGGGCTTCTTAATATCAAAGAAATCCAAACCTGCAAAAGGGCAATCAATTCCATGAAATCTTTGGTGCGCGACCAGATGATTGCGGTGCATACCGCGCAACGAAATCTGGAGATGGCACGAAGAAGATTGGATGCTGTGATGAAGGAACGAAAGACGCACGAGAATCTCAAAGAAAAGGCGTTTGATGCGTTCAAGGAAGAATTGGCCGCAGAAGAGAGCAAGGTCACAGATGAATTGGTAAGTTACACTTACCAAAATAAACAACAGGATGTGGAGTAAAGATGGCAGAACAAGTCGAAGATAAAAAGGCAGAAAAGAAAGCTGCGAAAAAGGCTGCAAAAGAAGCGAAGAAAAAAGAAAAAGAAGCGAAGTCAAACCAAGGTGAGGAATTAGAAGAAGAAACGGTTGGCGGTAAAATTTTGATTGCAGTCGTGGCAATTTTTATTATTCTTATCTGGTTGCTGATTATTGGGCTTTTGATCAAGATGGATGTCGGCGGATTCGGTTCGACCGTTTTATATCCTGTATTGAAGGATGTTCCGGTGGTGAACAAGATACTGCCTGATGTTGAGGGGTATGCGGAAGAGGATGAGGCATACGCGTACACATCGGTCGAGGATGCTGTGAAACGGATTAAGGAACTGGAAGCGGAACTCGCGGAAGCGAAGTCAAACAAGGATGACAGTGAAGCGCAGAAGGCTGACTTGGAAGCGCAGGCGGCAGAATTAAAAGCATACAAAGATGATGAAGCCGCATTTGAACAAAAGAAAGAAAAATTTTATGAAGAGGTTGTTTTTTCTGACAAAGCACCCGATATAAATGAATATAAACAGTACTATGAGAGTATTGAGCCTGCAAATGCAGAAGCGATTTACAAGCAGGTGATCGAACAACAGCAAAAAGATGCTGAGGTACAGGAATACGCAGATACCTATGCGCAGATGAAGCCGGCACAAGCGGCGGCCATCTTAAACACGATGGACGATGATCTGCCATTGGTCGGAAAAATCCTTTGGTCGATGGATGCTAAGTCCAGAGCAGGTATTCTAGGTGCCATGGACAAGGATATTGCAGCGGCAGTAACCAAGTTGATGGAGCCATAAGAATAGATTCCGCATAAGCGGAGATGCACATTGATAACTGAATACGGAAGGAGGAAAATGCCATGACAAGTGCAAATGTATCGAATATGTCGATGCAGGTTGCAACTTCTAATGTTTCTACGAACAAGGTCGAACAGACAAGTGTAAAAAATGATTTTTTACAAGTGATGAGTAGTAACATGAAAGGCAATCGGACGGAATTTGATGTTTTGACTCCGGACAAAACAGCCGCGGTTGAAAATACGGCGGACACTGCAGCAAAAATGAATGCGAAGCCAAACGAGATCAAATCCGTCGAGGAAAAGCCGATAAGCGAGGAAGTTGCAGAAAAGACAAAGGAAGAAGTAGAAAACTTTGCCGAAGAAGTAAAGGATGTCATTTCGGAAGAATTGGATGTCACGGAAGATGAAATTGTTCAGGCGATGGAAGAATTGGGACTCACATTTCTCGATTTGACAAACACAACAAATTTGGCAGAACTTGTTGCGAAACTTACCGAATGTGAAAACAATGTTGTATTGCTGGTAGATGAAAGTTTTACAAACATTCTATCACAGGTAAATGATTTGACGGACGCAATCATGAAGCAGACAGGATGCAAACCGGAAGAACTACAAGAAATCACAAACCAATTGGATGAGATATCTTCCATGGGTGAACAGACGGTGGCCGGTATGGGAAATCCGGATGCAAATATCTCTGATGAGGCGGCTTTGCCGGAAACACAGACATTGGACAATCCGGAAATCCATGACAAAGAAATTTCTGCAACGGTGACAGAAGTTTCAGAAGAAGCAATGACCGTAGAAACAGAAACGGAAGATGTGGTTGGAGTTACTCAACAAACAGAAGAGATTGAGGATGCAGACACAACAGCCGAGGAAGTGCCGGAGGAAGGCATGAAAGAGCAGGATGCCGTTGTTACAAAGGATGGCAAGGAACAGAGTACATCAGAAGATGACGGACAGTTTTTTGAACAGAATCAGTCAAGAAGAGATGTTGCACCGGAAACAATGATTCGGACAGATCATTTACAAGCAAATGGACACCAAACAATCAGTCAGTATGAACCTGTGACCGGGGATATTTCATTGCAGACAGGTGAAGTGGTGAATGCGAGAGAGTTGGTCGAACAGATCGTAGAATCTGCAAGAACCACTATCACATCAGAAAACACTACGATTGAGATGCTTTTGAAACCGGAGGGGCTTGGTAAAATTCTTATGGAAGTTACCGAGAGCGACGGAAAGGTTACGGCAAAGATTTTCACACAGGATGAAAATGTAAAGCAGGCCTTGGAAAATCAGATGGTCCAATTAAAAGACCAAATGAATCAGTCCGGCACAAAAGTAAATTCGATTGAAGTATCTGTTGGCACACATGAGTTTGAGAAAGACCTAGAGGAGGGCCAACAAGACAGACAGCAGGAAGAGGCAGCAAGACAGCAGGAGAGCAGAAAATCCCGCAATATTAACTTAAACAGTTTGGACGAGCTTTCCGGTCTTATGACAGAGGAAGAAGAACTCGTAGCAAAAATAATGCGAGACAACGGGAATTCCGTTAATTTTACCGCATAGAAAGGAGAGCATATGGCGATTATAGTACCGGTGGATAGTGGTGAAGTTACAGAAAAGACCCAAACAAAGGACAACGGGAACACTACAGACAAGGAGATGTTTTTGAAACTGTTGGTAGCTGAGATGCAGTACCAGGATCCACTTGAACCTACAAGTAATACAGACTATGTAAAAGAACTTGCATCCTTCTCAGAAATAGAGGCAGTACAGGCAGTACAGGATAAGATGGCAACCTTGGAGGCGAACTCGCTGGTTGGTAAATACGTGATTTTACTTACAACAGGAACTTCCGGCAATCAGGAGTACGTTTCCGGCAAAGTGGATTATGTGATGACAGATGAGTCGGGAGATATTTTCCTGTCAGTAAATGAACAACTGTACAGTATGGATGATTTGGACAGTGTATGTGATGAGGCATATTATAATGCCGTCATTGGCTCAGAGTATTTCCATAACCTGGTTGAGGCGTTGCCGGATGTATATGCATTGACAATGGCAGATGAAGAAGAGGTTACAGATGTCAGAAAGTTACTTGATGATATGTCAACGTATCAGAAGCAGTACATTCAGCAGGTGGATGTAGACAAATTAACAGAGTTGGAAAAACGGTTGGAAGCATTAAAGGAAATAGCAGAACAAACCGATACAGAAAATGATGACACTCAGGTTGAAGAACCAGAAGGAGTTGAGGAGTAATGGATCAGGTGAGGAATTCCTTTACCTCAATTGAACAGGTTGCAAGCCAATATCTCAACCAGCCGAAGGAAGCTGGCAATAAGACAAATGCAGGCGGTGTATCCTTTGAGGATATTCTGAAGCAACAACTGAAAACCGGAGAGTCCACACAGGAACTCAAGTTTTCGAAGCATGCAAGCATGCGGTTGGATCAAAGAGATATCTCGTTATCACTGGATCAAAGTCAACGCTTAGAGGCGGGGGTGCAGAAGGCGAGTGAAAAAGGGATAAAGGAATCATTAGTCATTGTTGATTCTCTGGCATTTATCGTAAATGTACCGAATCAAACAGTCGTAACTGCCATGGATCAAAATGAATCTATGGATAATGTATTTACAAATATTGATGGAGCTGTAATTATATAGCTGGACCTTATGGAAGCTAATGTCGCTGAATGACAGATGCGACAGATTACAGCCGCTAAGGAGGTCATGTATTATGATGAGATCATTGTACTCTGGGGTGTCAGGATTAAAGACACATCAGACAAAGATGGATGTTATTGGTAATAACATCGCGAATGTTAACACGGCGGGATTTAAATCTTCTTCCGTAACTTTTGCAGATATTATGTATCAGACAACTTCTGGGGCTACAGCGGCGACCCAGACGACAGGTGGTAAAAACGCAAAGCAGATCGGTCTTGGTGTTGCTACAGCCGCTACAAAAGTAAGTATTACATCATCCGGTGCTGCACAGTCTACCGGCGATGGATTGGATATTAAACTTACAGATACAAACAGTACAAACTTTTTTATAGTTAACAATGGTTCTGAGAATCTGTTTACACGTGCAGGATCATTCTATATCGATGGTAGTGGTAACCTTGCCATGACATCAACCGGTTACAATGTCATGGGATGGCAGGTGGACCCGACCACAGGTGACATTCGAAAAGACACGGTATCGGCACTCCGAATTATGCAGGCTTCCAATATGACGTCGGCACCGGAGGCTACGACCATGGCGAACGTGTCCGGTATCATTGATAAGAATGATACCAATGTTACGAGCGAAGACGGTTACATTAGAACCCTGACATTTTATGATAACCTTGGTTATTCATACACAGCAAAATTTGCTTACAAGGCATCGGATGTTGATAATGGTGAGTATACGGTAGAATTGACAAATATTTTTGACAGCAATAATGTCGATATTTTGGCTAATTATGTGCAAAAGGACCCTACAAATAATAAGATTTCCAATGTTTTTGGTCACGATACGACATCGACCCTTTCATATTCACCTTTAACTGCCAATGGATATGAACTTGTTGGCACTGATGTCTGTTATACAGAGAACGGTTATCAGTATACGCTGGATACAACACAGGGGTTGGATGGCAACAATCAACTTACATTTGTATGCAGTGGACAGCCGGACCTTAAAAAAGATCCCTCAGAAGTATATGGCATCTCAACAGAGAAGTTGCAGGATGAAAATGCTACATTCGCAGTAGATGCGACGACCGGCAAATTCCTGTACACCTTCCCGGCGACCAACTTAGATATTGAGTTTAGAACGTCGGACGGTACCTTCTTTCAGATCGATGGCAGAACAGACGGTAAAGTCATGATGAATTTAAAGGGTGTTCTCGGTGACAGTTTTGAAGATATTGAGATCGACTTCTCACATCTTTTGAATCAAAACAATGGCGGCAGTTCCACGGCGGAGATGGAAAGAGGTTCTTCGGCAGACGGTGTCACAGGTACAGGCAAGAAACTTGGCGCCTTGACAGGTGTATCTATCGATGGTACAGGCCGTATTTATGGTTCTTACGATAATGGTAATACGGTTCTTCTCGGGCAGATTGCAGTAGCACAGTTTGCAAACGCGTCCGGTTTGGAAAGTCTTGGTAATAACTGCTATGGTACAACGCTTAACTCCGGTGATTTTGATGGTATCGGTGTTGAGGTTTCCGCAGACGGCGGTTCCATGGAAACAGGTCAGCTGGAAATGTCAAATGTAGATTTGTCAGCAGAGTTTACAGAGATGATTACAACACAGAGAGGCTTTCAGGCAAATTCGCGTATTATTACAACATCCGATACATTGTTGGAGGAATTGGTAAATCTTAAGAGATAATAATAGCACAAGATGTAGGGGGTCTGTTTTTACAGACCCCCTATTGCTATGTATCTTGGTATTTATTGGTAAAAATGAGAAAATTGTAGAAGAATATCAAATTATTTGAATAAAAAGTAGACAAGATAAATAAAATTTAGTAAAATTACATAGAAGTGTAACTATGTGTTTTTATGTTTAAAACATAGTTCCCCAATTTTTGTAAGGTGGTGAGATATTTGGATTTAGCATCCTTGATTGGTCTTGTTTTCGGTCTTCTTATGGTTGTGTTTGGTATTATATCCAGTGGTGGTAGCGTTTCCGCACTCGGGAATTTTATCGATTTACCATCTGTCATTATTACAATCGGTGGCTCTCTATCGAGTACCATGTTTTCCGTTAAATTATCGGACTTTATCAATGGCTTAAAGGGACTTGCCATAGCATTGAAGGAACCATCCGTTGGAAATCCCGCAGATGTTATTTCAAATATTATCAATTTATCAAATATTTCTCGTAAAGAGGGACTGCTGGCTTTGGAAGAAGCGACGCATGATATGGATGATGAGTTCTTGAAAAAAGGAATCAATCTGGTCGTCGATGGTACAGATCCGGATTTGGCTCGCGGAATTCTGGAGACAGACCTGGTCAATCTTGAGACCAGACACAAAAAGGTAATTGCTTTTTGGGAAAAATGGGCAGAGATGGGACCTGCTTGGGGTATGATTGGTACGCTGGTTGGTTTGGTCAATATGTTAAAGGATCTGGATGATGCCGCTTCTATCGGACCAAACATGTCGGTTGCGCTTCTTACTACATTGTATGGTTCTTTGATTGCAAACTGGTTGGCGTCACCTACAGCTGAAAAACTCAAAGTTAACAATGACCTGGAGATTATGATGAAAGAGATTACGGTGGAGGGTCTTCTGTCTATACAGGCAGGTGAAAATCCACGTGTCATAGAAGAAAAACTCAAGTCCTTCTTGGCTCCGGCAGATAGAGGTGCACTTGGACGAGAAGAAGGCGGAGGTGAAGCATAGTGGCTAAAAAACATGAGGAAACTCCGAAGGGCTCTCCGGCATGGATGTCCACCTTCAGTGATTTGATGAACCTACTCCTTTGTTTCTTCGTGTTGCTTTTCTCGATGTCGACTGTTGATGCAGAGAAATTTGAAGTTGTAATCGCTTCGTTGCAGAGCAGTTTTGGCATTCTTCCGTCAGGAGGAACGACGGTTGGAGAAGGTGAATTAATCTCATCCGGTGTCAGTGCGTTGGAAATGTTTGATGATTATTTCAATTCCTCCTCAGCACTACCAGAGGGAGAGTTGGAGCCGGAAGACGAGGTGCAATCCGGACAACAAGAAATCACGGCAGAACAGGCAGAAGAAGCGCTGGCTTCGCAGGGATTGACAGAAAGCGAGCAGATGGCACAGCAAGTAGAAAAACTGCTCGACGCCTATGGACTGACAGATAGTGTTGAAGTAGAGTTCACAGAACAATATGTTTTGATTAACCTCAACGGAGCATTGCTATTTGAAGCCGGAGAATCTCAAGTGCGAACTGAGGCGCAGCCGATTCTCGAAAAGATTTCTGTTATTTTGAATAACTATACAAACAATCTCATCGAAGTGGAGGGACATACAGACAATGTTCCGACGACAGGCGGGGCGTACGAGAGTAACGATGTTTTATCAATGTATCGTGCATTGTATGTTGCAGATTATATTCGCAGCCATTCCAATATCGAGGCTTCCCATGTGAAGTCGTCCGGAAGAGGTGAATACGCACCGATTGCAGACAACTCGACGCCGGAAGGCAGAGCGCGAAATCGAAGAGTTGAGATTAAGATTTACAATTCTTTAAATACAAAAGGGATTCAATAAAGGGGTTTGACATGAAAAAAAATCTTTTGACAGTTATTACATTTGCACTGGTCTTGGTGAACCTTGTTCTTACCGTTGTTTTGACAATTTCTATTGTTCCTGAAACAAAAAAGGCCAACGAACTCATCACAAAAGTGTGCGGTGCGATAGATCTTGATTTGGAATCAGGTAGTGCAAACAGCGCAGCGAATATTCCAATCGATCAGATCGAAGCATATACGATTGAAGACACGATGACAATCAACTTGAAACAAGGCGAGGATGGCAAGGATCATTTTGCCATGCTTACCGTTACATTATCTGTTAACACCAAGCATAAGGATTACAAAAAATTGAATCCGCAGATTGCCGAAAAGGAAAAGTTGATTAAAGCAGAGATAAGCAATATCGTTTCACAGTACACGATTGATGAGATCAAAAGCAATCAAAGCGCTGTACAGGATGAAATCTTAAAAGACCTACAGAAGATGTTTGAATCAGATTTTATTGTTGATGTTGGCTTCCCGGATGTCCAATATCAGTAAAATAGTTTAGTAAGGGACAGGTGGTGAGAAGACTTGAGTGATATTTTATCACAGAGCGAGATTGACAATTTATTGCAGGCTTTAAATAGCGGTGAAATAGATGCTGAAGAGATGAAAGCCAGCAGTGAGAAGCAGGTCAAGAATTACGACTTCTCCAGACCATCCAAGTTTTCAAAGGAACATCTTAGAACCCTTGAAATCATATTTGAGCATTACGGTAGATTGTTATCTACCAACTTACCGGTTTATTTGCGCAAGAACATCCAAGTTGATGTTATGAACTCAGAGGCGGTTACCTATATGGAGTTTTCAAACTCGCTTTCAAACCCGGTTCTTCTTGGGATCGTAAATCTGGATCCTCTCGAGGGCAATATTATCGTAGAGATGGCAACAAAGTTAGGTTATGCAATTGTGGATCGTATGCTTGGTGGTGAAGGTGAACCGTTGGACAAGATTCGCGAGTTCTCAGAAATAGAACTTCTTATTATAGAGAGAATTATGACGACGTGTATTCAGTTATTACGTGAGCCATGGGAGAATGTAGTGGATATCAATCCCCGCTTGGAACGAATCGAGACAAATCCTCAGTTTGCTCAGATTATTTCACCATCTGAGATGATAGCGATTGTTACAATCAGTATTAAAATAGGTGATGTGGAAGGCATGATGAATGTCTGTCTTCCTTATATTACACTTGAGCCAGTCATGGACAAGTTAAATACAAAGTTCTGGTATGCGAGCATGCAGGAACGAAATGAAATGGAGTATGCCGATGTAATTGAAAATTTGATTGCAAAGGCGGTCGTTCCGGTCAAGGCGATACTGGGGAATAGCACAATTTCAGTTAGCGATTTTTCAGGTCTTCAGGTAGGCGATATTGTTAGACTTGACACCAAAGTGAATGAAGAACTTGATGTCTATGTCGGTGATATCAGAAAGTTTACAGCATTGCCCGGAGCGACTGGAGACGATTATGCAGTTAGAATTACATCAGTCATAAGGGAGGAACAATAACAGATGAGTGACGGAGTATTATCCCAAGAAGAGATCAATGCCCTGCTAAATAGCGATGATCCCGGAACTTCTGAAAAGACGGATGCGGTGGAAAGTTTGACGAGCGATGAAGCTGATGCAATCGGTGAAATTGCCAATATCAGCATGGGAACAGCTGCAACGACACTTTTTTCTCTGGTTAACAAACGAGTTGAGATTTCCACACCGGTAGTTTCACTTGCCTCATGGGATGAAATCGTAGAAAAATATGAAAAGCCGTGCGTGATTGTTCGTATTGCTTATACCAAAGGATTAGATGGCAGCAACGTATTAGTATTAAAAGAATCAGATGTAAAAGTCATTACCGATTTGATGATGGGTGGTGATGGTTCCAGTGCAGATGGTGAAATCGGTGAGATTCACCTGAGTGCCATCAGTGAGGCGATGAATCAGATGATGGGTTCTGCGGCCACATCCCTGTCATCCATGCTGGATAAGATGATAGATATCAGTCCGCCGTCGTCAGACCTGATTGATTTACAGGAATCAATTGGCGGTGGTGAAATTGATTCTTTTCTCGACAACACATTTGTAATGATTACATTTAAGATGTTGATCGAGGATTTAGTGGATAGTGAAATCATGCAGTTATATCCGATTTCACTGGCAAAAGAAATGTGTGCGAGCATTATGGCGAATATGAAGAGTGATACAGCTTCTACAATTGAAGATGACGCTGTCGCACCGCAGTCGGCGCCGCAACCGGCATCAGCGCCACAACCGCAACCGGTTTCACAGCCGGCACCACAGCCGGCACCGGATATGCCACCGCAAGGCGGGTATATGCAACCGCCACCAATGCAGTATGCACCATATCCGGCACAGCAGGTAAATGTGCAGCCGGCACAGTTCCAGCCGTTTGCCGGAAACTATCCGGCACCATATCAGCCGGAGAACATCGATTTGATTATGGATGTTCCTTTGGAAGTAACAGTTGAATTGGGTAGGACACATAAGTCCATTCAAGATATTCTGGATTTTGCACCGGGAACTATTATAGAACTCAACAAAATTGCCGGAGAGCCAATTGATGTATTGGTAAATGGCAAGTATGTTGCGAAGGGTGAAGTCGTAGTTATCGAAGAATCTTTTGGTATTCGCATAACGGAGATCATGAAATAAACTTTAAGGAGACAAGAAAATGGCAAAAAATATTTTAATTAGTGATGACGCA
>CAYPAA010000002.1:0-18341 GCA_964408625.1 uncultured Roseburia sp. | reverse complement strand
GATGATTAGAGATATCCTTACAAAAAACGGTTATAACGTTGTGGGTGAGGCTGAGAATGGAAAGGTAGCGGTAGATAAGTATTCTGAGTTATCTCCGGACTTGGTATTGATGGATATCACAATGCCTGAGATGGATGGTATTGAAGCGCTGAAGGCGATCAGAGCAAAAGATGCAAATGCTTCTGTTATTATGTGTTCTGCGATGGGACAGCAGGCGATGGTTATCGAAGCAATTCAGTCCGGGGCAAAAGATTTTATCGTAAAACCTTTTCAGGCAGAGCGTGTTCTTGAAGCAGTAAAGAAGGTCATTGGCTAAGATGATTTTATTATCTTCCACTGGAGAAAGCATTTTTCAATTACTTGTTGTGTTATTTTGTTTTGTAGTTGTATTAGTGTTGACCTATTACACTACAAGATGGATAGCGGGTTACCAAAAGTCCCATACATATAACAGAAATCTTTCTGTTGTTGAAACTTTAAAACTTACCCCCAACAAATATATTCAGCTTATTCAGGTCGGCAAAGATACTTACTATGTCATTGCGATAGGAAAAGATGAGATATCCCTGCTGGGAGAGATGACAAAAGAGCAGTTAAAAGAAATTCCTTTGTCCGAAGAAGCAGAAATTCCTACTGCAAAAGGAGATTTTGAGGATATCCTGAGTAAGGTGAAAGAACATTTACCGAAGAAGTAGACTTACCATGAAAAATAAAAAGAAAAAAACTTATTGTATTTTTAGTATCATATTGGCGACGGTTGCGATTTCCTTGACCGTGTTCTTGTGTACGGCGGATACAGTGTATGCTAGTGAATATGGTGCGACAGAGAATGCACCAAATGCCAGTAATGCTGTGACCGGAGAGGGAGGTTTCTCACTTACGTTTGATTCGGATTCGGGCACGCTTTCTTCTACCGTGCGTATTTTGCTGGTGATTACAATACTCGCGTTAGCACCATCTATTTTGATTATGCTGACATCGTTTACGAGAGTTATTATTGTTCTCCATTTTGTGAGATCGGCAATTGGTACGCAAACATCACCGCCGAATCAAGTGTTGATTGGGTTGGCATTGTTTTTGACACTGTTTATTATGTGGCCGACACTTACTACCATTAATGAGAATGCAATTCAGCCTCTGGATCAAGGGGAACTTACGCAAGAAGAAGCATTGGACGCTGCCGTAACACCGATTCGCAATTTTATGTATGGACAAACACAGGAGAAAGATCTCAATTTGTTCTGCGAGATTGCGGATGTTACATATGAAGATTATGATGATGTACCATTTGCAGTATTAGTTCCAAGTTTTATTATCAGTGAACTTCGTACTGCCTTTATTATTGGTGTTCTGATTTATATTCCGTTTATTGTCATTGATATGGTTGTAGCATCCGTGCTTATGTCTATGGGTATGATGATGCTCCCGCCAACGACCATTTCACTTCCGTTCAAGATTTTGTTGTTTGTCTTGGCAGATGGTTGGAACTTGGTGATAGGTGGTTTGGTAAAGACATTTTATTAATTTAAAGAGGTATCTATTGTGACGGAAGGACAGGTTTTAGACATTGTTAGAGATGCAATTTACAACATCATTATTTGCTCAGCGCCCATTTTACTGATATCACTCGTTGTTGGTTTGATTGTCAGTATTTTTCAGACTGTTACATCAATTCAAGAGCAGACATTGACTTTTGTTCCGAAGATTGTCGCTGTTTTCTTGGGAATGTTGGTTTTTGGTTCCTTTATTTTGAACAATTTGACGGGCTTCATGACAGATTTGTGGGCTAACTTTAGTGTCTATATAAATTAGAAATACTATGGTAGAATACACATTTGACATAAATACATTAGAATATTTTTTACTGATATTGGTTCGAATTACTTCTTTTGCCGCAGTTGCACCCTTTTTTGGCGCAAATGAAGTAACAGGCAGAGTGAAGGTGGGCTTTTCTGTATTTGTAGCAATTCTTTTGTTTTACATGGTTCCTATGGAAAGCGTACCATATGAGTCTGAGATTGGATATGCCATATTAGTGCTGAAAGAAGGAATTACAGGATTGCTGATTGGTTTTGCGGCAAGTATATGTAATTCCATTATTTTATATGCAGGTACTATCATTGACATGGATATCGGATTGTCGATGGCGATGGTGTTTGATCCATCCACCAATTCACAGATAAGTATCAGTGGAGAATTATACAGCAAAATCCTGCTATTGCTGTTGGTTGTTTCCAATATGCATCAATATATATTGAGAGCGCTGATAGATTCTTTTTCGCTATTTCCGCTTGGAGGACAGGTTTTTCATATGGATTCTTTGCTGGAATCCATGATTATGTTCTGCGGTGATTTGTTTGTCATTGCTTTTCGTATTGTGCTACCGATATTTGCGTGCAGTATGATTATGAATACAATCCTCGGCATTATGGCAAAGGTTGCACCACAGATGAATATGTTTGCTGTAGGTATTCAACTGAAATTGCTTGTGGGATTGGCCATTATGTTAATCACGGTATTTCTTTTGCCGGATATAGCGAATTTTATCTTTAAAGAGATGAGAGTTTTGATTACTTCATTTGTAAAGGGAATGTATTAATATGCAAGAAGAGAAAACCTTGTTGCTGGCATACGATCTCCAATGGTTTGCTAAGGATGGTCCCGGAGGAGAAAAAACGGAACCGGCAACGGCAAAAAAATTAAGTGATGCCAGAGATGAAGGCAAGGTTGCGAAAAGTCAGGAGTTGAACTCTGCTGTCACCTTGATTGCACTTTTCATGTTATTGCGGATTTTTGTTTCATTTTTGGGGCAGGGATTTATTGAAACATTTCAGATGTTTTATCAATTGATTCCGGATTTTGTGGAATCTGAGCGCAGTGGATTGACGGTCAAAGCAGTTTCTACAATGATGACGGAGGTGTATTTAGAATTACTAAAATTGATGGCACCGTTTCTGATTGGCGGCTTTGTGGTTGCACTTGTAGTTAGTATTGTTCAGGTGGGGTGGAAAGTATCTACCAAACCATTGCAACCCAAATTTGATAAGTTTAATCCGGTTAACGGATTTAAGAGAATTTTCTCAAAAGAGTCTATTTTTAACCTTTTAATGTCAATATTAAAAATAGCCTTAATTTTTTATGTGGCATATAGTTGTATAAAAGATCAAAAGAACAATCTGTTTATTTTATATGAGATACCATTGAATCAGGCAATTGCATTGATTGGCACGATTATTATTGATACAGGATTAAGAATCAGTTTGGTTTACTTGATTGTTGGCATTGCAGATTATATATATCAACGATTCCGCTTTAATGAAGAAATGAAAATGACAAAGCAGGAAGTAAAAGAAGAATATAAGAATACAGAGGGCGATCCACAGATAAAGGGAAGACAGAAGCAGAGAATGCGCGAAGCTTCGCAGCGACGTATGATGCAGGATGTTCCCAAGGCTGATGTGGTCATTACCAACCCGACACATCTCTCCGTTGCAATCCGATATGATTCAACGCAGGAGAGTGCGCCTACGGTTCTGGCGAAAGGTGAAGATTATCTCGCCTTAAAAATTCGGGAGAAAGCCAAGGAAAATAATGTTGCCATTATGGAAAACAAACCGCTTGCGAGAGCGTTATATGCTACGGTTGACGTAGGTCAACAGATTCCACCGGAATTATATCAGGCGGTGGCGGAGATTTTAGCTGTTGTGTACAACAACAGATCATGATAACGAAAGGAGGAATCAGGAAGTGGAACTGACAGGTGTAAAAAAGACTGACGTTGGCATTGCAGCATATTTACTGGCTGCAATTATATTTTTCATCATTCCTATTCCTTCTATATTATTGGATGTCATGCTTGCATTGAACATCTCAATTTCACTTATTATCCTGATGAACACTTTGTTTGTGCAGGAAGTATTGGATATGTCGTTTTTTCCTACACTATTACTGTTTACGACTATTTTTAGAATTTCGTTGAATGTTTCATCTACGAGATTGATTTTGAATACCGGTTCTCCGGGTAATGTCGTAGAGACGTTTGGAAGTTTCGTCGGTGGTGGTGATTTGATTATTGGAGCCATTATTTTTATTGTACTGGTTATTGTTCAGTTCATGGTTATCAATAAGGGTTCTGAGCGAGTGGCTGAAGTTTCTGCACGATTCACGTTGGATGCCATGCCCGGTAAACAGATGGCGATTGATGCCGATTTGAATACGGGAGCCATCACAGAGGAACAGGCAAGGGAACGAAGAGAAAAGATTCAGAATGAATCAAGTTTCTTTGGTTCTATGGATGGTGCGACAAAGTATGTAAAGGGAGATGCGACAGCAGGTCTTATTATTACATTTATCAACTTGATTGGCGGAACGTTGATGGGCGTTCTGCGTGGCGGAATGGAATTCGCAGATGCCATACAGCATTATGGAGTTCTTACGATCGGTGATGGATTGTGTTCTCAGATTCCATCGCTTTTAATCGCGCTTTCAACCGGTATTCTTGTCACAAAAGGATCGAAGGAAGCAGACTTTAGCGGAACCTTGATCAAGCAGTTGTTTGGTATTCCAAAAGTATTATATATTGTCGGTGCAGCCATGATTTTCCTTGGTCTTGCCACAACATTAAATCCGGTTTTGTTTGGAGCATTTGGACTGGTTTTTATTGTTGCAGGGCGTTCTATCTCAAAGACAATTGGAGAGGAGAACATCGAAGAGGAAGTGGCAGCCGAAGAATCGGAAGCGGAAGAGATAAGGCGGCCGGAGAATGTTGTTTCCCTGCTTCAGGTTGATCCGATTGAACTTGAATTCGGATATGGTATTATTCCGCTGGCTGATGTGAATCAGGGCGGTGACTTGTTGGACCGTGTTGTTATGATTCGCCGACAAATTGCGTTGGAATTGGGTACGGTTGTGCCGATTATTCGTTTGCGTGATAATATTCAGCTAAATCCGAATCAATATATCATCAAGATTAAGGGAATTCAGATCACAGAGGGTGAAATCCTGTTTGACCATTATATGGCTATGAATCCGGGGTATGTTGAGGAGGAGATTACCGGTATTCCAACCTTTGAGCCATCGTTCCATCTGCCGGCAATCTGGATAACAGATGGACAAAGAGAGCGTGCTGAAAGTTTGGGCTATACCGTTGTCGATCCGCCTTCCATTATCGCAACGCATTTGACAGAGGTGATTCGGTCTCATATTTCCGAACTTTTGACAAGACAGGATGTGCAGAATCTTGTCAACAATCTGAAGGAGACAAACCCTGCGTTGGTAGACGAACTGACACCAAAGTTATTGGGACTTGGCGAGATTCAGAAGGTGCTACAGAATCTGTTAAAGGAGGGCGTTTCTATCAGGGATTTGCTTTCTATTTTTGAGATTCTTGCAGATCATGCGCAGACAACGAGAGATACCGATGTTTTGACAGAGTATGTCAGACAGGGATTGAAGCGTGCAATCTCAGGAAAATATTTTGCCCCAAATGAGATGACAAGCTGTATTACGCTGGATCCAAAGATTGAGCAGGAGATTATGGGTTCCATCAAGCAAACAGAACAAGGCGCATATCTGACACTGGACCCGGAGCGTATCCGAGCGATTATGGCTTCGCTTGAGGAACAAATTGCCAAATTAGAAGAACTTGGGAAGATGCCGATTGTTGTGACATCTCCGATTGTTCGAATGTACTTTAAAAAGATGACAGAGGATTATGTAAAGGATTTGATTGTGATATCATACAATGAAATAGATTCTGATGTGGAAATACAATCAGTAGGGATGGTGACAGCATAAAATGACCATAAAAAAGTATTTGGGAAAAACAAAAGAAGAAGCGATTGCAATGGCAAAAGAAGAGATGGGCGCCAGTGTTGTGATTATGAATGTGAAAGAAGTCAGACAAAAAGGCTTTTTCGGTATTTTTAAGAGCAATCAGTACGAAGTGACGGCAGCAATCGAAGATGATGCGCTGACTCCAAGACCGTTTTCCATCGAACCTCCACCACACAGTACGCCAAATCGCGGCGGTTTTACGGCGGTGGCAGATGAACCTATCCCATTGCCGAGTGTATCAGACGAGTCGACGTTAAAAGATGCCTTTGCAGCGGTACATCAGGTGATTGAAAAAACGGAAGTAAACAAGGAAGCAAAGAAAGTCGAGGGAAAACCGACAGAAAAAACGACAGAAAAACCGACAGAAAAACCGGAAGATGTATCAAAAGAGCAGGTTTTTCACCCATTGGAAAGTATGAGATTTGTGGAAGAAATATCCTCAGAGCGCGATAATGAAAGTCAGGCGTTTTTTCGGATGTTATATAAAGTGCTGTTAGAGAATGAGGTAGATGAAATCTATATCAATCAATTTATGGATGGGATTGATCGTGCTTCTCATAGTACAAATGGGCTGGACTATTTGATATCTAATGTATATCAGAAGATGATTTTGAAGTTGGGACAGCCGGAGGTAATCTTTTTAGCAAAGAAAAAACCCAAAGTCGTTTTTTTTATCGGTCCGACAGGGGTTGGAAAGACGACTACAATAGCGAAGATTGCATCAAAGTTCAAAGTAGAACAGGATAAAAAAGTTGCGCTTTTGACAGCGGACACATATCGTATTGCGGCTGCAGAGCAGTTGCGTACGTATGCAAATATTTTGGATACGCCATTATCCATCATCTATTCGCCGGAGGATATTGGAAAAGAGATAGAAAAATTTCAAGAGTATGATTTGATTCTTGTTGATACAGCAGGATTCTCCCACAAAAATGATGCACAACGGGAGGATATGAAGACGCTTTTGGCAAGCTTGCCGGAGAAGTATGAACGTCAGATTTATCTCGTTTTAAGTTCTACCACAAAATATAAAGATTTGCTTGATATTACGGATAGTTATAATGGATTCTGCAATTATCATTTGATTTTCACAAAATTAGATGAGACGTCTGCGTATGGAAATATTCTGAATATCAAATTAAAAACAGGTGCGGCCATTTCTTATGTCACAAATGGGCAAAACGTGCCGGATGATATTGAAGTAGTAGATACACAAAAATTGGTAAAACAATTATTGGGAGGCCGATAAATGGATCAAGCCGAACAATTACGAAATGTGATTAAACAAAAAAATCAGAATAATATAAACAATGCTCGCGTTATTACAATCACCAGCGGAAAAGGCGGCGTCGGGAAATCAAACATGGCAGTCAATCTGGCCATTTGGTTTCGTAAAATGGGACAACGTGTCATCATTTTGGATGCTGACTTTGGTTTGGCGAATGTTGAGGTAATGTTTGGGACTGTTCCGGAATATAATCTTAGTGATTTGATTTTCGGCGGGAAAAGCATTCGGGAAATCATTACAAAAGGCCCAATGGATATTGGATTTATTTCCGGTGGTTCGGGAATTGTCGGACTGAACAACCTGACAAAAGAGCAGATTACGTATTTGGTGCACAGTTTATCGCTTTTGAACGATTTATGCGATGTTCTGATTATTGATACGGGGGCGGGAGTATCGGATGCTGTTTTAGAATTTGTACTTGCCAGTCCGGAGGTTATCATGGTGACAACACCGGAGCCCAGTTCGCTTACAGATTCGTATTCACTTTTAAAAGCGTTATTCAAGAGTCCGAAGTTTATTAAGAATGGGACAAACATTCATCTTGTTGCAAATAAGGTGACTTCGGAGGCGGAGGGCGAGGCCGTATATGCGAAACTGAGTTCTGTCGTTGAGAAATTTTTAGATGGAAAATTGCATTATTTGGGCATGATTCCATCAGATGCAACGCTTGAAAAAGCGGTTAGAAACCAGAAAATGGTATCGTTATCAGCACCGAATGCCAGATCTACGAAGGCATTTGAGATTATCGCGCAGAGTCTTCTTACAGGAGATGATAAAAACAGATACCGATGGGGGATTACGCAGTTATTTAATAATTTTATGAACCGATCATAAGAACAACGATACGTGGGAGAGGGAAATGGAAATCAAAGAGATTGTACCGGGATGCAAAGTGGATATTTCTATTGTGCAGCTGATGGGAAGACAGGATGATTTGAAAGAGAAAAATGCTACATTTGCATCTTCTGTATATGATGTGAATGAGGATGATTCAATTGAACTCTATATGCCTACCGAGGGCGGAAAGTATCAGTTGTTACCAAAAAACATCAGATATGAACTCTCGTTTTCGAATGATTCAAATCTATATAAGCTGGAGGGAACCGTTTCAGAGCATCTAAAAAGGGAAAATATTTACCTGCTAAAAGTAGTGCCGACGTCGAAGATAAAAAAGGTGCAGCGTCGGGAGTATTTTCGAATTGAATGTTTGATACCAATGATGTTTAGTGCGCTTGATGAGGAGGCTGCGACTCAGGTGACGATGGAGGATGTCAAGGCTTACATGAATGCCTTCAACGATATGAGAGTTCGTGGGATAGGAACCATCCTCGATATCAGTGGTGGCGGAGCGCGCCTTGTCTCCACAAATTCACTGCGAGATATTTCCTTGATACTGATGCAGTTTACCATTGAGCAGGGAGACGAAAAAAGTGACATTGAAGTGATTGGGAAAGTGGTTAATTCCGAAAAAATGCCGGATGATAATAATTACATTCACAGACTGAGATTTTGCTTTAAGAATGAGCGGACCCAGGAAAAGATCATTAGTTACGTATTTGAGGAAGAACGAAGACTAAGAAAGAAAGAACAGGGAATATAAATGTTAAAGATTCTTGTTGCCGATTACTCTGCACTCATGAGAAGCGCTCTGCGTGATATAATCAATTCAGACAAAGCGTTTCATGTAATTGACATAAGTCAAAATGGAGAAGATGCCTACAACAAAATAAAAAAAACAAAGTTTGATTTGGTTGTGATGGAGATGCGACTTCCCAAGATGGATGGTCTGCAGGTGCTTGAAAAACTGCGGGCTGACGGTGACGATACCAAGGTCGTTGTGATTTGCACTTCAATTAAAGAGGAAGTGGAAGCCGCGATGCGTGCTTTGGAGCTTGGGGCGTGTGACTTTGTGGTAAGAACGGCGAAGATTAATGGCGCATCAGGCAGTTTTGCAAAAAATTTATTGACAGCGATGCGTGCTGCTGTTGAAACAGGACAAAAGCAGATTTCTTCGAAGCGCATGGTTTCGTATACTGTCGAAATGCCGAAAAAATCAAAGGAAAAATCAGTGTTTTTAGACAAGCCGGAACTCATTGCGTTGGCTTGTTCTACTGGTGGCCCTAATGCATTGCATACCATGTTGCCGATGTTACCGAAGAATTTGTCGGTGCCGCTTGTTCTGGTGCAACACATGCCGGCTGGTTTTACCGCGGCATTGGCGAATAGACTGAATCAGATTTGTGCAGTTGCTGTGAAAGAAGCAGAAGATGGCGAGATTCTCAAGCCGGGGTGTGTTTATATTGCTCCTGGTGGCAGGCATATGGAGATTAAGGAATGCGGGAATCATAAAGCATGTATTAGTATCAATGATTCACCACCGGTAAATAATTTACGTCCTTGTGCAGATTTGATGTACAAATCTCTAGTTAAAACATCATATCAAAATATATTGTGTGTTGTTTTAACTGGTATGGGAACTGATGGTACCAAGGGTATCTTGGAACTGCAAAAACACAAGAACATTTATGTTATTACGGAGAGTAAAGAAACATGCGTTGTCTATGGAATGCCAAAATCCATAGTACAAAAAGATCTTGCGGATGAAACGGTACCGATTTATAAGATATCGGATGCAATTATTAAGAAAACGGGGGATTAAGAAATGGATGTAAGTCAATATCTTGATATTTTCATCGACGAAACGAACGGTCACATTCAGACATTGAATGACAACATTATGATTCTGGAAAAAGAACCGGAAAACAAAGATACTATCAATGAGATTTTCCGCGCTGCGCACTCGCTGAAAGGTATGGCAGGAACTATGGGATTTAAGAAAATGCAGCGTCTTACCCATGATATGGAGAATGTGTTTTCTGAGGTTCGTAATGACAATATCAAAGTCAACAGTTCATTGATTGATATTCTGTTTAACTGCTTAGATGCAATTGAAGAATATCTCGAGACGGTCAAAGCGACTTCCGACGAGGGAGATAATGGCAATGAGACATTGATTCAACAATTAAATGATTACTTGAATGGTGGTTCGGGTGCTGCAGCAGATACAACTGCGGCAGATACATCTGCGGCGAGTGCATCTGGCGAGCAAACGGAGGCCGCGCCGGGTCAGTATCAATTTATGACGATTGATGTTGATGATATTACCCTCTCAAAATTAAAAGAGGCGGAGGAGTCCGGACTGAATTTGTATGGACTTACGGTACATATTCAAAAGGATTGTTTGCTGAAGGCTGCAAGAGCATTTTTGGTATTTAAAGCAATTGAAGACTTTGGCGAGATTCTTGTTTACAATCCAAGTTCTCAGGACATTGAAGATGAAAAATTTGATTTGGATTTCAGTTTGATTGTTTCATCTAGCAGTGAGTTGAATCCTATTACAGAGGCAGTGAAGTCTGTTTCGGAAATCAACTCGGTAGATGCTGAAAAAGTATCATACAAGCAGTACGAAGAAGCAGCGGATGAGGCGACGGAGGAATCTTCCGAAGCACAGACGGCAGCGCCTGCACCTGTAGAGAACAAGGCGTCAGTAGCATCTGCACCTGCGGTAAAACCATCTGCTACCAATCATTCAAACAGCAAAGCTACCAGCAATAAGCCGGTTACAACAAGAACGGTTCGTGTGGATATTGAGAAACTGGATGCCCTCATGAATCAGGTCAGTGAGTTGATTATCGCCAAGAATAGTTTGGTTTCGATTAGCGACTCTGAGCAGGGCGGAGAAAACAATACACAATCACTTCACGAGCAGATTGAATATCTGGAGAGAATCACAACCAACCTTCATGAATCTGTTATGAAAGTTCGAATGGTTCCAATTGAAAGCGTTGTGAATAAATTCCCTCGTATGATTCGTGACTTGAGCCGTAAATTGAACAAACCGATGGAACTATATATGTCCGGTGAAGAGACAGAACTTGACCGTACGGTAGTTGACCAGATAGGCGATCCGTTGCAGCATTTACTTCGTAATTCTGCAGATCATGGTATTGAGCCGGCAGAGGAACGTGCCATGGCTGGCAAACCGGAAGCCGGAAGTATTTTCTTAAATGCTTTCCAGGAAGGAAATAATGTCATCATTGAAGTTCGTGATGATGGTGCCGGTATCAATACGGAAAAAGTAAAAGAAAAGGCAGTAGAGCGAGGCCTTGTTACACCGGAGCAGGCTGAGAACCTGACACAGAAAGAAATCATTGACTTTTTGTTTATGCCAAGTTTTTCTATGGCTAAGAAGATTACAGATATCTCCGGTAGAGGGGTTGGACTTGATGTTGTTAAATCCAATATTGAAGCATTGGGTGGCGATGTAGAAGTTAAGAGTACGATGGGTGTCGGAACAACATTTATCGTTCGTCTTCCATTGACACTTGCAATTATTCAAGCATTGATGGTTACCGTTCGTGACGAAAAATATGCAATTGCCCTTGGCTCTATTCAAAACATTGAGAATATCCCAGTTAGTGAGATTAAATACGTACAGGCGGAAGAGGTCATTCATTTGCGAGGTCTTGTAATCCCATTGATTCGTTTGGACAAGCTCTTAGATTCTGTTCCAAAGGAGGAAGAACCGGATAACCTTACAGTCGTTGTTGTTAAAAAGGGCGACAGTTATGCAGGTATCGTGGTTGACGATTTGATTGGTCAGCAGGAAATCGTTATCAAGTCGCTTGGTAAATGCATCGATAATAATAAGATTATCAATGGTGCTACAATCCTTGGTGATGGTGAAGTTGCGTTGATTATTGATGTAAATGCTATCTTTTAGTATAGGGGGTATAAGCAGATGACAGACGATTATGGATTAGAAACTATCGAAAAAGAAAAGGTGCAATATATTGTCGTTTCTATTGGAAACGAGCATTATGGATTGGATATTTCATATGTAGATAATATTATTCGCATGTGTAAGATTACACGTGTTCCGAAGGCACCATTTCATTATGTTGGTATTATTAACTTGCGAGGTGAAGTTGTTCCTTTGATGAGCCTGAGAAGAAAAATGAAATTGGATGATGACGAGTTTACTGATAAGTCCCGCATCATTATCTTAAAGACGGAGGGACAGGGTCTGGTTGGTGTCATTGTAGATGAGGTAAAAGAAGTGATTGCCTTATCAGAAGATGAGATTGACCGCAATGCACAAACATCGCAGACTGAAAAAGAAAACTATATCAATGGCATTGGGAAAAATGGAGCGGAATTGATTTCTATATTTGAGATTTCATCCATTTTGGGCGAGACAGATATTTCTTAAGTTAGAAAGGATTGAAATGATTAGTTTAGAGGAAGTAAATGAGAAGTATATAGATGTCCTAAAAGAGATTGGTAATATTGGTTCCGGTAATGCTACCACTGCTATCGCCAATATGTTGGGACTCCGAATTGATATGAATGTGCCACAAGTACAATTCCTTCCGGTGGAAGAGATCGGCTCTTCCATTGGTTCTGAGGATGAGGTGATTGTGGGAATCATGCTTGGGGTTGAAACAGACATTAATGGAAGCATGATGTTTTTGATGGATTTGGACTCTGCACATCACATTATCAATCGTTTAATGATGCGCCCAGATGATTATATGGAAGAGTTTGATGAGATGGATTTGTCTGCGGTAAAAGAAGTTGGAAATATTATTGCGGGATCTTATTTGTCAGCATTATCCAGTCTTACAAATCTGACGATTACGTCTACAGTACCGTTTGTTACTGTTGATATGGCCGCGGCAATTCTGAGCGTGCCCGCAGTACAGTTTGGTATGATGGGTGATAATGCGTTGATGATCAAGACAGAGTTCAGTGATGAACTAAAAATTAATGGTTATTTTATTCTGATGCCGGAAGAAGACTCATATGAAAAGATTTTAACAGCATTAGGATTGCCAGTATAGGGGAAAAGTATGGGACAGTTGATAAAGGTTGGCATGGCAGACCTTAAAATATGCAAATCCCCTGATGTTTTAACAACAATTGGTCTGGGTTCATGTATTGGTATCGCATTATATGATCCTACGACCAAGATAAGCGGATTAGCGCATATTATGCTACCAGACAGCACACAGATACGTAATAATACAAACATTGCAAAATTTGCCGACACTGGAATCCAAAAACTATACGATGATATGCTTTCTGCTGGAGCAAATCGTAATAAATTAGTTGCAAAGA
Organism: uncultured Roseburia sp.; assembly: GCA_964408625.1. GTDB lineage: Bacteria > Bacillota > Clostridia > Lachnospirales > Lachnospiraceae > Pararoseburia. Next base: position 5,038 of record CAYPAA010000002.1, on the reverse strand, counting down.
TTGCAGGAGGCGCAAAGATGTTTGAGTTGAGCAACAACAATTCACAGGGTATCAACATCGGCGAAAAGAATGCAATGGCTTCAAAGAAAAAAATAAAAGAACTTGGCATCCCGCTGATTGCCGAAGATACGGGATTAAATTTTGGACGAACTGTTGAATTGTATAGTGAGACGGGACAGTATCTAATCAAGGCTGTTGGTAAGGAAGAAAAGTATATCTAGGAGGGCAACATGAATTCAAAACCAATTCCTGTGATTATTACTTTACTTGCTGCAGCGATTACTTGCTTGGCATCAGTGTTACAGGGTGTTTCGTTTGATATCTTTACAAAGCGGCTACTGGGGGCGGTTATCTGCTTTGCAATTATTGGAATCATAGTTAGAGTGATTCTTGATCGCTCGTTTAGGATTATGGAACCGGAAGATAAAGAAACAGAAGAAAAACAGGATGAAGAATTAGAAGACATTCATTCTGAAGAAAAACAAGAATAGTAGTTGATTGACGGGGGGCTAAGGATGAAGACGGTTGATAGAGACAGACTTTGGGATTCCTATCGCAAAAAACCCACGCCGGAGTTGCGTGAGCAAATCATAATTGAATATGCACCGCTGGTCAAAGTTGTAGCCGGTAGATTAAGTATCTATCTCGGTAAGAATGTAGAATTTGATGACCTGGTCAGTTATGGGGTTTTTGGACTGATCGATGCCATTGATAAGTTTGACATTGGTAAAGAAGTAAAGTTTGAAACCTATGCCAGTTTGCGCATTCGTGGTTCTATTTTGGATCAAATTCGTAAGATGGATTGGATTCCACGAACGGTACGCCAAAAGCAAAAGAAGATTGATGAGGCAATTAAGGCCGTAGAGATGCGCACTGGAAAGAATGCAACAGATGAGGAGATTGCCGCAGAACTTGGGCTCTCTGATGATGAACTCCTCGATTGGCAGTCACAGCTCAAAGTTACAAATGTGGTATCGTTGAATGAATATGTCGAACAGGGTACGGAGCCCGTGATGGACGCACATTGCAATTCTCATTTCATCCAGCCGGAAGATATGGTATCACAGCAAGAGTTGAAACAAATGCTTGAGGAAGCATTGGAACTTTTGACGGAGAAGGAAAAGAAAGTCGTTTTAATGTATTACTATGAAGAGTTGACACTGAAAGAAATAAGTGAAGTTCTCAGTGTCTCAGAGTCTCGTGTTTCACAACTGCATACAAAAGCGATTGTGAAGATGAGAAAACGTTTGGGTAACTATCTTGGTATTTTAACAAACGATTAAAGGGGGAATTTATGGAACAAATCAACGGCTATTTCAGAGTAACTTGGAGAGACAAACTGGCTGTTTGTCAAATCTTTGCACCAAAGTCGGGGGGAGTACCGGTATCATACAAAGAATTATCAAATTTTTTGGCGCGTCATGCGATTGTTGGATATTCAGAGATGGAATTGAATAAAGCGATTCAATCCAATCAGGATTGCGTGCTTGAATTGTCACAAGGAAATGGCTTAGAGTTTTCAGAGTATGTTGATACTATGTGTTCCTTAGATAAAATGAAAATCACGCTTAGATTAACACCACCATCTGAAAAAGGAAATCTTTTGACAGAAAGCGACATTATGGCGGAATTATCTAAGCATGGCGTCAAATTCGGAATCAAGGAAGATGTGATTCGGGAGTTATTGACGAATCGTGTTTATCAGACGGATGTGGTTGTGGCAGAAGGCAAGCAACCGAGACATGGAAAAGATGCTTCAATTGAGTATTTTTTCAATACGAATCCTTCCTTAAAACCGAAACATAATGAGGACGGTTCCGTAGATTATCACAATCTTAGTACCATTTGTCCGGTTGCCGCAGGTGACAAACTTGCGACGCGTCATCCGATGGATCAGGGGGAGGCCGGTGAAGATGTATTTGGAAAAACAATACCACCGCGTTCCGTAAAGGATAAAAGGTTAGAGTATGGTTTGAATATTTCAGTATCGGAAGATGGAAATGATTTGTTTTCTGATGTGACAGGACATGTGTCGCTGGTAAATGGACGTGTGTTTGTCTCTGACGTATATGAAGTGCCAGCGGATGTCGATGCATCCACGGGTGATATCAACTACTCCGGTGGTGTGCATATTCGGGGTAGTGTCCGCGGAGGGTTTACCGTTATTGCGGAGGGCAATATTATTGTGGAGGGCAGTGTGGAAGATGCACTCCTGCAATCAGGTGGTGACATTATTGTGCAGTGCGGCATTCAGGGCATGCAACACGGAGTGTTGGAAGCAAAAGGTAATATCATCTCAAAATACATCGAAAATGCAAAGGTTTTTGCAAGCGGATACATTGAAACAGGCTCAATCATTTATAGTGAGGTGGGAGCAGGGGAAGACATTATTGTTGCGGAGCATAAGGGCTTCATCAATGGTGGAACGATACGCGCAGGCGGAAAAGTAGAAGCCAATAGTATCGGATCTTCTATGGGCTCTAAGACGACAGTGGAAGTCGGCATGCCACCGGAAAAGAAAGAGAGATATCATTCGCTTCAAAAATCGATCATGGAAAAGAATAAAGAGATTGAAAAGATAAAGCCGGTAATCGAAAAGTACACAAAAGTGATGTCAACAGGCGTAAAACTGGATTCTAAGAATCAAATGTACTTTAACCAACTGCTGGGTACTCTCAAAGAACTAAAGGAACAACTCAAAGACGACCAGACAGAAATGGAAGGTTTACAACAGGAGATGCTTGCCGGAAAACATGCAAAAGTTTCCGTGCGAAGGGATATCTTCCCGGGTACGGTGATTTCTATCTCAGAGGCTAGTTGTGTAATAAAAGAGAAGAGATCATTTTGTTGTATCGAGCGAAAAAATGGAGAGATTGTGATATCAAATCTGTAAAGGAGACCAGTTATGACTATTCGTCCAGTTGATTTTAATGGCATGATTCAGAATTCTCATGATGTGACACATGCCAAACAGAGTGAAGACAACAAAGCGGCATTGCAGCAACAGAATATTCAGGCAGTGGTTGTGAAGGAAGAACAGGTTGCAAGTTCCAGAGTCGGTGATATGGAAGAAACACAGCAGCATGAATATAATTACGGCGAAGGCGGCGGTAATGGCAGTTATGCTGGTAATACAAGAAAAAAGAAAGCTAAGGACAAAAAAAAGGAAAGTGAAGATGGCGCTGTATTTATAAAGAAAACACAGCCTTCCTTTGATATGAAGATTTAAGGAGAAAACTATGACAGCACTACAAATCGTTCTTTTGGTTGTTGGTCTTGTTTGTTTGGTGGGCAGTTTTTTGGTTTCAGAAAAACTGTCTTCTTCTGATTTAGAGGAAATGAAGAAGATGAGCGAACAGGAATTGAATATCATCTTAGAGAAAGAAATGCAGGGAGCATCGGATACTATTGAAGAACGCTTGCAAGAAAAACTGGATAATATTATGGAAGAACTGGAGCGAAAGAGTGATCTTGAAACGAATCAAAAGATTATGGCAATCAGCGAGTATTCTGATACCGTGCTTAATTCAATGAACAAGTCCCATGACGAAATTGTGTTTATGTATGATATGCTCGGAGATAAGCAGGAAAGAGTCACGGAACTTACGAAGGAAATGCAGATGATGGAGTCCACCATCAATCAGATGGAACAGATTTTGGATGAGAAGATTGCTTTGATTCAGGAAGAGTCAAAGAAAGAAGTTCAAATCACACCGGAGGAAATTGTTTCTCAAGTGGAACAGATTGTTTCGATGGAGGATGCTCTCCAGGAGCAGGTGACAAATGATGCGGATAGTTCCGTACAGGGAGATAAGGAACAGATTCTTACATTATATCAGCAGGGGCTCTCTGAGGTCGAGATTGCGAAGCAATTGGGACGTGGCCTGGGGGAAATAAAACTTGTGCTTGGATTGTTTCGTAGTGAGGATGAGAAAGAATGAGATTAAAATATTATTTGCGCGGTGCGGGTGTGGGTATTCTGGTTACCACGATAATACTTACGATTGCGTTTTCTGTTTACAAACCTGCCATGTCGGATGAGGAGATTATAAAAGAGGCAACAAAACTCGGAATGACATTTGAGGAGGAAGAAAAGGAAACGGAAAAGAAAGAAACAAAGATAACAGACAAGGAGGAAGAGAATCCTACCGTCGAGACGATTACCTTTACCATTTCTCGCGGAGACACATCAGCCGTTGTGTCATCACATTTGCAGGAGACAGGGCTTGTGGATAATGGAGAGGCGTTTGATAAATTTCTTGCCGAGCAGAATTTTGATAACATGCTTCAGCCGGGCGAGTATTCTATTCCAAAAGGTAGTTCCTTCCTTGAAATTGCGCAGATTTTGACCACAAAAAAAGAATAAAGATATTGCATGATAGGAGCCGCTGTGATATAATTATCAGCGGCTCAAAATTAATCACACATAAGGATTGGCGGATTGGTGCCGCAAAACTGCGGTTTTCCTGCCAAGAAGAATTATGTGGAAGTGAATAACCAGGAGGTAAGAAAATGAGTGTTATTTCAATGAAACAGTTACTGGAGGCAGGTGTTCATTTTGGACATCAGACAAGAAGATGGAATCCGAAAATGGCTCCATACATCTACACAGAGAGAAATGGTATTTATATCATTGACTTACAGAAGTCTGTAGGTAAAGTAGATGAAGCTTACGACGCAGTATTTGATATTGCAGAGCAGGGTGGAATCATTCTTTTTGTCGGAACAAAGAAGCAGGCGCAGGATGCTATCAAGTCTGAGGCAGAGCGTTGCGGTATGTTCTATGTAAATGAGAGATGGCTTGGTGGTATGCTTACAAACTTCAAGACAATCGAGAGCAGAATTGCCAGATTGAAAGAAATCGAAGTGATGGAGCAGGATGGAACCTTTGATGTTCTTCCTAAGAAAGAAGTTATCAAACTTAGAAAAGAAATGGATAAATTGCAGAAGAATCTTGGCGGTATCAAGGAAATGGGCAGAATGCCGGACGCGATCTTTGTTGTAGACCCGAAGAAGGAAAGAATCTGCGTACAGGAAG
>CAYPAA010000001.1:0-129219 GCA_964408625.1 uncultured Roseburia sp. | reverse complement strand
GTCCACCGATAAACTGCTTCGTCAGACCTAAATTTGCTACAGCAGATGATATGTCGCCCTTTACACTGCCGACATCCGATAGTATACAGGTATCCGGCAGAAGAGGGGCGAGTTTTTCCAAGTATGTAACATTTACTTTTACCGGCCCACATAAAAAGATGATGTCGCAGGAGGCAAATTCCTCGAGTGGCAAATATGACTTATTCAGAATCACACCATCTTCAAATGCCAATTGCAGCGTAGATTCTCTCAAAGCCATGGCAATCATCTCGGTGGCAGGATATTTTGTTTTTACTGCTTTTGCAATGGAACCGCCAATAAGTCCCAAGCCAATAAATCCAATTTTTTTAAAATTCATAATTTCCCCTTAAGAAAGCTTTCGCCCTGCCAATTCAATGTAAGGTTTTAAGTTTGTCATTACGGATGCAAACTGATCAAAGTCTAAAGATTGCGGACCATCAGATAATGCATGTGCAGGGTCATTGTGTACTTCAATCATCAAACCGTCTGCACCACATGCGATAGCGGCTTTTGCCAGTGGCTCAACGTAAGCCCTGACACCGGTTGCATGACTTGGGTCCACAATCACCGGAAGATGCGTGCGTTCCTTCAATACGCAAACGGCACTCAAATCTAAGGTGTTTCTTGTTGCAGTCTCATAGGTGCGAATGCCTCGTTCGCAGAGAGCAACCTTTGTATTTCCGCCAGCCATAATATACTCAGCCGCATTTAACCATTCGTCGATGGTAGCGGATAGACCTCTCTTTAATAAAACCGGCATATTTGTCTTGCCGACTTCTTTTAACAACTCAAAATTCTGCATATTTCTGGCGCCAATTTGAAGCATATCAACGTATTGATACGCAGATGCAACGGCATGGGCAGAAGTGACTTCACAGATGGTAGCAAGACCGGTTTCCGTTGACGCTGTCTGCATATAGCGAAGTCCATCTTCCTCAAGCCCTTGGAAGGAATATGGGGAAGTTCTTGGTTTGTATGCGCCGCCACGAAGTATGGTCGCGCCCTGTGCTTTGACGGCCTTCGCAATCGTTAACAATTGTTCTTCGCTCTCCACAGCACACGGTCCCGACATAATTGTTATGGTATCCGGACCGATATAGGTGTCTTTCACGGCAAAACCGGATGGCTCCGGATGGAATTTTTTGTTTGCAAGTTTGTAACTTTCCGTTACAGGAATCCATTTGTCTACATTGGGATTTGCCTCGATGGAAGTCAAGTCAATTTTTGTCTTGTCACCAATAAGACCGACAATGGTAACTTCCTCACCCTGAGAAACGTGCGTTCTCAAACCGGCATTCTCAATCTCATTTATCAAACTTTTCAAAGCAGCGTCACTTGTGTGCGCCTTCATAACCAAAATCATGATAATATCCTCTCTTATCTATAATGTTTCGACCTCTTCAATAGTAACGATTCTACCGACTAATGTCAACACTTTAAAGTGTTCGCCGTTTTCCCGATAAAATCTTTATATGTGGATACAATAATTTTATGAAAAAGGTATGGATATCATTTTTTATTTTAATGGCATGTTGCTTGTTTTTTTCAGCAAGGACGACAGCGGAAGAGGTAGATTCTTATATAATAGAATTAAATTACGAACTTGGTGGCGGTTACAATTCCATTTTGAACCCGCAGCAAATCTCTGAGGATAAGTTGCCAATCACATTACAGAATCCGAGAAGAAAAGGGTACAGTTTTGCGGGGTGGTATTTGGATGAAAGTTTTAAACAGCGGATTTATCAAATTGATTCCCTGCATCAGCGTATTATTTATGCAAAGTGGAATTTGGATATCAATGCAAATCAAAATGTGCAGGATTATCCCTATGAAAATAATGGATCCGATATCATATTAAAGGAACTGCAATATGATTTTTTGTACGCGTTGGACACGCCGGGGAATCCAAAGACGAGGGTGGATGATTTATTGGAAGATAAATTCGCGTCAGAATACCAATGTCCGCAAGGACTTTGCATTACACCGGAGTATTATATCGTATCCTCTTATGCACTGGAAAACAATCGATTAGGTGCGTTGACACTTTATGATAGAATGACGGGACAATATGTTGTTTCACTTGGTATGGAGGCGTCAAGTCATCTTGGCGGTGTTGCTTTTGACGGTGAGAATATCTGGATATGCCATTCCAATACGAAAGAAATTGAGTGTATCTCGTATGAGTTTATAAAACAAATTGCTGAGGTTAGCAACCAGAATTTTGTGGATATCTCAAATTGTTTTTTTAAGTATAAAGTGAAAAATGTGCCATCTTGTATCACCTGTAAGGATGGTAAATTATATGTTGCAACACATCGAATCTACTCGCCCGGGGTGCTGTATTGTTATGAATTGAAAGATAATTCAATGCAATTGAAGGGAAAATGCCTTATTCCGTCGAAAGTGCAAGGAATCTTTATTGATGATAACGGGAGTGTATGGATAAGCCAATCATATGGGCGAAATCAGTCATCGCATCTTCTTTGTTTTCAAAGTTTGGAACATCTGAAAAAGGAGTTCCTTGTACCGAATCTGTCCATTGAACTGCCACCGGGTTCGGAAGCAATTTCCATTGAAGATCGCATTTGCTATGTTGTTTTTGAAACTGCCAGCTATAAATACTATGAGGGCAGCGATGGCAATGGGACATGTAAATACCCAATTGACCGAATTTTGATGATTAATTGTGAGAGTATTCAATATGATTAAATCCATTCTTTGCCGTCCTTTTCTTGACAAATCTTACCCGTGTGATAAAATTTTTACAGTGTGTTTAAAAGATAAAAAAGATGCTGTTAGAAGTGGAGGATAAAGAAATGGCAGTACCATACAATCATAGAGCGATTGAGAAAAAATGGAGACAAGAGTGGGAAAAGAACCCGATCAATGTCAACGATGGAAAAAAGGAAAAGTATTATTGTCTTGATATGTTTCCATATCCATCCGGAAATGGGTTGCACGTCGGACATTGGCGCGGATATGTAATCTCAGATGTTTGGAGTCGTTATAAGGTAATGCATAATTATTATGTGATTCATCCGATGGGATGGGATGCGTTTGGTCTTCCGGCTGAAAATTATGCGATTAAAAATGGGGTTCATCCATCTATTTCTACAGCGGAAAATGTGAAAAATATAAAGCGCCAAATCAATGAAATTTCAGCAATTTATGATTGGGACATGGAAGTCAATACGACAGACCCGAATTACTATAAATGGACACAATGGATTTTTGTTCAGATGTTCAAAAATGGGTTGGCATATGAAAAAGAGATGCCGATTAACTGGTGCCCGTCCTGCAAGACAGGTCTTGCAAATGAAGAAGTCGTAAACGGCAAGTGTGAGCGCTGTGGCGCGGATGTTACGAAGAAAAACTTAAAGCAGTGGATGCTGAAGATTACAGCGTATGCAGATCGTTTGCTCGATGATCTTGATACATTAGACTGGCCTGAAAAAGTGAAAAAGATGCAGACGGAGTGGATCGGAAAGAGCTACGGTGCCGAAGTCAACTTTAAGGTCGACGGAATGGAAGAAGAGATTACCGTCTATACGACAAGACCGGATACCTTATATGGTGCAACGTTTATGGTTTTGGCTCCTGAGCATGAACTTGCAAAGAAGCTTGCTACGCCGGAACAGGCAAAAGCGGTGGAAGATTATATTTATCAGACATCACTTCGCTCATCTGTAGATAGAATGCAGGACAAAGAAAAAACAGGTGTGTTTACAGGAAGTTATGCAATCAATCCTTTAAATGGCGCGAAGACACCAATTTGGTTATCCGATTATGTTTTAGCTGATTATGGTACGGGGGCAATTATGTGCGTACCTGCGCATGATGACCGCGACTTTGAATTTGCCAGGAAGTTTGATATCCCGATTATTCAGGTAATTGCAAGGGACGGAAAAGAAATCGAAAACATGACAGAGGCATATACAGATGCTTCCGGTACGATGATCAATTCCGGCGATTGGGATGGTATGGAATCAGCCGTTCTAAAAAAAGAAGCGCCTGCAATGATTGAGAAGATGGGCTTTGGTAAAAAAACGACAAATTACAAGCTTCGTGATTGGGTATTCTCAAGACAGCGATACTGGGGCGAGCCGATTCCGATTATTCATTGTCCGGACTGTGGTGCTGTGCCGGTTCCGGAAGAGCAGCTTCCGCTTTTATTGCCTGAGGTTGAGTCGTACCAACCAACCGGTACAGGAGAATCGCCTCTTGCCGACATCACAGAATGGGTGAATACGACTTGTCCGTGTTGTGGAAAGCCTGCAAAGCGTGAGACAAACACAATGCCACAGTGGGCGGGCTCTTCATGGTACTTCCTGCGCTATGTTGATAGCAAGAATGACGAGGCGCTTGTTTCAAAAGAAAAAGCTGAAAAATATCTGCCGGTCGATATGTACATCGGTGGTGTTGAGCATGCTGTTTTACATCTTTTGTATTCCAGATTTTATACAAAATTCTTACACGACATCGGTGTTGTAGATTTTGATGAGCCTTTTAAGAAGTTATTCAATCAGGGTATGGTTTGCGGACGTGACAAGGAGACCGGAGCAGCGACAAAGATGAGTAAGTCTCTCGGAAACATTGTATCACCGGATGATATTGTGCGTGATTATGGGTGTGATTCCTTACGATTATATGAACTCTTTATCGGACCGCCTGAACTTGATTCTATTTGGGATGACAGAGGAATGGACGGTATCTACCGTTTCCTCACCAGATTCTGGAACCTTGTGATGGACCACAAGGATGACAATGCACCTGAGACAAAGGAGGTTATCAAAGAGCGCCATCGTCTTGTATATGATGTCACGACACGTTTGGAGAGTTTTAGTTTAAATACCGTTATCTCTGCATTTATGGAGCACAACAATAATTTGTGCGATATGGCAAAGAACAAACAGGTAGATAAGAAGACCTTGGAGACATTTGTTGTTCTTCTTGCGCCGTTTGCTCCGCATATCAGTGAAGAACTCTATCATGAACTTGGCAATGACAAGTCTGTGTTTACTGCAGAATGGCCGACTTATGATGAGAAAGCGATGGAAGATGACGAGATTGAGATCGCCGTTCAGATCAATGGTAAGACAAAAGCGGTGGTTTCTCTGGCAAAAGATATTGCAAAGGATGATGCGATTGCTGCCGGAAAGAAAGCATTGGGAGATAAGCTTTCCGGAAATATTATCAAAGAAATCTATGTTCCGGGTAGAATTATCAATATCGTTGCAAAATAAACAAAATATGAAGCCTGCTACGTTGCCTGTTTTGGTGCAACGCGGCAGGCTTATTTTTTACCGCGGACGAAATGTATTCATAAGTTGAATAATGCGGTCCGCTTTTTGCTGCTCTTCCATAGACATATTCTGTTTCAACATATTGATCAATAGTGTTGTTTCCATATTGGAAAAACTGAGTCCTTTCTGTTTTGCGTCAAAAGCTGCGCTTGACAATTGTTTTGCTAAATCATTTGCATTGCCACTTGGCTGTTGCGCCGCAAAATTCTTCAAGAATTCTTGTTTTTCCGGTGGGATTGATTGAAATGCCGGATTATTCATAAAAGATGAGTCCATCTATTCTTGACCTCCGTTAAATAATATTTCATAAGTTGATATCATTTGTAATGCACTCAACATTTGATCGATTTTCTGTTGCTCCACCGGATTGCAATGAGATTTTATGGCGTTTAGGATTTCTGTTGTGTTATCTTTTCTCTCCATCGCTCCGATTTGCATTGTATTTTCTGGATTTTCAAAAAATTCCATTGTCTTTTGCAACTGCATGTAAGATATTAGCATAGATACATTTTTCTGTGATGTGGGATTCAAGTAAGGAAGAATCGTTTTCATGATATCGATTTCCTTGCTTTGAAGACGGTTTTCATATAAAGATACAGATTCGTTTTCCATAGCGTTTTTTATTTATTCTATGTGTAAAAATAAAATGTAGAAGTACATATACTAAGAAAAAAGGATTATGATATGAAACGATTGATTCTTAGAAATAATGAATGCTATGAGGTTGACTTGGAATGTATGAAAAAGAAGGAAAAGGGACAAAAATGCGAAACAAGGGAGCATAAAACAATACAACAAAAAAGACGAAGAAAATAAAAAAGGCGCCATGTTGGCGCCAAAAACAATATGAAATTTAGAAGATGCCGTTACCGCATCCGCAGCCACCGCCACAGAAGAGTAACAATAAAATAATCCAGATACAGTCATTGCCACCGCCACAGCAGCCGTCATTTCCAAATGTGCTTCCGCCGTTGTTGCACAATGCAAGAATCAAGATAATCCAGATCAGGGAACTACAACAGCTATTGTTGTCATTTCCGCATCCACAATTTGTTGCTACTAGGTCACTCATAAGAAACCTCCAAAAACTATTTACAATGTATCTTATGTCAAAAGATAAGATGTGTTACAAAAATCATTTTCTTTGTTATCTTTACCAGAGAGAAATGTTTTGTTATACTAGAAAGCGGTAAAAAAATTTGGAGGACATGAGAATGAGTAAGATTATAATGAAGACACCACTTGTTGAGATGGACGGAGATGAGATGACAAGAATTCTTTGGCAGATGATCAAAGATGAATTGTTGACACCATTTATAGATTTGAAAACAGAATATTATGATTTAGGACTTGAGCATCGTAATGAAACAGATGACCATGTTACAATCGATTCTGCAGAAGCTACCCAAAAATACGGAGTTGCCGTAAAGTGTGCAACCATCACACCAAATGCCGCTCGTATGACAGAATATGATTTGAAAGAGATGTGGAAAAGCCCAAACGGAACGATTCGTGCGATATTGGATGGTACGGTTTTCCGCGCACCTATTATTGTAAAAGGCATCGAGCCATGCGTGCGCAATTGGAAGAAACCGATTACAATCGCCAGACATGCGTACGGTGATGTATACAAAAATGCTGAGATGGTAATCCCGAGTCCCGGCAAGGTAGAACTTGTCTACACAGCGGAGGATGGGACACAGACAAGAGAAGTCGTACATAATTTTGCAGGTGCCGGCGTTGTGCAGGGACAGCACAATCTGAATGATTCCATTGAAAGTTTTGCAAAGAGTTGTTTTAACTATGCATTAGACACAAAGCAGGATTTATGGTTTGCGACAAAGGATACCATTTCTAAAAAGTATGACCATACGTTCAAAGATATCTTTCAGGAAATCTTTGACGCTGAGTATAAGGAGCGATTTGAGGCAACAGGTATCACCTATTTCTATACATTGATTGATGATGCAGTTGCTCGTGTCATGAAGTCAGAGGGTGGTTATATTTGGGCATGTAAGAATTACGATGGGGATGTCATGAGTGATATGGTGTCATCTGCGTTTGGTTCCCTTGCAATGATGACATCTGTCCTTGTCTCTCCGCAGGGAGTTTATGAATATGAGGCGGCACATGGAACAGTACAACGCCATTACTATAAGCATTTAAACGGAGAGGAAACCTCGACAAATTCTGTTGCGACCATCTTTGCATGGACAGGCGCGCTCCGCAAGAGAGGTGAATTGGACCACACTCCGGAACTCTGTGATTTTGCAGACAAATTAGAAAGCGCATGTATTCAAACGATAGAAGAAGGAAAAATGACAAAGGATCTCGCTTTGATTACAACAATAGAGCATCCAACCGTGTTGAACAGTCAGGACTTTATCAAGGCAATCAGAGCGACATTAGAGGGTATGCTTTAGGAGGAAGTCATGATATTATCTTGCCAAAACATTTCCAAAGCGTTTGGTAGCGATGACATATTAAAAAAGATATCTTTTCAGGTAAATGAGGGAGATAAACTTGCTATTGTCGGGAACAATGGGGCAGGAAAATCTACTTTACTTAAAATAATAACTGATGAGATGGAAGCGGATGAAGGGACAGTGGTGTTTGCTAAGAACACCACTGTTGGTTATTTAGCCCAATATCAGGAAGTGGAAGCATCCGGGACCGTCTATGAAATTGTCCGTTCCTCATGTGGTGAAATGATTCAGATGGAAGATGAGTTACATCAAATGGAATCCGATATGAAACATTTGGAAGGGGAAGCGCTGGAAAAACTTTTAAATAAGTATCATGAGTTAAACGACCGCTTTAATCATCTGGGTGGTAATGCATATGAATCGGAAGTAAACGGCGTTCTGCATGGTCTGGGTTTTACCGAAGATGATTTTTCCAAGACAATGACAATGCTTTCCGGTGGGCAAAAAACCAGAATATCACTTGGAAAGCTTCTTGTGAAAAAACCGGATATTCTGCTGCTCGATGAGCCAATTAATCATTTGGATTTGTCATCCATTCAGTGGCTTGAAAATTATTTGATGAATTATAAGGGCACGGTTATTTTGGTGGCGCATGATCGGTTCTTTCTGGATCGTATTGTGACAAATGTACTGGATATCAGCAATCATTTGGCATATTTATATAAGGGCAATTATACGTCATATGCGAAACAAAAAGATGAAATCATGTTATCGAGACTTCGTGAGTACGAAAAACAACAGGAGATGATTGCACATCAACAGGAAGTGATTGATAAACTAAAACAGTTTAATCGTGAGAAGTCAGTGAAACGAGCAGAAAGCCGTCAAAAGGCTTTGGACAAAATGGAAGTGATGGAAATGCCAATCTCTCAGAATATGACGATGCATCTGTCTCTGGAGCCGGATTTTGTCAGCGGAAATGATGTTTTAGAACTTACGGATATTACAAAATCATACGATGGACATGTTCTGTTTCAGGCGACAAGTGAATTGATTCGCAGAGGTGAGCATATTGCAATTATCGGCGATAATGGTACAGGAAAAACGACGCTTTTGAAGATTATCAACGGAATGGTTGATGCGGACGGAGGAACCATTCGGCTTGGTGCAAATGTCTCCATTGGATATTATGATCAGGAGCAGCAGGAGTTGCATGATGAGAAAACGTTATTTGAAGAGATGAGCGATACCTATCCCAATCTTACGCAGACAAAAATCAGAAATGTATTGGCAGCGTTTATGTTTCTGGGAGATGATTGTTATAAGCGAATTGGGGATTTGAGCGGTGGAGAGAGAGGACGCATTTCTCTGGCAAAACTCATGTTGTCAGGCGCTAATTTCTTGATTCTGGATGAGCCTACAAACCACTTAGACATGGAGTCAAAAGAAATCTTAGAGAATGCGCTATGCGCATATACGGGAACACTCCTTTATGTGTCGCATGACCGATACTTTATTAACAAGACAGCACATCGTATTTTGGAATTAGAACAACAGCACTTTGAGAATTACTTTGGAAATTATGAGTATTATCTTGAAAAGAAATTACAACAAGCGACGAATACGATGGATTCTTTTGTTCCGGTAGTGGAGGAGGATTCACAAGGAAAAATGGATTGGGTCGAACAAAAAAAACTGCAGAGCAAAAAACGAAAAATTGAAAACCGGATAAAGAAAATCGAGGAAGAGATTGCTGAACTTGAAAATAAGCTGGCAGAACTGGATGCAGAAATCGGAAAAGAAGAAGTTGCAACCAATTCTGCAAAGCTGAATGAGATTACAACATCCCAGCAAACATATCAGGAGCAATTGGACCTTTTATTTCAGGAGTGGGAGCAGTTGTCGGAAAACGGGTTGTTAAATTTTTGACACATTGACAACCTGAAACGAAATTACTATAATTTTAGTATAATTTTAAAATAAGGGGGCAACAGTGTGGATAAAGATATTTCCCAAGCTGTGATTCGTCGAATGCCTAGATATTATCGATATTTAGGAGAACTTCTTGATGCTGGGGTAGAGCGGATATCATCCAATGAATTGAGTTCTCGAATGCACGTTACTGCATCGCAAATCCGGCAGGATTTGAATAATTTTGGCGGGTTTGGACAGCAGGGCTACGGATATAATGTTCCGTACTTATATGATGAAATCGGAAATATTCTCGGATTAAATGAAACCCATAATATGATAGTGATAGGCATTGGTAATCTGGGACAGGCAATTGCAAACTATGTCAAGTTTGACAAATTTGGATTTCGCATTGTTGGTTTGTTTGATACCAATCCGGCATTAGAAGGCAAAGAAGTCCGGGGATTGCCGGTTCAAATGATGAGTGATTTGCCGGAGTTTGCAAAAACAACAAAAATAGACATTGCTGCACTGACATTACCAAAGGAAAATGCGGAGACGACAGCGTTGATGTTATCTTCGCTGGGTGTACATGCTATTTGGAACTTTGCACATGTTGATTTGGACAATGTAGATGATATGGTTGTTGAGAATGTTCATCTGTCAGATAGTTTAATGCAATTATCATACAGTATCGCAAATAGCAAAGAGAATAAATGAAGGTGATTCTTTGGAAAAACAAGCATTTACAGAAGCATTAAAAAAAGTGAAAATACCTGTTTTGGTTTTGGATCAGAAATGGCATCGATTATTTGCGTTAGAAGGCAAGTCGGATGATGTCAAAGAGCTGGAAAACGCCTTATCAGACACGCTTGCTCGCCAAGGAAAATTGACCCAGGAGTTAAAAGACTTAAAAAAATTAAAACATTCTTTGATGCAAGATATTGTGGCGAATATGGAAGGGACAGAAAATTCTTCCGAAACAACAAAATCGAAACAATTAGAAGCAAAGCGTTTGATTGTTGAAGTGAATGAAAAGATTGATGCAAATGAAAGTGAACTGCTGGATATTCCAAAACAGATTACTACATATAATGATGCATTGATGATGGAAACCATGGAATTCTGCTATGACAGATTGCGCACGAACTATAAGGAAGCAGAGGAGATTTCTGATTGGATTAAACAGATTCGTGTTGAATTGAAGAAAAACATTATCCGAAAACAAAACCGGGAAATCAACAATAAAGAAATCTATGCGTATATGCATGATATTTTTGGAAAGGACATCATCAACCTTTTTGATGTGAAAAATGATGATGTTGATCTTATCACCGGTGAAGATCGTCCGGAAGGAGATACATCAGATTCCCAACAATTATCGGAAAAATAAGAGTTTCGCGCTGCGAAACTCTTTGTTGTATATTTATTGTATGAGGTGACAAATATGAAAACTCTTTTGAGCAGTCGTGAGATGAAACAAGCTGATAGAAAAACAATAGAGCATTTTGGGATTCCGTCTATGGTTCTGATGGAGCGCGCCGCACTAGGTGTTGTATCGTTTCTGGAATCCTTCGATGACGCATATGGACGGATTGGTGTTGTGTGTGGCTGTGGTAATAATGGGGGAGATGGATTTGCCATCGCCAGACTGCTTTTTCTAAAGGGATATGATGTGATTCTCTTTTTTGCGGGTGAAGAAGAAAAATGTACCGAAGATTGTCTGAAACAAAAGCGAATCTGTGAAAACTATCAGATTTCATATGCAACAGATAGTAATCAGTTGTGTGATTGCGACATGATTATGGATGCCATCTTTGGAATTGGTTTGTCGCGTGAGATTTTAGGAACATATTTTGAAATGATAACGTTTTTAAATACGATCGATGCAAGAAAAATTGCCATTGATATGCCGTCCGGAATTTCAGCAGATGATGGAAATGTGCTTGGCGTTGGTTTTGAAGCAGACTACACAATTACCTTTGGATTTGAAAAAATAGGTCAAAAACTATATCCGGGCAAACGATATTGTGGACAGACGGTGACGGTTGACATCGGTATTTCGTCGCATAGTCTGACGGAAAATAGAGCTGTACTTCACTGTATGACAAAAGATGATTTGACGGATTTGCCCAAGGCGCAAGTGGATGCAAACAAAGGGTCTGTGGGCAAGGTGTTGCTGATTGCAGGCTCCGATGTGATGGCAGGTGCGGCATGTTTGGCTGCGTATAGTGCACTAAGTACAGGCTGTGGATTACTAAAAGTATACACATCAGAAAAGAATCGTGATATCCTATTAACAAAAATACCGGAAGCCATTGTTGTCTGTTATGATAAATATGACGAAAAAGAATTGTTGGATTTGATGCAATGGGCAGATGCGATAGCAATTGGTCCGGGTCTGGGTCAATCCAAAACCGCGGAGCAACTGGTTTTGCAAACCACAAAGAATGCATCCGTTCCGCTCGTGATTGATGCGGATGCACTTAATATTATTTCGAGATATCCGGGTTTTTTGAAGCAACCGCATACAGAAGTGATTGTTACGCCTCACATCGGTGAGATGGCACGTCTTACAAACAATCCGAATTTGTATGTTGTGGATCATAAACTTGCGTTGTGTCAGGATTATGCAAATGACAATCAGGTAATCTGTGTTTTGAAAGATGCTGCAACATTGATTGCCGTTCCCTACGAAGGCGGCTATATCAATGAGTCCGGCACGGAGGGCATGGCGACAGCGGGCAGCGGAGATGTGTTGACCGGTGTTTTGGTATCACTGATTGCGCAGGGGATGGCACCGTCAAAGGCTGCTCCCATTGGTGTGTATTTGCATGGTCTGGCGGGGGAGATTGCCGCAGAACAAAAAAGTGTGCATGGCATGCTGGCATCAGATATTGTAGAGGGTATCAGAATAGTATTTAAAGAAAGAGGTCTTTAAAATTGAATACATTTATGAGGATTTATGCAAATGTAGACTTGGATTCTGTGGAAGAAAACATTTCAGAGATGAAAAAATACCAAAAAGCGGATGTGCCGATTATGGCGGTAATCAAAACAAATGGATACGGACATGGTGCAGTGGCGATTGCGAAGGTTTTGGAAAAAAATCGACATATTTGTGGTTTTGCCGTTGCAACGGCGGAGGAAGCAATGGAACTTCGGAATGCCGGGATTAAGAAAATGGTTTTGATTCTTGGTTATGTTTTTGAACAGGATTATGTGCAACTGATTCAAAAAGAAATTCGATTCTGTGTATTTCGAATGGATATGGCAAATGCAATTTCAAAGAGTGCGCAAAAGATCGGCAAGGATGCCTATGTTCACATCAAGGTAGATACCGGAATGGGACGTATCGGTTTTTTGCCAAACCAGACATCTGTTGATGAAATTATTGAAATTTCAAAGTTGGATCGAATTTGTATGGAAGGCATATTCACTCACTTTGCGCGTGCAGACGAAAGAGATAAACAGGTTGCATATTCCCAATATCAAGTTTTTCAGGATATGATAGCGGATGTTGAGCAGCGTGGTGTAACATTCAAAATAAAACATTGCGCGAACAGTGCCGCAATACTCAGTATGCCGGAATGTCATATGGATATGGTCAGAGCAGGCATAACGCTGTATGGACTTTGCCCATCCGATGAGGAGGGTCCACAATACCAGTTACATCCGGTTTTGTCATTATACAGCCACATCGTGCATATTAAGGATGTAGAACCTGGTACAAGCATAAGTTATGGTGGAACATACGTTACAGATAGGGCACAAAGGATTGCCACCATTCCGGTTGGATATGGAGATGGATATCCAAGGGCGTTATCAAATAAAGGCTATGTTTTGATAAGAGGAAAAAAAGCACCCATTCTTGGACGCGTGTGTATGGATCAATTCATGGTGGATGTCACAGAAATTCCGGATGCGGAATTGATGGACGAAGTTGTTTTGATTGGAAAGAGTGGAGAAGAGGAGATTACGATGGAACAACTGGGTGAATTGTCCGGTCGTTTCAATTATGAACTTGCCTGCGATTTGGGAAATCGAATTCCAAGATTCTATTATTACAAAATGAATCTGATAGGCAAATTAGACTTTTTTGCATAATATAAAGTGAATAGCTTTCAAAATTGTGGAAATACTATTGATAAATTCAATTTTGGAGTGTGTATTATGACAATTCGACGAGGCGATATTTATTATGCAGATTTAAGACCGGTTGTTGGTTCTGAACAGGGTGGGATAAGACCCGTATTAATCATACAAAACGATGTGGGAAATGTACACTCTCCCACTGTGATTTGTGCGGCTATTACATCCAAATTAAACAAGGCAAAATTGCCGACGCATGTTTCATTAGATAGTGAGAAATATGATTTGGTAAAGGATTCTGTTGTTTTATTGGAACAGCTCAGAACAATTGATAAGAAACGTTTAAAAGAAAAAATATGTCATCTTGATCATCAGGTGTTGTTTGAAGTTGACAAAGCATTGGAAATTAGCTTAGAGCTTCTTACATAACAGGATAACCGTTCTGATGAAGTTGACAATAGAGGAGTAAAAAGTGAACGACATATCAAAAAGGTTTCAAAAATTATTTGGTTCGAGATCGAAGGATGAACTGGAAGATGAATTTGAAGATGAAATTATCTCAATGGTGAATGAGGGCCACGAACAGGGCGTTTTGTTGGCCAGTGAAGCCACAATGATTCAAAATATATTTGAATTTGGGGATAAAGATGCAAAAGATATCATGGTACATAGAAAACAGATGGTGTGCCTTGATGGAGATATGACATTTTCAGAGGCATTGGATTGTATATGTGATACAACTTTTTCCAGATATCCGGTTTATTTACAGGATTATGATCATATTATTGGTGTATTACATATTAAGGACACGCTTTCCTATGCCCGAAATCAACAATTGTATGGCCGCAAACTGCGAGATTTTGATGAATTATTGCAGACGGTAGAGTTTGTGCCGGAGACACATGGATTGAATACGTTATTTGCAAAGATGCAGTCAAAAAAATGTCATATGATGCTTGTTGTTGATGAGTACGGACAAACCAGCGGATTGATATCAATGGAAGATATTCTCGAAGAGATTGTAGGAAATATTCAGGATGAACATGATGATGAGACAGATTCTATCGCGCGTGTGTCGACAGATTGTTTTGTCATGGATGGCACTACAACATTAGAAAATGCAAGCGAAGTATTAGGTGTGTCCTTCCCAGAAGAATTTGATACCTTAAATGGATTTTTGGTTTCATTGCTGGGGAGAATTCCAAATGAACATGAATCCTTTGATGTTGTCTATGGAACATACTGTTTTCACGTGTTGGATGTTGAAGGGAAAATGATTCAACAAGTACAGGTGTCTACCGTATAAATCCTATTTAGATTTCTTGAAAGAACAGATGAAAAATGATAGAATACATTTGAATACGATAGAAAAGAGGAAGTAGAAATGTCAGGACATTCAAAATTTGCCAACATCAAGCATAAAAAAGAAAAAAATGATGCGGCAAAAGGCAAAATATTTACCATCATCGGAAGAGAGATTGCTGTTGCGGTAAAAGAAGGCGGTCCGGATCCGGAAAATAATAGTAAGTTGCGTGATGTGATTGCGAAAGCAAAAGCAAACAATATGCCAAACGACACGATAGAAAGAGGAATCAAAAAAGCGGCAGGAGATGCCAATTCTGTTAATTACGAATCTGTTACATATGAGGGATATGGTCCTAACGGGACAGCGATTATAGTAGATGCACTTACAGACAACAAGAACCGTACGGCGGCCAATGTCAGAAGTGCTTTTACAAAAGGAAAAGGAAGCATTGGTACACAAGGTTGTGTTTCTTATATGTTCGATAAAAAAGGACAGATATTAATTGCAAAAGAAGACTGTGATATGGATACAGACGACTTGATGATGCTTGCTCTTGATGCCGGCGCAGAAGATTTTTCGGAAGAAGAAGACAGCTTTGAAGTGATCACCAATCCAGATGATTTTTCAACTGTTCGTGAGGCATTGGAAAAAGAAGGTGTGGTTATGGCTGACGCACAAGTCACTATGATTCCACAGACATATGTTACATTGTCAGATGAACAGGATTTATATAATATCAATAAGATTTTAACTTTATTAGACGAGGATGATGATGTCCAGGAAGTTTATCACAACTGGGATGAGTAGGAGGCTATGATATGAGAAAAGTACTTTTTGCATCAAGTGAGTGTGTACCTTTTGTTAAGACAGGCGGATTGGCAGATGTTGTTGGAGCACTTCCCAAAGAGTTTGATCCGGAAGAATGGGATGTGCGTGTAGTGATTCCTGATTACACTTGTATTCCACCACAATATCGCGACCAGTTTGAATATGTATGTCATTTTCAGATGGGATTAGGTCATTATGTGGGAGAAAAATATGTAGGTATTCTACAGTACAAGTATCAAGGTATTACATATTATTTCGTTGATAACCTTGAATATTTTGAGTGTTTTTATCCGTATTCCGATGCGCGATATGATATTGAAAAATACACATTTTTTGATAAAGCAGTACTTTCTATGCTGCCGGTTATCGGTTTTCAGCCGGATATTATCCATTGCCATGACTGGCAGACCGGTTTGATTCCTGTATACCTGAAAACGGAATTTGCAAACAATCCATTTTTCTCCAGCATGAAGACGGTGGTTACAATCCACAATCTGAAATTCCAAGGTGTATGGGACATTGAGACAATTCAGGGTGTTTCAGGATTACCGATGGAGGTATTTACACCGGATAAGTTGGAGTTCCAAAAGGGTGCCAATATGTTAAAGGGTGGTCTTGTTTATGCAGACTACATCACAACTGTGAGTGAGACATACGCAAATGAGATTCAGTCATTCTATTACGGAGAAGGGCTGAACGGATTGCTTTCTGCCCGTCATTTTGACATACGCGGTATTATCAATGGAATTGATTACAACATGTATGATCCGGATACAGATGAGTTGATTTTTAAGAATTACAATGTCTCAAATTTCCGAACCAACAAAAAGATCAACAAAGAGAAGCTACAGGAGATGCTTGGTCTCACAGTGGACAAAAAGAAATATATGATTGGATTAATTTCTCGACTGACAGACCAAAAAGGATTAGACCTTGTTAATTATTGCATTGAACGCTTAGTAGATAATCATACACAGTTGGTTGTCATCGGTACCGGCGAGTCACAATATGAGAATATGTTCCGCCATTTCGCATGGAAATACCCGGATAAGATATCTGCAAATATATGTTATTCGGAAGATTTGGCACATAAGTTATATGCTGCTGCAGATGCATTCCTGATGCCATCTCGCTTTGAACCATGTGGTTTGACGCAGTTGATTTCCTTTCGTTACGGAACCGTTCCGATTGTGCGCGAAACAGGTGGATTGAAAGATACGGTTATTCCTTTCAATGAATATGAGCACACCGGCGATGGTTTTTCCTTTGCAAATTATAATGGAGATGAATTACTAAATACCGTCAACTATTCAAAACATATTTTCTTCGATAAGAAAGCTGATTGGAACAAGATGGTTGACCGCGGTATGCAAAAAGACTATTCGTGGACAAATTCAAAATCGCATTATGAGGGTATGTACAAATATCTGTTGGGCGAATAAATTTAACAGTTTTTCACAGAATATATAGAGTTTCCTTTATTGGAGGCTCTATTATTTTTGTCAAAATGAGGTGGAAAATGGATGAGATAAAAGAATATGGTCAAAGAGTGGTTGATACGGAAGAAGGAAATAAAATACAAGTGATTACCATTATTGGTGAAATTGAAGGACATGACTTACTTTCCGGAAACACAAAGGCAACGAAATATGAGCACATTATTCCGAAACTCATTGAAGTTGATTGCAATAAAAACATTGAGGGTGTTCTCTTTGTGTTAAATACAATTGGAGGTGATGTGGAATGCGGACTTGCAATTGCAGAGTTAATCACATCGCTCCGAAAACCGACGGTATCGCTGGTGATTGGAGGAAGTCATTCCATCGGGATTCCCTTGGCTGTCTCTACAGACTATTCCTTTATTGCTGAATCAGCAACCATGCTTGCACACCCTGTTCGCATGACCGGAACTGTGCTGGGTGCACCACAGACATATTATCAATTCAATCAGATGCAGGAACGAATCGTTTCTTTTATCTGCAAACAGTCAAATGTGAAGAAAGATCAGTTGGAAGAGCTTATGATGGCAAAGGACACAATGGCAAGGGATTTGGGTACCATTCTGGTTGGTAAGGATGCAGTCACCGTTGGTATTATTGATGAGGTAGGCGGTTTGGGTAAAGCGATGGATAAATTGAAAAAATTAATTGCCGGATAGTGTAAATGTAATAATGACACACTTATGAAAATATGGTAAAATATCTAAGTTGCAGATAAATATAAAAATTTGAAACTGAGGTATGGAAATGGCTGAAAAGAAGAAGTCTTCTTCAAAGAAAACAACTTCATCTGGTTCCAAAGCAAAAAAGCCTGCTGCAAAGACAAAAAATGTTACAGTAGAGGCTGAAGTGATAGATGTTGCGCGAGTAGAATTTATCAAAGAAATCATCCTGTGGGTTATGCTTGCCGTCTGTATTTTACTATTTATTAGTAATCTTGGTATTGGTGGTGTTGTAGGAAATGCCGTGAGCAGCTTTTTCTTTGGAATATTCGGAATTGTGGCATATTTGTTTCCGATTCTACTTCTGATAGGCGTTTTTTTTACAATCTCAAATTCAGGAAATCGCATTGCGATTGTAAAACTGATCGTCGGCATCATTTTTGTTATTTTATTGAGCGTTATGATTGAATTGGTTGCGCATGGTTCTAATACATGTGGTGCAATGCAAGGCTATTATAATGGCTCTGAGAATAAAGCCGGAGGCGGCTTTATCGGAGCCTTCTTTGCACAGGCACTTGTGCAGGGATTTGGGATTATCAGCGCATATGTCATTACAATCGTACTTCTGATTATATGTTTTATTCTCATTACCGAGAAATCACTTTTGAATGCTCCCAGTAGGACAAGACGTAGCAAGCACCGTCATACAGACCCGAATGAGAGTCGGGACAGCCGGTTAAAACACATTAGAAATGATAAAGAACAGCAGATGCAAGCCGCTGCAATGAGTGATGGTCCCAGACGCAATCGTAGGATCTCCGGCGTTGCGTTCGATACGACAATGACGACAAATGCAACCGCAAAAGAATTGTCGTCGGATGAAGTGAACGAGTTACATATGTCTCCGGATGAGAAGATGGATGTCAAGGAAGTAAATCGGGTATCGCTTTCATCAAAAAAATCGGGTTCAAAATCGTTGATTCATAAACCGAATGAGACGGTGTCGGATCCGGTAAACGAATCGCATACAGAATCATTTGGTGAGGAGAGAAAGCGTCCTCGAAAGACGGTTGCCAGTACACAGGAGATGGTGGAGAACGCAAATGAAGTGGCAAATACGATTGCAAGCACAAGGACAGCATCGAATGGCAAATACAAATTTCCGCCGTTATCTCTCTTGACTAAGAAGTCTGGCGGATCTAATCAAAATTCTAAAGAAGAACTGGAGAGCACGGCCGATAAACTGGAGCAGACGCTTAAAAATTTTGGCATCAATGTCGAGGTGACGGATGTGACATGTGGTCCGACCGTTACACGATATGAACTGCTTCCTGAGGTTGGGGTTCGCGTCAATCGAATTACGAATCTTGCAGATGATATCAAATTAAATCTTGCAGTTACAGATATACGAATAGAAGCGCCGATTCCCGGCAAGGCAGCCGTTGGTATTGAGATTCCGAACAAGAATAAAGTGATGGTGTCTTTTGAGGAACTGGCAGTTTCAAAAGAGTTTAAAGGCAGCGAATCAAAAGTGACATTTTGTGCAGGTCGTGATATTTCCGGCAATGTTATTACCGCAAATATTGCAAGGATGCCGCATCTGTTGATTGCAGGTACGACGGGTTCTGGTAAATCGGTATGTATCAATACCATTATTATGAGTATTCTATACAAGGCATCACCGGACGAAGTCAAGTTTATCATGATTGATCCCAAAGTGGTGGAACTTAGCATCTACAATGGTATTCCACATCTTCTGATACCGGTGGTTACCGAGCCAAAGAAAGCGGCGGGGGCACTGCATTGGGCGGTGATGGAAATGGATGACAGATATCAGAAATTTGCGGATGCAGGCGTGAGAGATATTAAATCCTATAATCAAAAACTTGTTGTGAACAACTACAAGATGCCGATAAATTCAAACGGCGAGTTGGGCGAATTTGAAAAGATGCCGGAGATGGTTGTCATTGTTGACGAATTGGCAGATTTGATGATGGTAGCGGCGAAGGAGGTTGAAGAATCCATTTGTCGTCTGGCACAAAAGGCCAGAGCCGCGGGTATTTATTTAATCCTTGCAACGCAGAGGCCTTCTGTAGATGTTGTCACCGGTTTGATTAAAGCAAATATGCCTTCAAGAATTGCATTTTCAGTCAACAGTGGTGTGGATTCACGAACGATTCTGGATATGTTTGGAGCAGAAAAATTACTCGGAAATGGTGATATGCTTTATTATCCGCAAGGATATACAAAGCCCCTCCGTGTGCAAGGTGCATTTGTATCCGATCAGGAAGTGCAAAATGTTGTAGATTTCATAAAAGGAAATAATGAAAATGTTGTCTATGATGACAATGTCACACGTTTGATTGATTCGGGTAGTGAGACGGCGTCCAATGCAACGACGATAGGTGGAGGAAGCGGCTTTGACGACACGGTGGATTCCTACTTTGCGGAAGCCGGCCGGCTGATTATTGGCAAGGAAAAAGCATCCATCGGCATGCTTCAACGATATTTCAAGGTTGGTTTTAATCGCGCTGCGCGAATCATTGACCAGTTGGAGGAAGCTGGAGTTGTCGGACCGGACGTGGGAACGAAGCCAAGAAGTGTTTTGATGACAGAAACAGAATTTGAACAGTATTTGGATCCCAACTACGGTTCAGAATCAGAGGAAACGCATTCAGATAACGAAAATAAATAAAAAGGAGTACAAAATGAAAACAGATATTCAAATCGCACAAGAGGCAAACATGTTACCAATCACTGAGGTTGCAGCAAAGATTGATTTGACGGGTGATGACTTAGAACTATACGGCAAGTATAAGGCAAAATTATCCGATGCGTGTATGACTCGTCTTTCAAAGGAAAAAGACGGTAAATTAGTTCTTGTAACAGCAATCAATCCTACCCCTGCAGGCGAAGGAAAAACGACTACAAGTGTTGGCTTGGGACAAGCCTTCGGCAAGTTGAACAAGAAAGCGATATTGGCACTTCGAGAACCTTCTTTAGGTCCATGTTTTGGTATTAAAGGTGGTGCTGCAGGTGGTGGTTATGCACAGGTTGTTCCTATGGAAGATTTGAATCTTCATTTTACGGGGGACTTTCACGCAATCACATCTGCAAACAACTTACTGGCTGCGATTTTAGATAATCATATTCAGCAGGGCAACGAACTCGGAATCGATCCGAGACAGGTTGTGTGGAAAAGATGTCTCGACATGAATGACCGCGTTCTCAGAAACGTCGTTGTCGGCCTTGGAAATAAGATGGACGGCATGGTTCGTGAAGATCATTTTGTTATCACAGTCGCTTCGGAGATTATGGCAATCCTATGTCTTGCTGATGATATGGCTGACTTAAAGAAAAGATTGGGACGTATCATTGTCGCCTACAATTTTGCCGGACAACCTGTTACAGCGGATGATTTACAGGCAACGGGCGCAATGGCAGCATTGTTGAAGGATGCGCTAAAACCAAACCTGATTCAAACGCTGGAACATACACCGGCTTTGATTCACGGTGGTCCTTTTGCCAATATTGCGCATGGATGTAACAGTGTGCGTGCTACAAAGATGGCGTTGAAACTTGCTGATATTGTTGTGACAGAGGCAGGTTTCGGTGCTGATTTAGGTGCTGAAAAATTCCTTGATATCAAATGTCGTAAGGCAGGTTTGTCGCCGGATGCCATTGTTCTCGTTGCGACAATCCGAGCTTTGAAATATAACGGTGGTGTTGCAAAGACAGACTTGACAAAAGAGAATTTAGATGCACTGAAAAAGGGTATTGTTAACCTTGAAAAACATATTGAGAACTTACAAAAATATGGTGTTCCGGTTGTTGTTACATTGAATTCTTTTGTGTCAGACACAGAGGCTGAGAAAGCATTTGTGCGCGAGTTCTGTGAAAACAGAGGCTGTAGTTTCGCCTTATCCGAAGTTTGGGAAAAAGGTGGCGACGGTGGCATTGAGTTGGCCAACGCTGTCCTTGATGTTTTGGAAAACAAGGAGAGCAACTTTGCACCGATTTATCCGGATGACATTCCATTGACAGAAAAGATTGAAATCATAGCAAAAGAAATCTATGGGGCGGCTGACGTGACTTATTCACCGGCAGCAAAGAAAGAGTTGGAACGAATCACTTCGCTTGGAATGGGAGATTTTCCTGTATGTATGGCGAAAACACAGTACTCTCTTTCGGATGATGCTACGAAATTAGGTCGTCCAACAGACTTTACAATCAATGTTCGTGAAGTCTATGTTTCTGCCGGCGCAGGATTTGTTGTTGCTGTGACGGGAGCGATTATGACAATGCCGGGTCTTCCAAAACAACCGGCAGCGTATGGCATTGATGTTAGCGATAATGGTGTGATTACAGGACTGTTTTAAAAGGAGATAGTATGACAACATTAATTGATGGTAAAAAGATTGCACAAGATATCAAAGATGAGTTAAAAGAAAAAGTTGCAAAGTTGGCAGAAGGTGGAAAGACCGCTTCACTTGCCGTTATTTTAGTCGGGGAAGACCCGGCATCCTGTGTTTATGTACGCAATAAGAAAAAAGCATGTGAATATATCGGTATCACATCGTTGTCTTATGAGTTGCCTGAGACAACATCAGAAGAGGAATTGCTGGCGCTGATTGACGAACTGAATAAAAAGGAATCTGTAAGCGGCATCCTGGTGCAATTGCCATTGCCAAAACACATGGATGAAGACAAAGTGATTAAGGCAATTGATCCAAAGAAGGATGTGGATGGCTTCCACCCGCAGAGTGTCGGGGCATTATCCATAGGTTTACCGGGGTTTGTCTCTTGTACTCCGGCGGGTATCATTCAGTTGCTGAAGAGAAGTCATATTGAGACGGAAGGAAAGAAGTGTGTGATTGTCGGCAGAAGCAATATTGTTGGCAAGCCGATGGCACTTTTGATGCTTCGCGAAAATGCCACTGTTACGATAACGCATTCGAAAACGGTTGATTTGCCGTCCGTTACGCAAGATGCGGATATTTTGATTGTTGCCATCGGAAAGAAGCAGTTTATTACGTCAGAATATGTGAAAGACGGCGCTGTCGTTATTGATGTCGGAATGCACCGTGATGAAAATAACAAACTTTGTGGAGATGTGGATTTTGATGATGTCGCACCAAAGTGTTCCGCTATTACACCTGTTCCGGGTGGCGTTGGTCCAATGACAATCGCAATGCTTATGTACAATTGTGTTGCGTCTGTTACTATGAATTGATAGAGGGTTGCATAT
Organism: uncultured Roseburia sp.; assembly: GCA_964408625.1. Lineage (GTDB taxonomy): Bacteria > Bacillota > Clostridia > Lachnospirales > Lachnospiraceae > Pararoseburia. Next base: position 105,923 of record CAYPAA010000001.1, on the reverse strand, counting down.
GAAATGTAGTAAATGTTCTGCAGAGATTCGCGTTGGCAGTGTATATTGTGAAAATTGCGGGGAACCTGCACAGATTGTTCCGGATTATAATATTTTAGAAGATGATTTTTTGGTGACTATTTTAGATGAAAAGAAAAAAGAGAAGGAAACCAAAAGGATTCAGGAGGAAAAAACAAAAAATACGGACAACAAGAATAAACCTGTGATGAGCAAAAAGTTCAAGATTTGGCTGGGAATCGGGTCCGTTGCTGTAGTTGCACTGATTGTTTTTCTGATTGTATTTGGCACATCCTATGGTCACTATGTCAACAAAGGACTAGCACTTGATAAAAAAGAAAAATATGCAGATGCGATTACATATTATGAAAAAGCAATAAAAAAAGATGACACAAAGGTAACAGCAAAAGTGCTGGCTGCAAATGATTATCTCCGGATAGAAGAGTATGACCGTGCAGAGGAACTGTACATGGCAGCATTGCAGTGCGATAACAATAATCTTGAGGCATATAAGGGTTTGCTATCCCTTTATCTGGTTTTGGATGATTATGATGCAATCGGGCAGTTGCAAGAAGGTGTTACAAATAAAAAAGTGTTAAAGCTTTTTGCGGATAATCTGGTTGTTCCGCCTGTTTTTTCGGAAGAAGGTGGGAAATTTAATGATGATGTCGTGTTAGAACTCACATCGGAGGATGGATTTGAGATTTATTATACGGATGATGGTTCCGATCCGTCAAAAGGCAACCATGGCATACGATATCGCGAACCGATTACCATCACAGAGGGAAAAACAAATATAAAGGCTACATGCAAAAATGAAAATGGTGAGTGGAGTCAGGTGATCGTTCAAAAATACAATATATCTTATAAAAATCCGGACAAGCCGCAAATCGATCCGGCGGGGGGAACGTTTACAACACCGACAGCAATCAATATTACGGTACCGGAAGGAAGTGTTGTATATTTCACATGGGATGGGACAACGCCGACAAAGGAATCGACTTCGTATGCCGGACCGATTGAAATACCGGTAGGAAATAATATCCTTTCTGTTATGATGGTTGATAAGCATGGAAGATACAGTGATGTAGCACAATACAAGTTTAAATATATTCCGCAATAAAATAAAAACAGGCATGACAAATATTCGTGTGCCTGTTTCTTTTTGGAGAAATCAATATGATGAATATTACAGTCTTATGCGTTGGACAAATCAAGGAAGCCTTTTATCGGGATGCAATTGCAGAGTATCAGAAACGGTTATCCCGCTATGCAAAGCTAAATATCATTGAAGTAGCAGATGAAAAAACAAAGGAAAATGCATCTGAAACTGAAATGGATGTGATACGACATAAGGAAGGAGATCGTATTCTAAAACACATAAAAGATACTGATTATTGTATCACGCTCGAAATAAAGGGAAAAGCATTAGATTCCGCTGCGCTTTCCGAAAAAATTGGAACACTCGGGTTACAAGGGCACAGTAGTCTGGTCTTTGTCATTGGTGGTTCTATCGGTTTAGATAAGACGGTATTGCATCGAAGTGATTTTGCACTTAGTTTTTCGCCCATGACATTTCCGCACCAATTGATGCGCGTCATTTTGCTCGAGCAACTCTATCGAAGTTATCGGATTATGAACAATGAACCATATCATAAATAAGCATGTTTCTTGGTCTAGTGAAAAAACTGCTTCATATAGTGTAGTATGGATAGAAAACGATTTGCAATAAATGATTTTTATCTTTCAGATGAAATGACAGAGAGTCCTTTGTTGCTGGGGACAATCCGGCTGACACTAACGGGAAGCAAAAGCGTGTTAATTGAGAATTTCAAAGGATTAATAGAATACAACGATACGATAATTGTAATTCAATCAAAAAAGGAACATGTCACCTTACATGGCAGTAAACTTTGTATTGCATACTATACGAAGGACGAGATGAAGGTTTCTGGAAATATTAATAAAATAGAAGTGAAGGATTATTGTACGTGAAACTTTTCAAATGGTTTTATGGATTTGTGCAAATAACACTCGTTGGAAATGAATTGCCCCGTTTCCTGCGCTTGTGCAGTAACAAAGGGTTGCTGGTTTGGGATATTAGTTTTGTCAAATGGAATCATGTACAACTGAAAATGCGCGCGTCGGATTTACTTCGTTCAAAAGATGCTTTGCGAAAGACAAAAAGCCGTTTTTCGATAGACAAAAAATATGGCTTCCCATTTTTCGTTTTTCGTTATCAAAGAAAATCGATTTATGCGGTATGTATTTTCGGAATGCTGTTTGCATTGTATTTTTTATCAGGATTTATATGGCGTGTTGAAATTATCGGCAACTCATACCTTAGCGATGAAAGGATTCAGAATTATCTTGAACAAAAGCGCTGTGGTATCGGGAGTTCGATTCATAGAATAAATCCGGAAAAAATGGAAAAAATGATGTTAAAGGATTTTCCGGAGATCATATGGAATTCTGTCTCAATTCACGGTACGACAATGCATATTTCTATCAAGGAACAAATTCAAAATGATGTTACTAAAAAACAAACGGCAAAGAGTGAGGATTTGCTTTCCCCGATAGATGGTACGGTAGAACGTATCTTTGTTCGCAATGGTACAGCCGCTGTGGCGATTGGGGATAAGGTAAAGAAGGGCGACATTTTAGTGTACGGCTGGGTGCCGATTATGGATCAAAGCAACACGCAAATGATTGCCGTCAATGAAGGGGTGGCAGATGCGGATGTGATGGTGAAGGGCAAATTTCCGGTCCGATTTGAAATTCCCACAAGTTATCAAAAGCATATGTATACGGGAAAAAAAAGAAGTTATTTCTTTTTTGGGAGCAACAGCGGAAATTATAACATCATACCGATTCTGTATGGCAAAATGCAACACACTACCTTGCGACAAACGAAACAGGTGAAAATCATGAATACTATTGAATTACCCCTATATTGGAATCGGGTATTGGAAAAAGAATTCTCATTTGTAACGCAAACATATACCAAACCGCAATTGTCAGGAATGCAGCAAAAGAATTGTAACAATTATATCAAAAACTTAGAGGAAAAAGGTATCCAAATAATAGATAAAAATGTTATGATATCTTATGGGAATCGAACATGTGAGATGAGAGGCTGCGTTATCGGCTTATGTCCGGCAACATCGCATGCACCGTCCACGATTCCAATGATTGAAAATATAGGAAACGATAGTTTATGAATGAAGAAATTACAATAAATATTCCAGTTGAACATTTAGAAAACATTTTTGGACAATTTGATACCAATATTCAGTTGATTGAGCGCACTCTTAATGTTACTTTTGTAGTTCGGGATGATTCCATCAAAATCATCGGAGCAGAAAAGCAGATTAAGAGTGCCTCTGTTGTGATGAACGAATTATATGAACTTTCAAAAAAGGGGACTACGATTACGCAACAGGATGTCAATTATTTATTGGGTTTAAAGGAGCAGGAACTTGCCAATCATGTTGTGGCAGAATTAGCAGACGATTGTATTGCGCACACGACAAGCGGAAAGCCTATCAAGCCCAAGACAATTGGACAAAAGCAATATGTCGATGCTATACGCAGTCAAATGATTACCTTTGGTATTGGACCGGCTGGTACCGGCAAGACATATTTGGCGATGGCAATGGCGATTACAGCTTTTCAGCGGGAAGAAGTGAGCAGGATTATCCTTACAAGACCGGCGATTGAAGCGGGGGAAAAGCTTGGGTTTTTGCCTGGCGATATGCAGAGTAAGGTGGACCCATACCTGCGTCCGTTATATGATGCACTCTATCAAATTATGGGAGGAGAGAGTTTTGCAAGGAATATGGAAAAGGGTTTGATCGAGGTTGCTCCGCTTGCCTACATGCGTGGCAGAACCCTTGACAATGCGTTTATTATCCTGGATGAAGCGCAAAACACAACACCTGCACAGATGAAGATGTTTTTGACACGTATCGGTTTTGGCTCGAAGGCGGTTATCACAGGGGATGCAACACAAAAAGATCTGCCACCAAATGCAAAATCGGGATTGGATGTGGCGATTGATGTTTTGAAGAATGTTTCGGAAATATCCATATGTCAGTTGAGTGGAAAGGATGTCGTCAGACACCCATTGGTTCAAAAGATTGTACATGCATATGAGGTGTACGAAAAGAATGAGACACAAAAAGATACAAAAAAGGTTGGAAAGAAGAATGCCAAAGGAACGAAACGAAGCTAAAGCTTCCACGCGAAGAGTTGGATATATTATATTGATTGTTATCACATTTATTGCCGGCATTGCGGTCATGGCATATCGATCAGAGTTGTTATTGGATGAATTGTTGTGTCTGATATCTGTAAATATTGTTTTTTTGATAGCATTTGTTTTATCATTGATGAAAAAAAGGATACAGAATCGTCTGCCGGGCGGACAGTCCATAAGTTATAAAAAACTATTTCTCACGCTGTTGGGGTGTTGGTGTGCAACGATTGCGTTTTCGTTCTGTCCGGATTATTTTGCACCGATAATGATTGTGAGCGTATTGTTGACAACCGTCTTAGATGATGTCCTGTCGCTATCGATTGGTTTGTATTTCATCATTATGCAGTGTGTCACTTGCGGATTGAGTGTCAATGTATTTTATTGTTATTGCATTCTTGCTATTTTAGGTGTGCTCTTGAGCGCATTTTTAAAGGATAAGGTACGGCTGGAAGTATTCTATGTATATATCATATATTTCCTGCTAAACATTATAATACCAATCGTTTTTTACTATATTGCATTTCTTGAGATGGAAAGGAATGTGTTTCTATATGCGGTTCTATGTGGTTTGATTAATTGTCTCGTGATTATGGCACTCTATCTGCCGCTATATCGCATGTCAAAAGAGGAAAGGAACCTAAATTATCTTAAACTAATCGAAGAAAACTATCCTTTGGTGCGGGATATACGGAATTTTTCGATGGCGGAATACAATCACGCGAAGAGAGTATCGAAACTTGCTGCATTTTGTGCCAGAGAGATTGGTGCGAACGAGGAGTGTGCAGCCTGTGCAGGCTTTTACTACAGGCTTGGCAAGATGGAGGGGGAACCGGAGATTGACAATGCGCTAAAACTTGCAAACAATCACTGCTTTCCAACCGATGTCATGGATGTCATGGAAGAATACGGTGGTATTCTCCGGTTGCCTCAAACGCCGGAATCTGCTATTGTACATATGGTTGATACTTTGGTTACAAAGATAGAGTTGTTGGACCAGGATACGATGTCGAGCACTTGGAATCAGGATATGGTGATTTATCAAACACTTAACGATTTATCGCAAAAAGGATTCTATGACGAATCAAAGATGAGCATAAATCAATTTTTGAAAATAAGAGAAAAACTGGTACAGGAGGATTCGTTGCTATGACATTGTTATTTGAAGAAGAGGTAGCTGTCCCATTTGCATTTGATTACAGGCAAATAGCAAAGGATGTTATTGAAGAATCTCTATCGGAAGAAGGATTTCCATATGAAGTTGAAATTGGTCTAACCTTAACAGATGATGACACGATTCAACAAGTGAATCAGGAATTCCGTGAGATTGATTGTGCAACAGATGTATTGTCATTTCCGATGGTTGAATATAAAAAAGCAGGAGATTTCCGTTATTTAGAGGATATGGAAGACATCTTTCACCCGGAAACCGGAGAGGTGATGTTGGGGGACATTATGATTTCTACGGAACATGTTTTGGCGCAGGCCAAGGAATATGGTCATTCGGAAAAAAGAGAGTTTGCATTTCTCATAGCACATAGTATGTTGCATTTGATGGGATATGATCATATTGAAAATGCAGAGGCATCACTCATGGAAGAAAAACAATCTACAATCTTAGATAAACTAAACATAACGAGGGAGGAATAAAAAATGTCTAAGAAACAAATCATTGCAATTGTCAGTGTAATCATTGCGATTATTGCAATCGGTGGTATCGTATTTTTTGTTATCCAAAAACCATCAGAAAACTTGACGGAAGTGGCAGAAGACGGTTCTGGACATGAGAACGATACGGTTAGTCTGTTGACAGGTGAGTGGGTTTCAAAAGAAACTGCTAGTAAACGGCCGGTTGCTGTTATGACAGAAAACACAAGAGAGAACATGCCGCAATATGGTCTCAATTCTGCAGGTGTCATCTATGAAGCACCGGTAGAAGGCGGGATTACAAGATTGATGGCAATCTATGAAGACTTTAGTAAGTTGACACAGATGGGAAATGTGCGTAGCTGTCGTCCATATTACGCGTATTTTGCAAAAGAGTTTGACGCGATTTATGTTCATTTCGGTCAAAGTATGCATGCCGAGGATTTGTTAAATTCCGGGTATGTAAATAACTTAAATGGTTTGGACGGTTCGGTGAATGCTACATTTTTCCGCACAGATGAACATCCTGCACCACACAATGCCTACACGAGTGCTGAAGGCATCGAAAATGGTATTGAGGTAAAAGGATACCAGCGAAACTATGATGCATCGGCAAAAAGCCATTATACATTTGTTGCTCCTGACGAGAGAAACAAATTAAAAGATGGTAGTGATTGTAAGAAAATTGAGTTGTACTATATTCAGAATAGCGCAAGTTTTGTATATGATGAGAAGACAAAGTTATATCAGAGATTCGAGTTTGGTGACGAACAAATCGATGCTGTCGATGGAAAACAGATTGCAGTATCCAACATCATTTTCCAGAATGTTGACAGTGCAATCTATGAAGGCACGCCATATTTAAAAATTGATGTGGATGGCTCAGGAGAAGGTAAATTCTTTACAAATGGTAAGATGATTGATGTCATATGGGAAAAGGAAGAGGATGGCATCACGCGTTACTATGATGAAGATGGAGAAGAAATCAAGTTAAACCCCGGAAAAACATGGGTTTGCATTATTCAAAAAGAATATGCCGACAAATGCAAGTTTTCAGAAGAATAAGTAGTAAATCAGTCGTTGAGGATAATCATTGAGCAAAAACAAAAATAGTGATGCAAGTTTTCTGCTACAAGGTTCAATACTTGCCGTTGCTTCCTTTATCAGTCGAATTGTTGGTTTGTTATACCGAATGCCTTTAAAGGCGATTATTGGTAAAGTAGGTAACGATTATTACGGAACAGCCTTTAGCGTTTACAATATTATATTGATTATATCTTCATATAGCATACCATTGGCTGTCTCAAAGCTTGTGGCTGCCCGCATGGGAAAAGGACATGTAAAGGATGCATTCCGCGTTTTTAAGGGAGCACTGTTTTTTGCTATCGCCAGCGGTGGCGCCGGCGCATTGATTTTATATTTTGGCGCAGAATTCTTTACCGGAACACTACTTAAGACACCGCTAAGTGCGATTGCGTTGAAGATACTTGCCCCAACATTGTTTGTGGTAGCGCTTTTGGGAGTATTTCGTGGTTTCTTCCAAGGGTTGAACACGATGATTCCAAGCGCATTCTCGCAGGTTGCAGAGCAAATTTTAAATGCCATTGTCAGTATTGTTGCGGCTTATGTGCTTTATTCGTATGGAAAAAATATTGGGGAGATGATTGGAGATGCCGATAATTATGCAGCCGCCTATGGTGCTGCAGGCGGTACCATAGGAACAGCTTCCGGCGCATTGTTAGCGTTTTTATTTATGCTTTTTGTATATTTTGCATATCGAAAACGTTTCAAAAAGAGATTGCGGAGAGATCACCATCGCGGAGTTGAAAGTTATGGCGACATTATGCATATTTTGCTTTTGACAATACTGCCGATTCTGCTCAGCACGACAGTATATAGTGTGAGTACGATTATCGATCAGGGTGTATTTAAAAATATAGCAATTCATCAGGGGTATAGCGCAAAACAAATCAGTGAATGGTGGGGCGTGTATTCCGGTCAGTTTATTGTTCTGACCAATGTTCCAATCTCCATTGCATCGTCGCTTGCTGCATCCAGTGTTCCAAGTTTATCAACAGCCTTTCATGCGAAAGACTTTGATAAAGTAAACAAACAGATTTCACTGGCGACACGGTTTATTATGATTATTGCCATCCCGTCTGCGGTAGGTATGTCAATTTTGGGAAGACCATTAAATATACTCTTATTCCAAGATAATGATAAAACAACGATGATGATTATGCTGTTGGGCTCATTGTCCATCGTATTGTTTGGCCTGTCAACTTTGACAAATGGGTTGTTGCAGGGGATTGATCATATGCGAACGCCTGTTATTAATGCGGTGATTTCACTTCTCTTACATGTGTTGGTGTTGTTTGCACTCATGGAATTCTTTGACCTCAATATTTATGCAGTTGTCATTGCAAACAATGTTTACGGCTTATCTGTCTGTATATTAAATGATTTGGCATTAAAACGATATAGCGGTGCTTACATTAATCCGAGTAAGACCTATTTTATTCCATTGTTTGCATCCGTTGTCATGGGGATGATTGTCTTTGCTCTCTATGAAGCAATCAATCACTTTGTAGGTTCCAATTCCCTTGCAGTACTCGTGAGCATCTGCGTGGGAATGGCTGTCTATTTTGTGGTTTTACTACTGATGAAGGGTTTGACGGAAGATGAGTTAAATCGTTTTCCCAAAGGTCATTTACTTGTGAAATTTGGAAAGAAATTTCACTTATTGCATAATTAATTACAAAATACAAATACTTTTAGTGTTTCAAATGATTTTCTTATAAAGATAGGAGAAATGATGAAGAAGGCTAATCGTATTTGTATTTTTTTGTATGGACTATTATGTATTGTGACGATGGGAGCATTGTCGGTAGAAATATACAAAGACAATACAATAGAACCTATAGTCCAAAAAGAAGAGCCTAAAAAGGCAGTTCCAAGTAATGTGACGAAGCAGTATAAATATGTTGTGGTGGAGGAGGCCGATACGCTGACAGTATACTATGTAAAAGATCATATCAAATATCTTTCAACCGACATATCGGTATCGAATCTTCCGAAGGATTTACAGGAAAAGGTAGTGGAAGGAATTCATTTTTATGACGAAAAGTCTCTGTACGACTTTTTGGAAAATTATAGTAGTTAAGACACGGTATTTTCTTGAGAATCAACATACATTGTGATACAATATCTTGTGGTGAAGACTATGAATAAAACAAAAAACAAGATATATGATGTTGCAGTTCTTGGCGGAGGAGCCGCGGGGATGATGGCGGCAATTCAGGCAGCGAGACTCGGTGCTTCCGTTGTGATTATCGAAGTAAATGATTCTCTTGGCAAAAAAATACTTGCAACAGGTAATGGAAAATGCAATTATGCAAATGAAACTATGAATGATTCCTGTTACTATGGTGCAAATCCTGACTTTCTCAAGACTGTATTCACAGAATTTTCAACGGAAGAAACCGTTGCATTTTTCGAGGAACTTGGTATTGAACCTTACAGAAAGGCAGGTTTACTGTATCCGAGAAGTATGCAGGCAAGCGCCGTCTTAGAGGTTCTGACGCGTGAAATCAGAAGATTACAGGTCGATGTATTCCTTCATTCTAAAGTGTCCGGAATTCGCAGGATGAGACCGGGATTTGAAATCAAAACACCAAATGCTTTGTTTGTAACACAGCGTGTGATTGTGGCAATGGGAGGAAAGGCCTCTGATATCAAAGGAAGTAATGGAGATGGCTATTACTATGCAAATAATTTGGGACATACCATCATACCGATTATGCCTGCTCTGGTGCAGCTACACGTCAATGATGCTATCATCACATCACTTTCCGGCGTTCGATGTCAAGCTGCAGTTACCCTTTTCGTGGATGGGGATCCACAGAGAACAGAGACTGGAGAACTTCAACTTACACAGCATGGCATTTCCGGTATTGTTGTTTTTCAATTGAGTCGTATTGCTGCCTATGCACTGAGCGAACAAAAACAGGTATGTGTCAAAATTGATTTTCTGCCCGAAAAGACATATGCAGAGTGTAAAGATATTCTCATTGCAAGATTTATGAGGGCGGATGTGACAGCTTTGGCGAAAGATGTTCTCATTGGGTTGTTTCATGATAAGCTGGTGAACGCTTTGCTTATTGTCACTGACATTCATCCCAATGAAAAAGCGAGAGACTGTTCGGATGAAAAAATAGAAACATTGTTACATTGCATAAAAGCATTTTCTGTAAACGTAACGGATACACATGGTTTTAAAAGTGCTCAGGTCACGGCAGGTGGAATTGATACAACAGAAATTGATCCGCATACGATGGAATCAAACATCGTGTCCGGTTTGTTTTTTGCGGGCGAGATTGTCGATGTGGACGGCATCTGTGGCGGCTATAATCTGCAGTGGGCCTGGTCTAGTGGTGCCATATCCGGCAAAAATGCAGTAAAAGGATTATTATGATACAAATCAATCAGTTAAAACTACCATCAACATACAGGGAAGAGGATTTTAAATTATATATTGCCCAATATTTGCGAATGGATGCTTCCAATATACATAGTTATCGTATTTTAAAACGTTCGATTGATGCCAGAAAAAAACCGGAAATTTTTTATGTTTTTTCTGTGGCAGTTTCTGTGGGTTCATTTGAATCTTCCATTTTAAGAAAACAGCATAAGAACAGCCGTATCTCTGTATATAAAGAACAGAACTATCAATTGCCGGCTTCCGGAAATTGTCTGCTTCAAAAGAGACCGGTTGTTATTGGTGCAGGACCGTCAGGATTATTCTGTGCTTATTTATTGGCACAGGCAGGTTTTTGCCCATTGATATTGGAGCGTGGGCCTTCCGTCGAAAAACGAACGAATGACGTTCTTTCCTTTTGGCAGACAGGAATGTTAGTGCCGGACTCCAATGTTCAATTTGGAGAAGGTGGTGCCGGGACATTTTCGGATGGAAAGTTGAACACGTTGGTCAAAGATAAAATAGGAAAAAATGCTTATGTGTTGCAAACCTTTGTGAAATTTGGTGCGCCGGAGAGCATTCTTTGGGATGCAAAACCCCATATCGGAACAGATATTCTTGTTACTGTCATAAAGAATATGCGCCTTGCAATTGAACGATTGGGCGGATCGTTTTTGTTCGAAACGAAAGTATGTGATTTTATCATCGAAAAAGACAAAATGTCAGGTCTTAGAACAGTGCAGGATACCATTGATACACAAATTTGTGTTTTGGCAATCGGGCATAGTGCCAGAGATACCTTTCGCACATTGTATCAGCGGCAGGTTCAAATGTCTGCAAAAGAGTTCGCAGTTGGATTTCGCATAGAACATCCACAGGAAATGATGAATCTCTCGCAGTACGGTGAAGGGAATCACAGCCATTTGCCTGCCGCACCATATAAACTGGCTACAAAACTTGAGAATGGACGAGGTGTTTATTCCTTTTGCATGTGTCCGGGCGGTTATGTGGTTAATGCGTCCTCTGTATCAAATCAGTTGGTTGTAAACGGAATGAGTTACTCCGGACGCGATGCTTGCAATGCGAATAGTGCAATTGTTGTTTCTGTTGGTGGAAAGGAATACGATATGCATCATCCGATGAGTGCGATTGCATTTCAAGAAGCGCTCGAGAGGAAAGCATTTACACTTGGTGACGGGAAAATACCACAACAACTGTTTGGTGATTTTGTTCAGAATATTTCATCCAGTGCATATGGTGGTTTTTCGTCGGAGACAAAAGGGAAAACAGCATTTTCTGATTTGAATCCATTGTTTACACAGGACATACGCGCTTCGTTCTTGGAGGGAATGGCACTGTTTGGTCATAAAATCAAAGGGTTTGATCGAAAAGACGCCATTTTATCCGGTATCGAAAGCAGAACCTCCTCACCAATCCGAATTCACCGGGATGACACGTTTGAAAGTAATATCAAAGGACTCTATCCATGTGGAGAGGGAGCGGGATATGCCGGTGGAATCATGTCAGCTGCGATGGATGGCATGAAAGTAGCAGAAGAGATTATAAAGAAGTATCAGGTAGATTATGAATAGTAAAAGTGTAGATTTTGAAAAATTAACCCCAATGATGCAACATTATTTGCAGACAAAGGCGGAATATCCCAATTATATATTGTTTTATCGACTTGGCGACTTCTACGAAATGTTTTTTGAAGATGCGGAAGTTGTATCCAAAGAACTGGAATTGACACTCACAAAAAAAAGCTGCGGATTGGAAGAAAGGGCACCTATGTGTGGTGTTCCGCACCATGCTGCCGAGACATATCTGACGCGGCTAATCAATAAAGGGTTTAAAGTCGCAGTCTGTGAACAGGTAGAGGACCCAAAGGAAGCAAAAGGTATTGTGCGGCGTGAAGTTACGCGTATTGTTACACCCGGTACAAATATGGACGCAATGTCGCTGGATGAATCCAAAAACAATTATATTATGGGTATTTTTTATGATGGCGACCGATATGGGCTTTCCATTGCAGATGTTACAACAGCTGATTTCTTTGTGACGGAAGTGGATTCTCATCGTACCTGTCTGGATGAAATCAATAAATACCATCCTTCTGAAATTGTTTGCAATGAGAATTTCGCAATCAGCGGTATTGATATAGAGGACTTAAAGGAACGAATGCACATTTCTTTTTCCAAGTTGGATGCACATTATTTTGATGAGAAGCTTGCGGTTCCGCTGTTGCTGGAGCATTTTCACACAAGCCGCCTTTCAGGTTTGGGGCTGGAAGAGTTCCCGATAGGAAGTATCTCGGCAGGTGCTCTTTTAAAATACCTGTATGAAATGCAGAAGAACAGTTTGTCCCAGATTCATAGCATTAAGTCCTATTTAAACGGCAATTATATGCTTTTGGATTCATCAACGAGGCGCAATCTTGAACTGGTAGAGACACTGCGTGAAAAGCAAAAGCGCGGATCTTTACTCTGGGTTCTGGACAAAACAAAGACCGCCATGGGTGCCCGAATGCTGCGAAATGATATCGAGCAGCCTTTGACGGATGTTGCTATGATACAAGGTCGGTTGAATGCAGTGGATGAGTTGTTTGCGCATATGGTGCAGCGCGAAGAATTGCGTGAATACTTAAATCCTATTTACGATTTGGAGCGCTTGAATACAAGGATTGTGTATCAGACAGCCAATCCGCGCGATTTGTTAGCCTTTAAAAATTCGATTGGCATGTTGCCATATATAAAAACGGTTCTTGCAGATTTTACAGCAGATGAGATTTGTAAACTTCGTGATGAAATCGATGATTTGCAGGATATTTATCAAATGATTGACGATGCGATTTGTGAAGAACCGCCGATTTCATCTCGTGACGGCGGTGTTATAAAAGATGGATTCCATCCTGAGATTGATCGTTTGCGTAAGGCAAAAACAGAAGGAAAACAGTGGCTTGCAGAATTGGAAGCGGAAGAACGAAATCGAACCGGCATTAAGAATTTAAAGATCAAATACAACAAAGTGTTTGGATATTATCTGGAAGTAACAAATTCTTACAAGGATCTGGTTCCGGAAGATTACCAGAGAAAACAGACGCTTGCAAATGCAGAACGCTACTTTACACCGCGACTAAAAGAACTGGAAGATACGATTCTCGGTGCAGAGGACAAATTGATTTCCCTCGAATATGAATTCTTCAAAGAGTTGCGCAACGAGATTGCGCTTCAAGTCGCTAGAATTCAAACGACTGCAAAAGCAGTGGCGAGATTGGATGTGTTTGCATCACTTGCCCATGTGGCTGAAAAGAATCATTATTCCAGACCAAACATAAACACAAAAGGGGTGATTGATATCAAAGGTGGACGTCACCCCGTTGTTGAGCAGATGATGGAAAATAAGCTGTTTATCGATAACGACACCTATTTAGATAACAAAAAACAGCGTGTATCCATTATCACAGGACCAAATATGGCAGGGAAATCCACCTATATGCGACAGACAGCATTGATTGTGTTGATGGCGCAAATCGGTTGCTTCGTTCCGGCGAAGTCTGCAAACATCGGAATTGTGGATCGTATCTTTACGAGAGTGGGAGCCTCAGATGATCTGGCTTCCGGACAAAGTACATTTATGGTTGAAATGAACGAGGTGGCAAACATTCTGCGAAATGCTACGAGGGATTCCCTCCTGATTCTGGATGAAATCGGCCGCGGAACGAGCACATTCGACGGGTTGAGCATTGCTTGGGCAGTTGTGGAACATATCAGCAACATCAAAGTTTTGGGGGCGAAAACATTATTTGCAACCCATTACCATGAACTGACGGAGCTGGAAGGCAAATTAGAAGGTGTACATAATTACTGTATTGCAGTAAAAGAAAATGGCGATGATATCGTCTTCCTGCGAAAAATTATTCCGGGTGGTGCTGACAAGAGTTATGGAATTGCAGTTGCAAAACTGGCAGGACTTCCGGACGAGGTCATTGAACGCGCAAATCGTATCGTGACGGAGTTGTGCGAAAATGATATTGTCGATTTGGCAAAGAACATTGCAGTGGAGGGACAAACCGTCTCGGCTGGTCACAAACAAAAACAATTAGATGAAGTGGATTTAGCACAAATGTCGTTTTTTGATACGATAAATGATGATGATATCATTGACGAATTACGAAAGATGGATATCAGCCAAATGACACCGCTGGAAGCGATGAATGCACTAAATGAATTACAGGTAAAGGTTAGAAATCGATGGTAACACAGAAAATTACATTATTAAGTAAAGAGACAATTGATCAAATTGCAGCCGGCGAGGTTGTGGAACGACCGGTTTCTGTTGTCAAAGAATTGGTGGAAAATGCGATAGATGCCGGTGCCACAGCGATTACCGTCGAAATACAAGATGGTGGGAAATCATTGATACGGGTTACGGATAATGGTTGTGGAATACCCAAAAGCCAACTCGCCGTTGCATTTTTGAGACATTCCACATCGAAATTGCGTGATGCAAGCGAACTGACAAAGATTCATTCCTTAGGATTCCGCGGGGAAGCTCTCTCGAGCATTGGTGCAGTTTCCCGGGTGGAGATGATTACAAAACCCGCAGAGCAATTGATGGGATGTCGCTATGTGGTTGAGGGTTCGCAGGAAGTTGCATTCGATGAAGTCGGTGCACCGGATGGGACGACAATCATGGTCTATCAGTTATTTTTCAACACTCCTGCACGAAAGAAGTTTCTAAAATCTGACGCGACAGAAGGCAATTATGTTGCCGAACTGATGGAACGGATTTCGTTATCACGACCGGATATTTCCTTTTGCTTTCTTTCGAACAAAAAAGAGAAGCTACATACGGCAGGCAATGGAAGTTTGGCAGATACTATTTACCAAGTATATGGAAAGCAGATTTCCACGAATTTGCGTCCGGTCAGTTATTCAGATGAAAGCTATGATGTCACCGGATTTTTGGGAGAAGCCATGATTGCAAGAGGAAACCGCTCGCTTGAAACATTCTTTATCGACGGTAGATATATCAAAAGTCCACTGATCTCAAAAGCGGTGGAAGACGGTTATGCCGGATATTTGATGCAACATCAATATCCGTTTTGTGTTTTAAATTTGCATACAAAAGCAGCCCTTGTCGATGTGAATGTTCATCCGACGAAACAGGAGGTGCGTTTTGATGATGAGATTCAAATCGCCAACATATTTACAAATCTTGTGAAAGAAGTGATATGGCATCGAGAGGATATTGTTTCTGTCACGGTCGATACCCCTGAGATGACGGAACAGGACAGGCAGGCGGATGCCATAGTAAAAAAAGAACCTGCAACAAATACATCAGTCGAACCCTTTGAGAAAAAGAAAATGATGCAGATAAAAGAACGTATCACGGCTGAAATTCACAAAGATACACCATACGAACGCAAATATCGGGATTTTTATGCCAAAGTGGAAGGTAAAAATGAGGAAGCGTTACCCGAAGAAAGCGGGAATGTAACCAAATACGAACAAACCTCGTTTTTATCGGAAGAAGCAAAAAAATCACATCGCGTCATTGGACAGGTATTTGATACTTATTGGCTTGTAGAATTTGATAATAAATTATACATCATTGATCAGCATGCAGCCCACGAAAAAGTTTTATTTGAGAAGATGATGAAGCAGTTACAGGAAAAAACCATGACATCGCAACTGCTCAGTCCACCAACCATTCTTACGCTGAGCCGGGTTGAACAAAAGACGCTGGAAATGTATATGGATATGTTTACAGAAGTGGGATTTTCGTTAGAACCGTTTGGCGGAAATGAATACGCCTTGACAGCAGTGCCGGGAAACCTGTTTTCTGTCAATTATAAGCAACTCTTTATTGATTTGTTGGAGGAATGTAATAACAACAAACGCCCACAAAATTCTGAACTTATTTTAGAAAAGGTGGCATCCATGTCATGTAAAGCCGCGGTCAAAGGCAATCATCAGTTGAGTATGCCGGAAATCGAACAGTTGATATCGGATTTGCTTTCACTTGAAAATCCATATCATTGTCCCCACGGAAGACCAACCATCATTTGCCTGACGCAATATGAGTTAGATAAGAAATTTAAGAGGATTGTATAATATGCAAAGACAACCACTTGTAATTCTGGCAGGACCAACCGCGGTTGGGAAGACAACATTATCTATTTCTCTTGCCAAAGCCATTGGTGGCGAGATTATATCCTGTGATTCGATGCAGGTTTATAAGTATATGGATATTGGCTCTGCCAAGATTCGCCCGGAAGAAATGGATGGGATACCACATTATCTTGTAGATGCGCTGTTGCCGTCAGAAGAATTCAATGTTGCCCGTTTTCTTTCCATGGCGAAAGATTCTATAAAAAAAATAGTTGCAAACGGCCACATCCCGATTGCTGTCGGCGGAACTGGGTTTTATATTCAGGCATTGTTATATGATACTGATTTTTCAGAGGAAGATGGTAATACAACAATCCGGCGAGAACTGGAGATGTATCAAAAGGAACATGGCTCCATGACCCTTCATGCGTTGTTACGGGAGGTTGATGCCGTCTCAGCAGATCGTATTCATCCGAATAATGTAAAAAGAGTAATACGAGCAATTGAGTATTATCGGATTCACGGGACAAAAATCTCTGAGCACAATGAGACAGAAAAACAAAAAGAATCACCATATCAGTTCTGTTATTTCGTCTTAAATGATGACAGGGAAAACTTATATGCGGGGATTGAGAAAAGAGTAGATGGTATGCTTTCAAATGGATTGCTGGATGAGGTGCGCCGTTTACATGAGATGGGGTATACAAAAGAGTTTGTTTCCATGCAAGGACTTGGGTACAAAGAATTACTTGATTATCTGGACGGTAACTGCACTTTGGAGGAAGCCGTTTATAAAATCAAGCGTGATACCAGACATTTTGCAAAGAGGCAGCTCACCTGGTTTCGGAGCAAACCGGAGGTTACCTGGGTTAACAAACCGGATTTTTGTTACGATGAGGATGCGCAGCTTCAATATATGCTAAAAATATTAATAGAGAAGAATATCATAACGGAAGGATAGAACACATGAAGAAACAATACAATGAACTCGGTATTTCGGATGCTGTATTTCATTTTGGAGAGCAGATTGAGCAGGATTTAAAAGAACGGTTTGCTGCTCTTGATGAGATTGCTGAATATAATCAGTTGAAAGTGATTGCCGCGATGCAAAAACATCATGTGAGTGCGGAATGCTTTCAGTCAACGACAGGATATGGCTATAACGATTATGGCAGAGACACATTAGAAGAAGTGTATGCCGCTTGTTTTTGCGGTGAGGCCGCCCTGGTCCGTCCGCAGATTACCTGTGGTACACATGCACTGGCTCTTGCACTGATGTCAAATGTCAGACCGGGAGATGAAATCTTGTCTCCTGTCGGTAAGCCATACGATACACTGGAGGAGGTCATCGGCATTCGCCCCTCCAAAGGCTCATTGGCAGAGTATGGTGTGACTTATGCGCAGGTTGATCTTCTCCCGGACGGTTCCTTCGATTTTGATGGGATTAAAAATGCAATAAACGATAAAACAAAACTTGTGACAATTCAACGCTCGAAAGGATACGATGCAAGACCGACATTATCCGTCGAACGCATTGGTCAACTGATTACATTTATCAAACAAATAAAGCCGGATGTCATCTGCATGGTTGACAACTGTTACGGTGAATTTGTGGAGAAGAGGGAACCGCTTGAAGTTGGGGCAGATATGATGGTTGGCTCACTGATCAAAAACCTTGGTGGCGGACTTGCTCCAATTGGAGGATACATTGTTGGGAAAAAAGAATGTGTTGAAAATGCTGCATATCGCTTGACGTCACCGGGACTCGGAAAAGAGGTGGGGGCCTCATTGGGAATGATGCAGGCGTTTTATCAAGGTTTCTTCTTGGCACCTACGGTTGTCAACAGTGCATTAAAAACATCCATTTTTGCAGCAAATGTTTATCAAAAACTTGGTTTTTCTGTGGCACCAAATGCTACAGAACCAAGATATGATATCATTCAGGCAATCACATTCGGGACACCCGAAGGATTGATTGCATTCTGTGAAGGGATACAGGCTGCAGCGCCTGTTGATAGTTTTGTGACACCGGAACCGTGGGATATGCCGGGATACGACAGTCAGGTAATTATGGCCGCCGGAGCGTTCGTCCAAGGTTCCTCCATCGAACTCAGTGCAGATGGTCCGCTACGAGAGCCATATACTGCGTTTTTTCAAGGTGGACTTACCTGGTACCATGGAAAGTTGGGAATCTTAAAATCATTACAAAAACTTTATGACAGGAAACTTGTTAAGGGCTTGTAATTGTGCTACAATAGGAGGTGCGATTATAAGCCAAAACGGAGGATAAATCCATGAATAATTCTTATGGAATAGATATGGGGACAAACAACCTAAAGATTTACAACATCAATACAGGAGATGTGACAAATGTCAAAAATACCATTGCCATCATTGACAATGATCAGATGTATGCCTATGGAGATGATGCATATTCTATGTATGAGAAAACACCGGAGACAATCGAGGTATCTTTTCCGATTTCAAGTGGTGTCATTGCCGACTTTGACAATATGCAGACAATGTTGTTTGAAGTGATGGAAAAAAAGGCAAAAGCTAAAATCAAGGGTTCCGACATCGTGGTATGTGTACCGACAGATATCACAGAAGTGGAAAAGAAAGCATTCTTTGATATGTTTGCGAAATCAAAACAACATCCACACAGTGTTATGCTTTGTGAAAAGCCGCTTGCGGATGCACTCGGAATGGACATTGATATCACAGATCCGACCGGTGTTATGGTAGTTGATTTCGGCGCGGATACGACAGAGATTTCTGTGATTTCCCTTGGTGGACTTGTGTTGACAGAGCTTTGCCCCTTTGGCGGCAATCAGTTAGATGATGCCATTGTTACACATATGAAGCGCCGATATAATCTTTTGATTGGACGAAAAAGCGCATGTCAATTAAAAGAAACTATCGGTAGTGCAATGCCAGGAAAAACAGAAGTGATGACGGTTGTCGGCAGAGATGTTGTCAGTGGACTTCCGATTGAGATGGAGATTACAAGTGCGATTGTCTATGACGGTATAAAAAACGAGTTGAACAATCTGTGTAATTCCATCAAAATTGCGCTGGAAAAAGTTCCGCCGGAATTAGCGAAAGACATCGTTCATTCGGGAATCTATCTCACTGGCGGAAGTGCAAATATTCAACAGCTTGGTCAGTTATTTACAGAAGTTACCAATATCAAGGTTAACATTAGTGAACACGCTACAGAAACATCTGTACTTGGACTGAGCAAAGTTCTTTCCGATGCAAAATATAAACGATTTGGTTATGAAATGAAGACTCGCATTTTTAAATAAGTAGATATAGTTTTTGAGAAAGGGATATGACGGTATTATATGAATCGCAAGCGAAAATCCTCTTTACCAAGTAAATATGTTTTATTACTTTTGACATTAGTGTGTATCATGCTACTGTTTGCCAGTTATGCGACAGGATATTCCGGGGAACCTGTTCGTTCCATTTGCAATTATATATTTGTTCCAATGCAAAAAGGACTGGATTATGTCGGGGATATCGTATCAATCAATAGCAATGATACAAAGACGAAAGAACAATTGATTGCTGAAAATGAGAAACTTCAAAAAAAGGTGGATGAATTATCAAGTGAAATCACAACCATTCGTCTTGAGCAATCAGAATTAGACAAATTGCAAAAGTTATATGAACTCGATAAGCAATACTCAAACTATAAAAAGACTGCAGCACGTGTTATCGGACGTGGCAGCAATAATTGGTTTGACACCTTTACAATCAACAAAGGTTCTTCCGATGGAATCAAAGAAGGTATGAATGTGATTGCAGGAAGCGGACTGGTCGGCATTGTGACAGATGTCGGCAAACAACATGCTGTTGTCCGTTCTATTATTGATGATACAAACAATGTTAGCGCAATGATTTTATCGACAGATGACAACTGTATTGTTTCCGGAAGTTTGAAACATATGACATCTTCCAATATGATTCTTTTCTCTGAATTGGAGGATCAGAATGATAAGGTGACGGTCGGGGATTCCATTGTGACTTCAAACATCAGCGATAAGTATTTGCCGGGATTGTTGATCGGATATGTTTCCGAAGTTTCCAACGATACAAATAAACTGACAAAATCAGGTAAATTGACACCCGTTGCTGATTTTAAACACTTACAGGATGTACTTGTGATTTTAGATTTAAAGGAGACTGGTGAGTAATGGAACTGAAAGCGATAGCAAAACGCGTTGGTATTATATTTATTATAATTTTCATTAGTTACATTCTTCAGACAACCATTTTCCCGCATTTGGCACTTGCCGGCGTTGTTCCCAATTTTCTTGTTGTTGTCACAGCGTCCTTTGGATTGATTAATGGATCCAAGCAGGGCATGGCGGTTGGTTTTACTTGCGGATTAATCTCTGATTTTTTTAGTGGAACATATTTGGGTATCTATGTTCTTATCTTTTTGTATATAGGATTTATCAGTGGTTTATTCAAACGACTTTTCTATGGAGAAGATATCAAATTGCCGTTGCTTCTCATCGGAGCAAGTGATCTGATTTATGGATGTAGCATTTATTTTATCATGTTTTTATTTCGTAAACAGTTTTCGTTTGGGTATTATTTCTTTAATGTGATTATTCCGGAAGCCGTTTATACGGTGTTGGTTTCCATTGTATGCTACTATGTGATTTTGAGAATAAATCAGTGGATAGAAAAAGACGAGAATAGGAGTGGAAGCAGTCTTGTTTGAAAAAATAAAAGATTTTATCAATAAAATATCGACTTCCCGCCTCGGCGTTCTGACATGTGTTTTTATTGTTTTTTCATGTGTTCTTATTATTCGTCTTTTTGTGTTACAGATTATCAAAGGCGAACAATATCAAGCGAATTATGATTTAAAAGTGGAAAAAACGGAATCTGTGAATGCAGCAAGAGGTTCCATTTATGACCGAAACGGTGAGTTGCTCGCTTATAACAAGTTGGCGTATGATATCACAATAGAAGATAGCGGCAGTTATGAGAGTTCTGATGACCGCAATAAAAAACTGAATGCCGAGATTGCGGCTATCGTCAAGCATATTGAGAAGAATGGCGATGAGATCGATAATAATTTTGGAATCAGTCGCAGTTCTGCAGGAAAATATGAATTTACGAATTCGCCGGGTACGGCTTTACAAAGATTTCGTGCAGATATTTTTGGACACGCCAGCATTGATGATTTGTCTTACAATTCTAAACTCAAAATTGATGAAGAAAACGCGACGCCGGATGAAATTATGTCTTATCTGACTGGCGAAAAACGATATGATATATCAACGGAATACGACGAGGAGTTGCGTTACAAAATATGTATTGTTCGTTACAATATTGGACAAAACAGTTATCAAAAATACATTGCAACCACAATAGCGAGTGATGTCAGTTCTGCTTCCGTTGCATATATCAAAGAGAATATCAATGAATTGACAGGGGTAAATATCAAAGAAACCTCCGTTCGACATTATGTCGACAGTGAGTATTTTGCACACATTGTAGGATATGTTGGAACGATTTCTACAGAAGAATATGAACAAGCGTACAAAAAAGACAAGACGGTTGAAATGACGGATGTTGTGGGTAAATCCGGCATTGAACAGTACATGAATTCATACCTTGCCGGCGAAAAAGGGTCCGAAACCGTTTATGTAGATCATGTTGGTAATCTGCTTCAGGTTGCAGATCATAAGGATTCGGTTCCGGGAAACGATGTCTATTTATCTATTGACAAAAACCTGCAAATTGCCACATATAAGGCACTCGAGAAAGAGATTGCAAGTATTTTGTATTCAAAAATTGCAAATATAAAAACATATGAGCCGACAAGCGATGAGTCGGACATCATGATTCCAATTTATGATGTTTATTTTGCATTGATTAACAATAATCTTATCAATATTGATGATTTTGAGAAGGACAGCGCCTCCTCTGTTGAAAAAAGTGTGTTACATGCGTATAACAAGAAATCCGACAGTGTAATAACGACTTTAAATGAGCAATTACATGCAAGTTCACCAATAGTATATAAGGAATTGCCAAAAGAATATCAGGAGTATTCGACCTACATTGTCACAACATTAAAATCACTCGGTATTTTTGACGCAAATGCCATTGATGTATCGGATGAAAAATACATTGCATGGACCAGCGAATCCTTAAGTGTCAATGAATATTTGACATATGCGATTGAAAACAATTGGATTGATATCACAAAATATTCGCAAACATCGAAGTACGCGGATACGGATGAACTATATGACCAGTTGATTGCCTATACATTGACCTATTTACAGACAGACCGTGGTTTTCAGAAATTAGTATACAAATATTTGATTCAGGAGGATACTGTTTCCGGGAACCAACTTTGTGCCATTCTTTATGAACAAGGGGTCTTAAAAAAAGATGATGCGACAAAGAATGCTTTGTTGTCAGGAAGCCTCAGCGCATATGAATTTATTACAGACAAAATCAAAAAACTGGAGATTACCCCAGGTCAGTTGGCGCTGGATCCATGCTCCGGTTCGGCCGTTGTGATTGATTCCAAAACCGGAAATCTCCTCGCATGTGTTACCTATCCGGGATATGATAATAACCGTCTGGCAAACACGGTTGATGCCGAGTACTACAATTATTTGAGCACAAATTTGTCAAATCCATTGTATAATTATGCGACACAGCAGAGAACAGCGCCGGGTTCTTCTTTTAAGATTATTACTGCGACAGCGGGATTGGCAGAGAACAAAATTACGACGTCAACGCAGATTGTTGATGAAGGTCAGTTTGAACGCGTAAGTAACAAGCCAAAATGTTGGGCATTTCCAAGCAATCATGGTTCCATCAATGTTGCAGAGGCTCTTCGCGTTTCATGTAACTACTTCTTCTATGAGGTGGGATATGAACTGGCAGGAGGCAACGCTTATAGCGACAAGCAGGGTATTGAAAAGATAAGAAAATATGCTGAAATGTTTGGCTTAGATCAGAAAACAGGTATTGAAATCGAGGAAGCAGAACCAACAATTGCCACAGAATTCCCTGTCATGGCAGCCATAGGACAGTCTGACAATAACTTTACGACAATCTCTTTGGCACGCTATGTAACTGCAGTGGCCAACAAAGGTACGGTATATGATTTGACGTTGCTTGATCATGTCCAAGATGCCGTAACAGGCGATGTTATCAAGACATATAAACCATCTGTCCGCAATCAAATTGATGTATTGTCTTTGGAGGAGTGGTCATCCATTTCCCAAGGCCTTCGAATGGTCGTGGAGGATTTGGCGGCATTTAAGAATCTCAATGTACAAGCTGCCGGCAAAACAGGAACGGCTCAGCAGGATCCGACAAGACCAAATCATGCTGTTTTTATCGGATATGCACCATATTCATCACCTGAAATTGCGGTGGCAACCCGTATTGCCTTCGGTTACAGTTCAGGAAATGCATCTATTGTAGCTGCAGATATTATGTCATATTATTTTGGTGAAACTTCATTAGAAACGCTGCTTGGAGGAGAGATTTCAACCTCAACCTCAACCAATGCAGTGACGGATTAATATAGGAGATATTATGAAAGAATCTGTTGTAATCAAAAGTAACGCATACGGCATGACGCTTGTGCTTGATCGCCAAGTATCTTTCGAGCAATTAATTCGGGATATATGTGCGAAGTTTGCAAAATCAAAAGATTTTTTTGGTGACGCTAACATGATTTTGTCAATAGAGGGCAGAGATGTTACCGCGGAAGAAGCGAGTGTTATTATCGAAGCTATTGAGCTTAATTCAAGCATATCGATTCTTCTACTGGAAGAAAAAAACGAACTGAAAGATGTCCAAATGAAGAATAAAATCGACAGATTCTACTATGAAAAAACATATGAGAATGCTAAAATTATCAAAGGAAATGCAGCAAACAAAGACACCATCACCTCGGATTCCAGTATTATTATTCTGGGGGATGTCAAAGCAAAAGCCCATGTGCAAGCAGTTGGGAATGTTATCGTTATAGGCTCGATTGAAGGAGATGTACATGCCGGATATCCAAACGACAACCATTGCTACATTATTGCAAATGAAATAAATGCTTCTGATGTTTCCATTGGCATGGTATCGGGCGAGGTTCAAATGCAAAAGAAATGGTTTCAGCGTACCAAAAAGACAAATGACAGTTTGGCTGTGGTGGTATGGGAAAATGAACTCCTATGCGAACCGCTACAGAGTGGATTATTAAAGCATATATAAGGAGTAGAGAAGATTGAGTGAAATTGTGATGATTACCTCTGGAAAGGGTGGTGTTGGAAAAACGACAACAACAGCACTCATGGGGTTACAACTTTCACAGATGGATAAAAAGGTTGTACTGATTGATACCGATTTTGGACTTCGCAACCTGGATATACTGTTTTCGTTAGAAAACAAGATAATATACAATATTGTAGATGTTTTGCATGGTACCTGTACCTTAAAACAGGCATTGTTAGCAATTACAAATAACCTATATCTGATACCGGGTACCAAGAATACAGATTTTCGCTTAACTACTGACAATCTTTTGCCTATCCTGTCAATTTTAGATGAGCAATTTGATTATATATTGATAGATACCCCGGCTGGTATTACAGACACGCATCGTTGCTTGTTGCCATGTGTGTCACAGAGTATTCTTGTCACCACATGGGATAAGGCATCTATCTCGGATGGAATTGCGATGAGCCGCCTATTGCATTGCATGGACAAACCCATCCGCTGCATCTTAAATGAACAGCACGCAAAGCACCTTCCGGCTTTTTGGAACAAACATCCGGAAGAGATTTGTTTTGAGTTTTTTGATGGTGATTATATTGGAACCATACCATTTCAAAAAGAAATCACAATGCATCGAAAACAAAGAACAATCAAATCAATACGTCAAATTTGTACAAAAATATAAAGAAGAGAGATTATATGTTACACGCTTACAAACTTAAAAATTTAAACTACAAATTGATTATTGGAATCGTCGCATTGACAATTATTGGGATTCTTGTTATCGGTAGTGCAAACTATGAATATCAGTCCAAACAAATTATCGGTATGATCCTCGGTGTTGTCGTCATGGGAATTGTTGCGCTTATCGATTATGATTTTATACTGCAATTTTCCAGACTATACTATATTGCGGTTGTGGGATTGCTATTACTTGTTTTATTCTTTGGCGATTCCTCCGGTGGTGCGACGCGTTGGCTTGACATCGGTATCCGATTCCAGCCTTCGGAGCTTGGAAAAATACTTTTGATATTGTTTTTTTCCAATTATCTTATGGCATATGAAGATGAAATCAATGAAAAACGATTTATCATCAAGACAGCTATTCTCGCTGCAATTCCATTATTTCTGATTGTTAAGGAACCGGATTTGTCAACGACCATTGTAACCTTTTTAATTATTGCATCGTTGATTTTTGTAACAGGGATTAGTTATAAGCTTGTTGGTATTGTACTTGGCATCACAGTACCGAGTATTATTGCAGTTATCTTGGTAATTCTACACAAAGGAGCAACCATTTTAGAGGCGTATCAGGGCAAACGTATTCTTGCCTGGTTAAGACCGGAGGATTACCCTGGTGACGCTTTTCAACAACAGAATTCCATTATGGCAATCGGATCCGGCCAATTCCTGGGCAAAGGGTTATATAATACAAGTGTGGATTCTGTTAAAAATGGTAATTATATTCCTGAGCCACAAACTGACTTTATTTTTGCTGTTGCCGGTGAGGAGATGGGTTTTGTTGGCGCTGTTATCATTGTGTTATTATTGTTATTCATTGCATATCAGTGTCTCCAAACAGCAAAAGCTGCCAAAGATTTGTCCGGCAAACTGATTTGTACAGGGATGGCGTCTCTGGTAGGCTTTCAGAGTTTTGTTAATATTTGCGTTGTCACAGGTCTTATGCCGAATACCGGTCTGCCATTGCCATTTGTCAGTTATGGATTGACTTCTCTGGTAACCCTATATTTTGGAATGGGGTTTGTTTTAAATGTCGGACTACAGGGGAAAACTATCAATAGAGGAGGCTTTTTATCATGAATATCGGGTTAGTAGCACATGATTCAAAGAAAAAATTAATGCAAAACTTTTGTATTGCATATCGGGGAATCCTATGCAAAAACGAATTGTTTGCAACAGGCACGACAGGAAGATTGATTGAAGAAGTTACAAATCTTTCGGTTCATAAGTATCTCGCAGGTCATTTGGGCGGCACACAGCAATTGGGGGCTCAGATTGAACACAATGAAATTGATCTTGTGATTTTCCTTCGAGACCCGTTAAATGTAAAATCCCATGAACCGGATGTCAACAGTATTGTGCGTATTTGTGATGCAAATAATATTCCATTAGCAACAAATTTGGCGACGGCTGAATTGCTAATCAAGTCTTTAGATAGAGGAGATTTAGAGTGGCGTGAAATGTATCGATAGAATAGGTTCGGTTTTGTTGATTATCGTACTCCTTCTTACGACCACCGGATGTAAGGATACTACGACAACTACATATGATTTAGAACTGTCATCAAATCAATATCATATTACACAAGCATTGCCGCAGTGCGGTGCAGATTTCTTTTCTGCAGATTTATGTGTTACAGATCAGGATAATTTTGGTTTGGAAGCCGTGGACTCTCAGGTTGCCAAAGGTGGCGGCGTATTTAACCTTGCGACGGGAGAATGCACTTATGCACAGAATATTTTCGGCCAGATGTATCCGGCCAGCACTACAAAAATTCTGACGTGTCTTGTCGCTATTGAGCAGGGCGATTTGGACCAGATGATTACTGTGAGTACATATGCTGCAGACCAAACACCGGATTCTTCCGTGGCAAATCTTTCTGCCGGCGATTCCATGCGTTTACGCGATCTTTTATATGGTCTTATGCTGCGAAGCGGAAATGATGCAGCGTTAGCGATTGCAGAGAGTGTGGGCGGAAGTGAAGAAGGTTTTGCAAAACTTATGAATGAGAGAGCGCAAAGGATTGGTGCTACACACTCCCATTTTGTTACACCACATGGATTGCACGATGACAATCATTATACAACCATTTATGATATGTATTTAATCTTCCAGGAAGCATTGAAAAATGAAACTTTTATGGAAATCATAAGTACACCCAAATATCATGTGACTTATACAGGTTCAGATGGACAGGCAAAGGAGCAGGATTGGACCAATACCAACCGATATCTGTTGGGAAGTGAAAAAGCACCTGCCGGGTTTACTGTTGTTGGTGGAAAAACGGGTACAACTTACGAGGCAGGGTATTGTCTTGTTATTTACAGCATAAATGATCACGAGCAACCTATCATATCCATTGTTTACAATGCGGACTGTAGTTTGAATTTGTATTATTTGATGAATGAATTATTATATACATACGGCGAAGCAAAAATATAAGGTGCTCCAAAATGGAACACCTTATATTTACATAAAACTTCAATTTTCAGTTATCAATTAGAACGAATACGTCCGTAAGCGCTAATCATATATAATCCACTCAAACCAACGAGGGCGTATATGATTCTTGAAAGCCAAGACATATTCCCAAAAATAAAAGCAACTAAATCAAATTGGAAAAAACCGATAAGCCCCCAGTTGATAGCTCCAATAATCACGAGGGTAAGCAATGTATAATCTAAGCCTTTCATTTTAGGTACCTCCTTTTTAGGTAGTATTTGTTATCAAAGGACATTTTATACAACGAGAATTCATATACAATAACATTTTTCAGGGAGTTTACTTGTGAAAAAAGAGAAGCGTGTGATAAAGTTTCACAAACAAATTCAAATTAATATTGGTCTTATCATTTTTGGAATTATATTTATTTATGTATTATTTCATGTATTTAGTTTTATTACTTCTGACAATATTACGGTATATGAAGTGACGGAAGGCACAATTTCCAAAGATACAACCTATCAGGCACTGGCAATTCGTCAAGAAGAGAATGTACAGGCCACAACAGCCGGAAATATTTTTTACTATGCCCCAAATCTGGATCAGGTCGGCGTAAAGACAAACATATATTCCGTCGAGAGTTCCGGCAATATCACCGATAAACTCAGAGGTAGTAATCACAATCTGGATGTGATTTCAAAAAGTGACTTGTCAAAACTTACAAACTCCATTCGCGAATTTACCTTCGACTATAGTGATGATGATTTTCAAAAAGTTTATCATTTTCGAACGGATCTGGCATCGGACCTACAGCAGTATTACAGCAGCAATATGATGCAGGAATTAGAATCAGAGATTGCACAGGCTCAACAGCAGGGCAAATTCTCCTTCTTTCAACCACCATGCGTTGGTGTTGTAGTATATCAGACAGACGGGTTGGAAGGTGTCAGTCTTGCGTCCTTTGACAAAGATACGTTTGATGCAAAAAAACTTAGCGTTACCAATTTGAAGAATCAGGAAAAGGTAAAGGAAGGACAGGTTGTCTATAAACTGATTACATCAGACAAATGGAATCTTGTGATGGAAATTGATAAATCACTTGCAAAAACACTGCAGTCAGAAAATACCGAATACATTCAAATTCGATTTTTGGAAGATAATGCGACCACTTGGACATCCTGCAAGGTCGAGAAACGTGATCATGCCTATTATTTGATTTTGTCTTTGGATGACAGTGTGGAGCGTTATGCATTGTCAAGGTTTGTGCATATAGCGCTTTTGCTTGATGAACAATCTGGTTTAAAGATTCCCAATACAGCGATTGTTGAAAAAGAGTTTTTTGAAATTCCAAAGAATTATTTCTTTAAAGGGAACGATTCGGATGAATCCGGTTTGATGGTGAAAAAGGGCTCAAGTTCTGAACTTGTGATACCAACAATCTACTATGAGACGGATTCAACATACTATATCGATTCCGAGAAAGTATCTGCTGATGATGTGATTATCAAACCAGATGCTTCTGACACATACCGTATTGGATCGAAAACAGCAAAATTAAAAGGGGTCTATAATATCAATAAGGGTTATGCCATATTCAAACAGATTGAGATTTTATATCAAAATGAGGACTATGCAATTGTAAACAAAGGCACATCCTACGGTATCGCCAATT
The DNA here is from genome assembly GCA_964408625.1 of uncultured Roseburia sp. GTDB lineage: Bacteria > Bacillota > Clostridia > Lachnospirales > Lachnospiraceae > Pararoseburia. The sequence goes on along the minus strand of CAYPAA010000001.1, from coordinate 76,314 downwards.
ATGATCATATTGCATTGCAAGGTGATTCCATCAAAGAGAATGACTTGATTAACCAATAGAGATAAGGAGAACGAATGTGTTAAAAGAAAATTTAAATGAAGTAGAGAAGAAAATTGAAGCAGCATGCCAAAAAGCAGGCAGAGACCGCAGTGAGGTCACATTGATTGCTGTCAGCAAAACAAAACCGGTAACTGATCTTGAGGAGATTTATGATGCCGGGGTTCGTGACTTTGGCGAGAACAAAGTTCAGGAATTATGTGGTAAAATCGAAGAGATGCCAAAGGACATAAAGTGGCATATGATCGGGCATTTGCAGAGAAACAAAGTCAAATATATCATAGATAAAGTTTCTCTCATTCACTCTGTTGACAGTTTTCGTCTGGCGGAAGAGATAAACATTCAGGCAAAAAAGAAGGGGATTGTCGTTCCAATTCTTATCGAGGTAAACATTGCTGACGAGGAATCTAAGTTTGGAGTCGCAAAAGAAGATGCGATTGAGTTAGTGAAACAAGTTTCAACATTGGACGCCGTTCACATCATGGGGCTAATGACCATAGCACCATATGTTGTGGATTTTGAAGAAAATCGACCTTATTTTCGCAAAATAAAGGATTTATCTGTTGACATAATGAACGAAAAGATTGATAATGTATGTATGGATATTATATCCATGGGTATGACTGGAGATTTTGAAGTTGCCATTGAAGAGGGGGCAACGATGGTTCGTGTTGGAACCGGAATTTTCGGTGAACGAATATACCATAATTCATAAAGGCTAAGGAGAGATATCATGGCATTTTTTGACCGCATGTTGGATGTGATGAGGCTTCCAGAAGACGACGAAGAGTATTATGACGATGAAATGTACGACGAAGAGTATTATGATGATGATTATGAAGAGGATACAAAATCCTTTTTCCCTGTTTTTGGCAAACGCAAAGCTGTTGAAGAAGAAACAGAAGCGCATTCAAAAGCAGCTATACCTGTTAGAGAACGCCCTGTTGTAAAGGCTTCTCCAAAGATTACACCTATGCGTGGCAGTAGAAAGGGGAATAGTGTTAACATGGAAGTATGCGTTATTAAGCCATCCTCATTTGAAGATGCAAGAGAGATTTCCGAAACATTATTGGCAGACAGAACGGTGATTTTAAATATGGAAGGTCTTGATTTAGGACTTGCTCAAAGAATCATTGACTTTACATCTGGCTCATGTTATGCGATTGATGGAAATCTTCAAAAAGTTAGTAATTACATATTCATCATTACGCCTGCATCTGTTGATATTTCAGGTGACTTACAGGGGATTGTCGATGCATTCGACTTTTCGGGAATCCAAACCGGATTTTAATCATGGATAGAGATGATTATGCTGTCACAAAGCGTTTTATTGATCTTTCAAATCAGGCTGACAGAAAAGGAATTGTTTTATTTAGCGATTTTTTAAATATGAATGAGATAAATCTTCTATATAAATGCAAAGATGCAATGCCATCAACAATTGCTTTGTATGGGGGTTATGATGAAGCAGAGCGTCAGATGGCAGCATTCCAACCTGATGCTCTTTATTATAGTTGGGAATTTCCCATTGCCTGTATTTGCTTTACGCCGGTTCACCAAAAATTTGCGGAAGATTTATCGCATCGAGATGTACTCGGTTCCTTGATGCATCTCGGACTCGAGCGCTCTACGATTGGCGATATTATATTACAGGATGACAAGGTATATTTTTTTTGCGTAGATAAAATCAAAGATTTTATTATTCAGGAATTATATAAAATTCGTCACACACAAGTTTCCGGCAAAACAGTGAATATGACTGATTTTGTTGTGAAGCATCATTATGTAGAACAGCGCGGTGTGATATCATCCAATCGGTTAGATGCTTTTGTTTCACTTGCGTGTAAATTATCCAGAGCAAAAGCATCCGAATATATTTTGGGTGAAAACCTATTTATTAATGGAAAACTGATTTCAAATCACAATCAAAAATTATCGCCCGGAGATATTGTTTCCATGCGAAATTTTGGAAAAATAAGAATAGATGAAATCGGAGATGAAACCAAGAAAGGAAGAATCAAGGTATCATTTCGGTGGTATCAATAAAGGCAAGCCTATGTCGAAACAACTTTTAGTTCATTATGAAGGGAACCCTTGTTATCACATTTTTATTGAAAATGATTTTGCATCGTTTTTGCACCATATGGAAGGAATTGTAGGACTCACATACCGCAAAGTCTGCATTGTTTCTGATTCGGAAGTGGCAAAAATATACTTAAATGAGATGGAAAATATTTGTAAAGAACGCTTTGAAGTTGTCGAATCGTTTGTTTTCCCGAATGGAGAAGCCTCTAAAAATTTAGAGACGGTAGAAAAGTTATATCAAAAATTAATTAATTGCCATTTTGATCGCAAGGATTTACTTATTGCGCTGGGCGGTGGAGTTGTAGGTGATTTGACAGGATTCACAGCATCCACATATTTGCGCGGAATTGATTTTATTCAAGTGCCTACAACATTACTTTCGCAGGTTGATAGCAGTATTGGGGGTAAGACAGGCGTTGATTTTTTACAATATAAGAATATGGTTGGCGCATTTTATATGCCTCGAATGGTCTATATCAATACATCTGTTCTTCGTTCACTACCAAAGGAACAGTTTTCTTCCGGAATGGGTGAAGTGATAAAGCATGGTCTTATCAAGAATGCTGCCTACTACGAGTGGTTAAAGGTACATCATGATGAAATTTGTGATTTGAAGCCGGATGTGGTTGCTGAGATGATTTTCGAAAGCTGTAAGATTAAAAAAACTGTTGTCGAAGAAGATCCAAAGGAGCAAAGCATTCGAGTGCACTTAAACTTTGGACACACGCTCGGACATGCAATAGAAAAACTATCTGATTTTAGTTTATATCACGGAGAGTGTGTTGCGATTGGAATGCATGGAGCCGCATATTTGTCATTAAAAAATCACGGAATTACACAAAATGAATATCAGGATATATTAAATACAATACAGAGTTTTGGTCTGCCAATCTCCATTCAAAATTATGTTCCGGATGAAATCCTTGCAGCGACAAAGTCTGATAAAAAAATGGATGGTGCGAACATTAAATTTGTTATATTGGAGCACATCGGTGAGGCCGTCGTCAATAAGACATATACAGACGAGGCTCTGTTAGACGCTATTTCAATGATGATAGAGTAGGAAATTTTTTGTTATGAATAGTAAAAGAATAAAGTCCATTATCGTTGCCATCCCGGTTGTTTTTCTTCTGGTTTTTCTTGATCAATGGACAAAACAATTGACCGTTACTTATCTTTCTCACAAAGACATCGATATTATTCCCGGTGTTTTGCAGTTGCATTATCTTAGAAATACCGGGGCTGCATTTTCTTTGTTAGAAGATAAAATGCTGTTATTCTATATTTTAACGCCGCTTCTTTGTATCATAATGGCATATTTATATGTGGTATTGCCATTCACAAAGAGATTCCTATCGTTTCGTTTCATTTTGATTTTCGTATTTGCCGGCGCGATTGGAAATTTTATTGATCGCATTCTGTATCAGAGTGTGATTGATTTTATTTATGTTTCATTGATTCGGTTTCCGGTGTTTAATGTGGCTGACATTTATGTGACATGCAGTGTAATTGCACTGTTTATCTTAATACTCTTTGTGTATACGGAAGAAGATTTGACTGTGATTACAGATGCATTTAAATTCAAAAAGAAATAGGTATGTATTATGGCAGAATATATTGTGGAGTCGGAGCAGCAAGGGTTTCGGCTCGATGTTTATTTAAGTCAACTTCATAGTTCTTTGACACGCAGTTCCATCCAAAAATACATAAAGGACGGGCTTGTTTTTGTAAATGATTCCACTTCAAAAGCAAATTATAAGGTCAATACGGGAGATCGAATTTTATTGCAGGAAATAGCTCCTGTTACGGCCAGAATAGAAGCGGAAGATATCCCACTCGATATTCTTTATGAAGATGATGATGTTCTTATTGTAAATAAGCCGAAAGGGATGGTGGTTCATCCTGCACCGGGACATCCATCCGGCACATTGGTGAATGCTGTCATGTTTCACTGCAAGGATTCCTTGTCCGGCATCAATGGGAAACTGCGCCCCGGCATCGTCCACCGCATCGACCGCAATACGACAGGCTCACTTATCGTGTGTAAAAATGATATTTCTCATGTTGATATTGCGGAGCAAATTAAAGAACATACCATCAATCGCATCTACCGGGGAATCGTGATTGGTAACGTCTCAAAAGATTCCGATACCATCAGTGCGCCAATCGGAAGACACCCAATTGATCGAAAAAAGATGGCTATCAATGAAAAGAACGGAAAAGAAGCCGTCACACATTACAAAGTGCTGGAACGATTTTGTAACTATACGTATATGGAATTTAAACTTGAAACGGGAAGAACGCACCAAATCCGTGTGCATATGTCCAGTATTGGGCATCCGCTGTTAGGCGATGAGGTATATGGGCCTAAAAAGTGCCCTTATAAATTGCAAGGACAGACACTTCACGCCGCAATCATAGGATTTGTGCATCCAAGAAGTAAAGAATATATAGAAGTCGAAGCGCCCCTTCCGGAATACTTCGACCATCTTTTGAAAACATTATCTAGAATTTAGAAGAAACGGAACACACCAAATACAACGCCTAGAATCTGACAATCCGGAACAATGATAGGGTCCATATTGTCATTTTCGGGCTGAAGTCTGATATGACCATCCTCTTTGTAAAATGTCTTAACTGTAGCAGAATCATCAACGAGCGCCGCAACCATCTCTCCGTTGCGAGCGGTCGACTGTTGCTTTATGAGAATCACATCTCCATCAAAAATACCTGCATTGATCATACTTTCTCCCTTTACGCGAAGCATAAAAGTATCTTGATTCGGCATATACTCGGCCGGAATAGGGAAGTAGTTGTCGATATTTTGAATCGCCAGCAGAGGCTGACCGGCAGCGATCGATCCGACAATCGGCACATTGACCATCTCGCGGCGCGTAAGATTGAAATTATCATCGACAATCTCAATGGCACGAGGCTTTGAAGGATCTCGACGAATGTAACCATTCTTTTCTAATGTCTCCAAATGGGAATGGATAGAAGATGTTGATTTCAGATGAACAGCATCACATAACTCACGCACTGTAGGAGGATATCCTTTATTTAGAATCTCCTGTTTCATATATTCTAAAATCTCTCTTTGTTTATCCGAAATTCTACCGTATGCCATAGCACATCTCCTTTCTCTTTTCTTAACTATATCAAATAATCTTACAAAAAGCAAACATATTTTCCGAAAATTTGTTCGAAAAATTACTTGACAAACATTTGTTCCCATTGTATTATGGTATCAGAACAAAAGTTCGATTGTGTTTGTTTTAAGAAAGAGAGATTATATTATGAAGAACAAAAGATATTCAAAAAAGAATTACAGCCGCAGAAGAGTAGCGCTTTTAAAGAGAAATATGTTTTTGGGAATGATGATGTTTGTAATGGTAGTTGTTGTTACTTGTGCTTTTGTTGTGACATCAAACGCAAAAGAAGATCACGCAATGTACAAATACTATACAAGTATTGAAATTCAGGACGGAGATTCCCTTTGGGCAATTGCTGAGAAATATGGTAGTCATTATTCAAATAAAGAAACATACATATCTGAGGTCAAAAAGATTAACCATATTCAGGGTGAGAAGATTCACTCCGGAGAATACCTTACCATTCCATATTACTCTGCAGAAATCAAGTAGTTTTTAGGACAAGTAGGTTGTTTTTTCTCCCTAAAATTATTATAATTTATATAGCAAATAAGGGAGATGTAGCAGTTATGTTTCGTTTTTTACTTGTAATTATTGCCAATATGAAGCGAGCACCATATCTTATTCCTAAAATGCGTAAGATGTTTCGGCATCCGGAACGTTACTCAGAACAGGTCCGATATACATTTGCTCAAAAGTTGATTAACTATATGAAAGCCTCCGGCAAGATTAAGACAGAAGTATATGGACATGAGAATTTACCAAAAGAGGGCGGATACGTTATGTTTCCAAATCATCAAGGCAAATACGATGCTCTTGGCATAATATATGCCCATCAGCAACCATGTTCTTTTGTTATGGACAAGGCCAAATCCAATTCCTTTTTGGTAAAAGAATTGGTCGATATGCTTGGTGCAAAGCGGCTTGAACTTGATAATGTCAGACAGAATCTGACGATTATCAATGAAATTACAGAAGAAGTAAAGCAGGGGAAGAGATATATTTTATTCTCTGAAGGTGGTTATGACAAAAATCGTAACAAAGTACAGCGCTTTAAGCCCGGTAGTTTTAAATGTGTTATTCGTTCGCAAACGCCAATTGTGCCGGTTGCCCTGATTGATTCCTACAAGCCTTTTAACAGTTTTTCACTTGGCCCAGTTACAACAAAAGTTGTTTTTTTGGAACCGATTTTTTATGATGATTATAAAGATATGAAAACACCTGACATTGCGGTTATGGTTCGTCAAAGAATCATCGATAAGATGAAGGAATTTGGTGTAGATGCAGACTGATAAATCAATATCAGTCTGTTTTTTTTAAATCATATTAAGGAGACATTTCAGTGAAACTAAAAAAGCACTTAGGAAAAATCAAGTGCTTTTTTACAATCAAAACAATATACAGCAATAGAAGTGTAATCATCTAAAACTTAACTATCGGTTAAATATCTGTTTTTCCGAACATTATTGCAATAATGTTCAAGATATGGTATAATGAGACTTGCAGAACTCTGTGCATGCACAGGGAACTCTATAAGGCGAATGCCCGCACGGAGACGTCAGTCGACGTGGTATAATATATATAATTCTTATACAATAAACAGTTCGCTGTCTTTATATGATTTGAGGTATAAATTATGGGAAAAGATTCACAGTATTATAAAGAAAAATCAAAAACACAAAAAGTGAAACTGCGCCAGCTTCTTTCAGAACTTCCAAGATATGCTGCAGATTACATCTACAGCAAGGAACTGGGCGTTCAAACCAGCACTTTAATTTCATATTCTTATGATTTATTGACATTTTTCCGTTTTTTGGTGGCTCAGAACCCTGCTTTAAAAGACACCGCAATCAAGGATTTAACCCTAAAAGAATTTTCTCAAATCAAATCGGATGACATTATTGAATTTCAACGCTATTTAGAACTTAATGTGGACGGTGAAATGCATGAGAACGGAAAAAAATCGATTGCTCGTAAAATGTCTCCTTTACGAGGATTTTTCCTATATTTATATGAGCGAAAACTGATTGATGATAATCCGATGATACTCGTCAAATTACCAAAATTAAAAAAAGATAAAAACATTGTCCGTATGGAAAATTACGAGGTTCAAGCCATTTTAGATGCCATTGAAAACGGTACGGCAACCATGTCTGAACGTCAACGCAAATACTGCCAGAAGACACAAAAACGCGACTTAGCTATTCTTACATTGATGCTTGGAACCGGGATTCGTGTGTCGGAGTGTACCGGTTTGGATCTTACAGACATTGATTTCCGTGGCAATTCTATGATTATTGTACGAAAAGGTGGCGGTCAGGATGTTTTGTATTTTAATGATGAAATCAACCGCGTTTTGGATGACTATATCTGCACAGAGAGAGCTTTGATAACCCCGATTGATGGTCATGAGGATGCTCTCTTCTATTCCTTGCAGGGAAAACGTATCAGTGTGGATTCCATAGAAAACCTGGTAAAAAAATACGCAAAAATGGTGGTTCCAAACAAAAAAATTACTCCTCACAAATTGAGGAGTACATACGGAACTGCTTTATACCGCGAAACAGGTGATATTCGCCTCGTGGCCGATGTGCTTGGCCACGAAAATATCAATACCACAATCGAATATTATGCTGCCATGGAGGATGAACACAAACGTCAGGCAGCAAATGCAGTCAATTATCGTAAGGATAAATGATTAGAAATCTGCAGGGTCTAAAATTGATCCATCCTGCCAGATTCTTTCTAAATTATAGAATAAACGATCTTCTGCGGAGAACAAATGAACGATGACATCCTCATAATCCATCAAAATCCAAGTTGAGTTTCGGTTTCCCTCGACTTGTTTTGCATGAATACCATTTTCATGAAGTACTTTATCAACTTCATTTTGCATGGCAACGAGCTTGTTATGGTTGTCTGCACTGGCTACAACAAAGTAATCCGCCATAACAGAAACGCCATGAATATCAATCACTTTGATATCTTCTGCTTTCTTGTTATCTAATGCTTTACATATTAAAGCAACAATCTCTTTGATATCTTTCATATTATTTCTCTCTTTCTTTTATTTTCTTTTCATAGTACGCAAACGTTTCCTTTGTCGTTTGGTCCACAGCATCCGGACTCAGGTTCAGATATGTCATGGTGTCTTCCAAAATCATATATACACAATAGTCCAAATCGATATATGCCATCCTTCGGATTTCATGTAATCTTGGCGCCTTGTTGCGCTTTGGCTCTATATAATCGGCAACAAAAATAATCTTATCCAACAGAGACATTCTAACACATCCTGTTGTATGAACAGTTATCGCATGTTGGATTGCCTCATCTGTCACGCCGTACTGTTCCCTTGCCAAATAGGCACCAACCTTGCCATGCAATAAATGCGGATGTTCCTTTTCCACCGCAGACATCTTTATATTGTTTTCCTTACAAATCCGAATGCGTTCTTCATCAGATAAACATTTTGCGCAATCATGTAACAGACCGGCTACCATAGCATTTTCGTATGGATATTCATATAGGAATGCCAAATTGGCTGCTGTATACATCACACCAAGGGTATGCGTGTATCGATCAGTTTTTAGTTCTTCTTTTAAATGCAGTTGCATTGTTGATAGTTCGTTCAATAAGTAGATCCTTTGATATAAGTGATGTTCTTTAATGATTTTTTGTACGCTCTCCGGTATTTGCTTCGAGACATCTTTTCCACAATAGATTGATTCGCGCAACGCAGTAGAGGAAATATTGATTTCATCTGACACAATCTCATCAAAATGATTGCCAAATTCATTTTCACATGAACGCAGTTCCTCAACAAAACTCTCCGTTATATCATCATTATCTCCGGGGCGTTTTGCAACGAGGATATCTGCATATTTACATATCTTCTGTGGCTTTTTCCACGTGTGAAAGCCATATAAAGAATCTGCACCGATAATAAGATAAAACTTTACATCATTCCCATAAATCTGATGTAATTCTTTCAATGTTTCCCACGAGTAACATGGTTTTGTCTTTTTCACCTCAATATCGCATACTTGAAACTGAGGATACGATTTGATTGCTTTTTCTACCATTTCCATCCGAAGCTCCGCAGACACATGCTCCGAAACATTTTTATGCGGAGGTATGCCTGCCGGCATAAACCATACTTCATCCAAAGAAAATTGTTCATAAGCAGCATTTGCAATCGATAAATGCGCATTGTGAATCGGGTTAAAGGTACCACCAAGAATTCCAACTCGTCTCAAAAAATCACCTCTTTACTTTGGCAATGCAATCTGCGACTTTTTCGCCGGACGATAAAGAATAATCTTTTTCCCGATCACGCGAACAATGTCCGAATGTGTTCTTTCCGCCATGGTTTCAGCTATCGCTTTAGGATCATCGAAACAGTTCTTTAATACGGAAATCTTAATTAATTCTCTTTTCTCAAGAGCTTCATCTACTGCTTGAATAATCTCAGGTGTAAGTGAAGCCTTTCCGATCTGAAAAATGGGCGACATTTTTGATGCCAGTCCTGACAAATATGCTCTCTGTTTGTTATTCACACTCACTACTCTCCTACTTATAATAATTGAACACAAGGCCATACATGCGAACAGAATCGCCTTCTTCGATTCCCAACTCTTCTAATTGGTCTAAAATCCCCTGCTCTTTCAGGAAACGTTGGAAAAACAGGAATCCTTTTTCCGAATCGATATTGGTATATCCGAGCATCTTTTCAATTCTTGGACCCTCTACCACATATTCCTCGTCCTCTGCATGATACTCCACGGTAAATGGTTCATCTCTAAACATCTGCAGCGATGGGTCAAATTCAGGCTCGTACACCTTCACTTCGGATGGACACTGTTGTAAAAGCGACATGACATGACCTAACAATTCTTGTACGCCTTGTCCACTCACTGCAGAGATTGCAAACACCTCAATGCCTTGCGGTTTAAAATACTCTCGCAGCTTTTGAACAATTTCCTCCTGCCCTTCCATACAGACATCCATCTTGTTTGCCGCAATGACCTGTGGTTTATTTAGAATCTCCGAATCATATGCCTCCAGTTCCTTGTTTATCGCAAGAATATCCTGAAGCGGGTCCCTTCCTTCAACGGACGCGCCGTCTACCATATGAATAATGACCTTAGTTCTCTCGATATGACGAAGGAACTCATGCCCAAGCCCAACACCTTCTGAGGCACCTTCGATTAATCCCGGGATATCTGCAATCACAAATCCGCTGGCACCTTCAAAGTCAACCACACCGAGGTTTGGATTTAATGTTGTAAAATGATAGTTGGCGATTTTCGGCTGTGCATTGGTAACTCTCGATAAAAAGGTGGATTTTCCAACATTCGGGAAGCCGACAAGACCAACATCCGCAATCACTTTCAGTTCAAGTAAAACTTCGATCTCAATTGCCTCTCCCCCGGGCTGCGCGTATTTCGGAGCCTGCATTGTTGACGTCGCAAAGTGTTGATTGCCAAGGCCACCTTTGCCACCTTGTAATATAATTTGACGCTTATTATCTCCGGACATATCCGCAATCACTTTACCGGATTCTGCATCCTTGATCACGGTTCCCTCCGGAACTTTCAAAACCAAATCCTCGCCATTTTTTCCATGGCATTTCTTCTTGCCACCTTCTTCCCCCGGGCGAGCAGCAAATTTTCTTTTATGTCGATAATCGGTTAAGGTATTTAAGCCTTCGTCAACCTGAAAAATGATATCGCCGCCTTTTCCACCGTCACCACCGTCCGGCCCGCCGTTTGGCACATATTTTTCACGTCGAAAGCTCACATGACCGTCGCCGCCTTTTCCTGATTTAATTATAATTTTTGCGCGATCTGCAAACATAATACACCTCATAATGTTTCTTAACTGTCTAAGAAACTATTTGAAAATATAAAAGTAGACTCGGCTAAACAACTTAGTCGAGTCTACAAAAAAATATCCTAGTTTTCGCTTGCTACCGGATAAACACTAGCCTGCTTCTTATCGCGACCCTTTCTTTCAAAACGAAGCACACCATCCGTCAATGCATATAATGTATCATCACCACCGATACCTACGTTAGTACCAGGATGAATTTTTGTGCCACGCTGTCTGTAAAGGATGTTTCCGGCCTTAACAAATTGTCCGTCAGCTCTCTTAGCGCCTAATCTCTTAGACTCAGAATCACGTCCGTTCTTTGTAGAACCAACACCCTTCTTGTGAGCGAAAAATTGAAGATTCAACTTTAACATGGTTACACCTCCCTAAAATTTAGTGTAAGATACGAATCACCGTATTGCTTATTAATTTCTTCCAAGCCCAAAACCAACGAATCCATCAACACTTTTGATTCTCTCGAAACATCTTCCGTTAACATAAATTTTATATAGTTATTGTTATGTTTTTTGAAGTGCTTTGAAACAATTCCTGTTGCATCCGGATTTTTCACATCAAGCGTCATGCCATCTTCTGTGAACTGTTCAATACTGTTAATTGTGTTTATCACAAGAATAGAAACAGCCGCACATACAATGTCTTTTCCCGCTTCTGCAAACTGCGCATGTCCGAATGATTCCAGACCTACATTTTGCTCTTGGTTTTGAAAAATCGTTATTGTAATCATAACAATTTCCTATCGATTATCCATTAATCTTATTAATCTGTACTTGAGTGAACGCCTGTCTATGACCGTTCTTCTTGTGATAGCCAGTCTTTCTCTTGTACTTGTAAACGATTACCTTTTTACCTCTGCCCTCTTTTACTACAGAAGCTTCTACAGTAGCGCCCTCAACTGTAGGATTACCAACCTTTAATCCCTTATCGCTGACAGCTAAAACCTGATCAAAAGTAACCTTTTCACCAGCTTCTACACCAAGCTTTTCAATGGTAATGATATCGCCTTCAGATACTTTGTACTGCTTACCACCTGTTGCTATAATTGCGTACATAATGGCACCTCCTATTATCATTACTCGCCAACTACGGTGTCGCAAATACACGACTTAAAACCTCGCTGTGCGGCATACCTTGATATATTAGCATCTAAGTACCGTAAAGTCAAGTGTTTTTCAGCTTTTTGTCAAAAAACAGAAAATTACTTGACAAAGAAATCTCCCTGTTATATATTTACTACGACAGGCGTAGTACGACAGTCGTATAATCTTATTGTTTGAATATTGCTGTCAAATATATAATGAGGTGTCTTATGAACGAAATAAGTAGTGATGTTATTCGCGGCTATAATGACACAATCATTCTTTCTATCCTTTATCATGAGCCGTCCTATGGTTATGAGATTTCAAAACAAATCAAAGATTTGTCAAACGAAAAGTATCTTATCAAAGAGACAACGCTCTACTCTGCATTTACACGAATGGAGAATAACGGATATATTGAATCATATGTTGTCATGCCGAGCGAAACAGGTGGGAGCAAAAAGCGAACCTACTATCGAATTACCGATGCCGGTAAAAAGTATTATCGAGAAAAATGTGATGAATGGGAACTAACCAAAGATGTTATCGAACATTTTATTCTGAAAGGAGTTTAAAGTGGAAACAATCAAGAATTATTTAGAGACAATGTTTGCAAATATGCCAAACACAGACGCTGTTCACAAGGCAAAAGAGGAATTACTGCAGATGATGGAGGACAAATACAGTGAACTGATTGCAAACGGTAAAAGCGAAAACGAAGCAGTCGGTACTGTTATTTCAGAATTTGGAAATCTTGAAGAATTATCGGAAGACCTTGGATTAAAGAAGGAATACCAACAGGAACAGATGTACAGTGCAAAAAATTCGCGTCGCACATTTTCTTTCGAAGAGGCAAAGTCATTTATTTCCGATAGCCAAAAAAAAGCATCTATGACCGCTGTCGGTGTCCTTCTTTGTATTTGTAGCGTGATTGGTCCGGTCATCACTGACGGTTTGCAAATCAACAATGCGATTGGTGTCATTGCTTTGATGCTATTTATTGCCGGTGCTATTTTTTTATTTGTCTACTCCTCTATTATTATGGGGAAATGGAATGTTATCAAAACGACTCCATGTACCATAGAATATAGCACTGCCAATTATTTGCATCAGGAAATTGCAAAGAAAAGAGAAAAATTCGCGTTATTAAAAACCCTTGGAATTGTATTGTGCGTTGTGTGCTGGGTGCCCTCTGCTGTCATCTCAGAATTTGTAGATTCCGGCGATTTTGGCACACTCGACAGAATTATGGAGGATGTGATTTCCCCGGTCATCTTATTTATTGTAGTAGGTGTCGGCGTTGCCCTTATCGTCAAGTCTTCCATTGAACATGGCAGTTATCATACACTATTAAAAGCAAATGACAGAAACACAATGAGTGGACATTATGTACCGGAGCAGAAAGAGGAATATATCAATGATACCGTCACAACCATCATGTCAGTATATTGGTCAACCGTCACCTGTGCTTATCTCATATGGAGTTTTCTGAGTTTTGATTGGCATATCACGTGGCTGATTTGGCCGGTTGCTGCTGTTGTGCATTCTGTCATAAAATTAAACTTTAAAAAGGCAGATTAGAAGGAGAAAAATTATGAATTCCGAAAGCAAAAGAACAAGAAATATCTATTTAATTATTTTATCAATTGCAACCAGTATCTGTATTTTTATTGGTCTGTTCAGTCATTTGTATAAATGGTTTTCGTTAGATACAAAAAAATCAGTTTCTATCGATAACGACAGTGTCGTTGAACAATTTGACAGTATTGATTTAAACCTGAATGTTGGTGATGTGTCTATCGAGTATGGTTCTGACTTTCATGTTAACGTTGAGGATTATCCGGAAAAGATCATGCCGACTTGGTCTGTCGAAGACAATACATTGATTATCAAACAAAATGCTAAAAATATAAGTATAAACTGGAATGACTTTAAAAATGTCGACTGTGAATTAGCCATTACGGTTCCTGCGGGAACGGAATTGAAAACGATAGCCTGCGATATGGATATGGGAAATCTGGAAATTAATAATGTCAAGGCAGTGAGCGTTGCGCTTTCGGCCGATATGGGTAATATCGAGTTGGAGGGAGCCAACATTACAACATTGGCAGTCAAAGCAAATATGGGTAGCATATCTGCGGACGACAGTGTAATAACAACTGCCGGTTTTGAAGCCGATATGGGCAGCATCGAATTGGAAGGCCAATTTTCTTCTATTGCTGCCGAGTGTAATATGGGTTCCATCGAGATAGAATGTGCGAATATCAACGATGTCAAGTTAGATTTGCACTGTGATATGGGAGCCATTGAATTAAATGGAAAAACAGTAGGTTCCAACTATTCAAATTAACAGATAATATAAACGACAATGCGGCAAATCCCATGATTTGCCGCATTTTTAAATGCTTCTATATATTTATTGTGATTTTTTATTTCATTAAAACAAATCAGAATGTGTTCCTGTACGTAATAAGAATAATTCAAGAGCATCTTGATTGATGCGGTAAATAAGAAGCCAATCCGGTTCAATATGACACTCCCGAAATCCGTTATAATTACCCGTCAATCCGTGGTCCCGGTACTTTTTCGTCCAGTTTTTGTTCACTTGCTAATGCATTAACAACATCTCGCAAATGCTCTATTTTGCATCCACGTTTTCTTGCAAACTTCAAATCTTTTTTTAACTGATTAGATGGAACAATTTTAATCATCGGCAAATACCTCGTCTAACACTTCGTCAAACGATTCGTACCGCTTATAGTTATTAGGATTCTTTTTCATTTCCTCATATTCATCCAACGCAGCCATTGTTTCCGCATTTGGAGTAAAACGTTTGATTTCAAACGGTATGCCATTGTGGTTAATGGCAGAACGCAGGAACATATTAATTGCAGAAGACATATTTAATCCAAGATCATTAAAAAGAGTTTCTGCTTCCTGTTTTAATGCAGAATCAACACGAACATTAATATTTGTAGTGGCCATATTTGATATCACTCCTTGTCTTATTTTGATTCTATTATATGTGTGTGCAAACATTGTCAATCAAATATATGTATTTTGCATCACAATGTTTGCACCGGAACAACATCCAAAATCCGTATGTTGATGGGAGTTCCTTTTTCAAATGCTTCTTTTATTTTCGGAATACATTCTCCTGTTCTGATATTTCTAATATGGCAGTTTCCACTAAACAATCTGTAATATATCCCATAGGCTCTGCCAACATAAGCACATTCATCTCCAACAAAAATTCCATAGACACCTCGCAAGTCCGGTTCGTCTTCAATGCGTTGGTCGAAACACAAATCTCTTTGCTTTTTATCGCGTCGCGCACAACCTGCACAACGAGCTCATCACCTTGACAAAGATATGTCGGATTCCCGGTCTTCTTTGTAAATATGACAGAATCAATCGGCTCAAGTGGGTAAAAAAACTTCAAATTGCCTGCTTGAAGAAAAGCCGCATTCATCTGCTCCATCACTTGCGAAACACGCGCAATATAAATGTTTCCAACATAAGATGGTGCATCTGATAACTGCGTATGTATCTCGATTGGATGATTATGCTCATCAAGATACAAAAGCAATTTCCGATCCTCATCACGAAATCTTGTAGTTGTAACCACAATACGATTATTGCATTTCATCTAAAACCTCACCTAAAGAAACAAATTTATCATCTACTCTCGTCAGCATGTCCACGCGATGAATATAAAATGCGCGCGCATCTATTTCCTTTCCCATAGTTGCAAAGAAATGGGAAAGAACGAGCTCCGGCTTGATATTATCAACACTTCCGGTAGAAACCAATAGATCAAAAAAGATGGTTCCTTCCGTTTCTCTGATTGTAAAAGAGTAGATCAACGGTTTTAAATCAAGTTCCCGCTCCCCCTTCTTTGTCTTTTTTATAATTTGAATTTCAGTTGCCTCATCAAAAAAATTCTTTTTGGCATCCAGCAATTCATCCAAAGAATACGAAAAGTCTTCCGGATGTTTATAGGAAAGTACATAGGAAGCTGCCGCCAAAGAAGACATGGCATTTGGCGTCTTTTCCGGCAAATACAAAAACTTTGTAATTTCCATGCCATCTACCATCGTCGCCTGCAGTCGTGCCAACGCTTCCTCGCCGGGCACCTTCTCTTTCAACTCAATATCAAGATATTCGCCTTCACTGGTAATTCCCACCCCGAGCGGTGCTGCAAATGACATAATCTGATGCGGATTAAAGCCCTCGGAATACTTGATGGGAAGACCACTTCTTCGAATCGCTTTTTGGAAGTAGCGCATGATGTCGAGATGTCCCACATATTTCATAGAACCCAGCTTTGAGAATTTAATTCTTGCCTTCAAAACATACACCTCCTCCAAAGGATGCGGCTCCACAGCCGGAACACTGCATCCGGCAGTTCAGAGTCACCACCTGTTCTTCTGTAGCCCGCTTCCATTCTCTGACAAAGAACTCCTTGCGGATGCCCACGTCAATAAAGTCCCAAGGCAAGACTTCATCCAACGCCCTCTGACGATATGCATAAAAGTCAACAGAGATACCTGCTTTTTCGAGCGCCCTGTCCCATTTTTGACAATCAAAATAATCTGACCATGCATCAAAAATCTGTCCGTCCTCATAGGCATAGTAAATCGCTTTCGCCAATTTACGGTCACCTCGGGCGAGCAAGCCTTCTAAGACCGTCACATCCGCCTCATGCCAGTTATATCGCAAACTCTTATGATTCAACTGCGCCTTCATTGTTTCGTTTACAATTTTTGCCCTGCGCAGATATTCCCCTTTTTCATACATCGGTGCCCACTGAAACGGTGTAAACGGCTTCGGCACAAAGAATGATGTACTCATCGTAATCTGGCACTTCCCGTGTCGCTGTTCTTTCGGAATCTCATAATAGCGAACAGCGATATCATTGGCGAGTTCCGGTATTGCACGCATGTCCTCCTCTGTCTCTGTCGGTAATCCCAACATAAAGTATAGTTTAACTTTTTGCCATCCGCCCTCAAACGCGAGACCGGCACCGGTTAAGATGTCATCCTTTGTCAATCCTTTATTGATGACGTTTCTAAGGCGCTGCGACCCGGCTTCCGGTGCAAAGGTAAGACTACTCTTTCGAATGTCCTGCACTTTGCTCATCACATCGAGGGAAAAGGCATCGATGCGAAGTGATGGCAAGGAAATATTAACACCCTCCCCACAACACTCATCGATCAGGAAATTTACCAGTTCCGGCAAATCCGAATAATCGCTGGAACTTAATGAACTGAGAGAAATTTCCTCATGTCCGGTTGATGCCAGCATTTCTTTTGCATACTTCTTTAATAAATCAATATTCTTTTCGCGGTTCGGACGATAAACCATGCCGGCCTGACAAAAACGACACCCGCGAATACAGCCGCGCTGAATCTCCAACACAACCCTGTCCTGCGTCGCACGCACGAAGGGAACGAGCGGTTTGGTCGGATATGCACCTTCGTCCATATTGGTAAGTACCTGACGCTTTACCTTTCTTGGAATATCGTCATGAATTGGTTTCATCTCAAATATCGTGCCATCTTCCTTATAGAACACTTCATACATGGAAGGTACATAGATTCCGGGGATTTTTGATGCTTCATGCAAAAAATCGACACGTGCGTAAGTATCTGACACTTTCATGTCTTTATATAGATCAAACAGTGCGTTATAGCTCACTTCACCCTCCCCGATATAGAACAGATCGCAAAATTCTGCAATCGGCTCAGGATTGTAGGCACACGGACCACCGCATATAACAATGGGGTCTTCGTCTACTCTGTCTTTTTGCCAAATCGGAATTTGTGCCAAATCGAGGATTTGCAAGATATTGGTATAACACATCTCATACTGAAGTGTAATTCCCAAGAAATCAAATTCTTTAATCGGATCTTGTGTTTCCAGTGCAAACAAAGGAATCTTCTGCTCCTTCATAATCCGGTGCAAATCCGGCCAAGGGGAATATACACGCTCACAGTATACATCATCCCTGCAGTTATACATCTCGTACAAAATCTGAATACCCAGATGTGACATTCCAATTTCATACACATCCGGAAAACACATCGCAAAACGAATTGCGACATCTTTGGGGTCTTTCCTTATCATATTAAGTTCATTCCCAATGTATCTTGCCGGCTTGTCGATTTGCATCAAAATATCATCCGATAACGCTAATTTATTCATATATCGTTTCTCCCAACGAAAGGCAGCCTCGTCAAATATGCAAGGCTGCCTTTATTTCTATTATCTCTGTGATAATTCTCTTGTTACATCTTCCCAGGTAAGACCTTTCTCTACCATCAAAACCATCATATGATACAGAAAATCGGATATCTCATATTTTACTTCTTCATTGTCGGGATTCTTTGCAGCGATAACAATTTCTGTCGCTTCCTCTCCGACTTTCTTCAGAATCTTATCAATGCCCTTATCAAACAAATAATTTGTGTATGAGCCTTCCTTTGGATGGTCTCTTCTCTCAACAATCACATCATAAACAGACTCAAAGACCTTTAATGGATTACGTTCTGTATATTCTTTCTTAACAATCTCATTAAAGAAACAGTTTGGCGCACCCGTGTGACAAGAGATACCACCGACCTGGGAAACTTTCGCCAGAATAGTATCATAGTCACAATCTGCCGTCAAAGATTTAACATACTGTGTGTGACCGCTCGACATACCTTTTACCCAGAGTTCCTGACGACTTCTGCTATAGTAAGTCATCTTACCGATTCGGATGGTATTCTGAAACGCTTCTTCATTCATATAAGCAAGCATCAGTACTTCATGTGTCTGATAATCTTGCACAATGACCGGCACCAAACCATCGCTGTTGACTTTCAAATCACTCCAAGACAATTTGGGCTCGAAATTATCCATCTTGACACCGGCATCCGAGAGCTCACATTTTACCTGCATAATATCCGTATCAACATTATTGATAAACTTACCAGAAATACCTCGGATTTTTTCAGAACGAAGAAGAGATACCACCTCATCAAACCGGTAATCATCCACATCAACAATATAAGGTACATCTGTAATGCCTTCTAAACTGTCAAGCAATGCACGGTTGTAAATTACGAGCTCATGCACATTCTCTTCCAGAAAACTCTTTGTTTTAAAAATAAAATCGATTGTGGTCAACGATACAAGCAGCTTTTCAGCACCAAAACGTGCACTCGCTTCCTTCAAAAGTTCTACTGTTTCCGGTTTTGAACCATTGAGTATCACTTCAATGCAACCTGCATAAAGAAATTTCTTAACATCTTCAAGTCGTTTAATATTTCCGCCACCGCATGTCTTGATTTCAATGTTGCGATTGATCTCACGAATCGCTAAGATATTCCTTTCATGTTCATCGTCATCATCTGATAAATCATAGCAGATAATCTTGTCAATACCACTATCATTGTACAGTCTCGCTAAGTCGAGAATATCACTTTTTTCATCAAGATTCTCAGGACCGGGTACTGCCATACCATCTTTTATATAAATTGTAGCAACGATATTCTTATGATCCATACTCTCCTCCCAATTCTACAATGTTCCTTTCGTAGATAAAATATCGATTATCCGCGGGTCTTTTACTGTAGCTTCATCTAACGCTTTGGCAAATGCTTTAAACATCGCTTCTGCCATATGGTGATTGTTTCCTTCCTTTAACACCTGAATATGTAAATTCATCCCTGCACTATACGAAATTGCATAGAAGAATTCCTTTATCATCTCGGTATCCATATAACCAATGCGTTCGCTTGTGAAATGCGCATCATAAGAAAAATAAGGTCTTCCGGATAAATCGATTGCACACATAACAAGAGACTCATCCATCGGCAGAATACAACTTCCGTAACGCCGAATTCCCGCTTTATTGTGCAACGCCTTGCGAATCGCTGTTCCGAGCACAATGCCGCAGTCCTCGATTATATGATGACAATCGACAACCAAGTCGCCGTTTATGGTAATGTCTAAATCAAACAATCCATGTCTGGCAAATCCTTCTAACATATGGTCAAAAAAACCAATTCCTGTCGAAATCTGAGATTTTCCTGTTCCATCTACATAAAAGGTCAAATCAATATCTGTTTCTTTTGTCTTTCTAGACACTTTCCCAATTCTATCTTCAGCCATAAAACTACCTTCTTCCTGAAATTAAACCTCTTCAAATCTTACTTTAATTGAATTTGCATGTGCCGTCAACTGCTCACATTCTGCAAACTGGACAATATCTTTGTACACATCATGCAACGCATCTTCTGAGTAACTGATAATGCTGGATTTTTTAATAAAATCATCCACGCTAAGCGCAGAGAAAAACTTCGCAGTTCCATTTGTCGGAAGCACATGATTCGGTCCGGCAAAATAATCCCCCAAAGGCTCACTGCTGTACTCACCAAGGAAAATAGCACCTGCATTTTTGATTTTTGTCATAGTGTCAAACGGATTCTTTGTCACAATCTCCAGATGTTCGGAAGCAATCTCATTTGCTGCATCTATCGCTGCATCCATATCAGGTGCAACAAGAATATATCCATAATTATCTAACGATTTTGTGATAATTTCGTGACGAGATAGCCGTGCCACAAAATAATCTACTTCGTTTGAGACTTTTTTTGCAAGTTCCATACTTGTTGTAATCAAAATGGCAGATGCCATCTCATCATGTTCTGCCTGAGAAAGCAAATCCGCTGCCACAAACTTTGCATTCGCGCTCTCGTCTGCCAAAACTAAAATCTCACTGGGACCGGCAATCGAATCGATGCTGACATGGCCAAATACCGCCTTCTTTGCAAGAGCAACATAAATGTTTCCGGGGCCGACGATTTTATCCACCTTTGTAATATACTCAGTTCCAAATGCCAACGCAGCAATCGCTTGTGCTCCGCCAACTTTGTAAATCGTGTCCGCACCTGCTTCCTTTGCCGCTACCAACGTGGACGGAAAAATCTTTCCGTCAGCTCCCGGTGGTGTCGTCATGTAAATATGAGGAACACCGGCCACCTTTGCAGGAACGACATTCATGAGTACGGATGACGGATAAACGGCCTTTCCCCCCGGTACATATACACCGACCTTGGCAAGCGGTGTCACTTTCTGTCCAAGAATAATGCCATTTTCTTGAGATTGAAACCAACTATTTTGAAGCTGTCTGCTGTGAAATGCACGAATATTAACAAGAGATTTTCGTATCACATCTAACAATTCCGGCTGAACAAGTTCATACGCCTCCTTGATTTCCTCCTCCGTGACAACGAGGTTTTCAGCAGTGATTGTCGCCTTATCAAATTGTTTTGTGTAGGAGAAAACAGCCTCGTCCTTATGCTCTCTCACATTTTCGATAATCGCAGCAACGCGACTTTCAAATTCACCATAACTATTCGGACTGCGCTTTAAAAGGGATTCCAAAATGTTTGATGTTGTTTCCTGATTTAGTTCTTGAATTCTCATCTTTTTACCTCTATTCGTTCAACGCTAACGCACCTTTCAGGTCCGCAATTAACTTTGTAATTTTTTCATATTCCATCTTCATACTCACTTGATTTACTACCATGCGGGCAGACAGGGGACATACTTCCTCAAGTACTTCAAGTCCATTTTCACGCAAGGTACTGCCCGTTTCAACAATATCAACAATCACTTCCGACAAACCGACAATCGGTGCCAATTCAATGGAACCATTCAGTTTGATAATCTCGACGGTCTGATGCTTTTTATCATAAAAATATTGCTTTGCAATCTTTGGATATTTGGTCGCAACACGAATGAGCTGTTGATGTTCTAACAATTCCTTTGATTTTTTTGGTCCACAAACGCACATACGGCATTTCCCGAATCCCAAATCAAGAACCTCAAAAATATTACGCCCCTCTTCTAAGATGGTATCCTCACCGACAATACCGATGTCCGCAGCACCATATTCCACATAAGTAGGCACATCCGGTCCCTTTGCAAGAAAAAAACGTAACTTCAACGCTTCATTGACAAAAATAAGTTTGCGCGTCTTAGGAGCCTTCATCTCCTCGCAGGTAATCCCAATCTTTTCAAAGGTTTCCAGTGTCTGTTTTGCTAATCTGCCCTTTCCCAGAGCAAAGGTTAGATATCTTTCATTTTCCATTAGATTTCTCCATCCAAAATCGTTATTTTTGCGGAAGTGTACTGTTCCTGATAGGCGGCAACCGTCTTGATATCCAAATGCATACGAACGATTGTAACAATCTTTCCGGCATTGCGAAGTTCTTCCGCCATTGCAACAGCAATCTTGCGATTTTCCTTCGTATACAAAATCACTTCCTGTTCCGTTACAATCGGCAAGGCAATTTTTTGTCTTTCAAGCGCACACAACAACTGATCAACCATCAAAGCAAAGCCGATGGCAGGCGCGTTCTTTCCAAAATACGATAACAATCCGTCATAGCGGCCACCTTTGACAATCGGCTCACCGCTTCCAAAGGTATAACCACTAAACAGAATTCCTGTATAGTAATGATAGGAACTGATAAGCCCCATCTCAAAAGACACATATTTAGCAACGTCATATACTTCGAGTAATTCATACAGTTTTTTCAAATAAAGCAGCGCATCTGCAATCTCCGGATAATGCTCTGCATGCGGCAACAGGATTTCCCATTCTTTGGGAGATGCATACATTTTTCCGAGCATTCGGAATAAGTTTACCAGCGCATCCGACAAGTCATATCGCGCAATAAACTCTTCCACTCCAAAAAAGTTTTTATTCAAAATCAATGTGCGCAGTTGTTCTTCCTCTTCCTCAACAAATCCGGCTGCTTTGACAAGACTGCGGAAAAGATTCGCATGGCCGATACTAATCTGGAACTGTTCCAAGCCAACTTTTTGCAAGTTTTTAACAACAAGTGCAATAATTTCACTGTCAGCATCTACCGAATTCTCGCCGATAAACTCAACACCCAACTGCGTGCTTTCCTTTAAACGTCCCTGATAACTATTATTATTGATAAAAACATTTCCTTCATAACAAAGACGAACCGGCTTTTCATCAATCGGAAAAAACTTGGAAGCTGCTCTTGCAATGGATGGTGTGATATCTGGACGAAGCACCAATGTATTGCCCTCGCGGTCAAAGAATTTATACAATTCCTTCGAAGGAGTCGTCCCAACCTCTTTCCCAAAAATATCAAAGAATTCAAACGTCGGCGTCTCAATAAAGCGATACCCATAAGAGTGTATCACATTTCTCATCTCCGTGAGAATGTATTGCTTATTCTCACACTCATCATTATAAATATCTCTCACACCTTCCGGCGTATGTAATAATTTATTTTGCATTCTGAATCCTTTCTAAACCGCCTGTAATTTAGCATAGTAAAGCGGTAACACGCTAATTTGTCATAATTATAAGTAATCTCTGCGATAATGTCAAGCATCCCGCGAGGATAAATCCATCTGCAACATATCGAGATAGGGAACGAGCACACCGGGTTTGGCTTGAAAAAAATACTTCTCAGACAATTCCTCCATCCGAAAGCTTTTTCGTCCCCCGTCCTTTGCTCGCTTCCAAAATGCGGCCAGTTCAGAATATGGCAGATAATAATAGGTATCATACTTTGTATAATGAATCAATATAAAAGCAATTCCCTGCTGTTGTTCAAACGACTTCATAAATTCTACTTGATGTTCATGTATATTCTGAAGCGGAAATGTTTCAGCGTGGCATTCTTTTGCATCAAAACATACCGATATCCCCTGTACGACGCCAATGTAATCAACAGTACTTTTTTTATCAAAATAAGCGAGCGTGATGTGTCGGCTCTGTTCATCTATTTTGATAGGTGTAATTGGCGTAGGCACTTTCTGAATCAGGCAAAGCCCGCTGTTTTCATATATTTCATTTGTCTTATTAATCAATTCCTCAAAGGCGGATCCCCTCAGACCTCTGGAATTCCATGTTGCCATCGTTTTACTCTCCCTTATAAAATGCCATAACTCTGGAGAATTGCTCCGGTTCCGGCGCAATAAACTTTCGTCCGTCACTCAATTCCATCGAATACGCATGTAACAGTTGATGTTTTACTTGAAATTGTTGATACATTTCACGATTCAATTTGAAATCGCCATACTTCGGGTCTCCGACAATCGGATGTCCGATACTTGCCAAATGCGCACGGATTTGATGGCTCCGTCCCGTAATCAAATGCACTTGTAACAATGTCAATCTCCCATTTGTCTCAAGCGGTTGATACGCTGTTGCAATCTCCTTCGCGCTTTCAGCCGGCATGGTAAGTATGTTTACCTGATTCGTTTTCTCATCCTTTTGCAAATATCCCTGCAACTTCATTTCCTGCGAAATCACGCCCCCAACAATACAATGGTAGTATTTCTTTGCCAAACGGTTATGCATCGCTTCCGATAACATCTGCTGCCCATGCAACGTCTTTCCGGCTAACAATATCCCTGTTGTATTGCGGTCTAACCGGTTTGCAATTGAGGGATGAAACACGTTGTACTGTTCTACTGACAACTGATTTGAGTGAATCAAATAGGAAAGCATCCGCTCATTCATCGAGATGTCATCCTCTTTTGCTTTTTGTGATAGTACGCCTGCCTCTTTATTTAAGACAAGCATATCATCATCTTCATAAATCACTTTAATATCATAAGAAATGTCCTTCAATGCGGCAAACTGCTTCTCTGTATTCTCGAATCCCTGCATCTTCTCAAAGGTTTCATCCGAGAAAAAAACAGAAATGACATCACCTGCTTGCAACAGTTCAGACCCCGTTGCTTTTTTCTTATTTAAAGTGATATTCTTCTTGCGCATCATTTTATACAGGAAGCTCGTGGATGCTTCCTTAAAAAATTTCTTTAAGAACTTATCGATTCTTTGGTTTGCTTCTTTTTCGCTGATTTGAATTTCTTTCATTTGCATTCATTTGCTTCCTTTTTTCCCTTAATTTTACAAGGCGTAATCAAACATTTTTCACCAAAACCAATCAAATCCTCTCGATGTTCTTTCTTTAATGCCTCATATACAAAATCATAGTTTTTTCGGATTCCAATACTAAATCAGTGCGCGCTGCATCGCTTTTTTATGCGGGTTGTGTGCAACATAAATGGGTTCCATTGTCGCCGGTGTTGGATAAAAATCCTGCACTTGTTCCGGCATATACCCCAAATCCCGCAAATACTCTGCAAGCGCAATTGCTTCTTTTAATGTCGAACCCGGATGCGACGACATCAGATAAGGAACCAGATACTGTTTTTTATCCAATGATTCATCATCTTTTTGTATCTCTTCTGGAACCGACGATAAACAGCCACCGGCGGCTTGCCCATGTGCTTTAACACTTCATCTGAAATATGCTCCGGCGCTACTTTTAATTGTGAGATTCCGCGTTTTGTCATATCCTCTCTTGAAACCGGTAAAAAATCCTGCGCCATTATCCTCACCTAACTGTTTGATTGAAAAATCTCTGTGTAATCATTGATATAGTAATCTGCCAAATCCTTCTTTTCTTTGGTGACATCGGCAGAATACGCATCATAGACGGCACATACGCGCATTCCTGCAGCTTGTCCCGCCATAATCCCCGGAAGGATATCCTCAAACACAAGACATTCTTTCGGCTCAACGCCCAAGCGCTTTGCCACCTCAATATAAACATCCGGAGATGGTTTGCCATGTGCCACCTCATTTGCCGTCAAAAAGCAATCGATATAGCGATGTAATCCGAGTGATTCTGTCACCACTTGCAACAATTCCCGGGAATTGCTTGTCGCAATTCCGGTTTTTATTCTGTTGGCTTTCAGATATTTCAAGAAATCTTCTGCCCCCTTTTTGTATGAGACACGGGAGGAATACATCTCCATAGCCATATTGTTCCAAGTATGTATCATCGTCTCTATGTCATCAGAGATCCCCAGCTTTTTTTTGAAAAAGGCGGCTGTTTCCAGCATACTCATACCTTCAATTTCTCGTTGCAATCCATCCGGCACATCAATACATTTATTTTTAAAATAATCGATATCTATTTGACGCCATACCCACATGGAATCAACCAGAGTCCCGTCTAAATCAAACAGAACGGCTTTTATATTCTCTAACATACGCTAACTCTTCCTCCGTAAATTTTCGGTATTCACCTGGTTTTAAAGTATCCTCCAGCATAAATCTGCCCATCGTAAGGCGCTTTAAATAGGTCACTTCTTTCCCTACCGCGTTTGCCATACGCTTTATTTGATGATATCTTCCCTCCGATATCGTGATATATACCTGCTTTGCATCTTTGGGATTTATCTCAAGCTTTGCCGGCCGCGTGTCTTTTTCATCCCCGATATGCAAACCGCGCGCGAACGCAGCAACATCATCCTCTGTCGCGGCGGTATCAAGGATTGCAAAATATGTCTTATCTACGTGTTTTCTTGGGCTCAACAGACTATGGGAAAAAGCACCGTCATTTGTAATCAATAGCAGCCCTTCCGTGTCCAAATCCAATCTTCCCACCGTAAATAAATCCTTCTTTTCATTCATTGGGACATATCGAAATACGGTATCATGCATAGCATCTTCGCCGGCACATACACAACCACCCGGCTTGTGGAATACATAGTATGTAAACTCTTCGTACACCAATCGTTTTCCCTGATAACAAATGGAATCCTTGTCGAGCGTAATCTGCAGTTTTCCGTCACAAACCGATTGCCCGTTTACTGTGACAGAACCCTGTTTCAAAATCTTTTTCACCTGCGAGCGTGTCCCTATACCACATGCACTCAAAAACTTATCTAATCTCATTTATACATATACACTTCCTTTGGTTCATACAATATGATATGAAACTTGGACTCTGTATTATCATTTTTGCACTCATAATCGCCATATGCAATCCCTCTATCACACTGCAAGGCGCAACAACCGGTCTCAACACATGGCTGTTTGGTCTGCTTCCTACACTGTTGCCCTTTATCATTCTATCAAATTTCATTCTCTCGAAAGAGGTTACAGGGCAAATAAAGGCAATACTTCCGTCTTCGTTATTGAAGCATTACAAATCGTTATGTATCGGGCTTAATATCATTGCAGGTTGTACATTCGGTCTGCCTGTTGGTGCAAAAATCACAGCAACTTTGCTCGAAAACAAATTTATCACTCCAAAAGAAGGACAAATCTTGCTAAACCACTGTAACACGATTGGTCCCTCTTTCGTGGGCGGTTTTTTACTGACAAAATGTCTCCATAAAAGCGAATGGCTCTATATGACGTTTGCAATATTATATTTGCCTCAACTGGTGGGTTGCATTCTACACCTGTTACAGGAGGCAAAGGCAACAACACAACCTATAAAATCATTCCAAAAAATAGAGATATCCAGACTTCGAAATTACTTTCAAATCTTAGATATCTCGATTGTAAATGGATTTGAAACAATCATCATACTCGGTGGGTACTTAATCTTTTTCGGAATCCTATGTGCCTATATTGCACATGTGCCGCTCATTCCCCATGAGGTCAAAGCCCTTATCGTTGCTCTTGCTGAAATCACAAGCGGAACAAGGGAACTGTCCCTGCTTCCTTATCAAACATCTGTAAAATACCTGTTTTGTCTGCCCTTAACCACGTTTGGCGGATTATGTACATTGATGCAGACAAAATCGATTATCAAGGGCTGTCCGCTCTCCATAAAAAACTATTTTTTTCATAAGATAATCTATGCAAGCATCACTGCACTCATTGCGTCCCTTTGGATACTTATTCTTTGTTAAAGAAAGATTCCGGAATTGAAAGTGCAGGAACATCATCATCTTCCGATTTTTTTTCAGCAGGTTGCTCCGATTTTGCAGCAGTTGTTTGTGACTGCGGCTTCGTTGGCTTCGGCTCCTCCTGCGATGGCACCAATTCCTGACGATTTGCAACAACAATATCCAGATATCCCTGCATTGTCTGAAGAAAGTTCTCTGTGCGAGCCTGTGTGGTCTCCATTGAATTTGAAATCACACTCTCAATGGTATTTAACAAATCATCCGTGTATGCAATTGCTCCCATCCGAATGCTGTTTGCATCTTCTGTCGCTTTGTCTAAAAGTTCCTGTGCGTTTTTCGTTGCAAGCATAACAACTTCGTTGGCTTTCGCATAAGCCTGTTGCATAATCTGATGTTCACTAACCAATTCATTTGTCTGAATCTGCGCCTGGGCAATAATGGCATCCGCCTTATTCTTTGCATCAGCAAGAATTGCCTCCTTGTTGCTGATAATCTTCTGATAACGCTTGATTTCTTCCGGCGTCTTTGTGCGCAACTCCTCAAGTAAGCTATCTAATTCATCCCGATTGACTACAATCTTTGATGGTGAAAAGGCAGACGGCTTACAATTGTCTACATACTCTTCAATTTCTTCAATGATTTCCTCAATACCACTTGCCATAATCTCTCTCCTTTATGCATTATATTTTGCCTGAATCCGCGGAATAATCTCCGCAGGAACAAATCTACTAATATCGCCTCCATAAGAAGCAAATTCTCTTACAATCGTTGAACTCAAATAAGAATAATTGAGTGCCGTTGTCATAAAAATCGTCTCAAGATTCTCAAATTCCACTTTATTTGTCTGTGCAATTTGAATCTCATAATCAAAATCCGTAATTGCCCGAAGCCCCCTGATAATGATATTGGCATCAATCCTTCTTGCATAATCAACAAGTAATCCATCAAAGGAATCCACTTTGACATTCGGATACTTTGATGTCAACGTTTGAATCATCTCCACGCGTTCTTCTACTGTAAATAAAGATTTCTTTGCGCTGTTGTTTAAAACGCCAATCACTATCTCGTCAAAAATTTTAGACGAACGTTCGATGATATCCAAATGCCCAAAGGTAATTGGATCAAAACTTCCCGGATAAATCGCTTTTTTCATATAATCCCTCGTACTACTTTACTTCCAAAAAAACATGTTTGTTTGTCTTGTATATTTTTTCTTTTACAATGGTAAAGCCAATCTCACTTGCAAAGGAGAAGTCTGTATTGATATCTGCTTCCATAATAACATATCCGTCCTCAGCAAGAATACCGGCTTTTTCAATCTCCTCCAAAACCTTTTGTTCCAAGCCTAAATGATACGGCGGATCAACAAAAATAATATCGAATGAAGTCTTGTCCGCCAAACTGCGCAATTGAACAAATACATCGCCCGCGAAAACGACAGCTTCCTCCTCCAACTTTGTGTGAAGCAAATTTGCTTTGATGCAGGAAAGTGCACGCTTATCTTTTTCTATGAAATATGCGCATTTTGCGCCTCTGCTGAGGGCTTCTATGCCCATCTGTCCGCTACCTGCAAACAAATCCAAAAAACAACAATCAAAAATGTCGTTTCCAATCATGTTGAAAAGTGTCTCTTTGATGCGGTCCGTCGTTGGCCGCGTATCGGTACCGGGAACCGTTTGTAATTGTAATCTTTTCCTTAATCCGGCAATCACACGCATATCAGATTTCACACTCCTGCATACATTTTTCAAGTAATGTCAAAGCCTGGTTCGTTGCCTGTACGCGTACTGATTTGCGTTCCCCATCAAACTGACATCGGATTGTCTCACAGCCACCCGGATATGCGCAGGAAATATATACTAAGCCCACCAAAGCATCTGCAGTGTTGCCACCAGGTCCGGCAAACCCTGTTGTCGCAATACCAAAATCAGCACCACTACATTCTCGTACACCGCGGGACATTTCACCTGCTGTCTCCTCGCTAACCGCGCCAAATATCTCCAACGTCCGGCGTGAAACGCCCAGATTCTTTTCTTTTGCAGCATCGGAATACGTGACATACCCCTCCTCAAAGCAACCGGAAGCTCCGGGAACATCCACTATGGCAGATGCCAGCATGCCACCCGTACAAGACTCTGCGGTTGCAACTGTCAACTTGTGTTCCTTTAACCAAAATACAATCTCTTCTACTGTCATTATTTCTGCTCTTTCAAAACATTCTTGTTTTTGATGATGTAATCAAGCAATGAAACAATGGTAAGTACCAACGAAACATAAATCAGTATGGTCCCGAGGATGGTAAATGCAGGATGCGGAATGTCTGCAACCAAAACAATAACCATCAACATCTGAAACACAGTCTTAAACTTTCCCCAGTAACTGGCGGCAATGACAACGCCGTTATCCGATGCCACCAACCGGAATCCACTGATAATGAACTCTCTTGCAATAATCACAATGACAATCCATGCAGCCAACTGTTTTGTCTCAATCAAACAAATCATCGCAGAACAAACCAACAGTTTATCTGCCAGTGGGTCCATAAATTTGCCAAAGTTGGTAACAAGCTTGTATTTCCTTGCGATTTTGCCATCCAGCATATCTGTCAGGCTGGCAACAATGAATATTACATCGGCAATATATCGATACATCTGATTTTCCGGGTCCCATAAAAGGAACAGTACAAAAAACGGCACTAAAACCACTCTAAAAATCGTCAATTTGTTTGGTAAATTCATAATAACTCTCCTATCAAATCATATTCATATGCGCCGGTGACCCGCACTTGTATAAAATCGCCCGTCATCAATTCCTGTTCCGTTTGCACAAACAGCAACCCGTCAACATCCGGGGCGTCCCGGTATGTACGCGCGACATAAGCATTTTCGTTTGCGACCTTACCCTCAACAAATACTTCCATTGTCGTACCAATCAATTTTTGATTGCATTCGATAGAAATATCCTGTTGCAGTTCCATGATTTCTGCCACCCATTCCTCTTTCTGTGCATCATCGACCTGCTCCTCAAAGTCATTCGCCGGTGTCCCCTCTTGTCTCGAGTATGCAAAACACCCTAATCGGTCAAATTGCATTTCTTCAACAAAATCCATAAGTTCTTCGTGCATTTGCTCTGTCTCACCGGGAAATCCACAAATCAATGTCGTGCGAATACAAATATCCTGCATCGCAGTGCGCAGTGCCTTGACTATCTTTCGGATGTCCTCCAATGATGTCTTTCGTCCCATACGACTCAAAATCCAATCGTTTGCATGTTGAATCGGCATATCGATATAGTGACACACTTTTGGATTCTCTGCCATCACCTGAATCAATTCCGATGTAATTTCTTCCGGATAACAATACTGCAATCGAATCCATTTCAAATCAGGTATCTCACTCAGTTTATTCAAAAGTTTTGGAAGTGCCTTATGTCCATATAAATCCACCCCATACAATGTGGTCTCCTGAGCAACAAGAATCAGTTCCTGAACTCCCTGCGAAACAAGCATCCTCGCCTCATCAAGAAGTTCTTCCATCACAACACTGCGAAAATTTCCTCGAATGGATGGGATAACACAATACGTACAATGTTTATCACAACCTTCTGCAATTTTTAAGTGTGCAAAGTGTCCGCCCGTCGTGAGAAGACGACCGGCAGAATTCTTTGGCAGTCCGAGTAACGGTTTGTGAACAGATGGCTTTTCCCCCTGAATAAGATCGTAAATCACGTCAACAATTGCGTCGTATGAATTGGTGCCAACAATAGCATCTACTTCAGGTAATTCCTTTCTTATTTCATTCTCATAACGCTCTGCCAGACATCCGGTCACAATCAAATACTTTAATGCGCCCATCTGCTTATATTCTCCCATGTCGATCAATGTTTGGATACTCTCCTCCATGGCATCACTGATAAAGCAACAACTGTTAACAATCACAATCTCCGCTTCGGATTCATCATTTGTCAATGTAATACCTTCTGAGCGAAGCATCGCTAACATATGCTCCGTATCCACCAGATTTTTGTCACAACCAAGAGATATAAAAAGAAGTTTCATTATGCTTCCTCGTCAGTATCCTCATCCTCAGAGATGATTTGTAACTCGCCGCAAAACAATTCCTTTACCGCTGTCGACAAAGGCTTATCTCCTTTTTCTGTAGATATCAGAGCATCCTGTCCAGCAATAATCTGTCTTGCACGCTTTGCAGTAGCACAAACAATGCTATATCGACTGTTAACAACTGGCTCCTCTCCGATTTCTACGTTGTCATTTACAACTTTCATTAGTTCTACATAAGATGGATGTAACATTTCCTATCTCCCTTCAAATTTTTTTAAATCTTTCTGTATGGTATCTATTGTTTCTACATTTCTTGTGGTGCGATAATGCTCACTCAAAATGATAGAATGCACATTATGTACACTTCTTTCCAAGTCATCATTTACGACCAGATAATCATATTCCTTCATAAATTGTGACTCTTTTGAAGAAATCACGAGACGTTGCGCAATGACATCCTCCGTCTCAGTTCCACGTCCTACAAGACGAGCTTTCAACGCGTCCGCTGACGGTGGCATGACAAACAAAAGCACCGCTTCTGGATATATTTTTTTGACCTGCAAAGCTCCTTGGATTTCTATTTCAAGAATGACATCCTTTCCCTCTTCAACAAGACGCTCTACATACGAACGTGGTGTACCATAAGAATTGCCATTAAACGTAGCGTATTCCAAGAGTTCTCCCTGTTCAATCATGGTATCGAAT
Organism: uncultured Roseburia sp.; assembly: GCA_964408625.1. Taxonomy (GTDB): domain Bacteria; phylum Bacillota; class Clostridia; order Lachnospirales; family Lachnospiraceae; genus Pararoseburia. The sequence goes on along the minus strand of CAYPAA010000001.1, from coordinate 43,519 downwards.
TCTTTCCTTGTTCGGAAGAAATATTCTCTACCATCCTGCTCTCCTTGACGAGGAGGACGTGTCGTAGCTGAGATCGACAAATGGTATTTGTCCGGATGCGCTTTCAGCAAGTGCTTCATAATGGTACCTTTTCCAGCTCCTGAAAAACCAGATAAAACAATAATCATTCCTTTTTTATCCATTATTCCTCACCCTCCTTATCTGCATTTGTCTGTCTTGTTCTACTCGCAATGGTGTCCGGCAACAGCGATGACAAAACAATATGTTCGTCCGTAATGATGACACCGCGCGTCCTTCGACCCTGTGTGGCATCGATAACCACCCCATCTTCTTTTGCTTTTTGCACCAGACGTTTCGCCGGTGCGGAATCCGGTGTGATAATTGAAACCACTTTATCTGTATTTATAATGTTTCCAAAACCAATATTGATAAAAGCCATAGTTACCTACTCTAAATTCTGGATTTGTTCCCGTACTTTCTCAATCAAAGTCTTCAAAGAAATGCCAATCCCCACAATCTCCACATCCGTTGACTTAGAAAGGATGGTGTTCGATTCCCGATTCATCTCCTGCGCGATAAAATCAAGTTTTCTACCGACCTCAGTGTCTTCTTGCAGCACATGTCTTGTCTCCTCCACATGGCTTCGAAGTCGAACAATCTCCTCGTCTATGCATACTTTGTCAGCATATAACACAATCTCAGCCGCAGTACGGTTCTCATCGATATGTCCGTCCTGCAGCAAATCGGAAACCTTAGTCTCCAAACGTGAACGGTATTCTTCGATAATTTGCGGTGAACGCTCCTCAATCATTGACACATAACCGGACATCTCGTCCATCTTAGCAAGCAAGTCTGCTTGCAGTCTGGTACCTTCATTTTGACGGTTTTCTGTAAATTGTTCGGTGGCAATACAAAGCGCTTCCGTCAGCAAATTCTGCAATTCGTCTTCATTTTCCGGCGCCTCATCCATTTCAAAAACATCCGGATAATAGGATAAATTTGTTGCTTTCAAATCGTAGTCTAAATCAAACTCCTCCGCCATCGCTTTCAAATTGTCAACATACATCTGTGCCAGCTTCGCATTATAGCGAAGAACATGCGCCTCTTCCGTCGAAGTCTCAAGTGTGATATAGACATCAACTTTTCCTCGAACAATTTGTGATTTAAGGTAAGCGCGCACATTTGCTTCAAACGGATTTAGTTTTCTGGGAAGCTTTATGTTTAAGTCCAAATATCTGTGATTGACAGACTTCATTTCGACAATGACTTTTTTTGACTCGTCGCCGGCTTCTCCGCGCCCAAATCCCGTCATACTTCTCACCATAGTATTGGTCTCCTCTTATATGCAAATCACGCAAGACAAACTCCTACGCATAGATATTTATATTATATAAAAACATACCAAAAAGGTCAATTTTTTTGTCTTTGTTTTTCACATATTTTGTTTTATAATATGAAACAGTATATATAACATCATTTTTGAGGAGTATTTCCAATGGCTTTTGACGGCATTACAACAAACTGTCTGATGCAAGAGTTAAATCAAGTGCTTGCAGGACAAAAAATCAGCAAAATAGCGCAACCGGAACGCGAAGAACTACTCTTTACATTCAAGGGAGTTTCGGGACCAAATCGTTTGCTTATCTCAGCAAACGCATCGCTGCCTTTTTTATATTTGACAAAAGAAAACAAGACAAGTCCCATGACTGCGCCTAATTTTTGTATGCTGTTACGCAAACACATCAGCAATGGTCGTATCATCTCGATTACGCAGCCTTCTTTAGAACGTGTGTTAAAGTTCACCATCGAACATCTGGATGAATTGGGTGACCCTTCAGAAAAACATCTCTATGTTGAGTTGATGGGAAAACACAGCAATATCATTTTTTGCGATGAGAACGATGTCATTTTAGACAGCATCAAGCATGTGTCCGCCCAGGTGAGTTCCGTTCGTGAGGTTTTACCGGGAAGGCCATATTTCATCCCAACGCAGGACGGCAAGGTCAACCCTTGGGAAACTGTACGCGAAGATTTTATTGCAACCGTTTTTTCCAAACCAATGCCATTATCGAAGGCCATTTACACATCCCATGTCGGTTTTTCACCGGTGATCGCCACAGAATTGGCTCATCGAAGCGGATTGGACAGCGAGGCTTCCACAAGCTCTTTTACGGAGAACGAGAAGCAGAAGCTTTTTGAAACCTTTGATTCTTTCATGCACGCAGTCGAAAACGGTGAATTTACAAACACAATCTATTATCAGGCTGCAACCGGCGCTCCGATGGAATTTGCGCCCGTCTCGCTTTCCATCTATGATGACGCCGACGAAACAACCTTCGATACCATGTCAGAATTGTTGGAGGCTTATTATGCACAGAAAAATAAATTTACCAACATTCGACAAAAATCCGTGGATTTGCGCAAAATCGTAAGCATTCATCTGGAACGCGACCGCAAAAAATACCAGTTGCAAAAAAAGCAACTCGAAGACACCGAAAAGAAAGACAAATATCGCATTTATGGTGAAATGCTGCACACTTATGGTTATCAGGCGGCCCCCGGTGCAAAAAAACTGACCGTCATCAATTACTACAATAATGAGGAGTTGACGATTCCACTTGATGACACACGCTCCGCCATGGATAACGCCACAAAATACTTCGATAAATATGCAAAATTAAAACGAACAAGTGAAGCACTCTCCGATTTGATTCAAGATACACAAAACGAAATTGCTCACTTAGAGTCCATCTCTGCGTCATTGGATATCGCTGAAAATGATGCGGATTTGAATGCAATCAAAGAAGAGTTGCAGGACTTTGGATTTATCAAAAAACACTACAGTAATAAGAAAAAGGCAAAGACGAAAAAAAGTAAACCGCTCCACTTTATTGACAAAAATGGTTTTCATATGTATGTGGGAAAAAATAACTATCAAAATGATATGCTCACTTTCAAATTTGCAACCGGAAATGATTGGTGGTTTCACACAAAGGGAATTCCCGGTTCTCACGTGATTGTGAAATCCGAAGGTGCAGAATTACCCGATGAAACATTTGAAACTGCCGCTGCTCTTGCAGCGTACTATTCCAGCGGGCGGGATAATAATAAAGTTGAAATTGACTACCTTCAGAAAAAAAATGTAAAAAAACCGAGCAGCGCTGCGCCAGGTTTTGTCATCTATTACACCAATTTTTCAATGATGACAGCACCTTCGCTTGCAAATGTCACGTTGCTCCAATAACAAATACATACAGTTTATGAAATTTGTTCTAGGCTAAGGAAAGCATCACCTTCATATACTATGTTTGTAACCTAGTTAGCATAAGCATAAGGAGGTTTTTCATGGCAAAGTCCAAAAGAAAACAGCAATCTCCTGCAGCTAAGGACGCATTGGCACGGTTTAAATACGAGATTGCCGATGAACTTGGTGTTCATCACGCTCGCCAACAGTTAAAAAATTCCACCTTCGCCGACAAACCAACTGTAGGAGATTATATGGTCGATCAGATGATGCGTGCACAAGAAAGTAAAATGAAAGAATAGAACGAGGAATGTCATATGACATTCCTCATTTTTATAAAACAAGCCAATTTTCTTTTTCAAAAGCAATCATTTGCAATTCCATATCCGAATGATTCTCTAAATTCGTTTGCTCTTCCAGAAATTCTGACACATCCTCGGATGCCATCGTCAGCAAATCGGCATCTCCGATGATATCCGCAATTCGAAAATTCAAATCACCACTCTGACGAATTCCATAAAAATCTCCTGGTCCTCGCATACGCAAATCTTCACCGGCAATATAAAACCCATCATTCGACTCATGTAACACTTGTAATCGCTTTGACCCCTCCTTCGCTTTGCTTTGATCCATCAAAATACAATAGGATTGCCACTTACCGCGACCAACTCGTCCACGTAACTGATGTAATTGTGCCAATCCAAAGCGATTTGCATTCTCTATCAAAATCACCGTTGCATTTGGAACATTAACACCAACCTCTACGACTGTTGTTGAAACAAGAATCAATATATTGCCTTTTGCAAATTCTTCCATAATTTCATTCTTTTGTTTTGCAGGCATCTTTCCATGCAAAGCAGCGACTGCAATTTCTTTGCCAAATGTGTCACGAAGTTTCTCAACATAGTCTGTAACATTTTCTGCCTCCGTCGTCTCCGTCGCCTCCACGAGCGGACAAATAATATACGCCTGATGACCATCTTTTAATTCTCGCCCAATCATCTCATATGCCTTTGCACGCATTTTTTCTTCTATCACCGCTGTCTTAATCGGCAATCGATTAGCCGGCATATCTTTTATCGCGGAAATCTGCATATTTCCATACAAAATCATGGCTAATGTTCGGGGAATCGGTGTCGCACTCATAACCAACATATGCGGCAGTTCTCCCTTTGCCGTGAGTGCTTCTCGCTGTTTGACCCCAAAGCGATGTTGCTCATCAGTCACAACAAGAGCCATACGCTGATATACAACTTTTTCTTGAATCAATGCATGCGTACCGACCACAAACAACTGATTTTCATGTTGAATCTTATGATATGCCTCGCGCTTTTCCTTCGCTGTCATAGACCCGGTCAGGCATACAACTTCATATGGCAAGCCATGTTCTTTGCACAGATTTACAAATGATTCGTAGTGTTGTCTTGCCAACACCTCTGTAGGCACCATAATCGCTGCCTGATATCCATTGGAAACCACATCCAACATTGCAAGAAATGCAACAATGGTCTTTCCGGAACCCACATCCCCCTGAATCAACCGCTGCGAAACCGTCTTTCCACGCAAGTCTTTGCGAACCTGTTCTAATGTATTCCGTTGTCCGTCTGTCAGTGTGTATGGCAAATTGGATATCACACAATCGACCATCTTCCCCTCGTCAAGCATCCAAGGATTTGGTGTGCTTCCCTGCTTCCGTTCCTGCAGTCTGCTATGTAATATAAAATAAAAAAACTCCTGATAAACGAGCCTTTTTCTCCCTAACGCCAACTCATCAAAGTTATTCGGAAAATGTAGCATCCGAAGCGACTCCATATAGGACAGAAATCCCTCTCTCTCGCATACCTTTTGGGGCAGCATTGAATCTGTTGTCACATCCATTTGCGAAAAGATTTCCTGTAACACCTTTCGGATTGTTGTGTTGTTAAGACCTGCCGTCAATGCATAAATCGGCTGGAATGACTGTCTCAGCTTTTCATATTTCTCAATGCTGCAAATCATCGGTTGCTCCATTTTAAACTTATGGCCTTCTTTTTGTAAAACACCATAAAATACCACCGATTCATGAATTGCCAGTTGTTTTCCGATATACGGCATTCGAAACCAAATACACTCCACCGGTGTATTCTCACAAAAGGTGGTCGCAATGGTGATATCCATTCGTTTCCCTTTGCGTATGATTGCCGGAGTGCGAAGACGACCGACGAATGCAACCGTTTGTCCAATCCACTCCTCCGCCACCACACAAATTTCCGGATATTCCTGATAAGCGCGAGGAAAATGAAGGAGTATATCACCAACGGTGTATACTCCTAACTTTTGAAACAATAATTCTGTTTTTTCACCAACACCCTTTACCTGACGCAACGAAGTCTGAATGTCCATATTACTCCTATTCAACAGATGCAATATAATAGTAAACTGGCTGACCACCGGCTTGCACTTCAACCTCAAGGTCTGCGTATTTCTTTTGAATCTCATCTGCAAGCACATTGGCGTCTTCCTCTGTCGCTTCCTCACCATAATAGATGCTGACAATGGCAGAATCTTCATTCACCATCTCAGAGATCATATCCATGAATGCAACATTGATGTCCGCATTGACAGAAAGAATGCCCGCATCGCCGATACCCATATAATCGCCTTCTTTAATTTCCTTATCATCAATCACGGTATCGCGTACGGCATATGTCACCTGTCCTGACTTAACATGAGCAATTTCTTCGAGCATACGCTCTTCGTTTTCTTTTGCAGATTGCTCCGGAATGAAATTAATCAAAGCCGTGATTCCCTGTGGAATCGTCTTTGTAGGAAGAACGATAACCTCACGTTCTTCACAGATGGAAGCTGCCTGGTTTGCTGCCAAAATGATATTCTTGTTGTTTGGAAGAACAAATACTGTCTTAGCAGGAACCTTCATAATAGCGTCCAACACATCTTCCGTACTAGGATTCATTGTCTGGCCACCTTCAATCATATGGTCAACGCCAAGTTCGGAAAAAATCTGCCCCAAGCCTTCGCCGATAGAAACGGCAACAAAGCCAATCTCTTTCTCGATGGCAACTTCTTTTGGTTCTTCTGACTCCGAAGCCTGCTGTGCTGCTACTTTCCCAGCATCCTTAATCAAGCGCTCCTGGTGTTCTTCTCTCATGTTGTCAATTTTAATACGACTTAAAGAACCATGTGTCAACGCTGTCTGGATAGCTAAACCCGGATCATTTGTATGTACATGGGTCTTTACAATCTCGTCATCTGCCACAACTACAATTGAATCACCGATGGACTCCAAAAATGCCTTATATTCTTTTTCTTTTTTGTCCGTCAAAGGTTTGTTTAAAACAATGATAAACTCAGTACAATAACCAAACTTAATCTCAGCCTCTGTCTCTGCCGAAATCTTTACGACACCTGAGCCTGCCGGTGTTCCCTCGATTGTGTAATCAATCTCTTTCCCAAGCAAACAGTCCTGTGCACCTTTTAACACCTGCATCAAGCCCTGTCCGCCAGAGTCCACAACGCCCGCCTGCTTCAATACAGGCAACATATCCGGTGTCTTACTGAGTACATGGTCTGCTTCTTTGATTACTTCATCAATAAAATAAAGTAAATCGTCTGTTGTATCAACCAACTCTAAAGCCCTGTCGGCTGCGCCACGCGCAACAGTAAGTATGGTTCCTTCTTTCGGCTTCATAACGGCTTTGTACGCCGTCTCAACAGCTCGTTGAATTGCCTCACATAAAATGTCTACATCAATTTCATATACACCTTTGATTGCTTTTGTAAATCCACGAAGCAACTGTGATAAGATAACACCCGAATTGCCTCGTGCACCGCGCAAAGAACCGGACGAAATCGCCTTTGCCAACGTATTCATATCCGGATTGTCTAATGCACTAACTTCTTTGGCAGCAGCCATAATCGTCATCGTCATATTTGTACCGGTATCGCCATCCGGGACCGGAAAAACATTCAACTCATTAATCCATTCTTTTTTGGCCTCTAAGTTCTTAGCGCCCGCCAAAAACATTTTGGATAGTTGAGACGCGTTAATTGTATTGATTTCCACTTTACATGTCCTCCTTAGTCAATTACTCTTACGCCTTCAACGTAAATATTCATATTGCTTACTGTCATACCGGTAAATGACTCCACTTTATACTTTACTGTTGCCATCAAATTGTCACAAACCGTTTCAATACTGACTCCATAAGAAATAATCACATGAAAATCTAATGTAATTTCATTCTGCTCGTTTATTTCTACTGAGATGCCATGGTTTAAATAATCTTTCTTAAGAAGCTTAACCAAACCATCTTTCATATTAACTGCGGCCATTCCGACAATGCCGAAACATTCTACTGCCACAGAGCCTGCATAGGTTGCAATAACATCAGTGTCAATGATAATTCTGCCTAATTTGGTTTCCATTTGACCTTGCATATCTATACCTCCACAATATAAGTCCACTTTACAATTGCATTATATATTATAAACATTTTCCATAAAAATACAATGTATATTTTAAAGGAGAAGAACTTTTTTTAAAAAATCGTTGCTTTTTGTATATAGTTTTGCTACAATATGTATGTTGCGATTTTGTAACGAACGCGAATACCATAATCCAAGGGAGGTGCAATCATGGCTAAATGTGCAGTTTGTGGAAAAGGAGCTCATTTCGGAAATAATGTGAGCCATTCTCATAGAAGATCTAATAGAATGTGGAAATCAAATATCAAGTCTGTTAAATGTATTGTTAACGGAACACCTAAGAAGCAATATGTTTGTACATCTTGCTTACGTTCAGGAAAAATTGAACGAGTTTAATCACGAGGAATTGTCGAAAGGCAGTTCCTTTTTTATTTACAAAATAAGCGATACCCTATGCACATGAGTATTGCCGCTATGAAAAAGCTAATGCAATCTTCCGAAATACATAATCCTATCACCAATCCCACACCGATAAAAAAAATTGCAAAACCAATTACCTTAATCATATTTCAATACAAAAAAGAAGCATATATTATGATTAATATATGCTTCTTCCAGAAATACTATTCTGCATCTGGTGCGTTTACTTCAACTTCAACGCTCACAGCTTCTGAGAGCATGTCTCCCATTTCCCGAGCTGCCTGCTCTCTCGCTTCTGGGTCCTGCTTCTTTCTTTCTTTTCTCGCTGAAAACTTTTCAACGAAATCCGGTATCATATCCAAAATTTTTTCGATTCCGGTACTGTTCTCCACGCTGATCATACGTGTGACTCCGTTGTGAATCACAAGAACTGCAGTAGGTGACATCTTTCCGCCCAAGCCACCACCACTGTTTAGTTTCTTTTCACCTCGAAATGCCCCGGCACCGACACCAAATGTAACATTCACCAGAGGAACAATAATGGTATCGCCTATATGAATCGCATCACCAACGACTGTCTTGGTAGAAACAAAACCATCCATTCCTTGAAACAACGTGTTTACTGTGTCATTAAAAATTTCATTCTTTTTTTCCATCATTGCCTCCATATATTATTATGAGCGTAATAACCTTCTAATATCCTTATTAAGAATAATACTAATAATAAGATAAACGATATGGACCAAAAAAACAATTCCTTTTATTTCAATCCAACCATAAACATAAACATCATCGCTCTCAAAATCCGGAATTATTCGTGTCTTCCTGCCATAACACGCCGGACACAAACTGACAATCCCCGTGGCAATCCCTGTGAGAGCCGGATCGCCAAGCGAAAAATCGACATCTGCATATAAGACATTCGGTTTCGTCTTTTTGATCAGCCACAATATTTTTTTCAAGAAAAAATTTACGGCATTTCTATTATGCTCATCTTTCCATTTATTATGAAAATCTTTCAGAGATGTCTTTTTTTCGTTTTTTACTTTCTTTGCTTTCGTTTCTTTTTTTTCTGTTTTCAGTGTATCGGGTTCTTCTTTCTCTGCTTCCTCTTGATGTGGAGAAAATTCTACTTCCTTATCAAGCAAGATTTCTTTGATATCCTCCTCATCCAAAACACCATCGCAACGGCTCAAATCATCCTCTTGTTCTGCTTTCTCTTCTTTCGTTTGTTTCTGCTTTCTCGGATATAGTTTACATTTTCCCCAGAATACATAGATAGCCAGCTGATATTCGTCATTTTCCTCCCGAAATGCCATCTGCCAAAAATGCAAAAAACCATATGCTCTTATCTCTCCGGATAGTTGATCCTCTTTTCCATTGTGTCCGGCAATGTGATAATGCAATGGTAAAAACAGCAAATAACACAGCATCACCAAAAGAAATCCCAGCAAAAAGAGAAGAATCAATCCAATCCATTTTAAAACAGAAAAAAAAATTGCCATGTTATTCCCCTTTATCCTCTTCAAAATATGTCGCAAAGTAATTTTTAAAGTCGCACCGTCCGGTCGCTTCATATACATCCTTTGCAATCGTTTCCACTAATGTTCTGGCATGGTAATATCCTTTCGCCACGCCAATAATATTATACTTTTCTTTCCGAAAAAATGGAAATTTTAATGTCGCCAGTGATATTATTTCCAGTTGCGCATCGTTCCTATTTGACAAAACGATCAAAAAAAGTGGTCTCACCTCAACTTTGTGCTCCACCATCCATTTGACCTGCTTTTCTTTCCCCATCAGGTTTTTACTCAAATAAAGTTCTTGATACCAATTCATATTATCCCCTAGTATTACTCTGAAAAATAAGAATCAAAAATTGTCCTTGTGGCAGGAACGGCATAAGAACTTCCGGATGCCACCTCTTCCATCACGACAGCAACCGCTATTTTTCTGCCAGTTCCATCCTTCGCATAACCCACAAACCATGAATGGTCCTCATTTTTATTGGAACTAAACTCCGCCGTACCGGTCTTTCCGTACGCCTCATAGGAATCGCTGATCAGCGGTGTCGCTGTGCCATCGGTCACTACATATCGCATATATTCCTGCAATTGCTTCGCATCTGCCTCCGAGAGTATATTCCCACGACTGACCTGCGGAAAACGTTTCACAACAACACCGCTGTCGTTTTGCGTGTAATCAATTATATACGGTTCCATCAGTTTCCCATCGTTGGCAATCGCGCTTGCAATCATAGCCATATGAAGCGGAGAAACCATCGTCTCCCCTTGTCCAATCGCTGTTTGCATCATAAGCGCTGATGAGCTGTCCTCATCCAACTGCATTCTGCTCTTTGCCGTTGCTCGAAGTCTCGTCGGCAGTTTTTGGTTAAACAGCAGTTTCTTTGCCAGTGCATTGTACTCATCTGTATTCAATGACAATCCAATCTTTGAAAATGCACAATTGCAGGAATTACCAAATGCCTGCATCAGATTTTCTTCCCCATGCGCCTTGCCATTATAACAATGCATCTCATAATCGCCATTTGCATATGCGCCATTGCAATTGAATGCAAATCCATCTGCACCGTTTTGCTTTAAGTAGGATAACAATGTTATTATTTTAAATGTCGAGCCGGGCGCATATAACCCTTGCGTTGCCCGGTTTAAAAGGACAGTGGAATCGGAATTCTCCGCCACATAACTCGACCAATTCGACGCGATAGTATTGGGATCATAATCCGGCTTTGAAACCATCGCCAAAATCTTTCCTGTATCCGGGTCGATACAAATCACGGCACCATCATAACTTCCCATTGCCTGATAACAAGCCTGCTGTAGTGAAACATCTAGTGTTGTGACAACATCATCGCCGGGATTCTTCTTATCAATCACCTCGTTTGCAAGGCGATTTAGAATAAAAGCATTGGAGCAAAGCAAATTATAATTTGCATCCAGTTCCACGCCGGACATTCCATTGACCGCATAGCCAACTGCATGTGCAAACGTGTTCGCATATGGATAATTTCTTGTCTCATTGCCTGCCTCGTCCACGCTTGTCTCCGCGAGAACGGTTCCATCGTTTGCCAAAATATCACCACGTATCGTATGGTCTTCTAACGTATCCAATCTTGCATTGTAAGAGTTATTGATAAAATCGTCGCTCTGAAACTGAACAAAATAAATATAATATCCCGTCATACCAATAAAAAGAGCCAGGAATACATAGGTTACAATGGCAAATTCTTTATTCCGGTTTTGTTTCTGGTTTTGTTTCCGGTTTTGTTTATGCTTTGGTTTTGCATTGAAATCGAGAATTTCAACCTCTTTTTCTTCATTTCTTTGATGACTTTTCCATTCCTTCATCGATATCTCCTTCATCTACCTGCAATACATATAACCCTTGAATAATCGCAAATAGAATAATTGTGCTAAGCAGTGAACTACCACCATAACTGACAAGCGGAAGCGTCACACCCGTAGATGGAATAAATTTTGTAACGCCGCCCAGCGCTAAAAAAGTTTGCGTGCCATATAGTGTGCCAATTCCAAGCGCAATCAGTTTATAAAAATAATCCTTTATCTGCATTGCAATATTAAAAAACATCAAAAAACAACTGATGCAGACAAAAATTAGGCAAATGGCAAAGAGTGCTCCCATCTCCTCGGAAATTGCGGAGAAAACAAAGTCTGTTGTAACAACGGGAATTTTTTCCGGCATACCAAGTCCTAAACCCGAACCAAACCAGCCTCCGGACCCAATGGCAAACAAGGATTGACTAATCTGATATCCCTGATTGTCAATTACGCTAAGTGGATCTTTCCATGCAATGACGCGGTCTCTGACATGGGCAAACAAAAAATATGCCACGACGGACGCCAATGCACCGGATGATATCCCTAAAAACATATAGATTGGCCTGCGCGTTGCCACATAGAGCATGACGAGATATGTCACCAAATAAATCAGAGCACCGCCTAAATCTCTTGATGCCACAAGTATCAACACATGAAGCGCGGCAATCATCGTAGTCTTCACAATATGTTGAAAGTCGGTACGCTCCTGTAGCATACAGGCAGAGAAGAAAATAAAAATAATCTTGATGAACTCTGACGGCTGTAAAACAACCGGTCCTATGCTAATGCTAATCTTTGCTCCGTAAGTGGTGCTCGCTGCAACAAGAACATACAATAACCCTGCGATACCAACAATGCCATACAAGAATCGAAGCTTATTCCACACTTTAAGTTTTGCAACAAGAATGGGAATAAAACATGTAATCACAACGGCAACGGATGCAAATGTAAACTGCTTCATTGCTTTATCAAAATCCAGACGTGTCAATATCAAAAAGCTGATGCACAAAAGCATACACATATTGTTTACAAGAGATTTTGAGGCATGCTCATAAATCTTCTTATAAATCGTAAGGGTAATGACAAAAAGAATGATTTCACACAGCATCAATCCCAAAACACGAATATCATCCAAAACTAAATATAAAACCAGATTGCCATTAATCAATAAGCCATACATCAATGTGGTTTGTTTTTTATACAAGCGATTCTGACTGTTGGCGGAAACATTGCTCCGCAGCGCCGCAAAGCAATAATATGTGTATATTGCCATCAAAATCAACATGGAAAAGCGGCTGGCTGAACTAATAATATGAACCATCATTTTACTCCTCGTTTGAAATGGCCTTTTGTAAATATATCATTTGATGCAGCAATTTTCTTGTCGTTATTTGTTCCGGAAGAGAAATCCTCCATCTGCTCCAAAATTTGTTTTGTCTCTTCTGCATTTTCGAGGGAAAAATCTATCCGATATCCGTCAAATTCGAGTTGCTGCAAGGTATTGTATTCAGAAATGATATTATAAATCTTACTGTTATAGATTTCATTATAACAAAAAGCGCACACATTTTTAACAGGAAATCTCTCTTTATAGCGATCCTGCAAATAAAGTATGGAAGGTCTGTGATTACAACCGTGACAATTCTGATTCTGACAATTGGCGGTTATCATCAGCGGAATACGCCCATACAAAAGCATCTGCGAATCTGCATTATCCCGATGTGACAATTCCTTTTGATTCAACTCCAGCGGTGCGCAAAAATGCTCATATCCCACTCTTCGCATCGCATCAATCCCCATATTGGAAAACGTGTAAAAACGATAATCCAAATGGATACGATTCTTTGGATAGGAAATACTCTCCAAAAAGCCGAGTCCATCCATTGTTCCTACAAGCACACCGTCTATTGTATTTCCTTCAAAAATACGACGATGTTCCAGTAATGTATGTAATGTACGGCTCTTGCAAATCATCGGCAGCGATACATATAATGCCTTATTTACCTTTCTTGCAGCAGTAATGTAATCGTTTTCATCCGACAGCATATTTTCCGCTGAAACTACAATCACACCAACCTGAGATTGCAAACAAATCACATCAAATTGTTCTTTTGTGCTACAGCAGACCATCCATGTTTTTTGGGATGAACACTTCGTTTTGCCGGGCAAAGTTGTAAGTGGTTCTTTTTCTGTATAGTTACGACCACCAGAAGTCTCCCTCTGTTCCTGTAACTTTACAAGTGCCGCTCTTCGAAGTTCATTTATCTGTCCTACCGGAAGAAAAACCGCATCCCCCATGGAAACAGTAATCGATGCAAAACAAAATGGTGTGTTTCCTGTCTTTGAAAGTTTTTCTTTTATTGTTTCCACCGTTGTCGGCTTGTTGATGGCAGATTCAACAACATTGCCGATCACTGTCACCACCCTGTTGTCGTCTGATTTTACCGTCAATTTCATCGGTTCGCCTAATTCTGCGCAAAACTCTCCCTGCAAAAGTATCTTTTTCTCAGCAACCGCAATTTGCAGGTCCTTCTTTTCATGCGATGGCTTTTTGTAGGTTATCATACCTTTGCTATTCTGCTTATAATAATAAGCATTTGTAAAACCGCAACGATTTCCCAAGTCAAACAGCATCTGATGATCCTGTTTTGAAACCGTACAGTCTCTTCCCTCCAAACAGGCATCCATATATTTACGATAAATAGACACAACACCGGCAGCATATGACTTTTGTCTCATTCGTCCCTCAATCTTAAAGGAATATACACCTGCGTCTGAGAGTGCTTTTATGTCATCAATCCCACACAAATCCTTGGGACTAAGCAGATACTCTCCCGGCATCCGTAATTTTTTCCCAGACTCGTCAAACAATTCATATGACAAACGACACGGTTGTGCGCATCTTCCTCGATTACCGCTTCGCCCACCGAGCATACTGCTCATCAAGCATTGACCGGAATACCCCATACACAACGCACCATGTACAAATGTCTCTATCTCCATATGAGTTCTGTCATAGATTTCCCTAATTTCAGAAAGAGAAATCTCTCTAGCAGTGACAACTCTGTCGGCTCCCATGTTCCGAATCCAATCTGCACCATAGGCACCTGTAATCGTCATCTGTGTGCTCGCATGGATTGACAAATCAGGAAAATAATGGCGAATAAAAAATAACACGCCAATATCCTGAACGATAACAGCATCAATACCGGCTTCATAATAGTGTTTTACATAGGAAAATAATGATTTTTCAATCTCTAAATTCTTTAGGAGTGTGTTTACCGTCAAATACGCTTTTTTCTCATGCAAATGCGCATAGCGAATCGCCGCAGCACCTTCCTCTGCAGTAAAATTCTTCGCATATGCTCTTGCACCAAACATATCTCCACCAAAATATACTGCATCCGCGCCTGCATCAATCACCATCTTAAATATTTCGATGTCTCCTGCCGGAGATAACAGTTCCAACCCTTTTTCACTCATAAAAATCACAGCACCTTATCATAAAATATGGGGACAGCAACTTCACTGTCCCCAATCATTAACCTGAAATCCCGCCTAACAACGCATCTTCTAACGATGCTTCCAATTTAGCCTTATGCTTCAACAACTCATTGTTTTCTGTTTCCAACTCTTTGATTTTCTTCTCAAGATCTTCTATTTTGATCTGATCCGCTATCAAGTCATGCTTCAAATCATAGATTTCTTTTTCCTTTTGCTCCATATCAAGTTCATGCTTTTCAACAGAATCCTTTGCCTTGAAGTAATCATCCGCAATATTTAACTCAATCAGGGTGTGTCTCGTGTCTGCTGATAGTTTGCGAAACTCGTCCATCTCGCTAAACTCATTGATTTTGCCATTAATATATGTACCTACCTTTTGTAAATATCCCTCTTCCTCGTATCCACTCAAGGTATAAACTTTACCGTCTATGATAACTTCCGCGCTTTTTTTCGCTGTCATAAAGAGCTTCCTCCTACCGTTTGACTACAATATAATTATTATATCTACTTCATGAAATAAAAACAACCCAAAATTACCCTTTTGCGATGTTCAAATGTTCATATGCAAGTTCTGTTGCGACTCTTCCCTTCGGTGTTCGCATGATAAGTCCGTTCATAACAAGAAACGGTTCAATCACATCCTCAATCGTACCGGAATCCTCGCCAATCGACGCCGCCAGCGTATCCAGCCCCACCGGACCGCCCTTGAATTTATAGATAATAGTTTCTAACATTTTGCGGTCGTTGCAATCCAGCCCCATCGAATCAATATCCAGCAAATCAAGTGCTGCAGCAGCCACCTCTTTTGTGACAACGCCATCAAATTTCACTTCTGCAAAGTCTCTCACGCGTTTTAAGAAGCGATTTGCAATACGCGGTGTTCCTCTGGAACGTCTTGCAAGTTCATACGCACCGTCAGATTCCATCCGCATGTTTAGCTTCTTAGCCGATTGTTCGATAATCGTTTGTAATTCTTCCGGAGTGTAATACTCCAAATGATGCACCACGCCAAATCGATCGCGAAGCGGTGCTGATAAAAGTCCTGCTCTCGTAGTGGCGCCAACCAGTGTATATCTAGGAAGTTCTATTCGAACGGATTTTGCTGCGTTTTCCTTTCCAATCAGTACATCCATCGCGTAATCTTCCATCGCCGTATAAAGGAATTCCTCAACCTGTTTATTCAGACGGTGAATCTCATCGATAAACAACACATCCCCTTCCCGCAGGTTGGAAAGAATCGATGCCATATCTCCTGTCTTTGCAATTGCCGGTCCGGATGTAATTTTGATATTGGTTCCCATCTCATTTGCAATAATACATGCAAGCGTCGTCTTTCCCAGACCGGGCGGTCCGTAAAACAACACATGGTCCAATGCTTCCTTTCGGTTTTTCGCCGCCTCGATATACACTTTTAAATTCTCTTTGGCTCGCTCCTGCCCAATGTACTCCCCCAAACTCTGTGGACGAAGTGATGGTTCTACGCTCACATCTTCGGTCAGGATTTCCGTCGAAATCATTCTTTTCTCCATTGTTTGCTCCTATAAAAATGACATCTTCTTTAATACTTCTTTTAGAATTTTCTCTACCGTATCGTCTTCACCAATATCCATGCCTTCCATCGCTCGCAATGCCTCAGATGCAGAGTAACCGAGGGATGTCATTGCATCAATCACATCCGTCTTAACTGCTTGATTACCGGAAACCGGCTGTACGCCGGACATTCCACTGACAGCCACCTGATCGATTTTATCTTTCAAATCAATAATCACTCTTTGCGCTGTTTTTGCACCAATGCCGGGCGCTGCCGCTATCGCTTTTGCATCCTCAGCCAAAATGGCAAAGCGAAGGTCTGACGCGGACAGAACACCCAAAATAGCAAGTCCTCCCTTTGGACCGATACCGTTAACGCCAATCAATAGTTTGAACAGTTCCAAATCCTCTTTTGATAGAAATCCAAACATTTGCATCGCATCCTCACGCACATACAAATAGGTATATACCTTTATCTGCTCTCCAATGCGCTTCCACTGATACTGCATCGTTTTTGGCACAAAAAACCGATATCCGATTCCATGATTATCCACGACAATCGTGTCTTCGTTCACCTCTACTAATTCTCCCGAAATATAAGAATACATATCTCCTCCTATGCTGTATGAACCAAACGTTTTGTACGTTTCCAGATTTCATATGCGATAATGCCAATCAAAAACCCTGTGATTGCTCCGCCAATAAAGAGAAACGGAAAATAGCCAAATAAATATACATTCTCCACAACAAATACGGCGACCATAATCTGTCCGAGATTATGAAAGATACCGCCACAAACACTGATTGTAATCATATGGAACTTTTTCAAATGCTTCATTAGAACCATGATTGCCAAACTGAGCAAGCCACCTGCCAAACTGTAAATAATACTAAATGCATTGCCAAACATAAATCCGGCAAGCAAAACGCGCATCACAGATATTAACAGGGCATCCAGCGGCCCATCATAATAGAGCAACAACAGAATCACGATGTTTGTAAGCCCCAGTTTCATCCCTGGTACACCAAAATAAAACGGTATCAAGGATTCAATATAACTACATATCAGTGCCAGTGCCAAAAAGACACCCAAATAACCAACTCGATTTTTCATATCATCCCCTATTTTGCGACCGAATCAAATTCACTTTTCTGTTCTGCTTTCACCTGCACTACGACGCGGTTCGGAAGGCACACAATCGTTTCTCCATCATGTGAAATCTTACCCTGTTTGATACACAATTGATCCGGACACTTTGCATGTTTCATATATGCCCTGTGATTGGCAATAACAACACGATTGGTCGTATTTCCATCAACGCGCACCAAAATCTCTTGATCTACCTTTAGATCATAGGTGCCAAACGCCTCCCCATCTACAGTGATTAACAACTGTTCTGCTTCCTTTCTCGGATAAAAGAAATAAACCAGAAAAAGAATAACCGCAATGATGCCAATCACTGTAAGCAAAATCAAATCCTGTTTGCCAAACTTTTTCATTAAACGCGTTCTCCAATATAATAGAAACCTTTGCATTTCTGCAATCGCACCGGCAAAATACTTCCAATCAACGACGCATCCCCCGGAAAATGAACCACGGAATTGTTGTCCAACCGTCCGGTAACAAGCGATGCATCCTGTCCATTCTTATCTTCAACTAAAACATCTACCACCTGACCGGTCAGTTCTGCCGCTTTTTTCTGAGAGATTTCCTGCACTCTGGCAAGTAAACGGTCAAATCGGTCTTTTACCACATCCTCCGGTATCTGATTCTCTTTCTCTGCCGCCGGTGTGCCACTCCGTTTTGAATAGATAAAGGTAAATGCACTATCAAACTGCACCTTCTCGACAACATCTAATGTCTCTAAAAAGTCTTCCTCTGTCTCGCCCGGAAATCCCACAATAATATCGGTTGTAATTGCCATATCTGGTACACTTTTTCGAATCTTATCCACCAACAAAAGATAATCCTCCTTTGTGTATCGGCGATTCATCTCCTGCAAAATGCGAGTGCTACCGGATTGTAACGGAAGATGGAAATGCTTGCATATCTTATTTGAGTTCGCAAGCACACGAATCAATTCATCGGACAAATCCTTTGGATGAGACGTCATAAATCGAATCCGCTGAAGCCCTTTAATCTGCTCAACCTGTTCTAAGAGTTGCGCAAATGTGATTGGATCCTCAAGGTTTTTGCCATACGAATTCACATTCTGACCGAGCAACATAATCTCAACAACACCATCCTCCACCAATCGCTCGATTTCACGAACAATATCTCTTGGATGACGGCTGCGTTCCCGTCCGCGCACATAGGGAACAATACAGTAACTGCAGAAATTGTTGCATCCAAACATGATATTCACGCCCGATTTGAAACTAAATTTGCGTTCTATCGGCAAATCCTCAACAATCTGGTCGGTATCTTCCCAGATGTCAATAATCATAGAATCGGACAGCAATGCTTTCACGAGCAATTCCGCAAACTTGTATATATTATGCGTTCCAAACACCAAATCAACAAACTTATATTTTTTGTGAATGGTCTCAACGACATGTTTTTCCTGCATCATGCATCCGCATAAACCAATCATCATATGTGGATTCTTTTTCTTTAAGCCATGAAGGTATCCCAATCGTCCATATACTTTGTTGTTCGCATTTTCACGAACTGTACAGGTATTATAGATAACAAAGTCAGAATCTTCGGATTCCCCTTCTACATATCCGATCTGCTCTAGAATGCCGACCAGTTTTTCAGAATCCCTCGCATTCATCTGACAGCCAAACGTATTGACGCAAAATGTCAATTTTCTGCCCAGTTCCTTTTCTTTGTCAGCAATGATCTCCTTCGCTACATCGATAAAATAGTACTGTCTTTCCACTTCTGATTCCGGAATAGAATCCTGTGCAAATATTTCTTGATAAGTCTTCATATATTCTCCTTCGATTTATGGACGCACCTGTCCATTACCGTAAACAACATATTTTGTGCTGGTCAATGCCAAAAGCCCCATCGGGCCTCGCGCATGTAACTTCTGCGTGCTGATACCAATCTCGGCACCAAAGCCAAACTCAAATCCATCTGTAAATCTTGTCGACGCATTCACATAAACACACGCCGCATCAATCTCATTCAAAAACTTCTCCGCATTGTTATAATCTGTTGTAATAATTGCCTCTGAATGTCCCGTGTTATATGTATTGATATGCGCAATCGCCTCATCAATATCGTCAACCACCTTCACCGACATGATATAATCCAAATACTCTGTTCCCCAGTCCTCCTCTGTCGCTGCACTCATGTCCGGACAGATTGCAAGTGCAGTATGATCCGCACGCAATTCAACATGATGCTTATTCAAGCGTTCCTTTATCATCGGAAGAACCTTTGTGGCAACATTTTTATGCAAAACCAATGATTCGCAGGCATTACATACACCGATGCGCTGCGTCTTTGCATTTTCAATAATATCGACTGCCATGGCAAGATCTGCCGTCTCATCCACATAGATATGGCAATTTCCCGTGCCCGTCTCAATAACCGGAACGGTCGCGTTCTTTACTACGGCCTGGATGAGTCCTGCTCCGCCTCTCGGAATCAACACATCCAAGTATGCATTCATCTGCATAAAATCTGTTGTGGTCTCGCGGTTGGTATCACGAATCAGCGATATTGCGTTCTCATCGACACCTTCACGGCGCAAGGCTTTTCGGATGCTCTCAACAATCGCAATATTAGAGTACAAGGCATCACTTCCACCCTTTAATATCACGGCATTTCCAGTTTTAAAGCACAGCCCAAATGCATCTGCAGTCACATTGGGTCTCGCCTCATAAATAATGCCAACGACACCGATGGGAACACGTTTTTGTCCGATGCGCAAACCATTTGGGCGATTTTTCATCGAAATATATTCACCGATTGGGTCTTCCAAAGCCACAACCTGATGTAACCCCTCCGCCATCTGCTCTATGCGCTGCGATGTCAACAGCAGACGGTCTAAAAGACCTGCCGACATTCCGTTTTTCTTTCCATTTTCCATATCAAGCGCATTTTGCCTGATGATATATTCTGTGTCCTCCAGAAGTGTGTTTGCCACTTGAAGCAAAACATCATTCTTCTTTGCAGAGCCCATCTTTTGCAATTCTCTGGAAGCCTGTTTCGCGTTTTTCCCGATTTCCATTAAATCTTTATTCATATTTTTGCCTCACTTATTTTATATTGCATATTGGGTGTCATGACCATATGCATCTTTTTGTCGTATGCGTCAGCAGGAATCTGTTCCACCACTTGTTCCTCATACGAAACGCCAAGTCGTATCAAATCAGGATACTGCGAAAAATATTTATCATAATAGCCTTTACCATATCCCATTCGGTTTCCTGATTTGTCAAATCCCACCCCCGGGACAAGACATATACTCTCTTTTGCCTGTAGCAAGGGGCAATCGTCATTCGGTTCTAAGATTCCAAAGGCTCCCTGTGACAGTTGTTCTAATGTTGTCAATTGATAAAAATCCATCGTTTCGCCATGCACCTTCGGTACACCGATACACTTTCCCTGTTCCAGCGACCAATGCAAAAGCGGCATCAACGACAATTCCGGTTCTTTCGCTATATAAAGATACAAAATCGCTGTTTTTTGAATCATCGGATTGTGTATCAAATACTCACATATTTTTTCAGATGCCTGTATCCTTTTCTCCTCCGGAATCTGCCTTCTTTTCAACAGCAGACTTTTGCGAATACTATTTTTTGTGTCCATACTTTTCTCCGAGATTCGTGATGGAACCATCTGCTTCTACAATATCAACATTATCTAACTGTGCCTTTACATTTGCCTTCATGGCATCAATAAACTCTCTTCGAAGAATTGCTTGCTCTTCTTTTTCCTCCGGCGTCAGGCCCTCCGCTTTTGATTTATGAGCCAATTCATTGATTCTTGCAATCTTTTCCTCCGTCATGAATTCATGTTCTCCTCAATAAAATCTGCAATAAAGAAGTCATCCCTAGTATTTGCCTTAAAGACAGTACCCACAAATTCGTCCTCCAAAATATCATGTAGAATTCCTACATCTTTTCCATTGGCAATAATCATATCTGCGCCGGAATAGGTGGCAATCTTTGCTGCATTGAGCTTTGTCGTCATGCCACCGGTGCCAACATCACTTCCGGCCTTTGACTTCGCCATATGTAAAAGTTTTTCATCGAACGCAGCTACTGTCTCAACCAGTTTTGCATTCGGATTTTTCTTGGGATCATCCGTAAACAGTCCATCAATATCAGACAACAGTATCAACAAATCCGCACCAATCAGCGATGTGACGAGCGCTGCCAGCGAATCATTATCCCCAAACTGAATCTCGTATGTATTGACGGTATCATTCTCATTGACAACAGGAATCACGCCCATGCGAAACAATTCCTCAAATGTATTTTGCGCATTCTTGCGTGAAACATGATCCGTCATCGTCTTTTTTGTCATCAAAACCTGACCGCACGTCTGATGGTATTCGCCAAAAATCTTCTGATACGTCATCATAAGACTTGCTTGTCCTACCGCAGCGCATGCCTGCTTGGTCGAGATGTTTTTCGGGCGCTTTGAAATGCCAAGCATCTTTCTGCCAACCGCAATCGCACCGGAGGAAACCAAGCACACATCGATATCCCGATTCTTCATATCACAAAGCTGGCGTACCAGTTTTTCTAATTTGATAAAGTCAATTTGTCCTGTCTTTGCATGTTGTAATGATGACGATCCAATTTTGACTAC
The DNA here is from genome assembly GCA_964408625.1 of uncultured Roseburia sp. Taxonomy (GTDB): domain Bacteria; phylum Bacillota; class Clostridia; order Lachnospirales; family Lachnospiraceae; genus Pararoseburia. The sequence goes on along the minus strand of CAYPAA010000001.1, from coordinate 21,261 downwards.
AATTCTCTTTTTATTCTTAAAACGATTCTTACTCATTTTACTCCCTACTTTAACACACTAATAAACCAATTTAGATTATACTCAATGTTTGATTTTATTGCAATATCCCCGCCACCTTTTCCCATTGGCTTATAAATGTTTCTGTGATATGATATTGTTTATGAAAAAATTACAATGTATTATTTTATCCATTTGCCTCCTGGGTACAACTCTATTTACCACGGGATGCAGTAAAACAGCAGAACCAATATCAAAAACAGGTTGCTACTTTGATACCGTTATCACCATCACACTGTACTGCGATGACGCTGAAAAATATATCGAGGAGTGTTTTTCCATCGCAAATACTTACGAAAAGTTGTTTAGTGCAACGAAAGAAGGCAGCGATATCCATACGCTGAATCACAGTCATGGCGAGGTTGTCACAGTACACCCCGATACCATTACATTGATTCAAGCAGCGATGGCGTCCGCCAAAGAAAGTGAAGGACTGTTTGACCCAACGGTCGGTGCACTCTCTTCCCTTTGGAAAACTGCAATCAAAGAAAAAGAACCCCCGACGGACAATGATATTATAGAAGCAACGAAAACCATCTCCTATGAGAATATTGTTATCAATGGGAATACCGTGAAACTCGAAAATGATGCACAGATTGATCTCGGCGGCATTGCAAAAGGCTATATTGCCGATAAAATGAAGGCATATCTCTTGGAACAGGGTATTACAAACGGACTTATCAATCTTGGCGGCAATGTGTTGGCAGTTGGTCCAAAATCTGCTGAGCATCCAATGTATACGATTGCCATTCAAAAACCGTTTTCTGAGGACGGCGAAGCGATTGCTTCTGTAAAAATTACGGATCAGTCTGTTGTCACTTCCGGAACGTATCAGAGATATTTCAAGGACGGAAAAAAGATTTATCATCATATTCTTGATTTGTCTACCGGATATCCCTGTGAAAATAACTTGGATTCTGTCACCATCATCTGTGATAAATCCATTGATGGCGACACACTATCTACGACTGTTTTTCTCATGGGCTTCGATAGAGGCTTCGAATATGTCGAATCATTGGAGGACACCGAGGCTATTTTTATCACAAAAGATGGAAACATAAAAACAACTTCCGGTATCGGAAAGACAATACCATTTCAAGAGTTAGAATAAGTGGGTATGTCATTTTGACACACCCACCATCATGTTTTCTCTTATTTTGCAAAAATAATCTTCTTTGGACACTTCTCAGCACATGTTCCACACGAAACGCACTTATCCTGATCGATATATGCGATATTATCTTTTACATGAACTGCATCATGTTCACAATTCTTTTCACATAAATGACAAGCAATACATCCGACAGAGCAAACACTCATAACACCTTTTCCCTTGTCCTTTGAATTACACTGTACTAAGTGTGTCGCATCATAAGGAACAAGTTCAATCAGATGTTTAGGACAAATAGCCACGCACTTACCGCAGGCCTTACAAGCCTCTGCGTCAACAAGTGCAATTCCGTCAACAATATGTATGGCATCAAATGGGCAAGCCTTTACACAGCTTCCATAGCCCATACATCCATAATTGCACGACTTTGGACCGCCGCCCGGGACAAATGCCATCGCCTGACAATCCTCAACACCAGTATATTCGTAATCCTTGCCGGCCTTTTCACAAGTACCTGCGCACTTGACGAAAGCAACCATCTTTGTGCCTTCCTCCGTAGCAACGCCCATGATTTTGCCAACCTTTGCTCCTACCGGAGCACCACCGACAGGACAACCATTTACAGGAGCTTCGCCCTTCACAATCGCTGCCGCCAAACCAGAACATCCGGCATAACCACAACCACCGCAGTTGTTGCCCGGCAATACATCAATAATTGCTGTCTCTCTCTCATCCACCTCAACCTTGAACTTCTCAGAAGCAAAGCAAAGGAAGAATCCCATCAAACATCCTGTGCAGCCGACAATTACAGCAGCTACCACAACTCCTACTATACTCATTTGTCAGCCCTCCTAAATCACACCTGAAAATCCAAAGAATGCCATAGCCATCAAACCTGCTGTCACAAGAACAATTGCAGAGCCACGGAAAGGCTTTGGAATATCATTAAATTCGATTTTTTCACGGATACCAGCCATAATCACAATCGCAATCGTAAAACCGATCGCTGTACCTAAACCATTGATCACACTCTGAAGAATGTTGTAATTGTTTGAGATATTCTTCAGTGCAATACCAAGAACCGCACAGTTTGTCGTAATCAATGGAAGATAAACGCCAAGCGATTGATACAAAGCCGGCATCGACTTCTTCAAAAACATTTCCACAAACTGAACAAGTGCAGCAATTACAAGAATGAACACGATTGTCTGCAAATATGCAAAACCGGTAGGTGCCAAGATAAACTTGTAAATCACACTTGTCACAAAGCACGAGATTGTCAAAACGAAAATGACTGCACCACCCATACCGGCCGCAGTTTCAACTTTCTTTGAAACTCCAAGGAATGGACACAAACCAAGGAACTGGCTAAGCACTACGTTGTTAACAATCGCTGATGCAACTAAAATTAAAATCAATTCTTTCATTGTAGTCTCCTCCTATTCCTCTTCTTTTTTCACTGCTGTCGCAGGTGCTTCTGCTAAAGACTTTCCTGTGCATGAACCCATGCCACAGTTCTCACAGTCGCCGGCAAGACATCCGGTCGCTGGTGCAATCTGTTTGCCCTTATTTGCTGCATTCTCACGAATCACATTCATGACGGCAACCAACGCCGCAAGTACAAAGAAAGCTCCGGGTGCCAATACAAAGATTGTAATTGGTGTATAGCCAATCTTGCCATCTTCGGCAAGAGGTAAAATCTGTGCTCCAAAAATCTGTCCGGCACCGAGAATCTCACGAACAATACCAATCAATGTAAGACCCAATGTAAATCCAAGTCCCATACCAAGACCATCAAAGATAGATGGCACAACCGGATTCTTTGAAGCATAACTTTCCGCTCTACCTAAGATGATACAGTTAACTACGATAAGTGGAATATAAATTCCAAGTGATGCGTAAAGGCTTGGGATAAAGCCCTGTACCAAAAACTGTACGATTGTCACAAACGAAGCGACAATAACGATAAATGCCGGCACACGCACGCGATCAGGAATCACATTCCGCAAAAGAGAAATCAGCAAATTTGACATCACCAACACAACAGTTGTAGAAAGTCCCATTCCCAAACCATTGATGGCTGATGTTGTAACAGCAAGTGTAGGACACATACCAAGCATCAACACAAAGGTCGGATTCTCTTTGATAATACCGTTTTGTAAACGTTCAACGATCTTATTCATTTGCTCCACCTCCTACAATACTGTTAAAATAAATCAATCCTGCATCAACACCGTAAGTAACAGCATTTGATGTGATTGTCGCGCCACTGATTGCATCAATTTCATTTTCAGCAGTCTTTCCATTCTTTGTAACCTCAAGCACCTGCGCCTTGATGCCATTAAACTGACTCATAAAAGCCTCTTCCTTAGCCTTCATACCAAGTCCTGCCGTCTCACTAATCTCTGTAATGGAATAGCCGTTCAATATGCCATCCTTTGTCACGCCCATTGAGAATGTGATATCTCCGCCGTAACCCGCATGCGTTGTAACCGTAATCACATAACCCAGCGTCTCACCGGAACCATTGAGAGCAACGACGCAGTTCTCAATATCATCATCTGTATAACCTGCCTCCGCAACAACCTTTGTTGCTTTCTCTGCATCAAATCCATCAAGATCTGCAAAGGAATCAGCATCAGCAAATACTTCTTTGTAAGCGGCTTGTGTCGCTGCTTCCTGCGCTTTCACAATCGGTGCTTTTGTTATCTCATATACACCGCCAAGTGCAACACCGGAAATCAAAGTGATTGCTGTTAGAATTAAGGCGTCTTTTACTAATTTATTCATTATTTGTCGCCTCCTTTTTCCTTTACAACACCAAACGCTTTTGGAATTGTAATTCTCTCAATCAAAGGAACCAATAAATTGCCGAAGATAATCGCATAGGAAACACCCTCAGCGGAAGCTCCGAATATACGGAAGATACCTGTCAGAATACCAAGTACAATACCAAAAACGATCTTTCCCGCAGGTGTGATTGGCGATGTGACATAATCCGTAGCCATGAAAAAAGCACCGAGTATCAAACCACCACCACACAAGTGTGCGATCAGGAAATTCAAATCAAACCCGTGTCCGCCAAACAGCAGGATAAATACAGCAAATGTCAAAATATAACTTCCCGGAATACGAAGATCAATCACGCCCATCAAGATAAGGAAAATGGCACCGGCAATAAGTGCAATCACACTCGTCTCGCCGATGGTACCTGCTGTTGTACCAAGAAGCATTGACATGGTATCTACCGACTCACCCGCTTTTAACATCGCCAGTGGTGTCGCTCCCGTCACGCCATCATATGTAAAACTTGTCATCGGACCGGTAAACGAAATCAGCAGGAAACATCTGGCTCCAAGCGCCGGATTCATAAAGTTTTGTCCCAATCCGCCAAATAGCATTTTTACAACGACAATAGCGAATACACCGCCAATCACCGCCTGCCACCAAGGCAAGGTGTATGGTAAATTCAGTGCCAGCAGTAAGCCGGTAACTACTGCACTCAAATCATTTATTGTGCTCTTTTTATGTACGATTTTTTCAAAAACAAGCTCAGAAGCCACGCAACTTGCAATCGTAACAAGAATCAAAATCAACGCTTTCACGCCGAAATTACAAATTCCAAAGATAGATGCCGGCAACAATGAAATAATCACATAGAGCATTATCTTATTTGTATCAACTTTATCTCTCACATGTGGTGAAGATGTAACATTTAACAAATCACTCACAACATTCACCCCTTTCTAGTTTTTCTTTCTCTTCTCTGCCAAGACAAACTTTTTCATTGCCTTAACAGATTGTGCTAACGGTCTGCGTGCAGGACACACATAGCTACAGCTACCACATTCTACACATTCCAAACCATACCATTTCTCAAATACATCCATCTGATTATGCTCTGCATAATCAGCAAGTCTGGATGGAACTAAATTTTCTGGGCATGCTTCGACACAACGTCCACAGTTGATACATGCTGTCGTCTCATACTTCGAAGCCTCATCCTCTGTCATACATAGGAGTGCTGATGTCGTCTTCGTCGTCGGTACATCAAGCGAGAACAAAGCAAATCCCATCATAGGACCACCGGCAATCATTTTCTTTGCCGGATTCTTCAATCCGCCTGCAGCCTCGAGAATCTGACGATAATTTGTTCCTATGCTGATGTAGAAGTTTCTAGGATCAGCCGCCGCATCGCCTGTAACGGTAAAGATGCGGTTTGTAAGCGGTTTGCCAAGCTTCACCGCATGGTAAATGGCAACCATTGTCTCTACATTGTCAACGATGCAACCTGCATCTGCCGGCAACATCTTCGCGTTGATGCTTCTGCCCGTCGTGGCAAAAATTAACTGACGCTCACCACCCTGTGGATATTTTGTCTGTAACGGACAAACTTCCATACGCGGCTCTGCGGAAACAAGTGCAGATAGTTTTTCGATACAATCCGGCTTGTTGTCCTCAACACCAAAAATACCTTTTGCATTCGGAAAAAGTTGAAGAACGATTCGCATTCCTTCCACCAGCTTCTCAGGCTCTTCTACCATTCTACGGTAATCAGATGTCAAATATGGCTCACACTCTGCGCAGTTTGCAATAATATATTCAATCTTGTCTGGTTCCTTTGGTGAGAGTTTCACATGTGTAGGAAAACCTGCACCACCCATACCTACAACACCGGCTTCTTTGATCTTTTGAATCACTTCTTCGTTGCTTAATTTTGTAACATCATCTACTGCTTCATATGTAACTTCACTAAACTCACCGTCGCTCTCAATGATAATGGAATTCACCACATCACCAACGGTCACACGTCTCGGCTCAATCGCCTTTACCGTACCGGAAACAGATGAGTAAATCGGAGATGAAACAAAGCCACCTGCCTCAGCAATCTTCTGTCCTCTGAGGACAAAATCTCCAACAGCAACAATCGGTGTCGCAGGTGCACCAATATGCTGTGACACTGGGAATACTAAATCTCCTTCCGGCAACAATTCTTTGATTGGTTTCGACTTTGATAAGTCCTTGCCATCCATCGGATGAACGCCGCCTTTAAATGTCTTTAGGCCCATGAACTGTACCCCTCTTTCTTTCGATCTTATGTGTAAACACATCTTTGTTTCATTATATCAATTTTTGTCTTAAAGGAGAAGTATCTATTGTATATTTTTGAGTACTATTTCAATTTATGATATAATAATCCTTGTGGCGATGTGCGCTTGCGGACATCGATATAAGACGAAAAACAACACGGAGACGACAGGCGACGTGATATAATATTTTTGATGAAAAAAATGCCAATCTATTTGGTTTTGTGTATTAGAGGTACCGTCATGAAACATTGGATAACATCATATGATTACGAACCTTCCTTTTGTGAGTTCTCATATTTTACAGAAGATACCATTGCCTATGATATCGAAACAACAGGCCTGTCCAAAAAGGCACATCAGATCTATATGATAGGCTGTAGTTATCGCATCAAAAATTCGATAACGATTGAACAGTTCTTTGCTGAAAATCCTGCAGAAGAAGTTACTATTTTGGAATCCTTCCTCAAAGTTGCCTCGCGCTACAAACGTCAGATGACTTTTAATGGCGCACGATTTGATACGCCTTTTCTCATATCCAAATGCGAACGTTATCAATTAGATGCCTCACCTCTTTCGATGGAGCACTTTGACATCTACAAGGAATGCACCAAATTAAAGCATGTGTTACAGTTATCTTCATGCAAACAAAAATCAATAGAAGAATTTCTGGGAATTCACAGAGATGACAAATACAATGGCGGTGAACTTATCTCCGTCTATCAGACCTATTGCTCCGCCCCTGATCCGATGGCTATGGATTTGTTGAAACTCCATAATTCTGATGATATGAAGGGGATGATACGGTTGCTTCCCATTCTTACCTATCAAAATCTGTTTCATATATCGGTTACGGATTTGACAGTGGAAAAAAATACCTACACAACGGTAAGCGGAGATGCCGGGGTGGAACTATTGTTTTCCGGAAAAACAGATATTACCTACCCGGTGTCAGTTCATATCCATTCTTTGTATGGTTGCATTGCCATAACAGGAGATGCTATACAGGGTTCTGTTTTGTTGTACAAAGGTACATTAAAGCATTTCCTGCCGGATGCAAAGAACTATGTATATCTGAAAGATGAAAACATCGTCATCCTCAAATCGATGGCAGGTAGCATTCCCGCGGAGCGAAAGCAGCCGGCAACACCGGATTTATGTCACATAAAAAAAGATGGCATTTTTCTTAAAATACCATCTATCCTGCCCCTCACAGACGATATCCATGTATTTAAGGAAGATCGCAAAAGCAAAGACTGCTATCTGCTGTTTGACGAATCCGAATTTGATTCAACCTTTGCAACCCACTATTTTAGAGGCATTATCCATGATTGCAAATAGAATGAAAATCCAAAACAATGAAAAAATAGCCAGAGAACAATGATGCTCTCTGGACTTTTCTTTTACTTCAAATCATCTTTTTCATAGTAAAATGAGTATCTTCTCTTATACCCCATACTCTTATAGTCTGTCACCTGTTCTGTACTACCGATAAACAGAATACCGCCAGTTTTAAGTGAATCAGCAAATTTCTCATAAACTTCTGTCTTTGCCTCATCGGTAAAGTAAATCAAAACATTACGACAAACAATCATATCACAATTCTTTGGATATGGGTCCCGCAACAAATTATGTTCTTCAAACGTAACACACTTTTTAATCTGATCTGAAATCTGGTATGACTTCCCTATCTGTGTGAAATACTTTTTCTTGTATTCCTCCGGAACATTTGCAATGCTTTTCTCCGAATATAATCCTACTTTTGCTGTTGCAATCACCTGTTTGTCGATGTCTGTAGCATAAATTTTTATTTTGTTGAGATCGATGTGCTTCGAAAGCGCCATGACAAGCGAATATGGTTCGTCACCTGTCGAACATGCAGCCGACCAAATGTGTAGGTTTGTACCAAACTTATTGATCAACTCCGGTACAAATTCTTTGACCAGCAAGTCCCACTGTTCTACATTTCGATAAAATTCGGAGACATTGATTGTCAAGAAATTTACAAACTCATCAAAAACATCTGGATTTGATTTAAGAAGTTTAACATAGGAATCATAAGACTCACATCGATTTTTATTAATCAGTGAATCAATGCGGCGACGCATCTGTTTTTCTTTGTAGGAACTCAAATCAATCTTTGTCAGACGCAACACATCCTCTTTAAATCCTTCGTAATTATCCATAGTAATACAAATACCCCTTATCTGAGAATGTTATTCCTCTGATTCATTTGCAACTGCTTCAATATCAACACTTGCATATTCTGCGTCATCATCAGCATTATTTTCTGTCTTCTCCTCCTCTTCCGGAGCGAGTAATGCTTTGATGCTCAAGCTAATCTTTTTGTCGCCCTCGCGAAATTCAACAATCTTTGCTTCCACTTCCTGTCCTATTGTAAGAACGTCTGAAGGCTTCTCCACATGCTCTTTCGCAATCTGTGAAACGTGAAGCAATGCATCAACACCCGGCGCCAACTCAACAAATGCACCAAAATCGGTCATACGAGCAACTTTACCGGTTACAATCGTACCAACGGCAAATCTGGTGGCAGAATCCTTCCATGGATTATCGTCTTCAAACTTCATGGAAAGCGCAATCTTCTTATCGTTGATCTCTTTGATAAATACCTTTACCGTATCGCCAACCTTGAATACCTTCTTCGGATTTTCAACGCGCCCCCATGACATCTCAGAAATATGTAACAAGCCATCTGCTCCGCCAAGATCGATAAATGCACCGAAATCTGTAACATTCTTAACAGTACCTTCAATCACATCACCGACTGCAATCTTAGCAAATAGTTCTTCTGAAAGTTTAGCCTTCTCAGCAACCAGCAACTGCTTTCTATCACCAATGATACGTCTTCTTCTAGGATTAAACTCTGTAATTACAAATGAGATTTCCTGTCCGGCATATTTGTTTAAGTCCTTCTCGAAGGTATCCGAAACAAGACTTGCAGGAATGAAAATCTTTGCTTCGTCAATCACAACACTAAGTCCACCGTTTAATACCTGTGCAACCTTAGCTGTCAAAACTTCCTGATTTTCAAAAGCTTCTTCCAAACGCTTGTTACCCTTTTCAGCAGCAAGTCTCTTGTATGAAAGAGCAACTTGTCCTTCACCGTCGTTTACCTTGATCACCATAGCGTCAATCTTGTCGCCAACAGATACCAGTTGTGTCAAGTCTACATTGGCTTCGTTTGTATATTCACTACGATGGATAATACCATCAGACTTATATCCGATATCAACTGCAATCTCATCAGGCTTAACATTGATTACGGTACCTTCAACTACCTCTCCATTTCTTATTGTTTTAAATGATTCTTCTAACATTTGTTCAAAACTCATTTCTGACATTTCTTTTGAACCTCCTCAATAATTTTGTTTGGGGTAGATGCCCCTGCGGTAATACCTACACTGCCAATGGATTGAAGTACCGACAAATCGAAATCGTCTTTTGTCTGTATGTAGTAAGTATCTTCACATTCTTTTTTGCATATTTCAAATAACTTCTGTGTATTGGAACTACTTTTCCCGCCAATCACAATCATCGCATCGACATTTCGTGCTATATCAGCTGCTTCTGTCTGACGTTCCTCGGTAGCATTACAGATTGTATTCAAAACAAATATATCATACCCTTTTCTACCAATAATTTCAACCAATTCTTGAAATTTATTGAAATTAAATGTCGTTTGTGATACAATGCAAATCTTTTCATTTGAAAGAACCGATTGGCGCTTCAAATCTTCCTCCGACGAAATCACTGCATAGCGGTCACCATGAATCCAACCAATGATACCTTGCACCTCCGGATGTGACTCATTTCCGACGATAACGATGAAATATCCCTCTGCCGAGTACTTGTCGACATAACGGTGTATCTTAAGAACAAAAGGACATGTGGCATCCACAATCGAAAACCCACTATTTTCAAGACTTTCGCACACATCACGGGAGACTCCATGCGAACGGATAATCACAGTGCCGGGTTCATATTCTGACAAGTCTGCCTCTTCCGGTATCACAAGAACGCCTTTTGCGGCAAGTTCAGAGACAACCTCCTCGTTATGAATAATCGGACCATAGGTATATATCGGACCCTCAGTTTTTTCTATTTCTTCGTAAACCAAATCCACTGCACGCTTTACGCCAAAGCAAAAGCCCGCACTTTTTGCAAGTTTGACTTCCATCTACATACGCTCCTTGCATATTGTGATAATCTCAGAAACCACTTCCTCAATTGTCATATCTGAGGAATCTACAAAAATCGCATCGTCCGCCTGTTTTAGGGGTGCAATCTCACGATGCATATCGCGGTAATCACGCTCGCTGATATCTTTCATAATCTCCTTTAAGTCGCAGCGAACACCTTTCTCCTGCAATTCCTTATAGCGACGCTTTGCTCTTGTCTCAACGCTCGCCGTCAAATAGATTTTAGCCTGTGCATGGGGAAGCACGCAGGTACCAATATCTCTTCCATCCATAATCACATCTTCCTTCGCCGCCACATCTTGCTGCAGGGAAAGCAATTTGTTGCGCACCGAACTGTACACACTTGATGCAGACGCCATATTTCCGACTTCCTCTGCACGAATCAAGCAGGACACATTCTCCCCATTCAGCCATACCTGCTGAATACCATCCACATATTTGATTTCCACATTGATATCATCCATGATAGATGAGATGGCGACCTCGTCCTCCGCTTTTATGCCCTGTCTGATAATGTACAATGCAATTGCGCGATACAGAGCACCCGTATCCACATAGATAAATCCCATTTCCTTTGCGACTGATTTTGCAATTGTACTTTTCCCGGCACCTGCCGGACCATCAATTGCTACATTAAAACTCATTTTTATACCATCCTTATATTTAATCCGGCCAAATATCCTGTTGACCATGCAATTTGTAAGTTATATCCGCCTGTTAATGCATCCAAATCCAAAACTTCACCAACAAAATATAAATCCTGTATCCGTTTTGATTCCATCGTAGAGGGATCAACCTCGCGCACATCCACTCCGCCTTGCGTGATAATCGCCTCTTGAAAGCCTCTTGCAGCGGTAATGGTAAACGGAAACTGTTTCAAATATCTTACCATTCGCATCCGTTCTTCTCTTGTAATTTCATTTACAGGCTTGTACTGTGAAATTTCAGTTAATTCTATCATAATTGGAATCATTTTTGTAGGCAGTAATTGTTGGTAAATCGCCTTACTATGCCCTTTTGAATGCTCTTTGAACTCTCGCAGCAGGCGTTCATCCAACTGTTCTTTTGATAACGCAGGTTTTAAATCAATAAACGCTGACAATTTCCCCGGCAGTTTTTTTGTCAAAAGACTGCTTGCCGAAAGAACCAATGGTCCGCTGACTCCAAAATGTGTAAATAACATCTCGCCAAACGCATCATATATCTTTTTCTTCTCTGAAAAGACAGTGAGGTTTACATTTTTGATCGACAGTCCCTGCATACGGACAATGTAATCCTCCTGCGTGACGAGAGGAACCAATGCCGGTTTTTGTGGGACAAGCGCATGTCCGGCTTCCATGGCAAAACGATATCCGTCACCGGTAGAACCTGTCGTCACATACGATTTTCCTCCCGTCGCCACAATAACACTATCGGCAAAAAGCTCTTTTCCATTGTCCAGTTTGACACCGGTCACTTTCGCATTGTCATATAAAAGGTGTGCCACCTTCGTGTGAAGGTGAATCTCTACATCCACCTCATGCAATGCCCGTTCCAATGTTTTAATCACATCCGACGAATGGTCCGACTGTGGAAAAACACGATTGCCACGCTCTACTTTGTATGGCATCCCATGCGATGCAAAGAAATCCATCACTGCATCATTGGAAAATGTATAAAATGCACTGTATAAAAACTTCGGATTCGATACCACTGCATTCATAATATCACCCAAATCCGAAGCATTTGTAAAATTACATCGCCCTTTCCCGGTAATGTATATTTTTTTTCCTAATTTTTCATTTTGCTCCAGAAGAATAACATTGTGCCCCGTCATCGCTGCAGAATACGCCGCCATCATCCCGGCAGCGCCACCTCCGATTACAACGACTTTACTCATCCTCGTCTCCTAACTTTGCATAACGCATCTTCAGCGAGTCATCTACACGATCAATCTCATCACTCTCATAGACCTGATACTCATCCCAAATATCTTCGAGTGTCTCCAGCGTCTTTGATACCTCATCCTGTTTCTTCATACAAAGAGCAACGATCAACGCATTGATTACGCTGAGCGGTGCAACAAGCGAATCAACGATGGACGCCATATCGCTGCTCGCAATCAAATTGCAGGAAGAATAAAGATTCATTGGTGAATGTACGCTATCCGTCAAAGTGATTACCTTTGCGCTTCGATTGTTTGCAAACTCCATCGCCTTGAGCGTTCGCATAGAATATCTCGGAAAACTGATTCCGATTATAACATCATTCCTATTCATATGTACCATTTGCTCAAAAATTTCGCTCGAACTGTTTGTCTGAAGCAAAATGACGTTTTCAAACATCAAATTCAAATAAAAGGACAGAAAAGATGCCAACGGTGCACAACTTCGTATGCCAATAACATATATTCTTCTGGCAGACAAAATCGTGTCCACCGCCTGCTGAAAGACATCCTCATTCAGGTTGTCCATCGTCTCTCTGATTTTTTCAGCATCAGAGGACAACACCGAATGCAACACTGCATTCTTTTCGATTCGACCATAGGTAACTTCCATTCTCTGAACAGAATTCAGTTTGTTTCGAACGGTTTCCTCCAACGCTTTTTGAAACTCAGGATAACCTTTATATCCCAGAAACATCGCAAAACGTACAACAGTAGACTCACTTACCCCGACAGTCTCACCTAACTTTGCCGCTGTCAAGAAAGCTGCTTTATCGTAATTATCTGTAATGTAGTTCGTCAGAATCTTCTGTCCCTTACTCATGGATTTGTACATCTGATTCATCTTGCTGTTCAAATCACTTGTATTACCCATCGAAATACTCCATTTCATCATTAAAAATCCGCATTGCTATTTGTAAAAATTTCCAAATAACAGTGCGGACTCTATTATACTACTTTATTCTAAAAAATTAAACAGGATATGCTCCATTTTTTGTATCTGCAACAGAAGGATCTACGCCCGTCTGCTGTGCCTGGCGATACTGGAAGAACTCTGTGGCAACCTTCGGGAACAAAGCATATGAAAGGACATCCTCATCCTGCTGTTTCCACTGCTTCATTTCCTCCTCAAACTTAGCAAGCCCCGGCTCCAACAAATCCGCCGGGCGACATGTGATCGCCTTATCTTTGTCAGCACCCAATACTTTTTCAACGACTTCAGGATTGAACGGACGTACTGTCTGACCATACTTTCCTAACAGAATATCTTTTGTCTCCTTCGTCGCAACCTTGTATCGCTCGCCCATCAACACATTAAAAACAGCCTGTGTACCTACAATCTGTGAGGACGGTGTAACAAGTGGCGGCTCACCTAAATCTTTACGAACGCGTGGCACTTCGGCTAACACCTCTTCGTATTTGTCTTCCTTCCCCTGCTCTTTTAACTGAGAAATAAGGTTAGAAAGCATTCCACCGGGAACCTGATATCGCAAAGTGTTGATATTGACACCCAACACCTTTGGATTCAAAAGACCGGAAGCCAACGCTTCATCACGCATTGGTCTGAAGTAATCCGCAATCCCGGCAAGTTTCTCCTGATCGAGACCAGTATCAAACTCTGTACCCTTAAATGTCTCTACCATAACTTCTGTCGCCGGCTGTGATGTGCCGAGCGCAAATGGAGACATCGCCGTATCAATAATATCGCATCCTGCCTCTACGCCCTTCAAATATGTCATGGCGGCCACACCGGATGTATAATGTGTGTGCAATTCAATTGGAAGACTTGTTGCCTCCTTTAGTGCGCGAACCAACTCATCTGCCTTCTTTGGCACTAAAAGTCCTGCCATATCCTTGATGCAAAGGGAATCTGCCCCCATATCCTCGACACGTTTCGCCATATCCGTCCAATAATCAAGTGTGTAGGCATCTCCTAATGTATAAGACAACGCGATTTGTGCATGTCCTTTTTCTTTGTTACAAGCTGTCACCGCTGTCTGCAGGTTGCGAACATCATTCAGACAATCAAAAATACGAATGATATCAATACCATTTGCAATAGACTTCTGCACAAAATACTCTACAACATCATCTGGGTAATGATTGTAACCCAAAATATTCTGTCCGCGAAAGAGCATCTGCAACTTTGTATTCTTAAAGCCATCGCGAAGTTTGCGCAAACGCTCCCACGGATCCTCCTTCAAAAAGCGAAGAGATGCATCAAAGGTAGCTCCGCCCCAACATTCAACTGCATGAAAACCGACCTTGTCCATCTGATCAATAATAGGAAGCATCTGCTCTGTTGTCATTCGTGTCGCGATCAATGACTGATGCGCATCTCTTAATATTGTCTCTGTAATCTTTACAGGTTTTTTCACTACTTCTGCCATATTATCCTCCTTATGTTATACTCCAAAAATTGCCATAAACACACCGGCAGCCACTGCTGTACCAATAACGCCGGCAACATTTGGACCCATCGCATGCATTAATAAGAAATTGGTTGGGTCTTCCTCTGCTCCAACCTTCTGGGAAACACGAGCTGCCATCGGAACTGCGGAAACACCTGCCGAACCAATCAACGGATTAATCCTGCCCTTTGTAAGGAAACATAACAGTTTACCAAACAATACACCTGCAGCCGTACCGATTGCGAAAGCAAACAAACCAAGAATAACAATTTTGATTGTTGTCCAGTTCAGGAAAGCTTCCGCACTTGTAGATGCGCCAACGGATGTACCAAGTAAGATGACCACGATATACATCATGGCATTGGATGCTGTCTCTGACAATTGACGAACCACACCACACTCACGAAACAAATTACCCAACATTAACATACCAACAAGCGGTGCTGTTGTAGGCAAGAGCAAACAAACGACAATCGTAACGACAATCGGAAACAAAATCTTCTCTAATTTTGATACCGGACGAAGATTCTCCATATGTATCGCACGTTCTTTCTTGGTCGTCAATGCTTTCATAATCGGTGGCTGAATAATCGGAACCAATGCCATATAAGAATATGCCGCCACTGCGATTGGTCCCATCAAACTACTTTGATTTAACTTACCGGCCAGGAAAATTGAGGTCGGCCCATCCGCTCCACCAATAATGGAAATCGCTGCCGCTGCCTGGTCATTAAATCCAAGCAGAATTGCAAGCAAGTATGCACTAAAGATTCCAAACTGCGCTGCCGCACCGAGCAAAAAACTAGTCGGATTTGCAATCAATGGACCAAAGTCCGTCATCGCTCCTACACCAAGGAAAATAAGTGACGGTAAAATCGACCATTCATCCAACGAATAAAAATAATACAGTAACCCACCTACACCATTGGATGTTTCCTCCGGGCTGGCAATAATGTCTGGATAAATGTTTACCAAAAGCATACCAAATGCAATTGGCACCAAAAGCAACGGTTCAAATCCTTTTTTTATCGCCAAAAATAAGAAAACGCAGGCAATCGCAATCATGATAAAGTTTTTGTATGTCAAATTTGCAAATGCCGTCTGCTGGAGAAGGTTACTCAACGTTTCTGTAACGTAACTCATGCACTATTCCTCCTACTACCTGTGTTAATTCTCATTCATTGTTGCAAGCAAAGCACCTGCCTCAACAGCCTGACCCTCTGCAACATCAATACTGGCTACCACACCATCCTTTGGTGCAACAACAGGCGTTTCCATCTTCATAACTTCCAATACAATAACGGCATCTCCTGCCTTAACCTGCGTACCCGGTTTCGCTTCAATTTTAAATACTTTACCGGCAGCACCTGCCTCAATTTTGATACTTCCTGCACCTATGCTAACTGCCGGTACCGCCTTAGAAGCCGATGCCTGCGCAGCAACCGGTGCTGCGCTTGTCGTAGAGCCGCCCTTTTCTTCTACAGTAACGTCATAAACATTTCCATTTACGGTAATTGTATAATTCTTCATTCTATAAATCCTCCCTAAACTAATATCTTCTCTTGATGGAACGAACTACAAAGTCATCGGTAGAAGCTCCCGTCTGCGCAGCAATCGCTGCAGAAATAACCGCAATCAATTCCAGATCATCTGTTCCTTTTTGTATTTGAACCGGCGTAACAACCGTTTTCTCAGCGACCTCAATCTTCATGTCTTTTTTATTCTTCGACAACTTGTCCTGAATCACCGGAATAATACTGAAACAGTAAATAATAAGACAGATAAGAATTAAAATCAAAAATACGATTCCTATACCCATCACTGTATTCAATCCTGCTTTGCTCATGATTTCACCAAGGCTATAAACCATGTCAACATTGATTGCCGTAACCTCTTTTGTATTTGCATTTAATACATATGTCAATTTCACATCACGTTTTTCAAACGAAATCACTTGAACGGCTGAAATTGTTTTACCAGTTTTTTCAACGCTGAAATCTTTTAACTCGACATACTTTCCGACCTGTGGCTGAATTTCAAACCATTTTGTCATAAGATCCGTATATATTTCACCGTTTTCCTGACTTGCATAATACGATTGATAATATGATATCTCTTCTGGCGACATGTCCGCCAATGTACCGGCTGCTTGTTCACAAGCCATTTGAAGCTGCGCATCTAACATGAGTTCCGCTTCATCGACTTGTTTTTCACACGAGCACATTGAAAGCATACATACCAGAATGCTCACCATAAGTATGATTTTGTTTTTCATATGCTCACCTTTCTATTTTGTTCCATGTTTTTTATATGGGCCGTCTACTCTCTTTGTAAACAGCATCTCAAAACCGGCAATCAAATATTTTCTTGTATCTGCCGGTTGCACGATGCGATCCACATAACCTCTGCGAGCTGCGTTAGTCACACCACAATTCTGTTGTTCATATGTAACTGCCTTCTCAGCAATCACATCTGCCGAAGCGTCTGCATACATAATCTGTGCGGCCAGTTTCGCATCCATTGCTGCCACAGATGCATTTGGAAGCGCATAGACCAAATCAGCGCCAAGTGACTTTGCATTCATAAGGATATATGCACTTCCCACTGCTTCTCCAATCAGGAAAGAAATCTTTGGTACCGTCGCGTTTGCAAATGCATATGTCATCTTTCCAAGTGCTCTGATCAGTCTCTTCTCTGATGCAACAGCATTTTCATAACCTAATACATGAGTGAGAGACAGTATCGGAAGATCAAAAGCATCACAAAACGAAATAAAATCTGCCGCTTTCTCGGTTCCGTCCGCTGTCAGAGTCGCATCGTTTGCGTTGCCAACAACACCTACTGTAATACCGCCAAGTTTAATAAATCCGGTCACCATTTCCTGCGCATATCCCGCCTTTGTCTCAACAAATACATGACAATCCGAAATCTCCGTCACAAAGGAACGCGTATCTTGACACTTGTCCTCCATACCTTCCGCAGCGCGATTCAAATCATCCATGCACTCTTCTACGCAGCCTTCTTCCACATTGCACCCTGGCAATATGCAAATCAGTTCTCTCATAGCAGCAAATACATCCGCCTCGTCCCCGACAAAATCAACATTGCCAGCCTGTGAATACTGGAACTCGCAACCTGCCGTATCGAGTGCTTCAACCCGATTTCCCGGAATGCTATCCGGTGAATTTACAAACAATCTGCCGTTCTTTGTCATAAATGTAAAATCGCTTATGGCTGTCAGCACACTGAGTCCACCACCGCAATTACCAAATACACCCGTAATCTGCGGTATCACACCCGATGCGGCTGTCACCTTTGCATAGATGCTTCCCAAACTTTCCAGCGCATCTACTGACTCCTGCAGGCGGATGCCGGCGCAATCCAAAAGACCAATGATTGGTGCGCCCATCTTCATCGCCATATCGTAGGCAGACATAATCTTTTTTGCGTTCATCTCGCCGATGGTTCCATTTAAAACAGAAACATCCTGGCTGTATACAAAAACAAGATTTCCATCAACCAATCCATGACCAATTACTACGCCATCCGACGGTGTCTGCTCTTGATCCAGATTAAAATCTGTACTTCTTGATGTAACAAGTGCCCCTAATTCAACGAAACTATTCTCATCCAAGAGTTGCTCAATTCGTGAAATAGCAGGGCTTTTTGATACATTACTCATGCTTTTCTCCTCCATATATAAAAAATCAAATTTTGCTAATATAATAATAGCGTTTTGCAACTCTCATTTCAACGTTTTTTGTTAATTATTTCACTAATTTTCAAACACGAATTTTTAAGATTTAGTTTCCATTCGACTGCATATGCCAAATCTGTGCAATTCCCCGAAAATACCAATATATATTTCGTTTTCCCCAATTGCATGTCATCTTGATGTCCTTATGAAATAACGGTTGGTTTCCGATAAACACCTCCACTTTTCCAATCTTTTTGTCTTTGCATTTTTGGGCAGAAACAGACTTCGGATATGTAGTCTCGAACCTCAGATTTTCCCAATCAGCAAGAAGAATACTGCCACTTATCTCCTCCGTATAGGGAACAACATATGTTTTTTTCTTAAAATCAAAATTTTTGTTTGCCGCATCCTGCACCAGTATTCGTTGAAAGTCGTGGGAGCAATCCGGTATTTGTCTCATATGAAAATTCTCTTTTGCATAAGAATACAGTTTGTTGCAATCCTTCCATTTATAATTCTTATTGTTTGGCCAACCGCTCCCCAACAGAGCAATCGCATACTTTCTGCCGTCAGATTCCAGTGCACAGACATAGCAATAACCTGCCTCTCCCGTAAATCCGGTTTTTCCTGATATACAATCCGGATTTTGATTCAGATATGCATTGTGATTTCCGCAGGAACATGTGTGTTTTCCCTGAACAAAGCCGCCATCTTCCTGTTTTATGTAATTTGAAAAATTATGTTCCTTTGTTCTTGTGATTGATATAAACTGTTCTTTCTGTGGCGATTTCCAAACACAATAGGACATGATTTTTGCCAAGTCCGTTGCCGTTGTGCCATGAAAGTCCTCCCCTTGTTTTTGGTCCAGACCGTTCGGCGTCAGGAAAAGTGTGTTTTCACAGCCAATCTCCTTTGCCTTCTTATTCATAAGCTTTGAAAAGTCCTCTACACTCCCGCCCACATGTTCTGCAATTGCTACGGCAGCGTCATTGTGTGATTCCAACATCAGAGAATATAACAGGTCTTCCAAACGATAGTACTCGCCGGATTCAATCCCCAACTGTACATTTGGCATAGAAGCCGCATAATCAGAAACGCAGACCACATCGTGCAAATTTCCCTGCTCCAGCGCCAAAATGCAAGTCATAATCTTTGTTGTACTTGCATTTGCTCTTTTTGTTTCACTCTCCTTGCCATAAAGCAGTCTACCGCTCTCACCATCAACAAGCACCGCGGACAGCGCATATAATTCTCCGGGCTCTTTCGCACTTTCCTCTGCATTCACCGCAAAGGATGGCAGTATTAGCATGACAATCAGCGTGAAAAAAAAGATACCTCTCAATGCTCCCTTTGGAACTTTAAGAGATATCTTGTAAAATCTTTTCATATGACAAACCCCATTTTATTTTATAGGCATATCCTATGATATAAATAGGAAATTTATTCGCCGCCAACATCAAGTTTAATTTCCTGCTCCGCCTGTTCTTTAAACTCTTCTACCAACTCCGGTGCCGGTGTTGGTAATTCATCGATAGATGAAACGCCAAAAGAACGCAAAAACTCCTCCGTTGTGCCAAACAACATCGGTCTGCCCGGCGCATCCAATCTTCCAAGTTCTGTGACAAGTGAATACTCAACCAATTTGCTGACTGCATGGTCGCAGGAAACACCACGAATCTTTTCTATTTCTGATTTTGTAATCGGCTGCTTGTACGCAATAATAGAAAGGGTCTCCAACAATACATCGGTCAACACATGTTTTCTCGGCTGTTTAGCAATCAAAATCAGGTATTCATATAAATCAGCGGATGTACACATCTGAAATGCTCCATCCAACTCTAAAATCTGAATGCCGCGCTTTTCTTCCTTCCATCTTGCCATCATATCTTCCAGCACTTCAACCACTTCTTTTGTCTCTACATCAAGTGCCTTTGCAATTCTGCCAGGTTCCACTGCTTCACCAAACGTAAAAAGTATGCCCTCAATCACAGCTTCCATCTGTTTTCTGTCCATTTCATAACTCCCTTAGTCTACGCAGCCAACTTTGACTCAATCTTGATATCATCAAAGGTATGTTCCTGCGAAATCATAATCGTTCCCGCTTTCATCAACTCAAGTATTGCCAAAAAAGTGACAATAATTTCTATGCGAGTACTCTGTTTTTCCAATAGTTGTCGGAAACTAAACTGACGATGATTCAGCGCATAGTCTCTCAAATAAATAATCTTATCCTCCAATGAGACCTCTTCTTTTTTGATTTCTCCAAATTTGGAACGAATCGGATCAATCTTGTCCTTCTGTCTTTTTAATACGGATTTAAAAATGTCATTTAACTGATTCAAAGATAAATCCGCTACAAGCTCTTTCGTATCTATAGGCGGTTGATATGCTGCAACCTCCTCCGGGATGGATGGTTCTTTAAAGAACACGTGTGAAGCATCTACCTGACGGTCTTTCAACTCGTATGCCATGCATTTGTACATTTTGTACTCGATCAACTGTTGAACCAATTCTGCTCTTGGGTCTTCCGCTTCCTCATCCTCCGTCTCCTCAGGCGGTAATAACATACGGGATTTGATATCCAAGAGAGTCGCTGCCATAACCATAAATTCACTCATGATATTCAAATCATGCTCTCTCATCTGACGGATATAATCCATATATTGATTTGTAATCTCCACAATTGGGATGTCATAAATACTAACCTTATTCTTGTCCAATAAGTGCAAAAGTAAATCCAGCGGACCTTCAAAC